>SEFT01000069.1 GCA_004144175.1 Sphingobacteriales bacterium
TAGACCTTTTCCCTTTGGCCGCTGACCGGGATTCCACCTACGATAAATTGCTGGCCGACCTGGCAATTGCCAAAACTTTGCTTCCCTGGAGAACAGAGGCAGGTCCAAGAAACGAGCGCATCACAAAGGGTGCTGCCATAGCGCTGAGGGCAAAAATTGCTTTATTCCGCGGGGGTTATGCATTGCGCCGCAGCAGGCAAATGGAGCGGAAGGCTGACTACCTGAACTACTACACGATCGCCCGTGACGAATGTGCAGAGATCATGGCTAAGCCGGGTGAACATACATTGAACCCGAGCTTTAGTGATATCTGGAGAAAGGTAACTTCCTTTACCTACGATCCCTTTGGTGAAATACTTTTTGAAGTAGGAGCCGGTGGCGGCAACGGAAACAGTGATAGCCGTATGGGTAACTATGATGGTCCTAATTTGAACAACGCTTCCCGCTATGGCGCAGGTGGCGGTGGTATCCAAATGCTACCTAACTATTTTTATGCTTTCGATTCTGCAGATACCAGGCGAGATGTTAGCATTACGCATTACCAGGTGAATACCGCCAGCAATATTAAAGGTCAGCGTCGGCTGGGCGAATTAAACACCGGCAAATACCGCAGAGACTGGAGGGTTCCATTATTGCCCGGTACCGTATTGAACGTAGGATATAACTGGAGTCTTATCCGCATGTCGGACGTGCTGCTGATGTACGCCGAAGCGGTTAATGAAATCAACAACGGACCTACCCCAGCTGCTATAACAGCTTTTGAATCTGTACGGAAGAGAGGCTACGGAACTGCTGCTGCGCAGATAGGTGTAACGCCAACAGACAAAGCAGGTTTCTTTACCGCATTAGTTAAGGAGCGCCTGTTGGAATTTGGTCATGAAGGCATTCGCAAATATGACTTGTTGCGCTGGAACCTGTTGGCCACTAAATTGGCGGAGACCCGTACGCAGATCCAGCAAATCAGGGACAGGGTAGCGCCTTACAATTATGTACCGCAGTACATCTATATCAAGAATGTGGGTGAGGAACTGGTGTACTACACCGCTGGAGATAGCACAGGAATTGGCAAACCATTCTGGAGGCCTACGCAGGTGCCACCGGTTGCTGCATCTATAGGTACTGCACCCGCATCGGGAGCGGCAGCTACCAAATGGGTAAGGATAGATTGGGCACAACAACTTACTTCCAACAATGCCATAGACGGCAAACCATTGTGGCAGGCGATAGCCTTCTATTTTGAGCCGGGCAAAACAGAACTTTATCCCTTTGACCAGGCCACGCTTTCAGCTTATCAAAATAAGTTGCCGCAGAACCCGGGTTACTAAATAAGTTTTACGACAGGCCGCAAATTGCGGCCTGTTTTTTTTATACAGACGGCTCGCATATTATACATTTGAAGAAATATTTTCTATGAAACAATTCAATGTGGGGCTGTGTTCATTTGGTATGAGTGGCTGGGTCTTTCATGCGCCCTTCATTGATGCGCATCCGGGATTCAATTTCTATGGTGTATGGGAGCGCAGTGAAAAAAAAGCTGCAGTACATTATCCTGCCATAAAATCCTTCGACAGTCTGGAAGAAATGCTCGCCGATGATGCGATAGACCTCGTAGTGGTAAATAC
>SEFT01000070.1 GCA_004144175.1 Sphingobacteriales bacterium
AATACTACCTGTTAGTGTCTGGTTAGCCAGCCTTACCGCATCAGCAGGCACCGTATTGATCTTCACATTACCAATATTGACCTTATTGGTAACCGTGGCGGGGAAAGTACCTTGGTTATCGCAATAGCAATAATAAAAAGGTGCAATATTGATAAAGTGTGCAGGGGTAGTATATGTTAGGTTGGAATTATTACACTTAACAATACACCTATAATAAGCAGGTGCAGTTGTAAGCATATCAGTAATGTCACCGGATAGTGGGTTAATAGTGCCTGTAAAGTTGGTCCAATTTATACCGTCTGCAGATTTTTGCCAGGTAAAAGTGAAGCCTGAATATAACGACAATCCTGCCAGACCAAGAGTAAAATTCCTATTAGCACATACTTCTGTAGGGCCCGCTACTGTTGTAGTTGGCATGCCTGTACAAGGTAGCTGGCCCCAAATGTATACCAAATCGCTAGGCGGTCGGGTGCTGATAGTTGAGGTAAAGGTAGTTGAGGACGGAACTGCGGTTAACGTAGCGTTATTAAGTGTTTGCCAGTCAGTTGCGTTTCTGCCAATACCAATGCTACCTGAAGCGCTGCCGCCTGGTGTCGGTGGTTCTTCTTTGTAGCAGAATTTAATTACCCCACCCTCATACAGCTTTAGCTGAAATGTCATAGCATTTGGTGTAGTTAGGCGAGGGAAGTCCAGCGCCCGCCATTCAAAAGTAAATACCCTGTTGGGTGCAGAACCTGTAGTCAAATACGAAAAGACGCTTCCGGCTGATCCCCACTGATCGTCGAAGAGCGGGAATAGCACTGGGCCAATCGTACCTACATTGGTAGCATCATTGGTCCAAGTGCCGGATGCAGAGTTCGCGAGTGATGCCCAACCGTTGGTACAAGCACTGAGTGTAGTATATGTGCCGGTACAAAAAGGAAAGCTAAAACCTATTGGAATACCTGTAACGGTGACATCATCTCCTTGCAGAGCGACTGTTGTACCGCCAGTCAGGTAAACAAAAGGCTCAGTCGTTGCTGTAAAGGGATATGCAGCTGCCGTTGCCGGAACCTGAGCTTTTACTGAGGGAGCACAATAAAAGAATAACAGAAGCAGCGTTACAATAGTCTTACTAAAAAGTATATTTTTTTGCATAAGGGAATGCATTTACAAATATGTATAAATGGTTACTTGTGCCCTAAGTTAAGGAATCTGAACATAATTTTCAAATTGAGCAATCAGACAATAGAAATAATTTGACAGGTGTTATTAAGTATTTTATAAGCATTAGCTGGTATTTTATAGAAAAAGCAGCCTAAACAGGCTGCTTTTTCTATAAAATCTATTAATCTGGTTACTTGACGGTCATTTTTTGTATTTGTTTTTGGCCATCGGCATTCAGTTGTAGGAAGTAGATGCCCGGGGTAGCTCCATTGAGGTCTATTTGCTGGCTGAACCTTCCTTTTGCATTCTGCTGGTACCCCTACATTGAACTTCCTGCGGAAAGTGATCATATAGTCTTCTGTTTCACCTGAAATGTAAGTACCACATGCAGAGTCAGACTGGTAGTTAGGTGCTATATCATTGTTTATGATCAGGCGCATACCGGTAGGTACATTCACAATCGCATTGTTAGGAATGTAGATCTGAGGTGTAAGCTGGAAGGTACCTACACTGGTAAATCCTGTAAATACTCTGTCCTCAGGTATATCATACTGGTGGTTGTTATTAAAGTCGATGAACAGTGTAACCTTGGCATCGCTGTGATGACCGCCCGGCATGATATGGTAAACATCGAACTGGTAAGAAGTATCTACATACAGCTCAATTGGCTCAAGGTCGGTAAAGTCTTTACGCTCCGACCATGCGCCGGGATTGAGCAGATGGCTGCCGCCCTGGTTCAGATTAAAGTTAGCTACCTGCAGTCCGCCGGCATCAGAAGAGTCGAGGCCCATGGTATTTTCATTGCCGATAGCCTTGCTGAAGCAATAGCATTTGTAAGAGGCCTTGTTGTTTACCCTTACGATATTAGAGAAGCTGCTATCACCTGTTGCATCGCACATCATTCTCATTCTGTAGTAAAAAGGCTGATTGAATCGGAATACCCTCATCAGGCTGTCTTTAGCGCTGCTGTTAGGTACATCCTGCCAGATAACATTATCGGCACTGAACTGCCAGCGTTTGCTGATCTCGGAGTATTTGCGCTCGTAAGTGCTGTCCATTATCCAGTACTTGTAGTCAGGGCATGAAGAGGTATCTGATGCAAAAGCGAGTCCGCCGTTTACGGGTCCTTTACAAGGCTCATGACGTATATCTACCAGGTAGTCCTCTGTTTCACCATTCAGATAGTTACCGCAGGAATCAGGCACAGAGTTACCATCTTTGATGATGATGCGCAGACCTGTAAGTCCTATACCTGAGTTGGTAGGGATAGTGAAAGAATCGACCACTATGCCCGGCAGCGTTTGCGCATTGGTGCTTTCGAAGAAGAGTCTTTCGTAGTCATCGAAAATACCGTTTCTGTCCCAGTCGAGGAAGGCAACTACGCTTGCATTGGTAAGTGCGGTATTGGAGTTGTATTGATGTACCTCCATTCTGAAAGAGCTGTCACGGTAAGCCTTTATCGGAGGCAGCGCGCGTTTAAAGTCTGAATATGTTTTAGTTACATTGGTATTGCCGGTAATACTACCTGTTAGTGTCTGGTTAGCCAGCCTTACCGCATCAGCAGGCACCGTATTGATCTTCACATTACCAATATTGACCTTATTGGTAACCGTGGCGGGGAAAGTACCTTGGTTAT
>SEFT01000037.1 GCA_004144175.1 Sphingobacteriales bacterium
GCTTCGAAGCCGGTTGTAGCGAGGCGCACGGTCTTGTCGATTCCCAGTGTCGGTATTCCCATCATCTGCGCCTTTTCCTTATTGATCGAAACACTGATATCTGTTTTCAGGTTTTTAACCGGGTTGGTTACATATAGAGTTCCTTCCGTCTGTGACAGAAGGTCTTCCACCTTTGCGGCCAATGCGCGCAGTGTGTCGACGTTTTCTCCCAGCAACCGAACTTCAACCGGCGCAGCTACGGGAGGCCCTTGCTCAAAATTCTTGACCACCACCTTAGCTCCGAGGTAAGAAGCATATTTCTTTCGCAACGCTTCAATCAGCTCCAGCTTCCGATCTGGAGAGGTGCCCTCGCGAAGCTGCACAAACAACTGCGCAAAATCCGATCGCTCGTTTTCCTGAAAGATGTTGTAATAAATGCGCGGATTTCCTTTGCCAACATTCGTAGCTAAGAATTCGATTTCAGGAATCGCTTTCAGATCCTGCTCCAGCTGATGGGCAACCTTGTCCGTGTATTCGAGGTTGGACTGTAGCGGCGTAACGATATTGATCAGAAACTGGGGCTTTTCGGAAGCCGGGAACAGGCTAAATCCAACGACTGGAAGCAAGCGTAACGCACCAACGAACAAGCAAACCGTCACCAAGATTGTTACTAAAGGCCTGTGGAGTGCTTTTTCGAGCAAGCGTACGTAGCTCTTATTAATCAGGCGTTTCAGGCTGCGCATAATCAGGTTTCCATCAGGATGGTCCGCATGCTGCTTCAACAGCTTGCTTGACAAAAAAGGAACGATCGTCAAGGATACAAATAGCGATGCAATGACCGAAGAGATTACACCAATGGGAAGGCTTCGGATGAAATCGCCGGACGATTCCGGCAAAAACATCAGTGGCAAAAATGCAATGATAAGGGTAGCGGTGCAGCCGACGACGGCCGTGCCAATCTGTTTCGCTCCCATTAATGTAGCGGTCATCCTTGAATGGCCTTGGAGCAACCATCGCTCAATATTTTCAACAACCACAATGCTGTCGTCTACCAGCAGGCCGAGCGACAGCACAAGTCCTACGATGCTCAACTGGTTTAAGTTGAAACCGAGTGCATTCATGATCACCACTCCTATAGCCAATGACAATGGAATGGAGATCATCACGACCATAGCCGCACGTAAGCCTAGTGGCAGCAAGGTTAGCGCCACGAGCGCGATAGCGATCATAAAGTCGATTCCAAGGCCAGCAAGCCGCTTGTTTACATTGGCTGCCTGATCGAAATGAAGCTGCAGGTCGATAGAAGGCGGGAGTCCTTTCTTAAATCGC
The DNA here is from genome assembly GCA_004144175.1 of Sphingobacteriales bacterium. Lineage (GTDB taxonomy): Bacteria > Bacteroidota > Bacteroidia > Chitinophagales > Chitinophagaceae > Polluticoccus. The sequence continues at coordinate 1,309 of SEFT01000037.1, forward strand.
GCGATCACCGGGAGGTATGACTGTTGTGTCTTACTAATATTTTCTCCCTCCTTTTGCGCGGCCACTACGAACACGCAACGGTGCCCGTTCAATCGGGTGATGTGTTTGGCCGGCTCGAAGTCGAGGTACACATTTGCCACATCCTGTAACAACACATTCCTGCCTTCTCTGCTGAGCACAACCGTGTTCCGGATTTCGTCGATGCTCTTATAGTTCCCACTGGTCTTGATATTAAAGGATTTGCTACCCTCGTTCACAGTGCCTCCGGGAATATTGGCAATTTCGCTTTCCAGGCTGCCGCTTACCGCTGCTATCGGTAGGTGCATCTGCGCCATCTTATCCAGCTGCAGGTCTACACGCACCATTTGCACCGGCAAACCCTGTATCTCGATATTCTTTAACGAAGGCACCTTTTCGAGTTCTTCCTGCAGGTCTTCAGCTTCTTTTTTCAGAGTTGCCAAAGGCGCCGTCTCCGATATGAGTGCTGCCTGAAGCACGTTCACATCCGACGGGCGCGTCCGCGTCACTTCCAGCCTGGCTAGGCCTAATGGAAGCTTAGATCGCAACGCATTCAGTTCACCAACTAATTCCTGGTACTTGTCGTCAACATTGCTGTTGTATTTGTATTCAACCTGGATGACCGCCATGCCATCCTTGATGCTGCTGAAGACCTTCTTAATGTTGTCCAGACCATAGACCCTTTTCTCAATAGGATCTACAACCAGTTCTTCCATATCGGCGGGGCTGGCTCCCGGGTATACTGCGACAATCGGGAAGGTTGGAAAATCGATTTCGGGATCTTCCGACCGCGACATGCCGGTTATCGTAGTGAAGCCAAGTGCCACCACCATCAGAAAAATGACGAGGGTGAACTGGTAGTTTTTTACAGCGTATTCTGAGATTTTCATAACGTGTGTGTGTGTTTATTTTATGACTTTGATTGTGGCGCCATCCTTCAGGTAAGCATTTCCTGCTACAATCACCGCGGTTTCGGTTTCCAGTCCCTGTATTACTGTAACCGTTCCGTGAACAATGTTTCCAACTTTCACCTTTCTTTTTTGGGCCGTACGATTATCACGCGTAGTGAACACGTAAGCATCGGCGCCATCACCATCGAGCACCGCATCGTATGGGATCGTCGAGGTGCTGCTTTTTCCTCCCGCGTAAATCTTTGCTTTCCCGAATAAGCCGGCAGCCAGTGCTTCACTCCGGCCGTCTTGTACCGATATGGTCACGGCAAAGGTTCCGGTCGCAGCATCCGTTCCTTTGGATTTTCTCAAGACCGTTCCCTTTAGGATTTGTCCTGCTAAAGCGTCGGTTTCGATTTCGGCGACGGCCCCCATTTCGATTTCGCTCCATTCTTTGTCGCTTACGGCGACCTTCAGGCGCCAACCTGTTTGGCGGGCTCCATTGATCTGTAATACCGGTTCGCCAGGCCCGATCATCTGCCCCTCACCCACCAGTTTTTTCAGAACATAGCCATCGGAGACAGCCCGTATTTCTGCATAAGCCCGGTTGAATCGAGCTGCTCCTAATTGCTGACGGGCAATGCTGAGCGTCGTTTGTGCATTCTGCACTTGCTCAAGCGTGCCTACGCTGTCCCTGAAAAGGCTTGCCCACCTTGCATGATCGCGCTCGGCTTTTTGGTAGGTCAGATCGGCCTGGCGCACCTGCGCATTGATTTCTGTGAGGTGGATTGTTGCCAGGAGACGGCCCTTTCGGACACGGTCACCTTCCTTCACCAGAATGCGGTCGACTACGCCTCCAGTCTTGAACGAAAGCATGGTCTCGTCTTCGGTGGTAAACTGGCCCGATGCCTGGATCGGTTGTTGTTTCGCTTGCGTCCCAACTGGAACAAGAGTTACCGGAATCTGTTCGTCGATAATTGCTGGTGCAGGAGCATGCCCATGACCATGACATGCACTTAGGAGCATTGCCAGACTGGCAATTATGGATAGGCTATAAATTGGTTTCATTGTTTTTATTTTAATGTGGTTTCGCGCTGTAGGTTTGCAGCTGCAATCAATAGATTAAATTCCTGGAGGCTTGCCTGTAGCTGGGCTGCGGTCAGTAGATTCCGGGCATCAGTTTCCTCGAGAAAGGAATGAACACCTTCCTTGAACCCTCGCTCGATAAGCCGATGATAGCTTGCCGCAGATTCAACCGATTTTAAAGAAGCGAGGTAATTCTGATAGGTAGACAAAAGCTTATTCTTAGCAATAGCTACCGATACGTAAAGCCGCTTTTCATTTTCTTCAAGCGCGAGTTTCGATTGGGTTTCTTGTATCTGCACCTGTTTCACCCTGAGTAGGTTTCTACGGCCATCAAACAGCGGTATTTCGAGTTGGATGCCGGCATTATAATAGCGCGATCGATCATTAAAAGCAAATCGCTGCGCCTGTACGCCCAGGTCGAAAAAGGCATTGAGCTTTGGCATCCAATACCGGCGGCTCATTTCAGCCACGAGGCCTCGGACGTGCACCCCTGCCCGGAGTGCTTTCAGCTCCGCACGATCCGTCACCTGCAGTTCCGCATTGATCATCGCTTTTGCATCCCGAAGTGCTGCGGTAATATCGAATGCAGTATCGATCGCAAGTCCACGCTCTCGGTTGAGTAAAAAGTTGAAATACAAAGCTGCATTCTCAACTGCAGCTTGTGCTTCCAACAGTCGAGCCGCAGTGTTATCAACCTCACTCCTTGCGCGCAGCACATAAGCAGGGAGCCCTTTTCCATTTTGCTGCAGACGCTCATTGGTGCGTGCATTCTCGTTTGCCAGTTTTAACGCGCTTTCGTAAATCCCAGTCACCTTTAGTGCGTTCAGGTAGTTGTAGTAGGCCACCTTTATGTCGCAGGTCAGCTCAAGTCGAAGGCCTTCAAGATTGAGCTTTTCCACTTCTACCTTTTGGCTTTCAATTTCCCGGCTAAATTTAATTTCTGTATTGATAAGAGGCATGGTCGTCCTGATCCGGAAATCAGAAAAATGAACAGGCAGAAAGTCCTGTTCGGCATTGGTGATGGTTGGAAACTTATTGCTTCCAATCATCTGGTTCAGCGACTGGTAAACCGGGTTGAGTAGGTCGCCAACCGGAAGGGCTATGCTTCTGCCTCCTGACCCCGTTTGATAAGAACCTTGAAAAGATACCGTTGGCTGGAACAATTGCCTGGCCATTTTTAAGGAATAGATCGCTCCGGATACATCCCCGTCTTTCTGCTTAAGTGCCAGGTTGCTTTCCAGTCCCTGGCGGAGGTACTTGTCCAGAGGGCCTGATTGCGATTTCCCGATAAAGGGGTGGAAGATCAGGAGCAATAGCATCCCTGCCAGGTATATCCTGAATAAAATAGGTTTCATAAAATTGCTTGTGTGGCTTTATTAATGCGATTTCTGTTGGGTGTATCTATTACAGCACTCTTTCAAACACTTCAGTGCGGCCGAAAAGCGATATGCCGATAAAACCACGGACTTTGAGGTTGCGTCCGCTAAATGTGATTTTGCAGCTGTAGGTCTTACCATTCTGCGGATCGTAGATCTCGCCATCTACATAGCTACCATCGTCGAAAGAAAAGTCCGTAAGCAGGTCAACTCCCAGCAAGTCACGCTTGCGCATTTGCTGATCAGGATTTTGCGTATCCTTTCGAGGCGTCGCCACCCAAATCGTTTTACCGAAGTAATGAGTCCCCTTTTTATAAATTTCGATCTTCGCATCTTTTTTAGGAGACCAATATGTTCCCAGGATTTTGTCGCCAGCCACCGATTGGCTGAATCCGTTAAAGGCAAGCATGATTAACAGAGTAAGGAACAGTGGTCGAATGAATTTTTTCATGTCCGTTTGTTTTGGTTTTGTTACACAAAGCTCGATCGTACAGAAAGGCTTTTAAGGACCATCCTGTGTCAAAAACGGACAACCTTTTGCGTCATTTACGGACATCGGACATACAGCTTTTTGGTCATGCTGAGGGACGAATTGAGGAACTCTGTGGTTCAACTGTCAGAGCTGCTGATGAACTGGCAATTGCTGCCTACACTGGCTTTTAAGGCATTACCAGGCAAATGCGCGGGAGTATGGTCAAACCGGGAGGGATATCTCGTTCTGAATAATGAGAAGCAAGAAATTATTAACTCCCTGACGTATTGCGCCAACGACAAAGGCGATCTATTGATCGCCTTTGTCCTATACTAATTGTATCTAAATCTAACGCCACTATCTATTTTTTCAAGATCCTATGCAGCTGCCGCGCACTCTTGAAACCACACTGGGCAGCTATATACTCGATCGTGTACTCCGGGTTATTTAGCATTGTCGCTGCATACTCTTTTCGGAGCAATGTCAGGTAGTCCAGAACCGTCGAACCGGTCTTTTCCTTGAATACACGACTGAGGTTTCTGGGGCTCATTCCTACAAGAGCTGCAAGATCCTCGATGTTATTTTCCCTGGAAAGATTTTCAATAAGGTAGTCCTGCACCTCGTGAACCTGTGGGTTGATGTGGTTTCGGTAGTCCAGGTAAATGCTTTGCTGGCGGTGCTTTCCGCTTCTGCGATGGTATACTACCAGGCCTCTGGCAACCTTATGGGTAAAGAGCGGCCCCTTCAGATCCTCCAGTATAGCCAGAGCGAGGTCGATGCCGGCACTAATGCCGGCGCTCGTATACACATTATTGCTTTTGATAAACAAGATGTCAGATAGGACACGGGCGTCAGGAAACTGGCCTTGAAGTTCTTTTACTCTTCGCCAGTGCGTGGTACACTCCGTATTTCTCAAAAGGCCCGCTTCGCCCAGCGCGAAAGCACCATTACACACGGAGCAGACGGTAATTTTCTTTTCGGAGCACTCTTTTAGCCATTCAAAAAACCGACGCTCCGAACGGAAGGCAATGCTGTTTACATATTCAAAGCTCATTCCGGGGACGAAAACAAAATCCCCCTCCTTCAACTTCGCTTCATTGAAATGCGCCACCTTGCCAAACCCAAGGCCGGAAGTGCTAATGGGATCATCGCTGAAGGTGTAAAATTCCAGCTTGTCGTCGAGACCATAAAACTGTGCTTCAACAAAAACCTGTACGGGCCCTGCCAAATCCAGCAGTTCTACGTTGGGCGGTACTATAAATGCGATTCTTTTCACGTGGATCTGCGTTGAGGTTTAAGGGTAAAGATATTAGCCAAAATGACGTTTAAACATGCACCAAGCTTACTTTACGTCAGCGAGTGCGAACTCCTTCTTAAAAGCAAAATGGTAGATGGAAGTATTACCAGTGGTAACCGGATAGGCATTGATGAATTTCCAACCTTCTTTTCCCATAAAGTTCAAAGCATCGATGATTGTATTGAACTTTTTAAGCTTCCCATCGTAGGCCTTCAGGCGGGTATCGCGCCAGTAGCTTTTTTCGTCCCCAAAGTCTATATCTATGGTCACTTTGTTGCTCAATAGCCTTGGGGTTGCAATAACCTGGCAGTATTGCTCCACTCTTGAAGTGTCAGACTGCGCAAAGAGAGATGAAGAAAGTGCAATTAAGAGCATTAAGAAAAATAGCTTTTTCATGTTTAAATTATTTGAAATATTTCTGTCATAAATACAATTTGAGCAAGCTCCGCCTGCTTTTAGTAGACAGAAGCATTCTTTAATTGCTTTGAAGTGCTTGAGAAAGCAAAGATGAAAACACCTGAAGGAAGTGTTCAGACAGGTTCAGGTCAAATAAGGACAGTAACGATGAATTGAATTGCTGGCTAAAACAGCGGCGAGCTGTTATAAGCAGATGTGAAGCTTAAGAAGGTACGCTCACCGGCGTGCAGCATGAAGATTCTGGCTTCGCAACCGGCTCAGGCTTTGCGGCGTTATTCCAAGATACGACGCGATATAGTGGTTGGGAACCCGCTGCTCGATTTGCGGGTACTTTTCCAGGAACTCCTGGTAGCGCTCAAGCGCCGATTTACTTATAGAGGAGTGTATACGGCGTAGTGAGGCTATGTAGGCTGCCTGGATCAGTTTACGGAAATGTCTTTCCAGCTTCGGGACGGCTTCGCAAAGGCGTTCATGACTTTCGGCCGTTATCTGCAGCAGTTCACAATCTTCAATACAATCGATATTGAGCGTGGAAGGGCTACCGGTCCAGTAGCTAAGCAAGTCGCCTACCCACCAATCCTCCACCCCAAATTGTATGATATGCTCCTGCCCTTTGTCGTCAACTTCGTAGGTACGCGCACAGCCTTTCACGAT
>SEFT01000071.1 GCA_004144175.1 Sphingobacteriales bacterium
CTGCTGGCGGGAGTTTGCATCCTCGGGCTTTTTTTCTCCTCCTGCGCTACTACCAAACGCTACAATTATCTTAAGAATATACAGGGCGATACCACCATTACCGGACTGGTAAGCAATGACTTTGAGAGCAAGATCCAGAAAGGCGACCAGCTGAGTATTGTCGTTACCAGTTTGAGCGCAGAAGAAGATAACCAGTTTAATAAGGCTGCAGCGATAAGTACCAGTCCATCGCTGAGTGGTTTCGCAGTGGCACCTGATGGCACGGTGTTACTGCATCGCCTGGGCAGGGTGCAGGCGGCTGGACTTACCCGCCGCGAACTGGCCGCCAAAATACAAAAAGACTTATTGGCGTATATGAAGGAACCCATAGTGAATGTGGGATACCTGAACCATAAGGTGACCGTGATTGGTGCAGTGGGCAAAAGCCAGGTGATGCCCATGCCTGAGGAGCAATTAAACATTTTTGAGGTATTAGTGAATAGTGGAGATATTAACCCGGAAGGTAAGAAGGACCAGGTGATGATCATCCGGGAAGAAGGAAATACAAAAAAGGTGAAGCATGTAAACCTGGAAGACAAGGCAATATTCAACTCCCCCTGGTATTATATACACCATGGTCACCGGTGCAGCATCCTTTTTACTGATAATCGTTGACCGTCTTACCCGCTAATTTTCCAGCCACTTAATATGACAGAAGAACAATTTTTTGATGAAAAACCGCAGTCGAATATCCTGAAGCAGGTGGTGCAGCGGTACATGCCGTTCTGGCCTATATTTCTCCTGTTGGTCGGTATAAGTTTATTTATTGCCCATATTTACCTGCGATCCCAGGTAAAAATGTATGCAGCTGCTGCCAAGGTTATGATCAGTGATCCCAGGAAGTCGAGCAATGAAATGCAGGTGTTGGAAGGTATTACCCGACTGCCTGAGCGGCGCAATATGGAGAATGAAATCATCCTGCTGCGTTCGCCTGAGCTGATGCAGCCGGTTGTAAAAGACCTTGACCTGTATGCAACCGTTTATAACGAAGGGAAGGTGCAGATTGAGGAGCTTTATGCTGAAAATTCCCCGGTCGTTTTCCAGGCAATTAACGAAGACAGCATTAACGGGGGCGGCAAGTACCCTTTCGATATAGACTGGAACAGGAATACAATAGAGATCGGTTCACAAAAAACAAGTCTCTCAGGGGGGAAAATCAATATCGCAGGTACGATATACCGGGTAATTGCAAATGACAAGTATAACAAAAGCGTTAAAGGCAAAAATTTTTTCGTCATATTTAATACCGTGGCAGGAGCCGCAGGATCTTATGCAGGGGCACTCCGGGCAGTACAGCCTACCACCACTTCCAGCATGCTGGACATCTCTATACAGACCACCGTTCCGCAACGGGGTATTGATATTCTTAAGAGATTGTTTGAGGTCTACAATGTGCGGAATGTGAGCGATAAGAATTTGGCCGCCATGCAGACCCTTAATTTTATTGACGGGAGGCTCAGGGTGGTAGAGGGACAGCTGGACAGCGTGGAGCAATCTATCATGGACTTCAAAGCCACCAGGGGTATCACAGATCTCAGCGGGCAGGCAGCCATGTATTTTGGGCAGGTGAGGGAGTTAGACAGGAGGAACACCCAGATAGACTTACAACTGGAGATATTAGGCGATATACAAGGCTATGTGGGCGGCAAGGGTAGTGAGGCCGGGACAGTCCCATCCCTTAAATCTGTATCTGATCCTATCATGGCTAACTTATTAAGCCAATTGTACGCTGCGGAATTTGAAAGAGATAAAGCCGCTTCTATTGCAGGAAGCAAAAGTGAGTCTGTGACACTGGCTAACCAGAAAGTTGCCCAGATCAAAAGAGACCTGCAGGAGAACATGAACAATGTACGCTCTGATTTTTTTACGGAGAAGGCCAGCAATAACCGGGAGATATCCATGGCCAATTCTTTCTT
>SEFT01000072.1 GCA_004144175.1 Sphingobacteriales bacterium
TACCAGCTGATGGCTCCTTTGTTAGCCAGGTGCCAGATGCCGCACTCATCGTCTATCAATAAATCCAGCGCTGCGTGTACCAGGTGCGGCACATAAGTAGGCGAAACAATCATATCGGTAGCGGCAAAAGTTTTTTCATTGTTCAGCAAACTTTGCAGCGTTGTATGTATAAAGTTATAGTTATCCCAGGCACCAAAAAAAGCACTGGTTCTAATGGTTAGTGCACCGGGATAGACGGCACGAAGATACATTTCTGCCAACCCTTTACTCTTTCCATAAACGTTAAGCGGGCGGGTACCATCGGTTTCAAAATACGGTTGCCCTTTGTGTCCGTCAAACACCAGGTCTGATGAAAAGTTAACCAACCTTATGTTGGATGCAGCGCATGCCCTGGCAAGTTGATGCACCGCATGAGAATTGATCCGCTCGCAGCTGTCGCTATCTTCTTCCGCTCCATCCACATTAACATAGCCTGTGGCATTAATTACGGCCCACGGAGAATATTGTTCCAGGATATCCGTTAGGTCGTTGCATATATCTATCTCAGGCCTTCCCAACACTATATGATAAATATTCCTGGATCGGCAGATGCGGGCGAAGGCGCCTGCGAGCGTTCCCCTTTTACCAAGAATCAGCAAAGGCTGCACCGTTGTATTGATGTGTTGGCCCTGGTCCATAGCTTTGACTGGCACCTGTTTGTGCAATCTCTTGTATAAGTCGGCCGAGCGCTGTTATGCGGCAATACCCTGCACTGATATCAAAGGCCCCGCTCTCATACTGCATCGACTTGCAGGTAAGCAATTTATCCCAGCCAAAAGAACCAAGGACGGCCCAGGCGGTAACAGCCCTGATGTCTACACCCGAATGTTGAAGGGTAAGCGCTGTTTCATGGATGAACTTAAACCATCGCAGCTGCTCTTCCCTGCTACAATGCAATTGTACTTCGGTAATGGCTATTGGTATCTCGTAACGCTCCCACAACTCGGTCAACAAAACAGCAGGCCCATTTGCTGCTGTCAGCGGCACCCTGGCAGCCTCTACATCAGCATAGGCATGAATACCGTTGCCACCATGTGTGTCCTGCGGGTATCCGTCCAGGTTACAGTCCAGGTAGCGTTCAGAAGTCACATAATAGTTAGCCCCTATCATCGCAGGCGGACAAGGATGCTGTACAAAAAATTCAATGTCGGAAACCGCTACCCCATTGCGAACTAGGTAAGGGTAAAGCACATGCTTTTGATCAACTTTTCCGCAAAGCAGGTCGAAGCTTAACCAGCGGCGTTGATTTTCAAATGCCGACTGGTATTGCAACGTACTGCAGGAATAAGTTTTGCCAAGGTCTTCTGTTTGTATGAGTTTAGCCGCCGGATTAATTGCCCTGATTGCCTGCATGCCTAACACAGTAGCCTTTAGCTGGTTAATAAGCATGTTCAAAAAATGCCGATCACTTTTTTTATGCGGATACCAGTGGCCATACAAACCGGAGAACCTTGCGGTAGTGAGTGGCTCATTGACGGGAGTATAGTAGTTTACCCAGGGAAAGGCCTGCGCTACTTTAGCGGCATAATCTGCAAAGTAATATGGCATGGCTTTATCGGCTAGGCTGGTAAATGCCGGTCCGCTCCCATGATGAAGTAAACCAACAATTGGTTCAATACCTTTATGCCTGATGCGTCCTAATTGTTCCCTGGCCCAGGTCCAGTCTATGGTGGCTCCCTGCTCCGGCTCGTGCTTTTCCCAAAGCACCGGAAAGCGGATGGCAGACACATTCAAATCCAATACCGGCTGCAGGTAGTCCTTATCGTAGTAGCTGCCGCATTGCAACTGGTCATGAAAATCATCTCCTACCCTGCTGATAGTGCATTCCATACCCGCCCAAATTGCAGGGAGCGATTTGCTGTTGTCCATATAATTTGTTTAATTACTAAGCCACCGATTTGAGCGTGGTCTTAGGCTGCAGCCCGGCAGTGCTGT
>SEFT01000028.1 GCA_004144175.1 Sphingobacteriales bacterium
GCATGAGCTATTTCATTTAAGCCCAGCTCTTCAAAGTAAACCCTAATAAATTTTAGGTCGTCCATCAGCGTTCTATTATCGCTGCTAAATGGATTTCGGAATTTTTTATAAATGGTAGTATTCTTAATTGTTTTTGCTCCGGTTTCTTTTCCCGTAAGAAACTGAGTGAATCTGGCTTTTGCGGTATTATCCACATTAGCAACATTGCAATAATCAAAAAGATAGTGAATAGCCAGTACCTGTCTAGCTGTCGTAAAATCCTTGTTTTTTTGCTCATCCTCCGCGTGGAACGTAACTGCCTCAAAGTCGCTTTTTAAGATCTTTTTGTAACGCTCAATCAATTGTTGAATTAGATCATCATAATAATTCACGCCATCTACACGGTCATGTTTAGGAAATGATTGTCTAAACTCAACTATCAACTTGTCAAAAAAATCTTCAGGTATTACCTTAAATTCCTCGAAGTATGTCTCGAATTTTTGCTCATAGTAGACGTAACCATTCCAAAAAGCAGCTATCAAATCCTGCTTATTCCGATAATCTTTACCCTTGCTATATCTCCAGGCAACTTCCTTCCAGTCGGGATGATAACCAATCCATTTACTAAAATCTTTTCTATCTGATTTATTATTACTGAGAATCTCGTTCATAATGTCCTCAGCAATTGCTATTCGTCTTTCCCAACTTTCTTTGTTCAAGTCCCGTTCTCTCTGCAAATCTGAGTTGCCATAGTAATCACTAGCTTTCTTTGCAAATTCAATTCCTTTTTGAACTGTTTTGAGCAGATATTTTTGCGGTATTGTAGTAAGCCAATTTCCAAAATTGTACTTCCATTTGTTATAATAATCAGCGACGGCAAAAGCACTATCTTTCAATTCCCCAAACCGTTGTAAAATGCCCTGCTCGACAATGTATTTAGGTAAATCCTCAAAGTCAATTGGTATGTTTTCTAAGGAATCACTTTCCGGTTTTTCCATTGTAAACATTTTGTTCTTTAAGTATTCATAGAACAGAAAATACCTACCGTAAACCGCTGCTGCAACAGAGTTTTCTTGTAGTTCACTCCAGGTCATAACATAACCTTCGTAATAGCCATTTGCTAAAAGTAAGTGTTGGTACTCTGGCACATGACTATTTATGGACTTAACAGCATTTGCATAATCCTGTTTAGTTGCCTGCTCAACCCATGCTTCAATTTCTTTTATCTCTGCAACTATCGATGGCTTGTTCCAGACCTTATATTTATCAATGAATAGGAATTTTTGAAGTTCAAATTGTATAGATGCATAGTAGTTACTAAAAAGTTCAAAAGCTGCTTTCGGATCATTGGGTATTTCAGGATTCATTGAGATAATGTCTCCGACCTTACCTCTGGGGAAATCTGTTAAGTCTTTTTTTGTAAGTTTTTTACTTGTTCTATACTTGCTGCGTATTGCCCTACAGGCTTCAGCAAAGCTTTGATGTTCTTGCTCGTACTTAGCAGTGTTGTATTGCTTATTCGTGGCCATATTCCCCCTATCGTTCAATTAATTCTTGATCTGCATCGTGTTATAGGATTTAACTATTTCACCGCTTACAATCATCGCGGTGTCTTGCTAGTATTCTTTGTTATGACTAATGTATTACCGACCCAATACGAAACATAGGCAAATACATAGCGATGAGTATAGTACCAATGACCAGCGCCAGTATTAGAATCATCAACGGTTCCAATATCGTTATAAGCTGATTGGATTGGTAATCGAGCTCACTTTCGTATTGCCTGCTTAGCTGTAAGAATATTTTATCGAGTTGATTTACTTCTTCACCTATTTTAATCAGCGTTATCATAGATTCATTAAAGAACTGCTCTTGCTCTAAGCTTTTGTAAAAAAATGAACCTTTCATAATATTGTTCTTTACCTGCTCAAGTGTTATCGCAAGGGGGTAAAAGCGTATCATCTTCTGTGTTAGCTGTATGCTGTCGACAATACCAACGTTGGCAGCGAGCAGCAGATCCATTGCCTGGCAAAACTGAGCGATGTGTATCTTTTTTATCATTTTGCCTATGTACGGTAGCCGTAGTAATGTATTACTAGTAGCCTTTCTGACACGTGGGTTCTCTTTGTTTTTATAGTACAAAATGCCAGCTACTGCAACAGAAAAGATAAAGACTGAAAAATAATGGGTGACACCTTCCGAGAATGAAATGATAATACGTGTGAGCCAGGGCAACTCACCACCGAACCTCGTGATAGTATCGGCAAACATTGGCACTACAAAGCGTAGCATGAAGAATACGGCCCCCACGGTGGTAAGCATTACAATAGCAGGGTAGCTAAGGGCACTTGTGATCTTTCTGCGTTGAGCCATTTTTTTACTGTAGTACTGCTGCAGTTTTTCAAAAATTTCAGATAGTGCCCCTGTACTCTCGCCGATCTGTATACTGAAGCAGTCAAAATTATTGAAATGCCCGGTGCTCTCCATTGCTTGCGATAAGCTAGAACCTATTGTCAGCTTTTCATTAATGCTGCAATATACTTTGTGCATTTTGCTGTCTGGTTTTACGCCCTTCACTGCCAGGTCTAATACAGTTTGCAGGTCGACACCGGCAGATAATAGCATGCCTATTTCTGCGTAGAATCGCTCTTTATTCTTGTCTCCAAAATCGTTAAACAGTTTTATATCCCGATTACCGAGTTCAATGATGTACTTTAGGTTGAATGTATGGTTTGGGCTAATGCTTTTAGCCTTCTGAACACGGGTACTTTTTTTTAAATCTCTAATATCCATCTTGCTCCGTATGCAGGTCCATCAAATCGCTACTAGTATAATGCTTATAGAATGATACCTCTTTCATTTCTATCGGGCGCTCAATATCCATACTAATCTCGCTGACAAGAATGACGCGCTTCATAGATTGCAAGGGTATCAGTTGGAAAGCTGATAATATGATGCCGAATGTATCAATACGCATGCCTTGGCTGCGTACAATATGGTTTGAAAATTGATAGGTGACAGTATCGCGCATCGACATAAAAAATACTTTCCGTTCATCAGTCTGAATTACGTAACGTGCATTACGAAGGTCTCCATCTAACGTTTGCTTGAAGAGTAATGTCTCTGTAATTTCATTCTGATGCTCTTTGAATACCGTCCATTCTTTATACAGATTGTTCATTACAGCATAGAACAGCACTATCATTATACTGCTAATAATCATTGTGATGATCATTTCTAACAAGGTAAACCCATACAGCCTATGTTTAAGCATGGAAGCTATTTAAAACTCACCATTTTATTAGATTGGCCACTTAATGGCAGCGTTATTTTTTCTCCTTTGTTGTCCAGTACAAGCCTGTCTTCCTTAATGCTTACAATTTTCATCGAGTCATATTTTTCTCCTTCTTTCACAAATAGATGCTTTTTGTCGGTCCTCAAAATGGCAATGCGGTCCTTGTCAGCCTGATTACCGACGATTCCGCAATATTGAGGCAAATTGACTGGTTTTGGACGCTGTGTCGGATATTGAATAGTGGCGGGAGCCTCAACTATATTTTCCGTTACTGTATCTGTAAGAATACTCAGAAAAGGGTCGCGCGTGTATTCGTGCAATTCAAAGCTGCCTTCTTCTTTAGGGAGCACCGCTTTTAAGGTTTTATGCGCTATAGGTATGTAATTATCTGTTCCGGCAAAAGTTTTGTAAATCCGAAATGCAAGCAATCCCCATACAGCCACTACTGTAACCAAAAGGAACGCGGTGATGTTTTTATTCTTTTGCATCTTCTGTAGCTATTAAGGGGTAATCGTAAAACGGTAAAAGGGAGAAAACGCTGACCAATTACCAGCCTTATCTCTCGATTTTATTTTCCAGAAATAAGTATTCCCGATGGTAAGCGGCTGTAGTGCAATGCTACTACCTACTATATAATGCCTTTGAATGGTATTGGTAAAATTTGAGTCGGAAGCAATGATTATACTATCGGCATATATATCATTAGCATGCAGCCAAGACAATGTAATAGGGTTGCTGACAGAAGACAAGTCAATCGGTTCAGGATTAGTGCTGAATGAAGGGCTAGTGATATCGATGTAAAAGCTACGTGTTATTGAGAATAAAGTTGTCGTATTATTTCCAGAATTGATTCCCCGCACTCTCCAGTTATACTTGCCTTCTGCAATTGTGTCTGTTATTGAGATGCCAGATGTCTTTTTGGACTTAATAGGTACATTGTTTGAGTCTAACAGAGCGTACTCATAGATATCTGCAAAAGGATAAGATTGCCAGGAAAATGCAAGAACTGTCTTGCCAGAATATGTTTGATCGAGCGGATAGTCAACCGTAAAGTTTTGGCCGGTTAAAACGAGATTTGTATCGACTTTTATATTTCTGACGATAAATGGTGAGCTGCTGCTTCCATTCTCTACTCTTATACGCCATTGGTACCGTCCCGGGAAAAGGCTATACTGAATCTTAGTTTCAGATATCAACGTGTCAACTGCTATTTTTTCTAAGCTATCAAATGCAGGTTTTACAATCTGCAGCCTGTACTTCTGTGCGCCTTCAACCTTGTCCCACCAAAACGTGATGTCATAACTGTTCGATACCAGGTTGTTGGCCGGGCTAAGGACGTTCATCTTGGCATGCGTTACGTCTTGTTCTATGATGTCTTTACAGGATGCAAAGAGGAACAAGAAGAGAATAAAAGAATAATAATTAAGATTTTTCATTTTCACGTTTTATCTGCCTGATGTACAATGTTGCAAGAAGAATATATTCCGATGATGATTTGTCTTTTTGCATTTCCCAGTGAACTGCGTTTATAGTGGCCATCTTCTTTTTCTTTTCAATGTCGTATAGTAGCAGGAGGATGTTCCGATAGCTACCATTGAGTGTGATTTTATTTGTTTCGATAATATAACTTCCGGAATCCTGGTAAGAAGACTGAGCGATCTCATTTACAAATATTTCATTCTCTTCACAGAAAGTTGAGATGCCGGAGAGTATTGTTTCGCTAGAATAATCATTAAGTTTTGGTTCCTCTTGCGGAATGGTAACCTCACTCATGCCAATATTGGCGTCTGGCATAGTATCCGCAAACGCTTTAAGCTCATTGTATTCTGTTATGACTGCCGCAGTTTTTCTAAAGTTGAAGAAGTAAGATGCAAAAAACAACAATCCTATTGCTGCAATTAACAGTTTCCACTTCCAATCTGCGCTAAGTTTATTCCATTTATTTTTGAGCGTCATAAGTATGATTTTTGAATTTCAATAACAAATGCGCCTATGTCAGAACCGTTTGGCTGTTTGTACTCGTTTATTTTTACCTGAGTAATCCATGACTGTTGTCTTAATAGATCTACCCAATTGTTAAGCTCGTTACTGGTATAGCAATTGCCTTCTATTATGATCTTATCCAAATGAAACGATGTGTTTTCGTTTATGCTTCGCATATTGATAGGGTGGATAAACATCTTTCTCAGGTAAATGTTATCAGGAAGGTTCCCGGTTATCTGGTCGGATACGAATGTAATGTTGCTGGTCTTTGTTATGCCTGCGTTCTGTAGAATCGATTGCTGCTTAGTCTCGTTTTCTTTTTTCATTCGTCTATTAGCCAAGCGTTCTTTGGCAGATAAATATTTTGAGCTAAGCTGTTCATGTTTTTGACTATATGTTGTAAATAAGGTTGAGCTGATTATTAAAAGGACCAGAAGAAAAGCAGCTGAAAAATAGGAGACTACTTTTCCTGTTTTAGCAAAATTAAATGTCTCATGGTTAGCATTAATTTCCGGAATGAATATTCCCGGGCAGTCGATTGGGCTTGCCATATAGTAAACGCCATAAGAAAATGGGATAAAAATTACATCCGGAATTTTTTCGTTTCCTATGGTAATTAGACTTTCATCTACCGGCCTATTTGCATCGTTATTGATTATCTTAAAATCATTGAGTATATCGTTTTGGAAAAGAAAAGAGTAGTTCTTGATGTCTATTTGGAAGTCACCCGAATGGTCGAATATGGCAGCATGTGTAAAAAGCACCGCGCCTGGACCCAAGCCAACTTTTATTACTCTGGGTAGAAAACTGTTAAGGTCTGAGCATGTTTGAGCGATGTGATTTTTCCTGGCAATACTTAGAAGTCCTTTTGTTTTATCGCTAATAAATATGTTTCCTACAAAATCATCTGCGTTTGTTCCGGGTAACGCTTTTTGAATCGCCTCGCTTGTGTCTGCCAGATACTCAGTAATACGGTTGAGGACGTTGTCAGTATTAATGACGATAATGATTTCTGTCGTTTTCTGATTATCATCATTCAACCATTGGGCTAATCCGTCGATATCTGAATTCTGCTGATGGTTTTTTATATAGATGTTGTTTTTTTCTTTTTGCAGTAATAGGCTATTGTAGTGTGTTTCCCGCATATTGCCTCTCCTGGTATCTCGTACCTCAACAACAATAATGCTCCTAATAGCTTTGGCTAATATTGTTTGGTATATATGCGACAGGTTCAGGTCCATACTAATAAAAGACTGTAGGGTGAATTAATATCGCCAGTTTACTTTTTTTGCTCGACCTCGAACGGCTACTGAATAGCCACTTAACAACTGGAATCCTCGATAATATGGGTACACCCTGCCCGGCATCATCATTGCTTTTTTCCTCCAGGCCGCCAAGCAAAATCATGTCATTGTTTTTTACCCTCAGGGATGATTGAAAGCTCCTTGTAAGACGGCCATAAGGACCATCTTTTGTAAATTGTTCTGTAAAGGTAGATTGCTCTACTGTGATGTCTAACGTTATTTGCTCATCGCCTGAAACAATGGGTTTTATTGTGATTCCGAAGTTTGCCTGCAACTCTTTAAATATCCTGCCGGTTACGGTAGTTGTACTTTGTGTAGTAATTACATTCGTTGTTTGCTCTGCATAGTACCTGGTCTCACCAATAGACATCTTTGCCTCATTGCCATTAAGTGTTGCAAGCTTGGGTGTTGACCTTATTTTTAGATAGCCATTGTCTTCGGATGCCTTAAGTGATACGTAGAATCCCGGTGTGACCTTCCCAAGATTAACTAAACCGGTTCCATTTATTCCATCGATGATGTTATTAATAGAGTTTGAGCTAAGCGTTACGTCGAGGCTCGGGAACAGACTGGAGTATGAAGTGCTTTTCTGATTGTCGATACCTGCCATAATACCTGTTGATATGGCGCTCGACTTACGGACATCCAGTATGATCAGTTCAATATTGACAACGGGTACGATCTTGTCAACCAGTCGAAGGAACCCTTTAAGCTCCTTTACGGCGGGGGCAGAACCGGCAATTACCAGGCTGTTCATCTCCTTAAGTGCGATTATCTCCAAACTTTTTTTCATGTCTGAAGGTATCTGTTCTACTAGGTTTGTAACGGTCCTGTATTGTAGCGGATATACTTCGGCAGTCCTTATTTCTTCCTGCTTTCTATCACCGATGAGGTATATTCCATTATCGATTTTGTATGTATAAGATGTTGTGTTGAAAAGGTATTTAAGGAATGTGTTGAAGTCTATATAGTCAAGTTTTAAATCCGAATTTCCTTGGATCTCGGTAAATAAAAAATAATTAATGTTCAACTCTCTTGCAACCGCCGCTAATACCTCTTTTATTGGCTGGTTAACAGCCTGTATGGAAATTATGCTGTCAGATTTATTGGTCAGAAGACTTAATCCTTTAGGTAGACTAGCATTAATGGATTTTTCCCTTTCTGCTGCTCTCGCATTTATCTCTTCGATGTAATAGGTAAGACTATCTTTCTTTTGAAACGAAAGATTGTTCATATATGCCAATTCGGAAACACCTTTTTCAATTGACAGGTCTTTTACGAAACCACTAACTAAATTTTGATGCAAGCGTTGGGGGGCTATAACGTTTGCATTCGAAAGACTGGTAATTTTTTTTAGCACGCTGCCAAGGCTATCGTTTCTGAGGTCGTAGCTTATAAGGTTTCGTTCTTTGTCGTACTGTACACTTATAGGCTTTAACGGAGTTTCGGCTATTGGAGCAATATATTTTACGACGGAGATGATAGACCCATTAATAAAGACCTCTAAGTTGTATTGCTCGCTGAGATATACCATTAATTCGGTAACCGTTACGTTCGTAAAATTGACCGCAATGCTGTTATCCAGCGAAGGGTCGATGCTAAGGTTAAGCTTGTTTTTTACTGCCAGCGCCCTTAGGAACTCGTAAAGGGAAGCCCCCGAAATAGAAAAAGAAACTTTGTTGTTCAGTTGAGGAATATCGTCTGTTACATTTTCAAGACGACCTCTGATGCTTTCAATACGTCCATTAACAGACTGCGCCTGCGTCTGCAAACAACATGCTATAAACAGTAGCGTATAAATGAGAAATAGCCGTAATGCCATTATTAATGGTTTAATAGGATAGGGTAAACCTCTTCAAGAGAAGTTATGCCTGATAATAAAATGTCAATTGCCTGATCTCGTAGCGTGCTGATTTTGCGTTCTGCAAGCATGGCCGTAATGTCCTGTCTGTTATCTTTTATTGCCCTCGAGGTTTCCCCGTCGACAGGTATTACTTCATAAAGTGCAACTCTTCCATGATATCCTGTATAATAGCAATACTCACATCCTACAGGATGGTAATGGATAGTATCTGATCCGATAGTATCGTTTACTTCATGATATAGGTCCGAATCACTAATTGCCCCAGGTGTTTTGCATTTAGCACATAGCTTTCTAACCAGCCTTTGGGCAATTGTTGCGTTCAAGGTATTAGCCAGAAGAAAAGTAGGCACTCCCATATCTACCAGGCGCGATATGGTTCCCCATGCCGAATTGGTATGAATCGTTGATAGAACCAGGTGGCCTGTTAATGCAGCCCTGATAGCCATTTGAGCTGTTTCTCCATCCCGTATCTCACCCAGCATAATGATGTCCGGATCTTGCCTTAAAAAGGTTTTAAGTGCACTGGCAAAAGTCAGTCCGATATTCTCTTTTAGTTGGACCTGGTTAATGCCATCGAGTGTATACTCAATGGGGTCCTCTATAGTTAGTATGTTAGAATGTTCACTATTCAGGAGCTTCAACGTAGCATATAAGGTTGTCGTTTTTCCAGAACCTGTGGGGCCACTTATGAGTATAATACCATGAGGGCGTTTTAATACTTTTTTATAATCGTCTAGTTGTTTTCCATTGAATCCGAGATTGTCGAGTTGAATATGAGTAGAGTCATTGCTTAAAAGACGGAGCACAACTTTTTCTCCATATAGAGATGGTAATACTGAAACACGAATGTCGATTTTGCCGTTCCCTATATGTAATAGCATTCTACCGTCCTGGGGCAGTCTCTTTTCTGCAATATCCAGCCTTGCTTTTATCTTAATCTTATTAATAAATGATGGGTAAATCTCTTTTGAAATGTGATAACGCTCCAATAGTTTTCCGTCCACTCTTAATCTTATTCGGCATTTTTCGGAATAAGACTCTACGTGAATATCACTACTTCCGAGGTCTTTTGCTTCTGAAATAACCTTAATCAGAAAATCATCTGCACTCTCGTCATTTCTAATGATAATATTACTGGTATTGTCTTTCCGATATAGCTTCGAAAGTTGCTGACTAATTATTTCCGGTTCTTCCTTTAATAAGCAAACTTCATGGCCAAGTATCAATTCCAATTCGCCTTGAAACTCTTGTTTATAACTTATGTTATCTATCAAGAGTGTCAGTATACCAGCATCAAATTTGTGTGGTATGGTTCTATAACGCCACGCGATCTCAGATGGTACGTATTTGATAAGATTGTCATGGAGTGAATTGGACATTAGATCTAAACAAAATGGTTGAAAATTTCGATTGTGCTTACGTCGTAAGAAAAAAGTAGGCTATGCCCTAATATTAGTATTAGCAACGAAGTCATAATTCCTGCTAACGGTATCTGTACTTGTTTTGCTACAGCAGATCTTGCTAGCAGGAAGTAAATAATACCTGTCATGCAAGAAACCAGAACGAAAAGGATATATGTAGAGGGAGTAAAGAAAAAGCATAGCATTGCAAGCATTAAAACGTCACCGCTACCAAGGTATTTGTTTATAAGATTTTCATTGCGCCCTCTCCGGATACGTATATAGAGCTTAAGTATGGAAATCAGTAATAGGCAAAAAACTAGGTTCAGTATATATAACGGGTACAAAAAAAGAAAAGAAGGAAGTATAAAGAGTATTATACCTGTTCCAAGTATTAAAAAACATGCTAAGTGTATCAGCCGTGCCTTAAAATCCTGATAGGTAATGAGCAAGCAACTGGCCAGTATTAATATTGTTCCGGTCAACTGCATTTAATCCTTAGTTATTTCTTTCAGATTTTTGTTTTCATTGATTTCCCAAACATTATAGGTGCCGTCGCCGTCAAAATCGTTGATAGCGGTAGCTATGGCCTTAAAAGAAGTATTGGTAGCCGAAATGACCTCGATTTTATAATTGGCTCTTCCTCCTTCTTCAGATGAAAGGCGCTCGTGCTCGAAGCCAAGATCAGAAAGGTTGGTTGAGTACTTGGAATTAGTGTAGAAGTAAGTTTTTTCAAGTGTATGTATGTGCTCCAATTGTAACTTTGCCTCTGTGCTCTTAGCATTTGATATCAACGGCATCAGGTTAGGGTAGGCAATTAGTACCAAAATTCCAACTATTACTAATGCAATTAGTAGCTCCGTTAATGTAAACCCGGGATATAGGTGTTTCCTTTTCATGGACGTGATTGTTTTGCGATAATTATTCCAGATTAGTAAAAATAGCTATCTTCCGGAAAATGTCAATGCCTCCTTATCAATATGTTATATGAGATATAAAATATTTTTTTTATTTCTGTTTCTTTATATCATTCCAGGAACAATGCCTTCTATTTTTGCTCAAAGGGCATTTCAGCCGCCTAACAAAAGGCATATTTATACAAATACTGAAAAGAGCAAAATTGAAGCGTCGATAGCTGTCGACAAGTCTACAAAAGCAAGATCAGCGAAATTTTATTATTGGTTTGATAATAAGGCAATACAAATAACACAAGGTGGATATTCTGGCAATTTGCTTCATGGACCTTATGCAGAATATTATTATCCCGAAAACAGTCTGTTACAAAAAGGCTGTTTTAAAAAAGGATTGAAGCATGGAATATGGAATCATTGGGACGTTAGCGGTATATTGAAAGAAAAGGCCGAGTGGAAGAATGGCAAGCTTGTTCGTAGTAGATATTTATACGATGCTGATGGTAATTTATCTAAGGTGGAAATGTATAGGAATGGTGCACTACGTTCTTACCAACGTATAGATCATGACACTTCAGTTGGCAAAAGAGTATATATCCACCCTGATACGTCTTCTCGAAAAAATGTTTTTGTATTGGCTGAACGATGGGTAAAGTCTACAAAAAACAACATGTTTAAAAAAAGGAAGAATGATAAAAATAGAACAAAGTAAGCTGGATGGCTCTTCTTTGATTTATGCCATTATCATAATGGTTTTAGTATCGTGCTTGTCTTTACTTGTATTGGCTTTTTGGGGCATTAATAACAGGTCGCTGGCGGTGCAGAGAAGAGAGGCACTTGCTGAACTCTACAGTATCCAAGGCCTCAAAAAGATTATTTCTGACACAGTCAATCATAATATGGAAATCGTAACAGAACCCATTGTTGTTACGCTAAGTAAAAATCATTGGGGGATGTACGATGTATGTGCATCTGTAGTTCTGACCTCTGCCAGGGATACTATTCTTAAAAGAATTGCACTAATAGGAAAGGCAAAAAATTTCGGCGAAGACATTGCGCTTATTCTGGAGAATTCATCTTATTCATTGCTGATATCAGATAATGTGACGATACGCGGAAAGAGCTATGTACCTGGAGGTTCTGTGAGATTCTACCGTAACAAGAATACAGAGAACAGCATTTTATCGAGTCAATTGTTTGAAAGCCCTGTTAAACTGCCTGAGTATGGCAACATGATAGATGTTCAAGCATGGTTGCGTAGTCTATCAAATAAACGTGAACATGGGAAGTTAACCATTTCCGACTCGTTAAATGTATCATTTGCAGAAGATCATGTGACAATATCGGCCGACACGGTAATCCTAGAAGGATCATTGTCCGGACACATAATGGTTTTAGCAAGACAGGTATTCATACGAACAAGTGCAAAGCTGCAAGATGCAATTGTGTTAGCGAGCAGCATATCTGTCGACTCAGGTTTCAGCGGCGTAGGTCAACTTTTTGCTACAAAATCAATTGTTATAGGCGAAAACGTATGTTTAAAGTATCCCAGTGCAGTTGCCATGTTCCCTCATCTATATGGCAGGTCAGATATGCCAGGAATTATTTTGGCTTTTTCGTTGCACTTAGAAGGGGAAGCTGTGCTTGTTGATACTAATAAATACACAAATTCACGATCTAGAATTAGCATGGTGGATAGTAATAGCGTCGTAGGTGGAATATATTCCACTTCGCCAATAAGATTTGAAGGAAGATGTCTAGGGCCAATTGTCTGCAATAGTACAACCAGTAATGTTGATGGGAATGTTCAACAGAATATTCTGCTTAACACTATAATAGATGCAAGTCGAATGCCAGACTACTATTCTTACAATCTATATTTCCCTTTGGGCAAGAATAAGCAGGTAGTAAAATGGCTAAATTAAAAGATGCGCTGAAAAATTTGCCAGGCGGTAGCTTGATTGAAGTACTTGTAGCATCCGTACTGGTTTTAATTTGCTTTCTTTTGTTTTCGTTTGTGATGCACTCCGTGTATTCTTCCAGACCAACTATCCCTGAAATCAAGCTTTGGTATTCTGTTTTATCAATAGACAGTAAAGATCTAGCCACATTTTCAAGAACATTCAATGGCAATTGCAGCTCATGTCAATTGAGTTTGCATAATGATAATGTAATCATAAAAGCAGGTAGCATGAAGGCCGACATTTTAATATTACAATTGTATAACGATACTATACAGATATTTCCAAAGTGATTTTTTTAACAATGCTTGCTTTTTTGGTATGCGTAATCTACTTTAGTTGCAACTTTTAAGTCTTGATAAACCCATATGGATAAACGACCATCAAACAAATCTAACAGAACCATAATTTTCTTTTCAACAGCACTTACAATTCTTCTGATTATTTCGGCCGGTCTATTTTATCATTTATATAAATCTCGTCCCCGAATAGCGTATGTGCGCACATTAGAGCTAGTTTACGGTTACAATGGTATGAAACGTGCTCATGCCGATTTCAAGCAACAGACCACGGCTTGGCAATCTAATATTGACACCCTGCGCATCAATTACGAACGTTCGCTTTCGAAATATCAGCAAAACCTTCCAACCCTATCTGCAAAGGAGAAGGAGGAGCAGCAAGCTTTACTGAAGCGTATGGAGTTTGATCTGAATAACTATGCGTCAGTTATAGAAGGCCAAGCCAAAGAGCAGGAGCAGAGCCTTACTGAATCAGTACTTAACCAGATCAACAGCTATGTAGAGAGCTATGCCAAGAAACAAGGATATGACCTTGTGCTGGGTGCCGAAGGCTCTGGTTCTATTGTTTATGCCGCAGATGCATACGATATTACTAAAGAAGTGCTGTCCGCTCTTAACGAAGAGCACAAAATACCTGCTACAGATACAATGCAAGTGTCTCTTAAGCCCTAAGCAACCTTTGTTATGAAATTTGCTAAGCAAATGCTCTCCTTTTTCTGCTTCTTCGCTTTATCCATAGGCTCATGTAGCAATAGTATCAAAACGATAGACGAATATAATGCATGGCTAAATGAAAGTAGAAATGGCTGTATAAAGACAAAGACAATAGCAGGAATAAACGTTGATGTAAAGTATCAGCCACCGTCTTATGTAGTGCTAAAGCAACTGTCAGCCCGGAAGGGTATGAGTGAAGCTTCGCGGGATAGCATTATGGCGGTACAAAATAAACTGCTAACGTTTTTGATTACTATTGGGCCAGACAAGAATTTAGCAAAAGAAAAAAGAGCAGGTTCGGTGATGTATGAAGGCATTTCTAACCAAGGGGAGTATAATGAACGTGTTTTGCAGATGAACTTTTTCATGGAGCAATATGTACGACTGTATATAGACGGTAAAGAGCAACAGCCTGTTCTTGCCCTTGTAGAAAATCTGTATGAGTTATCAGATAGCAGGACGTTTGTGTTAGTGTTTGCGCCTTTAACTGCCAATGAAAATTTATTGAAAGGTAAGGAGTACCTGTTCGAATACGATGATCCGTTTTTCAATCTCGGGAAGGTTCAAATGAATTTCGCAGGAGAAAAGCTGTTATTAGCCCGAGAAATAAATATTGCCTGGAATTAACTCTAAGCTCAACAATATAGAATTGGCTACCCGCCTGTTTAAAAATTAAAGACTTCATATGACGCCCAGACCAGAAAAAGGTGCAGGAATGCGCCGAGCCCTTCTTATGCCTGTATGTAAGCATAGCCGGAAACTAAAGATGACGGCCGCGATGCTATGGTGTACAATGGTAGCTGAGATGATATTTCCAAATGTGAGTTATGCACTTACTGGTGGTCCTACACAACCTGATTTTGGCAGTTTCGAGCCGGTAGGTACTACTAATATGGTCAATGAGTTTACAGGGCAGTTTGTTTACAATATACCAGTGATAGAGATACCTGGCGGACAGGGGGGAGGCTATGCATTGTCACTCTCATATCATAGTGGCGATGGCCCTGAGTCTGAAGCGTCATGGGTGGGGTCGGGTTGGACATTAAACCCCGGTTCTATAAGTCATATAAAACGTGGCCTTCCCGATGACTATAAGAATAAAGTGGTAGGCTTCCACAACAGTATGCCTAAGAACTGGACTGTAGCTGCTACCGGCATTATGTCTTTACAAATTTTTTCAAAGTTCGGCGGCAATTTGGGGCTCAACCAGACAGTACGTTATAATAATTATAGAGGCTTTGGTTTTACCTCGTCTGTTAATTTGACGGCACTACGAGGGCTTGCATCCGTAGGATATCATCTTAGCCCAGGTGACGGTACCTTTTCTGTAGGTATCAATCCTGTCGTAATTCTCTCTTATGCTTCTGACGCTTTTAAGAAAAGCCGTATGAATGGCGGCAATTCAGCGGGACGTCAAACCGGTATGGATAGGTTGGCTACATCAGGTGTCGGGCGTTCTATGTATAGATCGGCATCCGCTATATCATCTGGCGCCGCTAGCAGGTACGTTGGTTACCTACTTTCAGATATGTCTTCGCCATATAACGTTACTCCTTATACAGGTAATTCAGTATATGCTTCGGTCGAGGCTACTTTAAATCCTGGACCGCTTCCGGCTGGAACAACTCTGGGAGTGGGCATTACTTACACATCCCAGCAACAAAACCCATTAAGATGGGTGAAAACATATGGCTACATGTATTCTGGCAATGCGCGCGCTGAAGGAAATGACAATACTACGGCGGCAAAAGAAACGGTAATGGACTATACGGTCGATAGGCCATCACCATATCATGAGCGTGACAGGTTTTTGCCTGTGCCGGTAAACACAGCCGATGCTTACTTTGTTAGCGGAGAAGGAATAGGCGGAGCATTTCGTATGTATCATGAAAAAGTAGGTGTCTTTTCTCCCAATTATGTAGAAAGCAAGACGGGCAGCAGTACATTTGATTTGGATATACATAGCGTGGGAATGAATGGTGTTGGGATGGCTACGAAGCCTAAGGGCGAGCATATGCTAAAGGTAGGTGCTGCATGGCCCGAAGGTAAAGGTAACATGGAGGATGTCGATTTTATTCCGTATGGATATGTTGACAACGAACATAAGGTACTAGAATCTCAATTTTTCCGCTTTAACAATGACCTCGGTGGTAGTCTTAACTACGCGAATGAGACGCCTGAAGGTGCCGGTTTTACAAAAACTGGACCGAAGTTTCCTGAGATGAAGCAGAAAGGCGGGCGCTCCGGTAGGGCGTCTTATATAGGCTATCATACCAATGCTGAGATAAATCAAAGGGTAGGTAACAAGCGCATGTCGGCTTATGAAATGAATGAACGGGTGCATGACATGGCTGGCCGGAATACAGATGCCAATGCGGCTATTGATGATGTGATTGGCGAAGTAGCTGTGTATAACGAAGAAGGCAATGCGTATGTATACGGCCTGCCTGTATATGGCAAAGATGAGAAGTATATGCAGCACGGCGTGGCAAACGTAAGTGGGGGAGGCTATGTTGTTAACTCAGATATATCAGAGAACTATAAGAAGGTTGGCGAAGAGTACATATATCCTTATGCGACAAGTTATTTACTTACGCAGATCACCACACCTGATTATGTCGACATCAACCTGAACGGACCAGATAAGGAAGACCTTGGCGGCTATACCCGTTTCGCATATAAACCTTGGGGCGGGTCAACAAGCCAGCAAAAGTTTAATCCTACTACTACATGGGAGTGGTACAAGTGGCGTATACCATATACCGGCGTACAATTTCAACCCAATCGCCTATCGGACAATACCGACAATATGGGCGGTTACCAGTCAGGAAGGAGAGAAGTATATTATCTGGATACCATCGAGACCCGTACCCATTACGCAGTTTTTGAAACTAGCTCTAGGCAAGACGGGTATAGCGCGCATTTCAGCGACGTGGAGGCTGCAAAGGGACGAATACCGTCTCAGCCAGATACAAGTACATTGGATATGATGCAGTTTGGTAGGCCGCTGCAAAAATTAGACAAAATTAAAGTTTATGCCAAATCGTTAGATCCTAATCAACCTGATCAATTGATAAAGACTGTACGATTTCAATATGACTATGAACAATGGCCTAATACACCTAACACGCGGATTGTTAAAGGACAAACTACGGGTAAACTGACGCTTAAGCGCGTATGGTTTGAACACAATGGTGTGGTAAACGCTTCTGTAAGCCCATACGAATTTGAATATAGTTATCCAAGTACTCCGTATCCATCAAAATACCAGGACATATACAACGATATGCACGATGGGTATAACCAAACGCCAAACTATCAATCGGAAGTTGACTGCTGGGGAAACTACATGTCGGACGGAGCAATCCGCAGAGGAAACCTGTTGTGCGCGCCAGATCAGACTCCCAATGGTAACTATGACCCCGGAGCCTGGCAGCTTAAAAGGATCATATTGCCATCCGGGGGTGAAATACATGTGCAATACGAACAAAATAGCTATGCATATGTACAGGATAAGCCCGCAAGTATATTGATGCCGCTTACAACCACCAGTGGCAGTACCAATAATGGCGATGGCAGTGTGTTCGAGTTGAATACCCTCGAAGCTCAGGTCAGCAGTACTGCTGATAAACAACGCCTGGTGGCTTTAATAAATGAAACTTACAGGGGAAAAAAGATATACTATAAGTTCTTGTATACACTATTGGGAAATTCTACTCCTAACATCAATAGCTGTAATGCCGACTATGTAGATGGTTATGCAGATTTCCAAGAAGCGCGTATAAATGTTTCGGGCAATGTAGAAGTTGTAATAGGTGACGAATTACCAAGTAAGGTGTGCCTTGATTATATAAAGCGCGAAGTGGGCGGTAAGCTATTGAACGGAGATTGTTCACCTGCAGCTAGCATGATGACCGACCCTGGAGGACTGGAAGGGGTCAAAACGATCGCCCAGCAATTTATCAAATCAGTTATTACTTCATTGTCAGCCAAGCCATTCACCTGCAAGAAATTGAGTGCCCCTATGTCATACTTCAGGGTACCTGTATGGAAAAAACTGGGCGGTGGAATAAGGGTAAAGCGCCTGATGATGTACAACAGCGGTACGCAGGCAGGAGTTCAGTCGCTCTTTGGCCATGAGTATGTTTATGAGAATGAGGTTACAGGAGAAAGCTATGGTGTAGCTACCAATGAGCCTATGGAAAATGCTGCCGAGAATCCGCTTGTATACTACATGGATAAACGTACTCCACAGGCGAACTGGAAACGCCTGTTCGATGGACGTGACAGGGACCAGTTTGAAGGTCCATTATCTATGAGTGCACTCCCGGCCCCGTCAGTAGGGTACAGCCGTGTTATCAAGAAGAATATCCACCAGGACCGTTACACAGGTGGTGGATATACGGTTCTTGATTATTATACAGCAAAAGATTTTCCGGTTGACGGCTTTTATGGCGACCTTAATGATGCAGGAAATACTTATTCGGCCATTAGTAGGGCCGAGCCGGAAAAAGAAGTAGAGATAGGCTTATTCTCATATACAATAAAAACTGCAATGCGCAGCACTCAGGGATTTTGTTTTGTGCAGAACCAGATGCACGGCCAGGCCCGCAGTGTAGCAGAGTACCCCGGCATGTATACGTCGAATATATTCCATAGTACAGCAGGCACGCCTACCCCTGTTGCCCAGCAAACCTGGGAGTATTTTGCACCGGGCGAAGCTGTGCCTATGTTCGATGCCGAGACATACTCGGTAAACTTCCAGCAGGCGGGCAAAGAAATGGATGTTACGATGGAATCGCGTTGCGTGGCAGAAGAGGGTTCCGAAACATATATCACCGGTGATGCTACAGTTGCACCTTCTCTTATTCCCGCTTTTGCTATTGCCTTCCCGGTTACCAGTAACCTGGAGGCGAGTACTGCATCTGCTATAGTTAGCAAGACAATCCACTACCCGGCTATAGTTAAGCGTACTACTTCTATGAAGGATGGTATTATGCAGCAGAAAGACAATCTCGCGTTTGACCCCCTTAGTATGCAGGCGGTAGTTACCCGTACCTATGACGGCTACAATAAACTATCGATAGGGCCCGGCGGTAGCTCCCATAACGGTACTTATACTGATTATAACATACTGGCAAGTACTCAGTATATGGGAATGGGGCAAAAGGCAGGCAACGAACGCTATGTATTTCATGCTCCATCCAGCGGACTGATCAATATATCGGGTGGCGGCAGTGCCTACATAGCTACTGATGCAAATAAGACCAGGATGTTCCAGGAAGGTGATCTCGTTTCTGTGCATACTACCGGTGGTATTGCATTGGCAAATGTTACAGAAGCAAATTTTGACGATCTGAAATTAACGCCTGCCGGCAGGTATAATACTACAATACCTGTAGGTGCGATATGTTGGAAGATTGAAGTAGTAAGAAGTGGTTTTACCAACCAGTTGAGGGCGTCGATGGGTGGTATGACCACCTATGGAGAGCAGGGCGATGGCCAAAGCGGGACGGACAGATTTATGGCAGACCTCAATAAGATGTGGTTAGATGTAAAAGCTCACAATGATGCTGGAGATCTTGCTTACTACGGAGTACTAGATATTGACAATTATGGATTTGAGTTGTATGATCAGGATGGTATTGACTGTAGCAAAGCAGATTTTAGAGTAACCAAGCTCGAAATACATTCTGTTTCGTCTGGCATATACGATATGCAGGCATATCATCCATTGCTTGCAATAAGTTGCAATCCATATACCTATAACAACTACTCTCACTATGTATTTACAAACCATCCGGCCAACATTACAACACCTCCTTCGCAAAATTGTGGTTTCCCCACTTGGAGTAATATCGTAGGCCTCAATTGCCCGCCCAAAAGCCTTGACCGTGCCAAAGCTGTTAATGGATTTGGATGGACCAGAACCTGGATTACCCCGGGATGGAGTGGTGTTCCCGGGACACCTGTACCGCCACACATATATTATCATGATAAAGGAGGGAATTGCGTTGAATTCTACCTGCGTCATTGCAATATACCAAGCGTTACAGGAGTGCTTCGTGCCAATGTTACGACCTATCATAATAACTGGCCTCATAATAATTATTTGGCAACTCCTTCCATACCTTCTGTGCTGAATGACTATGAGAAAAATATCAAAAACAAATGGAGACCGAAAGAAACATATGTGTACAATACCAAGGCAATAGAAGGTAGCAATGTAATGGCGATGCAGCGTAATTATACTGGCGCCGGGGTTGCTGACGTATTTGACCTGAGATTGTGGAAAGTGATCTATCTCTTCAATCCACAGAAATGGATGAAGACAAACGAAGTGAAATCATATTCACCTCATGGTTTTGCAACCGAAGATGTTGACGGTGCCGGACGCCCAAGCAGTATAAAATATGGCTACCACGACATGCTGCCATACCTGAAGGCTACAAATGCTACGTATAAGTCGACAATGTTCGAAGGATTTGAAATGAACTATGGAACAAAGCTGGAAGAAGGGGTGATTGTGCCAAATCTCTTAGTAAGGCTAAATAGCAGTACAGCTCACACGGGACGGCGAAGTCTTTGGTTGTTACCCGGCAATCCGCTGAAGTTTACGGTAGATGATCCTGCGAATAAGGGACATAATATAAGGGTATGGGTGAGGTTCAATAATCTTGACTATAATAATCCTTCAAGCTCGCCGATACAGGTGTTTGATGGCGGGGGTAGCCCTCTTACTGTAAAATATGTAACACGTACCGGCGAATGGGAGCTGTATGAAGCGGTAAGTAATGCCCCTGGTGCGCCGTTTGCCGATTTTACGATTTCTACTGTAGGTCTCAATGAGCTTATCATAGACGATATACGTATACAGCCTATAGAGTCAGAATCGAGCGCTTATGTATATGATACACGTAATTACAGGATGTCGGCAACATTGGATGATAACAACTTTGCTACGTTCTACCAATACAATGGTGAAGGCAAGCTCGTACGGAAAATAATAGAAACGGAACGCGGACCGAAAACTGTAGATGAAGTTCAATTGAACACTCCAAAACTTCGCGACAGAACAGTCCTTGAACCATAAACCCTAATCTAGCATGAGGAACATAATTCTGTATTTATCTGTGCTGTTCCTGCATCCGGCAGAAACGGCAGCACAAACCAAACCGGACGAATGCCTGCAGCGCCTGCGCGAAATATGCCGGAATGAGCAGGCACAGATGAAAAAGTCTCTTTTGGAAGGGCAAAGCTGGCATATGAGCTATTCGCTTGAGACAAGGATCTTTAATCCTTATAAAGAGACTATTACACCTTCAAAGACCGATGGCGAGGTATTGGCGTCTAAAAACATCCGTTATACAAAAACACCTTTGGTAGAAGTGTTTCTGGATGACAAGGATGTCTTTACGGTTGACAAGCAAAAAAAGATAGTAACGCATACCTCCACGCCGCATAATGCACTGGAATTCGTAAGTCCTTATTTTGATGTGCTAAGTGACAGCGTGTTTAAGGTGTACAAAATGGCGGGCTGTCTCAAAGTAAAAGATCAGAATAAGACAGTAACCCGTTATGACATAGTTGCGATAGAGAAGCAAAAATGCCCCTATACCAAGGTCTCGTTTTACATAGAAGATGGTGCTGCTACTTTTTATAAAATATACACAGAGTTAAATCCTCTTTTTTCCAAAGATATAAGGTCGACCCTGTTAGTAATAAAAGAACAGGGGTACAGGCCCGCTGACGCAGGCTGGTATCCTGTTCGTAAAAAGCTATTTGCCGGCGCTAATCTGAAAGCATCCTATAGCAAATACAAATACAAAGATCTGATCACAACCAAAACTGCTTCTAAATCCAAATAGCTATGAATACCCTTCCCTTCATAAATAAGCTATTGCTATCGCTGAGGTCCAGTGTGACAGTAATGCTTACAGCATTACTCCTGTTTGCAGTGTCTGCTTTTCTGGCAAGTAGCGCATCGGCACAATGTTCGGGTTTATATCCTACCCTGAATAGTGCATTTCCAGGTGTGCCAACGCAATTTGAATGGACCGATAATTGCCCTGCTGTAAGAAACTACGAAGTGCAAGTATTACGTCTATTCAATGTCGATCCGTTAAAGAAGACACCTCAGGATATTACAGCCAAAGTAGACTGGGATCAGGCATTGTCGTTTACGACTAATACAGGACCGAACTATGGAGGAGGACCGTCTCAATTCGATATGAACTTTTCGGTAACGCTTGCTGAGGGTACCGGTTTTTACATATGGCGGGTACGTCGCATTGGCGGTTTCGATTGGAAAGGTTCGGCAAATAATATGGGCTGGGGGCAATGGACTCCGACAGGTGCATTCGTTCAGGGGGCGTCGGTAAGTGTCAACGCAAGTTCGTTACCTGGTAACTATTGTTTTTTTTACAACCAGTTTGATGAAAATCTCAACTGGGTTTTCAAGCGTAAATTTCAGGAAGGTCCTGGTCCTCAGGACCATTTTTTCAGAACACGCTTTTCTGAAAGGATCAGTTATGCCAATGCTCTGCTAATGCCGGAGCAGGAACAAGAGCGCTCGCATTTTGTGGGTGGTGTAACGGTATCTGGTACGGTAAATGATTATCTTGGCCGTCCGGTTATTAAAACCCTCCCTATTTACGCACCGATGTCTTTTGGATATCTGCCATCGTTTAGTAAGAATGGCGGCGGACAGCCATATTCGCCAATCGATTTTGACCTGGCATCTAACTTTCATGCACCAAGTGGTATGGCTGGCGATATATATGACTATTACGACGTAAATAATACCGATCACAGTCTCTCCAATTCGCAAGGCCGGGGGTACAGCCGTATCCTTTACTACAATGATGGTACGGAAAGGCCACGCGAGATATCAGGACCTGGCTATTCATTAGGGATGGGCAATGGCCATACTACACAGAAGTACTATGGCAAGCCAACAACCACCGAACTGAAAGAGCTACTGGGTGATGAAGCCCCTAAAGCAGAATCGGTGCTTAAGACTTATACAAAAGACCCCAATGGGGTATATAATGTTACCTATACGGATGAAGCAGGGCGTGTTATAATAACCGCGCTCACTACACCTCAGTCAAGCCTATTGACACCCATAACACCGCTTGGCGATGCAAAATACGTATCGGATACGCTAAGGGACATGATACAGATGAGCCCTACCAGATTGCTTACCAAGGCTACCTACGTATTCCCTTCACCAAGAGAGCTTAGTTATGTATACGAACTCCTGCCAAAGATGTATTCGGACGGGTGTAATAAGCTATGTGCCAGCTGCGATTACCGTGTAGTGCTGACCGCCAGGGAAAGAGATGATACTACCACTTACAGGTATATAAAAGACGTAGTGCCGGTTATTGATTCGGTTTATGGATACTGTAACGGATATTTTACACTTACAAAGGTCGATAACTACTCTTTTCCATATGCTTCTCCACCAACATTGCTTCCGGCCGGTACTTATGATATAAGCCTGGTACTGGAGCTGAAGCGTACAAATCCCGCCACAGGCCGGTTATATATCGACGAGGCGGTAGATATAATGCATCGTAAGATAGACGAACGGATATTCGGATCGGGTAGTACTGGTTATATACTTCCCTCTACCGTCCCCAAGAACATATCTACCATGCTGGCGTTCCTCGACCAGCCCGATATGATGGGCCTCCTGAATTATATAGGCGCCGATACTTCTAAAAAGACATTCAAGCTTACTATTGGTTGTGATGAATTGACATTACCAACGGTAAGGTGTAAAACACCAGAATGCGCTCCGCCGAAGTTTGCCGAATATATGAAGAAGGAAATGCAACGCTATAATAGTAGGAAAGGTTCTACTTTTTATGCCCCGGCACTTGCCAATACAGGTCTTGGTGGTATAGCTATGACAACCAGTGCCGATAATATGTTCGTGCTCGAGAGTGATCAGGAGTTCAATGACATCATTACACGCATGGTGAATGACGGCTATAAGTGCAGCGAGCTATTCTCTGCATGGACAAAGACCGTGCAAAACTATCTGGATGCACAGCGCGCGCTGGCTCCTACAGGCGCTACGCAGCTTACCAGCACTATGGAGAAATTTGACTGGTGGGGAGATTTTATGAGTAAGGTGGGGTATAAGTTAGCACTTGAAGTAAAGCCTTATTCTGAACTTGCGACAGCTACGTCTGACGTAAGGACAAGGCCTTATCGTTATTTCCCTTACGACTGGGGTAGCGCTACCGTGCTCGAAGAGTCTTTCTGTAAGATATACCAGGGCTCATCGCCCTGTACCACCACCACCACACCGCCAACCGCGCCTGTATGGTATTCTAATACCTCAGCGGGCCTGATGGCTACCGGCAACAACTTCCCGGGTGGAGACCCCAATACCAAAACATTCCATATCTATCACTTCTACCAAGGTGTGAAGAATACAGGTATCACAGCGCTGGGCATCACAGGCTATGGTAGTTTCCCCAATGGTAACCTAGGTAGTGTGTACAACCCTGTATATGGTCCCGGAGTAGCAGGTGGGCATAGCGCAAGCCTGTTAAGGCAGGAATGTATACGCATGTGCGATGCCCGAATGGACGGTATCGTGAATGATATTGCTAACACCTTTATGGATAACAGCGTAGAGGTAGAAGGGTTTGATTATGACCTTACCTGGAGGCCCGCCAGTGTCGACAGTGTAAGGCTTCCGCAAGTGCTCTGCATGTCAAAATCGGTAGTAGAGCATTGCCGCGAGGGTTGTGATGTTGCTCCCGATTCTTCAGGTTATCTGAGCAGTACTAAGTTTGACATCATCAGGAGATCTATGTTCTACGAAATGGAGATACTGCCGAGCACGGATGACAAGCTGGATTGCCAGAAGGAGGACAAGGAATATATACCTGTAAAGCTGATCTCGGGTTCTATGCAGGAGTATCAGCTCTACTGGATAAACAGGCTGAAGCGCATACAGCAAAATACACAGGTGCAAAGTGGGACCTCTAATGTAAACTGGTCGCCTTTTGTGCCATCTACCAGCCTCAATGCATCGCCTTTTGACAAGGCGCCCTGCAATGCTGTGGGTATACCGCTCAACTATAATGACTACGCCGGTATCTTTACACTTGGCAAAAGAAGGTTATACACTCCAAGCCCTGCCTGCTCCAGCCCTATAGCCTACTATAAAAGGGAACATACTGATTCGGTATTAGTCACTTCGCAGTTCGATGTAAAAGTAACTGTTGTTTTGAGTACTGCTTTAGCTGCTACCGATACATTGTGCATCGCCGAAACCATGCAAACCCCGCTGGTGTTTCTTTTTGGCCCCGGCCCCAATAATGGCACCAATAGTTCTATGCATTGGATAATAGGCCCTACTGTAGCGGGTGATACGTTTACCTTTACTTATACAATGGGTGCATCGGCCACCCCGGCATCGGCACAGCTTACTGGTACGGTTACTAAATACGGCCCTTCCGGCCAAACCGCTTATTGCAGCAATTTTAGCTCTACTGTCAATGTTGTTAACTGCCTGGGCATGTACTACCACCGCGCGTACGGAGACCCTCCGGATATACTGATTTGCCCTGATGTATGCTATACCAGTGTAGTATGCCGGGGAGCGGTGTGTATAAAGTGGAAACAGCAATTATCGGTGGGTACGGGCAATCCTATGTGGCCGCTTACCTGTGAAGAGATGGTGTGTGAAGCCTTTCGCAATGAGCTGACCAGGCAGGTAGAGTTATTACATAAAAAGTATGAAGCCAAGCTAAGGAAAGCATACGATACGTTGTGCCTAAGCCCCAAGAATATAGAGCAGATGCTGGTGAACAAATACTATATGGAGCAAGGCCAGTATACACTGTACTACTACGACCGCGCTGGCAACCTGATACGTACCAACCAGCCCAAAGGGGTAAATGTGCATGACGCATCGAACCCGATGCCGGCCAGCGGGAATCCTGAGTACAACTTTGCTACCCAGTATGACTATAATACGCTGGGACAGGTAAGGCGCCAATGGACACCCGACGGTGGTGAGAAAAAGTATTGGTATAATAACCGTGGGCTGTTGCGCGCTACCCAGGATGAAAAGCAAAAAGGCCCCGGTGCATTTAGCTACATACGCTACGATCGACGAGATCGCATCATTGAAACTGGCGAGACAAAGGCATCCTTTGTGGCTGCCGACCTGGATGGCAGTATATGGCCTACTACGGGTATAGAGATCACCTATACCTATTATGACAAGCCCTATACCGGCTTTGCACCGGGTGGCGGACCATTACCGGGGGGCGCTTACCAGCAATGGCTGCGCAACAGGGTGAGCTATACAATAACCGACAAGAACCTGGGTACCTATGGTAATGAAAAGATGACCACCGTATATAGCTACGACCCGCATGGCAATGTAGAACTAGTGTACCAGGACATACCGCCGCTACCTACCCGGATGATTTCCTATGAGAACAACATCTTTACCGGGCAGCCATACAAGGTGAGCCTGATGAACAAAGACAGCGCTACCAACCCGTACGACAACTACTCGCTCAGCTACCACTACGATGGCGACAGCCGCCTGAAGACGGCTGGCTACTCGTGGGTGAGTGGTGTAGGCAATGTGACGGCTGTAGACTACGAGTATAACCTGGCCGATAAGAACCAGATGCGCCGTAAGCGTCACGACTTTGACCAGGGGGTAGACTATACCTATACCTTGCAGGGCTGGCTTAAGGCTATAAACCATACTAATGAAGCCGACGACCCGGGCCAGGATGGTGGCCCCAACGAAATAAGTAAGGATGCCTACTCGGAGGTGTTGCATTACTACGATGGCGACTTCCAGCATAGCGGCTCACCTTTCGATAATGGTGCGCCCAACATCAGCAATGAAACTGCGCACAACGTAGGCCTTACCCGGCCGTTCCTCAACAAGAACCTGTACAATGGCAATATATCGTCCATACAGGAGTTTGTAAGGCCTGCTGCAGGTGCGCCATCCAGCCCTACGCTGTATCAGAGCATAGTGGGCCATGTGTACCATTACGACCAGCTAAACCGCCTGACGGCTTCTTTCTTTCATGAAAACCGTGGCGGGCAGTGGTGGCGCAACGATGATGAGCCACCCGAGCTGATGCCTTATGACGAAAGCTTTGGCTACGACCGCAACGGCAACTTTACCCACAGCGAGCGTACGGTACAGGTG
>SEFT01000029.1 GCA_004144175.1 Sphingobacteriales bacterium
GGTCATCGACGCGGCCCATATCGCAACGGCTTCCCGCCATGGAATCGATTTCCTGCTTACTTGGAACTGCACCCACATTGCGAATGCGCATATCTTGCGGCACGTTGAAAAGGTCGTTGCGAGTCATGGCTATACCTTGCCGGTGATTTGCACGCCCGATGAACTCCAACCCATGACACCATGAACACCCATTCAATTCTCACCGAGGTTCGCACGGCCCGCGACGAAATACTCAGATCGTATGGAAACGACGTTGACCGGTTATTCGGCTCATGCAGACCAAGCTGGATTGGTCGATTTTGCGTTGGGTGCGGGGAGGGCGGCCAGTCGGGTGGTGCTTGTGCATGGGGAGGGTAGGGCGAAGCGGGCATTGGCGTCAGCGCTGCGCAGCAAGTATGCGGAACTCGAGCTTGAGGTGGACGTCACAGTCCCAGCGTGACCGCCTGGCAGATCAACGCTCTGAAGCCATTGCGGATTGGAACTTCCCTGGTTCAGACCTCTCTATAACTGATTAATGCTAAAGATATGTAATGGGCCATGCACATTGCTGAATTGCCGCTACGCTTCATCTTTACAGGTAGCAAAGCCATGGGTTGGCGAAGGTCGTACCTGTTCAGGGAAGCATGTACTCCGACTGATCCAAGGAAAATTAGAATAAATGCGCAATGAACGTGAGCGCCTGAGTGGTGAGGGTGAAATTGATCTGGTCGAGTTGGTGCAGGGTGTCTGGAGAAGGAAGCTCTGGGTTGCACTGGTTGCATTGCCGATAATTGGACTGAGCATCGCCTATGTACTGCTCGTACCACCGGTATATGAGGCCAAGCTTTATGTTCAGCCGCCGTCGCAGAACGAGATTGCTCAACTCAATAACGCTCGGGGTGGAGATTCAGGGTTGGCGACCTATTCCGTCAAGGATGTATACGACATTTACTTGAAGGCCCTGCAGTCAGAAGCACTCCGTAACAAATTTTTCCGCACGGAATATTTGGCGCACCTCACGGATGAGCAGCGCAGTGGTTCGCGTGATGCTTTGTACAGTCACTTCAACAGTTTGATCAAAGTGTCTCAGGCCGGCAAAGACATGCCCTCTCGTTATGTCGTAACCGCTAATCTCGAAGACCCCCGTAGAGCTGCCGACTGGGTCACGACATACGTGGAAATGGCGTCTGAACGCGCTAAACGAGAAGTGTTGAAGGGTAGCCACAGCGACCTCGCGATCATGGCTGATAACCTCGAGCGACAGATTCAAGCTGCCCAGGCCGGCGCGCGCAAGCAGCGTGAAGACCAGATTGCTCAGCTGCAGGAGGCGCTTGCTGTGGCTGAATCCATTGGGCTGAAGAAGCCACCGATTCTTGCAGGTGACTTGTCGTCAGAAATTTCAGCGGGCATGGGAGGCAGCCTGACCTACATGCGCGGGAGTGAAGCGCTCAGAGCTGAAATCGATACCCTCAAATCGCGCGTCTCCGATGATCCATTCATCACCGAGCTCAGGTCCAGGCAGGAAAAGCTGGGTATTTATCGCAGTATCAGCATTGATCCATCAGCCATCGCGGTATATCAGCAGGATGGCGCTGTCGAGCAGCCTGATAAGCCAATCAAGCCTAAAAAGACGTTGATCGTTCTGCTGGCTAGTGCGGCGGGCTTGGGTTTGGGGGTGATGGTCGCGCTTGCCAGAGATGTCTGGATAAGGCGCCGTGTCATGGCTTGAGTGCTGTGACGTGGCCGGTTCTTGTCCCCAACCGTTGTTGGAAATTGCGAGAAATGCAACAATGCTCGCGGTCACCGATGGCATGGAAAAGCTGGACGCGCGCATGATGCGCTAAGCAGTGCCTGTCGTGGTAATTCTCAATCTATCTATCAGGCAAAGTGCATTGAACAGCGTCACGCGTGTACCGCCCGCTATCCCTACCAGCGAAATAGACCTTTTCGATCTCGTCCGCCGGCTGTGGCGACGTCGAGTTCTGATCCTCGGTGTAGCTGCCGTAAGTGCTGCGCTTGGCGTTGTCTATGCTCAGCTTGCAACGCCGGTCTATGAAACATCGACTATTTTGCGCCCGGTTGCCTTGAACGAGCTGGACGCCCTGAACCGCTCGCAGATCTACACCCTGCCTCCGGTTGAGGCGCTCAAGCGGGTAGGCGCGACCCTGGATTCCTATGACGCGCGGCTGGCCTTCTTCCGCGCCCGGCCGGAGCTGATTGAGGCGTTCGCAAGCCCGGGCCAGAGCCTGGAGCAGGCGTTCGATGCATTTAACAGTGATGCGCTGATGCTCATGCAGCCAGACCCCAAAAAGACTGACCTGCTCAGCACTTATATTGGTCTGAAGATTCGCTACGACCGGGGGCTCGATGGCGCCAGTGTGCTCAATGACTTTGTCGCTTATGCGGCCGAGCGAGAGCGAGCTCAGTTGGTCCAGGACCTGCAGATCATCAAGGCCAACCGCCTGACCGAAGTTGATGCCCAGCTGAGTTCAGCGATGGAGCAATACAGCGCTGGCAAAGAAAGCCGAATAGCGCGCCTGGAAGAGGCCGACGCCATCAAGCGTGCGGAGTTGAACGACGAGCTGAGCGCCCTGCGTGTGCAATCGAAACTGCGCAGAGAGGCGCGGCTGGCTCAGTTGGATGAGGCAATTGCCATTGCGCGAAGCCTGGGCCTGAGCCGGCCTTCTACACCGTCTCTGATGGCCAATGCAGATTCGGAAAGCAGCAATGTCATTCGCACCGAAGTCAACAGCCAGCAAACGCCGTTGTATTTCCTTGGCTCGAATGTGCTCGAAGCTGAGCGCAATGCGTTGCGCCGACGTACTTCCGACGACTTCACCGAGCCGCGCATCGCGCAGATTCGCAAAGAGCTCGTGATGCTGTCCACTAACCGCAAGGTGCAGATGCTCAAGGCGCGGGCTAATGACGCGGCCTTTCTTGAAGGGATCGAGGCCCTTCGAGCAGAAAAATCCCGCCTGCTTAACCTGGATACCAGCCTGCAAGGCCTGCGTTTGATCAGTGTCGACCAATTAGCGGTTGAGCCGGTTCGCCCGATCCGTCCACGCAAAGCCCTCATCGTCCTAGTTGCCTTGGTAGTCGGGTCGATGCTGGGTGTGCTGACCGCCTTGATCCGCAGCCTCGTCAAGGACCGCTTGCGGCAGATCCGGGTGCTTGAGATCAAAGGCACGGCAGAGCGAGTTTCTCCTAATGCAGGAGCAGAAGCCGGTACGTCCCGGATCGATAATGGCGAAACGAGCGGAGCGGGAACTTAGCATCGAAGCGCTGGCCGCAGAAAACCTGGCCGGCTTCCATTCGGTAGTGCTGGCGACCGAATGCGACAAATTTGACTATATCCTCACCAGGGCAAGGCCAGAGCTGCTTGGGCGGTTCACTCAGTCTGGGAAGAGTGCGGATTAGGCATTTTTTGCTTTCAATAAGCCGGCGCTCGGCCTTAAAGCCTTAAACAGGCGAATCCCCAAAAGACTAACTTATTAAAGTGCCTCTGTGGGAATTCGGCTTCGCCAATCCCAAGGATTGGAGGATGCAATGGTCCTTAATGTCTTTATTGGCTACGCAGCACGCACTGTTACGATTAACGGCTGAAAATGCACGTCACATTGGATGGCCTCGGGGCCAGAATTTGACATGAGATTTCGATGCCATGCGTCTCACCATTTTCTCGAAGGATGAAGTTGCAAGCCGTCTGGATACTTGGTGGTCAGCAACATCACCAGCCCGTTTGGGCAGGCCATGCTTTTTCGATGAGCTGAGCAGACTTGTCCGCTGTCATCGGAGCTGATTCGCAGTCGCGGCAGCCTTAAACCTTGCAAATGCACTTTATGACGCGGATTGGCATGGGGACGATTTCAAGCTGCTCGCTGTCTTCCTTGCCAGTGGCATGTTTGCGGCAACGCATGTGCCGGTGGCTCGTGTTCAGGCAGCTCAAGAATGACCTCGACACGCGGCAGAAAGTCGGGTAATGGCCTGATTTGCT
Organism: Sphingobacteriales bacterium; assembly: GCA_004144175.1. Lineage (GTDB taxonomy): Bacteria > Bacteroidota > Bacteroidia > Chitinophagales > Chitinophagaceae > Polluticoccus. Next base: position 3,974 of record SEFT01000029.1, read on the forward strand.
CAAGATGAGTTAGGCGGACTTACAGCGTTCGTTCTGTTAGCTGGGACAATCTGAAATTTTCGAGTTTTTCATATTGCCCAGATCTTAGGGTTGTTAATTATTAACAGCGCTATAATTTAGTGCGACGCTGTTGATGAACCCAGTCCACTATTTCTCCTTCCGGAGAATACCCGCTTACTGTTTGCCTTAGCAGTTGTCTGACGCGAGAGAAGTCTTCTTGCGAAACAGCGCTCAAAAGTTCGGAAAGAGTGCCTTTGAGGGCTTCCCAAGAAAGATAATCTTCATTAGCAGTCATGATCATGCGGTGAGGTGTGGGGGACACATTGTCACCAATCAGGAGCTCTTCATACAGCTTCTCGGCCGGCCTTAGGCCGGTAAACTCAATGGCGATGTCGCCGTGCGGATTTCGCTCAGAACGTACGCTTAAGCCAGAAAGGTGAATCATTTTCTCGGCAAGAGTAACAATTTTCACCGGTTCACCCATGTCTAGAACGAACACGTCACCGCCCAATCCCATGGAGCCTGCTTGGATAACCAATTGCGCTGCTTCGGGAATGGTCATGAAGTAACGGGTGATTTTAGGGTGAGTGACGGTGAGCGGTCCGCCGGCCTTTATTTGCTTATGAAACAAGGGGATTACAGACCCTGAGGAGCCAAGAACATTGCCGAAGCGAACCATGGTGAAGCGAGTCTTGTTGAGCTGGGCGACGTTTGCCGAATCGCCGAATAGTACTGGTGCTACTTCTTTGCTAAGTGCCTGGAGGGTCATCTCGGCAATGCGCTTTGTGCTTCCCATAACGTTTGTAGGGCGTACAGCCTTGTCTGTAGAGATGAGCACGAAATTGGCCACATTGGCTTGCAATGCGGCCTGGGCGGTATTGAGTGTACCAATAACATTATTCAGAATGCCTTCAGCAATATTGTGTTCAACCATGGGAACATGTTTATAGGCTGCGGCATGATACACGGTGTCCACAGACCACATGCTCATCGTGTCATATAAGTGCTTCGGGTTGCGGATGGAGCCTAGGAGTGGGAGGAGGCGGATTGCTAGAGCTTCCCGGTTAATGCGTTGTTCAAGCTCTCCAAGGATGTTGTAGAGGTTGAACTCGCTGTGCTCGAAAAGCAGCAATGTCTTCGGATTGAGTGCAATAATTTGCCGGCAGAGTTCAGAGCCGATCGAACCTCCCGCACCAGTCACCATTACGGTTTGTCCAGTGATGCAGTGAGCCAGAAGATCACCTTGAGCTGGCACTGGGTCGCGTCCCAGTAGGTCTGCGATATCGACTTCTTGGATATCATCGACTTTCACGCGGCCGCTGGCGAGGTCCATGAAGCTCGGGACGCTACGCACGTGAAGTGGGAAGTTTTCCAGAAGCGCCAAGATCTCACGGCGACGAGACCGCGTTGCGGATGGTATTGCCAGTAGCACCTCCTCCGCGCCAGTCATCTCGATCATTCGTTGGATGTCTGTGCCGCGAAAGACCTGCAGCCCGGAAATAACACGATCTGCAATACTCTCATCATCATCAATGAATGCAACGGGCCGCATGGCTCGGTCTAGTCGCAATGCGGCCATAAGCTGGTTGCCTGCGGCACCCGCACCATAGATAGCAACCTTGGGCAGTCCATTGTCCCGGTTAGTGAAGGGGACGTGCTGTGTGGTGGCGTACCAATCACCAAGGAAATATTGACGCATGACCAAGCGTAAGCCGCCAATCATGGTCAGGCTCAGCCACCAGTAATTGAATATGATGGAGCGAGGTACGACAGTCTTGTGGTTGCTATACCAGTACACAACTAAAGCAAGGAATAGGGCTGAAAGGCTGACCGCTTTGGCAATGGTAATAAGCGCGTCGTTTCCAAAATAGCGCATTACAGCCCGGTACATCCCGAAGCGGATAAAAATAGGTATAGCTATAAGCGGAGCTGAGATGAACAGCCAGGCATGACCTAGAAGCGGATTATTGAGATCGTCCAGACCTAAGCGAACCACAAACGCGAGCCAAAGCGCCAGCCACACCAGCAGCACATCAGTGGTGACTTGAAGAATCCGTTTATAACGGCGCGGAAGCCCTAGCATCCACATTCTTAAACTATCCATAGCCCCTCTACTGTATTTATCTATATTCACTCGATGCGTCGGTGCTGCAAAACATCCTGCAATGTTTCGGCCCCAAAGTTTTGCCACCGGGGGTAGGTCAAGGCAGCAGCGTGAACTCGCGCAGCTCCCGGAACCCTCCAGACACCCATGGCGACCCGAAACCGATTCGACATTCACGGCGGTCCGTATCCCCCCCAAGCCCCCCCCCCAAGCGCCGTAGGGGCTTGGCGGGATTATGACGGCTAGGTGCAAGCCTCGGGAATGAAGATCGTAGATTATGACGTTTTTTTGAAGGCCCAGGGTTGTTTTTTTATAGGATCTCGGCACAATGCCACCCTTTCTCGACATAGACTCTCAGGGTGAGGGTTCCCCAGGGCATGATGCTCGATTTCTCTCCCGCATCTGTAGTCATTCGGTCCTCGCTTGTTGATTGGGAGCGAGTCGGAGTACATAAAGGCGAGCCTCGTAGTGAACAGTTTTACCCGTATTGATTATCTCCATGATGAAGTCGATTTGGTGGTTCTTAGGAAATCCCTATGGGGCTAAAGGTTCTGATCGACTTGGCTTTCATTACCATCGTTATGTATACGCAGCCACGGCTGCTAGGCAGTGTGAGTTTGCCAGAGTGCTTCGGCCCATAGTACTTAAAGAAGTCGATGTGCTTAATTGCAGAAAAATTTTACGAGCCTCTCCATAGTTGCTTTGATGAGGGAGCACCTTTTTGGATTCTCACGAAACGCGCTTAGGTTTCTATAGAAAAATCTTGGGCTACAGCTCCGGATGCAGCTTGAAGCTAGAATCGCGAAGTGTGATGAAAATGCCAGCATTGCTTCTTGCCTTTTTATTAAAAGTCCCACAACCCCTCCTGGGGTAGATTGAGGCCTATTGCAGGGCAGCATTATTCGCACGGAGGTTAGTAATCAGGAGGCACTTTGACAATGCATGGGCGTTAGGGCTTTGCGTGTTGAACGTCAAGCTTTAAACCAGCGCTCCGGATGATTTTACATGACAACGGATCGCCATAATTGCGAAAGAGTTTCAGCTATTGAGACTCAATCGGCAGGCTGGGGCGTGGCAGGCTCGACAGGATGAAGAGCTTTTACCAAACGACGTTAATAGGCAGCGAGCAGAGTTGATCCCCTAAGTCATCTTGGGGCAGATATGAGTCAGCTCAAGCTGGCAAGTATCTACTGGGAGGCGTTGGAGCCCTTGGCGCCAATCAAGCCGCGTAAAGCATAGACTGCGCTAGCGGGCGGGAGATCAGGCTTGGTGGTCGGAGTGAGTACTGCGCTGGTTCGCCACATGGTTAGCCACCATCCGAGTAGCTGTGACGAGTAGAGGCTTCGCCGATACCCGCCCATCTCCAGAACCGATTGTCGATACGTCTTGAGTAGGCGAAGCTGCTGTTGGGCGCTCAGCGACAGTCGAGAGGGGAAGGGAGAGTCCGCGTCAATTTTTGGCAAAAGGAAGGGAGCAAGCTTGGCTTTTTGACGCTAAACTGTGCAAAAATGTAATTTTTGCTGACCTTATGGCATGATGGAGGGCGGCATATTGACATATTTCTCGTGGTTACCGGTGCCTTCAGTGCAAACCAATAGCTTGCTACCTATATTGAATATTTCATTGCGTGCATCAACGTTGGTTGGCAAGTTTCTGTTGATCTTTTTTCTTGCTCGTTTTTTAGCGCCGAGTGACTTAGGGTCTTATGGGTTGTTAACTGCAACAGTAGGATATGCATTATACGCAGTAGGCTTGGATTTTCATACTTACTCTACGCGCGAGCTTTTGAAGTGCGAGCGTAGCGTCTGGGGCCGGCATCTCAAAGGGCATGGTGTTCTATGCCTAATTCTCTATTTCGTGCTGGGCCCTATATTTCTTTCATTGTTTTTCGCGGACTTTTTACCTTGGTCGTTACTGCCGTGGTTCTTCGGTTTGCTTGTCCTTGAGCATATTAATCAGGAGCTAGGACGACTGTTAATTGCTGCGCGCGAGCCTATTGTTGCCAGCATTATTTTATTTTTTCGGTCCGGGCTGTGGGCAGTATTGATTACAGTGATGATGTTTCTTGATCCGCAATGGCGCTCTCTTGAGAGCGTCTTCATGGCGTGGGCGCTTGGCGCTTTTTTTGCTATGGCGATAGGGGGCTGGAGAGTCGGGAGTTTAGGAATAGGCCAATGGAACAGTGCTATCGATTGGGGGTGGATCCGTCGCGGCGTTGCTATAGCTATACCTTTCATTCTTGCTACCTTGGCATTACGGGGGCTTTCCACGTTGGACCGATTCTGGTTTCAGATGTTGGCTGACCTTGATACGCTCGGAGCTTATGTTCTGTTTACCGGCATCGCTAGTGCATTGTTATCATTTCTAGATGCAGGAGTATTTGCCTTCATTTACCCCACCTTGATCAAAGCTTATCAAGATCAGAATCAAATTGCTTTTGTGAGAGGGATGCGCAAGCTTCTCTTACAAACTATTCTACTGTCGTTAGGTTTTGTAGTCTGCGCACTGCTCGTCATTCATCCTTTACTCACATGGCTGGGCAAGCCGCTTTACTTCGCTCAGATACACCTCTTCCCCTGGATACTGACTAGTGCAGTATTGTATGCCTTAGGCATGATCCCTCATTACGCGCTATATGCCCAGTCAAAAGACAGGCCCATCATTCACAGTCACATTACAAGCCTAGCAATATTTGTCGGGACTACCGCCTTGATATCTCCTTGGCTCGGCGGGTTGGCAGTACCCATAGGGTTATGTGTAGCGCTCTTTTTCATCCTGTGCTGGAAAACATGGTCGTTTTTCCGATTGACCCCAGCATCTTTTCGTTCGTTCCGTCCTGCAGATAGCCAGGCCGCCATTTAGGAAAACGCAGCATGTTGACTGACAAAACGATTCTCATCACCGGCGGTACCGGTTCTTTTGGCAATACTTTCGTGCCAATGACATTAGCCAAGTACAATCCGAAGAAAATTATTATTTTTTCCCGCGACGAAATGAAGCAGTGGGACATGGCAAAAAAGTTTGAGGGCGATCCACGGGTTCGCTTCTTTATTGGTGATGTGCGAGATAAAGAGCGTCTTTATCGCGCATTGGATGGAGTTGATTACGTAGTGCACGCGGCAGCTACTAAAATCGTTCCGACCGCTGAGTATAATCCGTTCGAATGCATCAAAACGAATATTAACGGCGCGATGAACCTCATTGATGCTTGTATTGATCGAGGGATCAAACGGGTTGTGGCGCTCTCCACGGATAAAGCCAGCAGCCCTGTAAATTTATACGGAGCCACTAAGCTCGCCTCGGACAAACTATTCGTCGCCGGAAACTCCTATGCAGGAGGGCATGATACCCGCATGGCCGTGGTTCGCTATGGCAATGTCATGGGGTCTCGCGGCTCAGTAATTCCCTTCTTCATGTCAATAAAAGACAAAGGTGAGCTCCCTATCACTGACGAACGCATGACTCGTTTCATGATTTCTTTGGAGGAAGGTGTTGAGCTCGTCTGGCACGCTTTTGATGATATGGAGGGGGGCGAAATCTATGTCAAGAAGATCCCGTCCATGAAAGTTGTTGATCTTGCTCGTGTGATCGCGCCAGATGCTGTGCAAAAAGTAGTCGGCATTCGCCCTGGAGAAAAGCTGCACGAGCAGATGATTAGTGCCGAGGATTCCTATACTACTTTTGAATATCCAGAGCATTTCAAGATACTGCCTGTAATCAATAATTGGGCTACTTGCGAGAAAAGAATTAAAGATGGGAAGAAAGTAATGGAAGGGTTTGTTTATGCGAGCGATAATAATTCTGAATGGATGGCGGATGCCCAATTGCAGTCGTGGATAGATGCGAATAAAGATCACATCGGGAGTATCTAACTCATGATCCCTTATGGTCGCCAAGACATCACCCAGGATGACGTTGATGCGGTGGTCGGTGTGTTGCAGTCTGATTTTCTCACGCAAGGGCCAATGGTGCCTCGGTTTGAGCAACAGATTGCAACGCATGTAGGTGCCAGTCATGCCCTAGCAGTAAATAGTGCCACTTCTGCGCTGCACATTGCGTGCCTCGCACTGGGACTGGGGCCAGGCGATCGACTGTGGACGAGCCCTGTAACCTTTGTAGCATCTGCAAATTGCGGGTTATATTGTGGCGCACAAGTTGACTTCGTGGACATTGATCCTCGTACATATAATCTTTGTCCAAAAGCGTTGGCACATAAGCTTGAGCAAGCTGAGTTAGACGGTACATTGCCTAAAATAGTCGTAGCTGTGCACCTGTGTGGCCAACCATGCGAAATGCAAAAGATCCACATTTTGGCTAAGCGTTTTGGGTTCAAAGTGATCGAGGACGCTTCTCACGCTATCGGCGGTAAATACCGAGGCGAATTTATCGGTAATGGTAAATTCAGCGATATCACTGTTTTCAGTTTTCATCCGGTAAAAATTATTACCACTGCCGAAGGTGGGATGGTCTTAACTAATGATGCAGAGCTGGCTAATAAAATGGCATTGTTACGTAGCCATGGTATCACACGTGACCCGATGCAAATGACCCATGAATCGGATGGCCCCTGGTATTACCAACAAATTGACCTGGGGTTCAACTATCGAATGACCGAGTTGCAGGCTGCACTAGGTATCAGTCAGATGGAGCGTCTGGATCATTACATTGCTCGTCGCCATCAGTTAGCCGAACGCTACAGTGAATTATTGAGAGCGCTGCCGGTTACTACACCGTGGCAGCATCCTGATAGCTACTCTGGTTTGCATCTATATGTTATTCGATTGAAATTAGATGCAATTAATAAAACGCATCGCCAAGTTTTCGATTCGTTGCGTGAACAGGGTATTGGTGTAAATTTGCATTATATACCGATATATACTCAGCCTTTCTATGCAGAAATGGGCTTTAACCCAAGCGATTTTCCTGCTTCACAAAGCTACTATCGCGAGGCTATCAGCATTCCGATGTTTCAGACAATGACCGATGATCAGCAAGATCAGGTATTGGCTGCACTTGCTGAGGCTCTTCAGGCATGAGGCTCGCAGTCATTCCAGCCCGGGGTGGCAGCAAGCGTATTCCGCGTAAAAATATTAGAATTTTTAGTGGGAAGCCTATGATTGCTTGGGCAATCGAGGCAGCATTGCAGAGCGGGTGCTTTGATAGTGTTGTTGTCTCTACCGATGATGAAGAAATTGCCAAGATCGCTCGAGCCTATGGGGCTAGCACTCCCTTCATGCGACCTACGGAGCTGTCTGATGATTACACAGGCACTATTCCAGTAATCCAGCACGCTATTGAGTGGTACAGCGCCAACGGGTTCAGCGCTCAGCAGGTCTGTTGTCTTTACGCAACGGCACCGTTTGTCAGTCCTGATGATCTTAAGCGTGGGTTGCGCGTCCTCGAGCAGACAGGCAGCCAGTATGCATTTTCGGTGACCAGTTATGCCTTCCCTATACAGCGGGCCATTCGTATCACTGGAAATGGGCGTGTTGAGATGTTCAATCCTGAGCATTTCAATACGCGTTCTCAAGACCTTGAAGAGGGCTATCACGATGCAGGGCAATTTTACTGGGGACTAGCGAGCGCTTGGTTAAATGCTAAGATGATTTTTAGTCCTGACTCTAGCGCCGTATTGCTCCCTCGCCACCGTGTCCAAGATATCGATACTCCTGAAGATTGGGTTCGGGCCGAGTGGTTGTTTAAAGCTTTAGCTGCTGAGTCAAGTTCACTGTGAATACTAGAAGAGTGGTGTTCCGGGCAGATGCTTCCCTGCAAATAGGCAGTGGGCATGTGATGCGTTGTTTAACGCTGGCTAGTGCTCTTAAAGCGGAGGGAGCAGACTGCCATTTCGTTTGCCGGGAGCATACAGGGCATCTACTGGACCTGATTCGAAGCAAAGGATTTAACAGTCACAGCTTGGACGCTTCCGCATCTTCAAGACTACAGAATCAGGCTGGTGCGAGACTTGATTACGACGATTGGCTGGGTGCTACCCAAGCTCAAGACTCCGAAAGATGTTCAGATATTTTGGCGCTACTAGAACCTGATTGGCTGGTCGTAGACCATTACGCGCTGGATGCTGAGTGGGAGTCTGCGGTGCGCAAGAACTGTTCCCGCCTGCTAGTCATTGATGATTTGGCAAACCGCATGCATGAATGTGATATTTTGCTTGATCAAAATCTGGGGCGCACGAATAGCGAGTATACAGGCCTGGTAAATCCAAGCTGTGACCTATTAACAGGCACGCAATATGCGTTACTACGCCCCGAGTTCGCAAATCTCCGAAAATCTAGCCTTATTCGACGTAGTACTCCTCGGCTTCAACATATTTTGATCACAATGGGAGGTGTTGACCAATTCAATGCTACGACCGCTGTTTTGGAGTCATTGAGGTCGTGCACGTTATCACCCGATTGTTTCATCAGCGTCATCATGGGTTCGAACGCACCTTTTTTGGCTGATGTGATAGGGACCGCGAAGCAAATGCCTTGGCCGACTAAAGTATTTTCTAATGTAACTGATATGGGGGAGAGAATGGCTGCAGCCGATCTTGTGATTGGTGCGGCTGGGAGTACTTCTTGGGAACGCTGCTGCCTAGGGGTTCCAACTATAGTGGTAGTGCTAGCCGATAACCAGCGCTCGGGAGCCTATGCAATGAAGCAATCAGGGTGCGCAGAGCTGATTGATCATGCAAATAGAATACCTGATTCGTTACCTTCTGCAATCATGTCGCTGTCTGTAAATGGTGCTCTGAAGAAAATGAGTGAGCAGGCTAGCAGGGTTGTGGATGGTTTGGGTGTCCAGCGAGTCGCTAACAAGATGAGTTTCAATGATGAATAATCCAGATCCGCGGCTGCCATCCATCCGTAACATGACCCAGAATGACCTAGAACAAGTTCTTGCATGGCGTAATCATCCTGAGATACGCCGCTATATGTACACTCAGCATGAAATTACTCTCGCCGAGCATCGTGATTGGTTCGAGCGCTCCTCTTTAGATCCAAGTAAGCATTTGCTAATTTTCGAAGTTGATAAAATAGCTCAAGGGTTTATAAGTATCAACGAGTTAAGCTTTTCCGGAGTCGCTGAGTGGGGCTTTTACATAGCCGTTGATGCTGCAAAAGGTACAGGGCGTCAGTTGGGCCTAGCTACCCTAAATTATGCATTTAATACACTTCAATTGCGCAAAGTTTGTGGGCAGGCAATCGCTTCGAACAAGCGATCAATTAAATTCCATCTTGCTCTCGGATTTCAGCAGGAAGGCGAGCTGCGTGAGCAGTATTGGGATGGTGAAAGTTATCATTCGGTTATCTGCCTGGGCTTGTTAAATACTGAGTGGCAGGCGGTTATAAAAGGAATATGTAAATGAAAAATCCCAGTATTACCATTGCCGGTCGTAAGATTGGTGCTGATGAGCCGCCGTATATTATCGCAGAGTTGTCTGCGAACCATAATGGTAAATTCGAAACTGCAATCAAGATTATTGAAGGGGCTAAACAGTCCGGTGCGGACGCAGTAAAGCTGCAGACCTATACGGCCGATACCATTACACTGGACTGTGATTCTGCAGACTTTAAAATCAATGGTGGGTTATGGGATGGCCGTACGTTACACGAACTTTACCAAGAAGCTCATATGCCTTGGGAATGGCATGCGCCACTTTTTGAGCATGCACGAAAGCTGGGGATTACAATCTTCAGTTCACCATTTGATAAAACTGCAGTAGATCTATTAGAAGGGCTGAATACCCCTGCGTATAAAATTGCTTCGTTCGAAGCAATTGATTTGCCCTTGATTAGGTATGTAGCGAGTACTGCGAAGCCTATGATTATTTCCACTGGCATGGCCAATGCCGATGAAATCGCTGAAGCCATTGACGCGGCGCGCGACGGTGGATGCAAGGAGCTGGCAGTTTTACACTGTGTGAGCGGCTACCCTGCTCCTGCGCATGATTATAATCTGCGAACCATTTGCGACATGATACAGCGTCATGGTCTCGTGACTGGCTTATCTGATCATACCCTCGACAACACAACGGCGATCACCAGCATCGCACTTGGGGCCTCGATTATTGAAAAACACTTTACCCTTGATCGTACTGCTGGTGGACCTGATGACAGCTTCTCACTTCAACCTGCAGAGCTGGTCGCGTTGTGCAGGGATACCAAAACAGCTTGGTCCGCTTTAGGACAAGTCGACTATGGGCGTAAGTCTAGTGAGCAGGGAAATGTTCAGTTTCGTAGGTCCCTTTATTTTGTAGAGAATTTGAAGGCCGGTGAATTTATATCGGAAAGATCAGTTAGGAGCGTACGGCCAGGTTATGGCCTGCCACCAAAAGAGCAAGATCGAGTTGTAGGAAAAAAAGTTAGATGTGATGTGGCTGCCAATACGCCAGTTAGCTGGGCTCTGCTGGAGTAGTGATTGGGCAATGGTCGCGGTCATCATCACGGTTAAGACTAGTAGAACCCCTTGATCCTTAGGTTCATATGTGTCTAGCTTCTGGCGTTCCGAGTGTGCTGTTAAAGTTATTAATTAAACTGGTAGTTTTTAATGAATTTTCTTATTCTTATAAATTCAGCGCCTCAGTATAAGTATTTTTATTATGGGATAGGTTGTGCTCTTAAGTCGCTCGGGCACGAAGTATATTACGCCGTCGACGCGCGCCGCTCGTGTATTTTAGAACCGCTCCCTGAGCTTGATGACGGGGTAGACACATTTTTCTTTGATGAATATTTTAGGGGTCATTACGAAGATACGGCTCCATTGAATAATGTTGATGTAACATGGGGAGAGTATTTTTATTCAGAGTTTGATCGATTCCTTACTCATGATTTTAACTTGTCCCGGCCAGATGGCTATTGGGAAAGAGCGCGTCATTGTCTAGATGGGTTTTTCGATGTTCTGATTAAGAACAAGAAGATAGATGCAGTGATATATGAGAATATCTCCAATAGTTATGCGTTTGCAGCGTACGGGGCGACTAGGCGGGCTGGTAAGAGTTATCTGGGACTGATGGCTTCACGCCTGCCAGGACGTTTTGAGGTGCATAAATCTATATTGGACAAAGAGTTGAGCACATTGGATGCTCTATCCAAAGAAGATCTAAGTGCTGAAGAACTCGAATGGTATCAGTCGTACCGAATGGGCATCATGCACATTACGCCTGACTATATGAAGTATAACAATCTCGAAAAAATAGGTATTTCGAAACTTTTCGCGATTGCAAAGTTAAAGCATGTGTTCAGATTGCTTGTTAGCTGGGTGAAAACAGATCATTTTTACGACTATCAGTTTGGTAATCCTCTTCGAGCAATAATAAAAGGCTTCCAGGTCAATTTAAAAAGAAAGATATCTGCCGTCAGATCTGTTAAGTATTTTGAAGCAGATGATAAGGTGGAGCATGCTTCAGAAAGTGAGGCGTTCTATGTATACCCTATGCATTTTCATCCTGAATCATCGACCTCTGTACTTTCGCCACTTTATACAAATGAATTCAATAATATTGTAAATATATCTAATAACTTGCCGTTCGGGGTGAAGCTATACGTTAAGGATCACATGAGCGCATTTGGATTGCAATCGCCAGATTTTTATAGAAAGATTACGGCATTGCCTGGTGTGAGGCTTGTCAAACCTACACAAAATATTAAAAAACTCATGTTGAAGTCAAAGGGTCTTATAACTGTGAATAGCACAGCCGGTCTTGAGGCTTTGGTGCTTGGTAAGCCAGTATATCTTCTAGGTAGAGTTTTTTATCAAAATTTTCCCGGCGTGGTGAAGCTAGCAAATTTTTCAGATCTCCCACGCGCTCTGGATGCACCCATATCAAATGCTGCAGATATTGCAAAGTGTATCGTCGCCTACCGTCGATTTACACATGAGGGAGACCTCCGCATTTCAAGTTGGGCGTCCAAAGATTTTATGTATTACGGCGAGTTGGCATCGTTATTGGCATCTAAGGTAGCCGAAGAGCCAACCACACTTTAGGAGAGGTGGTCTTAATATAGGGTGATGGTATGAGGCTATTAGTTGCTAAAGCGTCGATATTAAACTTATTGTTTGTTTTGTTTTTTTGTATTAGTGTTTTCTCCTACACCTATGAGGTTCAAAGTCGGTCAGAATGGGTGACGGCCTCTTTGATTATTAGATGGGGCTTAGGTTTAGCTTTTTGCTTATTGTGTATGTGCTTTAGTCGGAGTTGTATTTCCTATATTTTATTGCTTGGAGTTGGTTTGTTTGCTTCAATCTTTGGGGGGAAAGAGCACCTATCTTATTTCGCGCTCATATTATTTTCCTCTGCGGTAGCCGATCAAAGTTTCTACTCTACTAAAGCTTTGTTCCAGAAAGCAGCTTTTTCAGTATTTCTCACTATCTGCTTAGTTTTTATACTCGCTTTTTTTAGTGTTATTGAGCGTAAAGTATTTGTAAATACATTGGGTTTTGCCTTGGAGGTCCGCGACGCTTTGGGTTTTTATAATCCTAATCCGGCAAGTCTTCTGTTGCTTTCATGTGTCCTGGTTTTTTTGGCGCTTGATAAAAAGTCATATTTTTTCATTTCCATGCTAGTTTTCTGGTTGTGCCAGCTGTGGCTCGGCTCGCGCACTTATATAGCAGTGTCTATAATGGTGTGCCTATTGTACTTATTTTGTGGCTGGCCTCGTTTCTTGAAGCTGGCCGCCATGTGTTTGATGGGCCTTGTAGCTGTGTTTCCTATTCTAGTGGCCTGGGTAACGAGCACTGATAATTTCTATGTGGCTGGAGTAGACGTAAATGCTCTGCTTAGTGATAGGCTATCCGTAATGAAGCAGTCATTCGATGGTGTAGGTGGTATTAACTACTTGCCAAATTCGGACTTTGTTACTATCGATCCCGGGTTCATCAATTTGTTGGGGTATATGGGTGTGCTGTTGTACTATGCTTTGTGGGTGTGCATAGTATTTGCCCTATTTAAAATCCGTCATGGTCGGGAGGTGATAGTAGTTGTTGCATTCGTACTTTCTAACTTCACCGAGAATGCAATTTCCCCATACAATCTTCTGTCGCTACTCTTCTTTGTTCTTATTTTTAAGGCTTTAAGAGGGAAGGCGCCTGCATTGATCGAGGTTGAAAATGAAAGTTATCGTTTTTAATTATGCATTGGAAATGGGCGGTACAGATCGTGTCGCCGTTGAGTTATCCAATATATTTTCTAATGGCGGCATAGACGTTACATTTCTGACGATGAAAAAGCGTCAATGTGACTATTTTATTTTAAATCCCTCAGTTAAGCGACTAGACCTTGGATTTGTCGCGGATGATCAGGCTGACAGCGGAGTGAGTTACCTTGGATTTCGTGCTTTTAAGTCTTTTTTTAAGATGTTTGTTTTACTTGCGAAAGAAAGACCTGAGTTTTTAGTTTCGAACTGGACTTCGGTTAATTGCTTTGCATTGTTAGCGGCGTTGCCGTTCAAAACCAAAGTAGTTTGTGTTGAACATATACATTTTTCCCAGCCTTCAAAATTGTGGCAATGGTTTAGAAAGCTGACGTACTGGACCGCGCATCGTGTTGTCTGTCTGACTGATAAAGACCTGGCAGAGTACGAGAGAATTGGTGCCAGAGCTGAGAAAATATATAATCCCCTTACTGTTGAGGTATCACGTCCTTCTAAGCGTGAAGGTAAGAGGTTTATTGCGGTGGGCCGCCTCGAGTTACAGAAAGGATTCGATATACTAATTAACTCCTTTCGTCTCGTTCTAGATCAGCACCCTGATGCATCGCTTGATATTTATGGCGACGGAACCCAGAGGAGCGCTTTATCAATGCTGATCTCCGAGTTAAAGCTCGAAGATTCAATTAACTTACGGGGGGCGACTAAAGATATCTCTGGGGCATATTCTCGCTCAGATTTTTTTGTTCTTTCTTCACGTTTTGAAGGCTTTGGTTTAGTCATCATCGAAGCGCAGGCTCATGGTTTACCAGTGGTTGCTTTCGATTGCCCTCGGGGGCCAGCAGAAATCATCAGTGATAGAGTTAATGGACTAATAGCGAAGGATGGCTCAGTCACTGATCTTGCCATGAGGATGTTGGAGTTGATCGAGAATCCGGAACTATGCGCTCAAATGGTGGACTCAGCATATGTGTCTAATAAACGTTTCGGGCATGAATCAATCCGTACAGAGTGGCTGACCAAGGTATTTGGTAGGTTATATGTTTAAAGTTGATTTCAGTATAATTATGCCTGCGTTTAATGCCGAGCTAACATTGGCAGAGTCTGTGCAGAGTGTCTTGGCGCAAACGTTCGGTTCTTACGAGCTGATAATTGTGGATGATTGCTCTACTGACGGTACTCGGGATCTAATTGTCTCATTTGCTTCGTTGGATCAACGTATCCGACCAGTTTTTTTGAAAGAAAACGGTGGTGTTTCCTCTGCACGGAATGCCGCGATACACTTCGCTAAGGGACGTTATATTGCTTTCCTTGATGCGGATGATATTTGGCTGGAAAATAAACTGTTATACCAATTTCATGCTTTCAGTCAAGGTGCTGATGTAGTCTATTCTGACTACGTGCGATTCCATAAGGACGGTAGTGAAAATTCGGTGATTTCACCAGACGGGTTGGATTTTAAAAAAATGCTGTGTGGCAATGGTATTGGTAATTTGACTGCGGCATATGATGTTTCCAGGCTGGGCAAGTTTTATCAGGAACCTATTGGACATGAGGATTACCTCATGTGGCTTCAAATTTTTCGTAGTAATGTGACTGCCAAAAGGGTTCCACAAGAATTGGCGCGGTATCGTGTCTTGAATACTTCTGTGTCGGCTAATAAAGTAAAGGCGATTTCTTGGGTTTGGAATATTTATAGAAATAAGGTTGGGCTAGGCTTTGCGTCTTCGTGCTACTACTTCACGAGATATGTCTATAGCGCTATTATGAAACGAGTTTGAAAGTTATGAATATCTTGGTGACAGGGGCTTCTGGATATATTGGCACGGCGCTATGTCGTGAATTAGTCACTCGTGGCCATCGAGTCAAAGGTGTGGGGCGTGCCAAGATAGCGCCCTCCAGTCGCTTTCATTATATGTCGTTTGATTTGGAAAGTGATGACTTGGATGAGTTGGTCAAAGAGTCCAACTGCATAGTGCATTTGGCGGGCCGAGCCCACAAACTTGGTGAAACGACGGCGACTTCAACTTACATATATAACAAAGCGAATACTGATCTGTCTATTCGACTAGCGAAAGCTGCAATGAATGCAGGCGTCAACCGCTTTGTTTTTATAAGCTCAATTGGTGTTAACGGCTGCCTCACACGTGAACTCCCGTTCAACGAAGGTTCTTTGCCTAATCCCGGAAGTCCCTACGCTATTTCCAAATACACCGCAGAAAACGAACTGATCGCACTTGTGTCAAAAAGCTCCATGGAACTTGTGATCATAAGGCCTCCTCTAGTTTATGCGGGTAATGCACCTGGTAACTTTCTTAGGTTGATGAAGCTCGTTTCTACCGGAATCCCACTTCCATTCGGTGCCATGAAGAATTCCAGGAGCATGATTGCACTTGAGAATCTGGTCGATTTTATCCACGTATGTACAATTCATCCCGCTGCAGCGGATGAGGTTTTTTTGATCTCGGATAATTGTAATTTTTCGACGTCTGAAATCGTTCGCTATTTAGCTCAGGGAATGAATAAAAATCTAGTTCTCTTGCCGTTTTTTGACTCATTGATGCGTGTGGTTCTGTCATTGGTTAGGAAAAAGTCTATCTATACTCAGTTATACGGCTCGTTGGAAATTGATATAAGTAAGGCTAGATCTCTATTGAACTGGTCGCCGCCTCATGATGCCAGACATTGCTTGGTTAACGCCGGTGTTTGCTTTAAGTCAAATATTGATAAATAGAATACAGTGGATATGACATGGTTATTTATTTTTTGATGGCTGCAACTCTAGCTTTGTCCTTTGCCTTAACATACGGTTTAAGAAGGTATGCGGTTGCTAGAGAAATTATTGACATTCCGAATGCGCGTAGTTCTCATACTGTCCCAACCCCACGAGGGGGCGGGGTGGCGATCGTTTTGAGCTTCATACTATCAATAATTGCGCTTTCATCGTTTTCAATTATCTCGGCCGCTGAGTTTTGGGCGATGCTTGGATCCGGTCTCTCCGTAGCAGCTTTAGGTTTCCTAGACGACCATGGCCACGTCGCCGCGCGTTGGCGTTTGCTAGGTCATTTCGCTGCATCGTTATGGGCGGTTTTCTGGTTGGGGGGGCTGCCTGTAATAACGTTGTTCAGTCATGATATTGACATGGGGTGGCTTGGCTTTGCTTTTGCCGTTCTTTACCTGGTCTGGATGCTCAACCTTTATAACTTCATGGACGGCATCGATGGTATCGCTGGTGTTGAGGCCATTTGCGCTTGTTCCGGCGCATCTCTGCTGTATTGGTTAGCCGGCTTTGACAGTTTGATTATCCTGCCACTTGTGTTAGCGATGGCTGCGGTAGGTTTCCTATTTTGGAATTTTCCCCCAGCACGAATTTTCATGGGAGACGCTGGAAGCGGCTTTCTCGGTATTATCCTAGGCATTCTTTCGCTTCAAGCCGCGTGGACATCAAGCAACCTAGTCTGGATATGGTTGATTCTGCTAGGGGTGTTTATTGTAGATGCAACGTTCACTTTGTTCCGCAGATTGGTACGCGGTGATAAAGTTTATGAGGCACATCGCAGCCACGCATATCAGTTTGCATCTCGCGAACTCGGCCATCATTTGCCAGTGACGTTAGCTGTTGCTGTGATCAACCTCTTTTGGCTACTGCCGATAGCAGCATGCGTTGTACTATTGGGGTTGGATGGTGCTGTTGGATTAATTCTGGCCTACGCACCTTTAATCGCTTTGGCGTTCAAGTATAAAGCGGGCGCGCTTGAGCCGACACAATCGCCATCGCTCAGGTAAAATCGATAGGATATTTCTGTTCTAAAGGTTTATCGAGTGTAGGAGCCTGCTTCAGCCTGTTCAGTGTCGATTTAACCGACGTGATGCTAGGCCGCCATTAACTCTGATTGCAGCCGTCCGGAGCGAGATTAGGCAGTCCAAGCGTATTGGCGATGATGTAGGCTACCCCGTATTAGTGTTTTGCGTCTGCTTATTAACCGCAACATCGCTAGCGCGCTGAGGCCGAGCCCTACTATTCGATGATCTGAGCAGGCTTGCGATCAGCGGGCGGCAACATTGCTAATGCGACCCACCGCAGCTCTTCCAGGTGAGTACCTTTTTTAACAATGTCGCTGTCATGGTGGATTAACGGTATGAGCTGATATCATTCCTCATTGCGATCGATTCAGTGATCAGCTGTCAACACAGCTAAACTCTACAGATTCATAGCTTTTATTCTTCTCAGCTGATGCGTTCTATTTTATAAATGCTTAGGTTTCGATTCCAATTTTTGTTTATTTATTTTTGATTAATCGAAAGAACATGTTTCAAATTATCAAAGCTTGATGAGTTCTTGAACGCACTAGCTGACATCAAAGAGCCGTATACACTAATATGGCCGCCGTCTAAGCTGTAGGGAATATTTTCTTCAGTAACATCTGATGGCTTGCCATTGACGTTAAATAATGAGTTCCGGCTCAAATATATAACGTTATCATATTGCTCTGAGGCTTCTCTAAGTTTCTCGTTAGCTGACCTTACAAGGGTATCTCTGTCTTTACTTAGATTGGAAATGTCGAATTTATTGCCCCAGAGTAAGCTTCTTTCATATCTGTATTTTACATTCACATCAAACGCTGTGGGCGCTGCCATTACAATAACGAACTTTGATCTACTGGCAGTCAGGGCGATGGCCTCAAGTAAGCCGCGCATTTTCTCCTGCTCATAAACACTACCCCACGAGCCTGCGAATATCACAACCTCATACTGCTCAAGGTTTTCCAATAAATAACTTCTGTTTATCAAGCACTGTTGATAAGCTCTGCTTGACGTCGGACCTGTAAAGTCCTTTTGGAAGCTTGGGAAGCACCAGTTGGTCGACACGGAGTTGATCTCAATTGACAGATCCTTACCAACAACGTCCCAAAAGGGGGCGTTGTGGCCAGCGTATGAGTCACCAAACAGAATACCTTTTTGACTTGCCCCCTTCTTACCAAGAATGCATTTCAGGCCTTTATCTCCAACCGTTAAATCCTTTGACGAATCTACTCCGTAAAAACACCACCCGTTGTCAGGCAAGGGCATTACCAAATTCTTTGTTTGCTCTGCAAAATTTGGTCCCATTCGCGCTGGAAGTCCATCACATATCAATGCTATTAACGCCAAGCAGCTCGCACCGAAGAATAGAAACATTGCCTTCGTGACGCCTACCTTATCAATAAAACCTTCTTTATTCTTTCCGGCGATATTCTCAACGTAACGATAAGAAAAATATCCGATAACGATGGACCCAATAACGCCAGTTATAATCCAAGCGAGCTGTCCTTTGAGACCCCAGTAACCGATAAATACGGCCATTGGCCAGTGCCACAAGTATATGGAATATGACGACTTACCAATAATTTGGGAGAGCCGATTGCAAATTAATACGGAGTCCGTCCTCGCAGAGTAGATTACTAGGCTTGCCCCTAGTACTGGCACCAAGGCACGCCAGCCCGGCCAGATACTTTCAGAGTCGAATATAAAAAAGCTGACTGCAATTAAAAGCAGCCCAATATACTCAAGAGCAAGGCTCGTGAGCCGCCCTCTATTTAGCGGGAAAAGGTAAATCAGACCTCCGACTAACATCTCCCAAGCTCTGGTTGGAAGTAGATAGAACGCTGCGCCTGGCCATCTAGTAGAGGCATATAGTGACAGCATAAAGGACAGTGCTGCGCATGCTGCAATTACAAATCGAAAACTATTCAGTCCGATTGTTTTTTGTAAAAATATTATTAATAAGGGATAAATAATATAGAACTGCCACTCAACAGACAACGACCACGTATGTAGCATCCATTTGTCGTGAGATGCTAAATCAAAATAACCATTTTCAGTCCAGTAAACAATGTTGGAGACAAATGTCAAGCTGGAACCAACATGCTTTCCGAGTGTATTAAGCTCTTCAGGAATTAGCACGAAGTAGCCTACCACTAACATCATTCCGGAAACTGCGGCGAGAGCAGGTATGATTCTCCTGCAACGATCTAAGTAGAAGCTTGAGATAGAGAATTTTTTATTCTCTAGCTTTGAAGTAATTATTCCTGTCATTAAAAAGCCAGATATTACAAAAAAAACGTCAACACCAGCAAAGCCACCGCTCAATCCCGGGACACCAAAATGAAAAAGTACAACTGCCAAAACCGCAATTGCTCTTAAACCATTAATATCTTTTCTGAATTCCATAATAACCATTGCAGGAGTTTTGCGAAATAAGTTGTTGGAGCTGGACTTCAGCTTCATCCGAGAGTTAGGCTAGCTCTAATCGTTATTTATTAAGTTCTTAAGCGAGTATGTGAAATTACCATGTTCGGCAGAAAGTAGATCATCATCTAGCATTCCCGTTCCTTTCAGTAATTCCAGGCCAGCCTCCTCAAATATGACCTCTCCTGTCCTCGACATACCCGGACCACATGGAGCATGTCCAACGATGCGATTGGATTTCTCTCGGTTAATGAACTCTAAAACTAGAACAGTTCGTTTGGCTGAAGGTTGTTCATACAGCCCTCGATGAAGGCAGCTCGTATCGAACATGGCTAAATCGCCAGACTTATATCTAAGTTCAATTTGGCCTTCTACATCCTGAGTATTCCTTACGCCTGAAAATCTAGATATTTCCTCCCTTCTTGGCGTATAGGGTTTGTTGTGAGAGTTGGGCAAGACAACTGTCGGGGTAGTTCCTGTGCCATTAAAGCAGGCGAATATTTTAATACGACTGCCCACGTTGTCATCATGCCATGAGTTGGAAAGGCTCCATGTTTCGACCTTCTCAGGATCGAACCAAAACATATAAATATCATCAAGTCTTACGTCGCTCCCGAGATAATTCCTGATAAAACTTCCAAAATCATTGATTACTTTATGCGCAACTTCGGCTACCGAATTATCAATGAAATTGCTTCTGGCAACGCCCTGAGCATTGAACTTCACTGGAGGTAGGATATCAGTAGGTGAAAAATAGCCCTCATGGTAACTCGCACCGCTCCATGAGTTCACTTGAATATCTTTATCGTAGTGCCTGATAATAGGTTTTATTTTTAACTTGCGTGCATGATTGATATATGGATTAAGAAGTTTTTTAATTTTGAGTATTATCAATTTCAGTGCTCCGAACTTAAGAAGCTCCCTAGCCCCTCGTTTCCATGATAGGTTGTTTCGAATACTGAGTGCAACACCCTGCTACAGAGCTCCTCTCAAAATCCGATTAGACGTCGGATACGCCGCGTTGCTGCACCGAACCAGGCCGAGTCAAGGGAGCTTTAGGTGAGCTTACGTCAATGAGAGACTACTTCGCGGCTCTGCTTGAATATCTACAACTCCCCGGACGATCCGCTTTCAGTACTTAGATGAATTACATAGTCTTCATGACGCATGCGACATTTGGCTTTCCTTGTACGCATCTAGGAGAGACTTTACGTTAATACCGATTGCATCAGCCGTATTGCGTTCCGGCACTATGCCCGCTGTCGTCAAGCACCGGTTTAGAATTTTAAGCGGCCGACTTGCTAAATCGAAGGAACTAGGTTCCTTCCGACTCCGCACTCTCTGGGTACACCGCTAAGACCTTTATATAATCCACTTTGTAGATGAGAGTGCCTTGCGTCACCTATGTTGCTGGTCCAGAGAACCCCACGGAAGGGCGGCTTCGTTGTTTTCAGCAGAGGGCACTTATCGCATACGCTTCTGCGCTTGGCGCAGGCACGCATACGGCACCGGGCCGTTTTTGACCTGTGCGCTGGCGGTGGCACCGGTATACGTGTCACTGAGCAACCTGTTCTTTATGCCGTTCGCGCGCTGGGGGCGCGAACGGCCATATTGCCTGCCCAGCTTCTAGATTATAGGCGTGCAGGGATAGGTTAGGCTGGAACTAGCCGGACGCCGTTTCCTGCTTCATAGGTTTATCTCGTTGTTGTCTGGAGTGGAAAAATTTAGATTTGTAGAAAGTTCCTACATTCGTAAGTCTGCTTTCTACATTTCTGGTTGAACCTGAAGAAACGGTTGTTTCATTTAGTAAAGCTTGATCTCAAAAAAACATTCCCTCGATGATAGGTTTTGTCTAAATTTGCAGAGGCAGCCTAGGAATGCTGCGAAGAATTTTCATCCACAGGAGTGATTTCTATGCGAAATACTGTACTTTCATGCTTGCTCTTATCGGTGTTAGCCGGGCTCTCGTTTACGGCTAATGCTTCGTCAAGTGCGCCAAATGCGCCCAATTCACTTGCGGTTCAGACCGCAGCAGCGCATTTCAACAAAACCAACCTAAACACCGCCGACGCCTCCACCCTCCAGCGCGAACTCAACGGCATCGGCCAAGCCAAAGCCCAGGCCATCGTCGCCTACCGCGAAGCAAACGGCCCGTTCCAGTCAGTCGATGAGCTTCTGGAGATCAAGGGCATCGGCAACGCCCTGATGGAACGCAACCGCGACAAACTCATCCTGGAGTAACCACATCAAAGATGGCCGGCCTTGCGCCGGCCATCAATCATTCACAGGTCTTTGGATTCCTTGGCATCCATCTGCGCGTTACGTTCATGCACCTTGCGCAGCTGCTCCTCTGTCAACGGCAACTTCTTCGCCGTATCACGCAGCATCATCAAACCACCCACGATCGAGCCGATGGCAACGACCAATATCAACCAGGCATACCAAGGCATCGTCATTCTCCTACGGGCAGTAAACAGCTTCGCTTGTACCAATTACGAGCGGACGCAACGCCCTTTGGTTCCATTATAGCCCTCGCAAACCCTGCCATTCTCGTGACCTGCGGCCTGCAAAGCGCACCCCACTTGGTTTACAATGCGCGCCGTTTACGACCCGCCATGAGACCTTGCCAATGCCTGCTTGCCAGACGCCCCTGATCGTCGCCCTGGATTTCCCTACCCGTGAAGCTGCCCTGCAGTTGGCCGACCAGCTCGACCCTGCACTGTGCCGGGTAAAGGTTGGCAAGGAACTGTTCACCAGCAGCGCTTCGGGTATCGTCGAGACGTTGTGCGCCAAGGGCTTCGAGGTGTTCCTCGATCTCAAATTCCATGACATCCCCAATACCACGGCGATGGCAGTCAAGGCCGCCGCCGAGATGGGCGTGTGGATGGTCAACGTGCACTGCTCGGGCGGCCTGCGCATGATGTCGGCCTGCCGCGATGTGCTGGACAAGCGTAGTGGGCCGCAGCCGTTGCTGATCGGTGTGACCGTGCTGACCAGCATGGAACGTGAGGACCTGGCCGGTATTGGTCTGGATATCGAGCCACAGGA
>SEFT01000002.1 GCA_004144175.1 Sphingobacteriales bacterium
CCAAAATAATCCCGCTTCCCCCTTCCCCCTCCCGTATATTTGAATTATCTTTGTAAATCATTTGAAATAATAGTACTATATATATGCTGCAGGAAGTAACATCTCCCACGTCATCAAAACTATCTTTCGACGAGTTCAAAGCCGAAGTACTGAAGGACTATCGCATGGCCGTAGCCAGCCGCGAGGCCAGCCTCATAGGCCGCCGCGAGGTGCTTACGGGCAAGGCTAAATTCGGCATATTCGGCGATGGTAAAGAACTAGCACAGATAGCCGCAGCAAAGTGTATGAAGCCGGGCGACTTCCGCTCGGGCTACTACCGCGACCAGACGCTGATGTTTGCCACAGGCATGAGCGATATTGAAAAATTCTTCTCGCAGCTATATGCCAACCCCGATACGGAGAACGAACCTGCTACGGGCGGCCGCATGATGAATGGCCACTATGGTACCCGCTGGCTCGACGACAATGGCGACTGGAATGACCTGACACAGCAACCCAACTCATCGAGCGACATCTCCCCCACTGCCGGCCAAATGGTGCGCGCACTGGGCCTTGCCTGTGCATCGAAGATGTACCGCAATGTACCCGAAACGCAGCAGGGCTTTGAGAAGTTCACCAAAGGTGGCAACGAGGTAGTATTCTGCACTATCGGCGATGCATCTACATCTGAAGGCCTGTTCTGGGAAACCGTGAATGCGGCAGGCGTGCTGAAAGTGCCGCTGGCGATCTTCGTTTGGGACGATGGCTATGGCATATCCGTACCGCGCAAATATCAAACAACCAAGAACTCCATCTCACAAGCCCTTGCAGGTATGCAGTGGGACGAAGAGACCGGGGGACTGAACATATACCGTGTAAAAGGTTGGGACTATGCAGGCCTTGTCGATACCTTCCAGAAAGGCATCGACCACATACGCCGCACGCATACCCCTGCTATCTTCCACGTGCAGGAAGTAACACAGCCGCAGGGCCACTCTACCTCGGGTTCGCACGAGCGCTACAAGAGCAAAGAGCGCCTTGACTGGGAAAAAGAATGGGATTGCGTAACGAAGATGCGCGAGTTCATCACCGAGAACAACATCGCGGTTGAAGAAGAGATAGTAGCGCTGGAAAACGAAGCCAAAGACGAAGCCCGCGCCAGCAAGCAGCGTGCATGGGATGCCTTCGTAGCGCCTATCCGCGCACAGATACAACGAGTAACGGACCTTTGCAATGCTGTAACCGCAGAAGGCGCATCAGCCGAAATAGGTACATTGGTGCAGCAACTAAACGCCATTAAGGAGCCGATCCGCAAGGATGTAATGCAGACGCTGCGCAAGGTGCTGTCTAAATGCAATGTAAGCTCAGCAGCGGTCGACAATCTGCGTAACTATTACAGTACACTCCTAGAGGATAATAAATCACGTTTCAGCTCACACCTGCATTCCGAGTCGGCGCAGAGCGCTATGAAGGTGCAGGAGGTAGCCCCCGACTTCTCCGACGATTCGCAGATGCTCAACGGCTACGAGATACTTAACAAGTACTTCGACCTCACCTTCGCATCCAACCCTGCCGTAGTAGCATTCGGCGAGGACCTTGGTAAGATCGGCGACGTAAACCAAGGCTTTGCAGGCCTGCAGGAAAAATACGGCGAACACCGTATTTCCGATACCGGCATCCGCGAGGCCACCATCATTGGTCAGGGCCTGGGTATGGCCATGCGCGGCCTGCGCCCAATAGCCGAGATACAATACCTCGACTACCTGCTTTACGGCCTGCAACCCCTCAGCGACGACGTGGCTACCTTGCAATACCGCACCAAAGGCGGCCAGAAATGTCCGCTCATAGTACGTACCCGCGGCCACAGGCTCGAAGGCATCTGGCACAGTGGCTCGCCCATCGGTATGATCATCAACAGCATCCGCGGTATGTACCTCTGCGTGCCTCGCAATATGACGCAGGCTGCCGGTATGTACAACACCCTGCTAAAAAGCGACGAGCCGGGCATCGTTATCGAGTGCCTGAACGGCTACCGCCTGAAAGAAAAAATGCCCGATAACCTGGCTGAATACACCGTACCATTCGGCGTACCGGAAGTGATCCGCGAGGGCAATGATATCACCATCGTGTCTTACGGTTCTACGCTCCGCGTTATCGAGGAGGCCATCGTAAACTACCTGGAGCCACAGGGCATCTCCTGCGAGGTAGTAGATGTGCGTACCCTGCTGCCGTTCGACATCAACCATATCATCGTAGAGTCGCTGAAGAAAACCAGCCGTATCGTCTTCATCGACGAAGACGTGCCAGGTGGCGCTACCGCCTACATGTTCCAGCAGGTGATGGAAAAACAAGGCGGCTATAAATGGCTCGATGCTACCCCGCGTACCATCAGCGCACAGGCTCACCGCCCTGCCTACGCTACCGATGGCGACTACTTCAGCAAGCCCAATGCAGAAGACATCGCAGCAGCTATCGAGGAGATCGTAAAAGAGTAATCAGAACAGAATTACATATTGAAAGCCCGGCCCCGCGCCGGGCTTTTCTTTTCACATTTCGTTGACGGAGGCCAAGGCTGTTTTTCCGTAATTTTATTGGAAACAAAGCACATACATGAACCTCAAACGAATCTTCCTGTTCCTCTTACTGGCAGGAGGCATCATTACCACTAACCTCGCCAACGCACAGGACAAGCTGGAGCAACAGATACTCGTCCTCGTCAACCAATACCGTGCAGACCATAAGCTGCCACCTCTCGAGCTGTTCAACACCATCAACACCGCTGCCGAAAAGCACAGTGGCGATATGGCCAGCAAGCGCGTACCCTTCGGCCATGCGGGCTTCGATGCCCGTATCGACGGACTACTCGACAATATAAAAGGCGCCGAAGCAGCCGCCGAGAACGTAGCCTACGGCCCCACCACCGCCGAAGAGGTAGTAAAGATGTGGATCGCTAGCAGTGGCCACCGCAAGAACATCGAAGGCAACTTCAACCTCACCGGCATAGGCATAGCCCAGGATAAGAACGGACGCCCTTACTACACGCAGATATTTGTGAGCAAGAAGTAAGCGCTGGCAGTATTAATATGCAAGTACTATCTTAGCGCCACAACATCAGTACATGGCATTATTCACCAAACTCTCAAAATACTCTGCTACAGGCCTGCTCATTATGCGCGTAGGGCTGGGCATTATGATGGTGCTGCACGGCTACCCGAAGCTGGCCGGAGGGTCGGGCAAGTGGGCTAAGATAGGCGGCGCAATGGCCAACATGGGCGTAACTGCCTACCCCGAGATATGGGGCCTTATGGCCAGCCTGGCAGAATGCCTCGGCGGCGTGTTCCTCATACTTGGTTTCTTCTTCCGTCCCAGTTGCTTGCTGCTGCTGTTTACCATGATCGTAGCGTGTATGAGCCATCTGGCTGGCGGCGACGGCATTATGGGCGCATCACATGCTATAGAGCTGGGCATCGTGTTCCTGGGGCTGTTTATACTGGGGCCGGGTAAGTATTCAATCGACAAGAGCTAGTATATAAAACGACATAAAAGAAAAGGCCTGCCGATGTATCATCAGCAGGCCTTTTCTTTTCGTTATATATAGCGAACTACACTTACGCTCTTGTGGCGTACAATGAAGTAGGATAGTTTCCGTGCAGCTTCACGCGTTTGCGTTTGGTGAAGGCTGTATCAGCCAGTAGTGCCGTTTTAATGCTGTCTATTACGTTGTCGCATATCATATTGCGCTTGTCGCGGCTGGCGGTGCGCTTGCGGTTCACCAGGTACACATCGTCTTCCGACAGCGTGTATATCACCGGCAGGCTGGCGTAGTGTATATTATCCAGCAGCTCGTGGTATACCTTGGTGCTGCTCAGGCCCGGAGCATCGGGGTTTACAAATACCACCGACGGTTTTATTTCTTCGATCATCTCGCTTACTATATTATCGCTGCAGGTATATACGGCAAAGCCCCTGTCTCTCAGCATCTCTGCGTCCGGCGCCAGATATTCGGCATTGTTGCCCACCATCAGTATCCTTATACGCATAATAAATAGTTTTAAAAGTTGATCGATTACATTTACATATTTAAATACTCTAAACTCTGTGCCAACCCCTATATATTCGTCAATCTATTTATCAACATTATTTGATATAGATTGTGAACCAGCTCTTTACAATCGTTCATCCTTACGTTCGCCATTATCAGCATCTGTTGAGTGATCTCGCGCTCTATATTAAAGAAGTGCTTTAAGATGACCATCAAAACCCCAACACAAAAATTGCTACTCATACCCTTGGTTATTACTGCTCTTATTAAATTTCTTTTCTCTTTACTATAAGACAATAAAACTCCGTGCCAAGGTTTGCAGCCGTTCATTTTCTTTGATTACTATGACAATAGATATATGCATAGCCATAAATTAAAACCAAGCATATTTATATATCCTGATAATTAGTGCAGCAGTAACAATTTTGTTAAAAATTGGGGAAAGATTTTTTGCAGCAGAGGCCGGGATGGCTATTAACCGTCCGTTGCGTCGCACTCTTGTGCGTTTGGGAAGTCTACTTAGCTGTAGTCATTAAATATAAAAAAACAAATGCTTGCAAACAACACTACATGACAGCCTAAATGTATTGTAACAGTATTTGAAATACCCATGTATAATACAAGAGCATTTAAAGGCATTAGCGAACAACTTGTAGTTGATCCTTGCTATGGGCAGCACAAGGACAAAGCTAATTACTATCTATAAAGAACTAGTAGCGGCAACCTTATAATTTTCTTCAATTTCCTTAAATGACTGCTCCAAATGGTTCTCCTTAGCAACTTCAAATGCTTTTCGTTCGCTATCCTTGCAATTCAAATAAAATTCCCTGTTCACATACTCTAGGAGCTCATCTCGAAAGTTTTCTATAATTAAGAAAACTATTGATCTCAGCTTTTCGATATCTTTTAATTTTAAGTCAAATTCCTGCTGTTTACTGCTATCAAAGTCGCTCCCGTGACCAATTGAATTCCGGTTGAGCAAAAGATTACTATTAATATAATGTTCTCTCGTTGACAGAGCATTTTTATAGTTAAGACCAAGAATAGACAAGATTTTCTTGAACACCTTAGGTTTTAAATTTGATTCTGTGTCGATGATGCTGTTATCTTGATCTCCATCAATTTTTACGTTGATTTTAAATTTCAAATCTTGATACTTCAAGTATTTGTCAATAAAATCTAATTCGTTTACCAATGATAAGCTTTCTTTATTCTCAATACAGCGGCTAACATGCTGCTTCAAAACAATAGCCTTAAAGTTTACGCACAGATCACTAGTTTTTAATTTTTTTTCAGATACATATTTGATATATAGCTTAGAACTTTTTTTTATATACCCTTCCCAATGAGCGTACAATAGTAGAATAAGAGACTTAAGTATAACTGTTTTTTCGCTTTCAGACTTTGCAATTAACATCAATTCCGAAATCTCTTTTTTTCTCCAAGCTAGATCCTCATCTAAATTTTTTTCAAATTGCTCATCCCTCATATTTGGAAAAATCTTTTTGAAAATGCAGTTAGACCTTGGATACGAGGTACAGCCTTTATTCCCCGTGCGGAATGCGTGAGGTACTCTTCGTTTTCATACATTTCCTTTATCTTATTTACAAATGCTCTAGGCGTCATTTTGTTTACCTTATTTATGTTCTGAGCAACTCCTGGCGTTATGGCCTCAAAACTCGAAGCAAGAAACTGCCCTTCAAACACCTTTTTTTCAAAGTTATATTTCTTAAATGCGTTCCCTTTCAACGTTGATGCAAGCCAATCGAACGTCTTCTTAAATATTTTTATTTCGGTATCTAAGTCAAAGCTTTTATCCTCTATAAGGTTTGTAGTTTCTGCATCAATGAATTCGCTTAAGAGAATGTTTGCCCTTTTGTATTTGGAAAAATCAACCTTACCATATTTAGCTATAAAATATCGGAGAATGAGCTCCATATGAAACTCAATTTTGAATCTCTCATCTTGAAGAGGCAGGGTCTCAATAAAACTCGGATAGTTTTTTAGTTCATTTATCTTATCATAAAACCCAGTATTCAACATTATAATAAGACAATTTCTTATCTCTTGGGGTTCTAAATGCAATCCCCCCGTGTTTAGCCGCTGGAATAATTCGTACTGTGCTTGAATACTATTTTCTGTAAGAATGATATTGACTCCTAACTTGGATCGTCTTAGTATTCTTTTTATTTCATCCGGAAGTGTGGTCCAATCAAAGCCCTCTAACGAAGGTAATTTTTTAGTCGTGGTCAATTTGAGTGGATCATATCCTTTAAGTTCTGCTGTAAGTTGCAAAATTGTTGAAATTCGCTGTACGCCATCAACAATGCTCCATACGCCTCCCTGTTTCTGTGCAACGAAAATTGGTGGAATTGGGATACCAAGTAGTATTGACTCAATAAACTTTGATTTTTGTTCATCGTCCCACCTGAATAGACGCTGATAGGCGGGGTCTAGCTCTAGTTCATCGTCCTTATACAGGTTAATTAGTTCGCCGATAGACATGCTATACCCATCAGTCTTAATATTTTTTCTTTCTTGACTTAATTCCTTAAGTAGTGCCCCTTCGTTGTGTGTGCTCTTAGCTTTCATACGGTTTATTTCAATAAGATTAGTATCATTAAGTAAAGTTATCGTGGTCCAAAAAACGATCTCCATTAAAATGAATCATGTGGGTGGGATTATCCGCGATCCAAACTTCAGTCTCCCATGAAATATCTGCAAGATATTTTGTCATCGTTTTCTTGTCGGGAAAGGCTGTTACATACACCAAACCAGCGGTTGACATTCCGAATAGTTTTTGTAGTTCATCATAACGTTTTCCATCTACAGGTCCGTGACTAGTTACAGCTTCTATTAAGTAGAGCCAGTTTTGTCTGCTATCATATAAAATCACATCTGGCATTTTTCCATGATCTTCGGCCCTTACACCTAATTTCATCAATTCATCCTTAGCTTGATCTATTCCTTTATTAGCAGTATCTCCTATATATAATACTTGGGAACTGGGAGCAAAGTTTTTCGTAAAATCTAATATAATATCTTTTATAAGCTTGCTGTGCTGTCCGGGCGACAACCTGCCGATGATTTCATTGTTTTGTTCAATTACCACGTGTTCAACATCCCGCTCCATTGCATACCTTTTTACTAAACTAGGTTGCTGTTCCAGAAATCTCTTTAAATTTAAATCCCAATCTCTCGTATTGAAAGATTTTAGAAGATTAAATGCCTCTGAAGTTAACTGGTAACATGCTTTAGGTGAATTTATCGGCCGGTTAGGATTATCTGGATTATAAACAAGAATACCTGCCGATACAAATTGATGTAAAGTTTGTCGCCGAAAAGCTTCACGAGTGTTAGGCGCGTATTGTTTATGGTAATAAACTTTGCACCATTCCATAATAGGCGTTACTCCTAACATTGGACATTGTATATCATGCCAATTACCTGTAGGCAAATGTTGCGATAATGCCAATAGGGTTAACGCCGATCTCTCATTAATTTGGGCTTTAGGTAATTCTAACTGCTTTAATATAGATACTGCATTTTCAATTTTTTCCTGAATTTGCAGCGTGATATCTGAAATGCGCTTTCCTGTCATAGCAAATATTTCTCTACTGACGATATAGTCTATTTCTTTGTGCGTAAGTGATAAATTTATAATTTTTTCCCCTATTCGCTTAAGAGTGTTAAGGTCGGGATAAGGAAGTGCTCTTAGATCAGTGGCATTAACCTGAGTATGCCCTCCAAACTGTCTGTAATATTCATCTAATAATGTACTGTTGAGATACCCAAATAGTCCTTTAGCTAGAGTCTCATCTAACCCTCGTTTATTATGGTGAAAGACATTTAGCTTGTTCTCAAAACCTATCAAATCAAATGGTAATTTTGAATCGTAAAAAGTAGCAACAATTCGCTTTCTTTCCTCCTTACTTGAAAATCGTTTTACTATTACGTAGGAACCTTTGTTTTGCCACAATGACGATAAGGTATGAGAATTGCAAATTATCCAGTCGGGTTTACGGCCCTCTTTGGGCCAAGTCACTTCGTTGCCTAAATGGACAGGGTACAACAAGGGTACTGCATTGTCTTTAAACTCATGGCTTAAAAAATCAGCTACCCGAAAATCGACGACTGCGCCTGTACTTACCTCAATATCTAAATCTTTTAAACTTGACTTAAAACTCGATAAGCTATTTACTACAATTTGTTCCCGCTCTGAGGCTGCAATATGTATAAATTTTTGTTGGTCATTAGGATTTACTACACTGTCCATATCGACTTCTCTAACGGTCATGTCTGATGCAACAAATTCTTGGCTTTCTATATCATAATGGAAATCAGCAGAAGGACTCGAAGTTATTTTTACTTTTTTCTCTTGGTTGCTTTTTTCGCAATAGATAATGACATTCTCTTGTAATACGTCATCAAATGTATTCTCCCGATGATCGAAAATGTGAATCTGTCTAATTGACGTTTCCTTCAATAGTAAATCTCTGAAGTGGTAGTAATATGGACCGTTACAAAAAGATCTAGGTATAATTGCAACCATTTGCCCATTAGGTGCCAATAGTTTAGTGGCTAACGCAATAAATCCAGAATATAAATTTACGGTTTCAATACCCACGCGTCTAAGCGCCATACGATGATCACTAGTTGAATTCAGCTTTTTATACGGCGGATTCATTATTACGTGCGTATATGGCTGTTCTATCTTATGGCTAGAAAGAAGGCTCGAACTATGTAAAATGAAATCTTTTAAATTGAATTGCGACTTGAATTTTATCCCTCGTATTCCTGTCTCATATTCACATGCCGTTAATGTTTGCCTCACAAAGGGCTCAACTATTGGCTCAATATCATACATATCAATCTCAAAACTAGAAACGTTCTTCTGCTGAATTAGATTATCTGCAAATGCGGCAGATAATGAACCTATTCCACATCCAGGATCTAGAAGTCGAACATCCCCTTGTATGGTATTGAACAAGCTTGCCATAAATTGACATACAGGAAGAGGCGTATAAAACTGGCCAAAAATTGATTTCTTTTTGGGATCTAATAAGCCATTTACTTTCAGTCTATTTTCTTCAGTTATACTACTAATCAACACGGAAAGAAGTCACAATTTTTTGCTAAGATAAACGATTTCCCTGCTGGCATGAGAACGCAGTTTGGTGTACACATGTATTATTCGCGCGCTGACCCGAGAATTAGGTTTAGCGATTCGCACTGTGTCCTTGCGCCAATAATAAATGCGCGAGTGTGCTATGCACAAGTTACCTCCGCACCTACGCCAGCAAATTTTCAATAGCATTAAAGAAAGGGGGTGTACCATTTGCCTTCCCAATTTTCAATAGGGCAACTTTACGGCACACAAAAACCTTATCGATTATGGGCAAGGTCAGAACCTTCCGCCACCCCGTGCAGCCCCTTTCCGACGACCGTATCTCTATCCTCATCGCCGAGCGCGGAGCCCTTGGCTATGGCGCTTACTGGATGGTGCTGGAAGCCCTGTACCGCGAGCCGTCGATGCAGCTACCCTACGACGAAACCTGCCTGCGTAAGCTATCGGCACATACAGGCATCAGCCTGCACGACTTCCGCTGGTTGCTGGACGATATGATAGAAGTTTACGGCCTGCTCGTGGTGCACGACAATTGCCTGTCATCGACCATTGCCTACCGCAAGCCGCCCAAGAGCGCCGCGCCATCGGTACTATCCACAGCACCCGCGGCCATCAGCGAAACGCCCGGGAGCCAGCCGGCTACACGCCGCCCTGCCCCGCAAGCCACTACACCCGCCGTTGATACAAATGATATTCCGCTTGAAGTGTTCCTGCACCCCGAGCTACCCTATACCGTGCCGCAGCTACGCTTTTACGACCGGCTAAAGAAATACATAGATGCCAAAGCGCCGCGGGTAGCAGAGATGAGGCAACCCCTCACCCGCGACCAGGTTGTGGAGATCGGCAACAGCGCTTACCACGATGCCCATATACACGCCATCGTCGATGCCATGAACACCGAGGCCCGGCTCCACACCCGGTTTACTTCTGCGTATGACGCGTTTAAGTATTTCGCTACGGTAGTGCCGATGAAGACCAAGCCTGCCTAATAGAGATCGTCATTACGAGCGAAACGCAGTGAAGCGTGGTAATCTCCCTAGCGTTTGCAGTCCGTGCAATCACGGCGTCCATTACTCCGATGATGCCTATTGCATAGGCTCAGGAGATACCCACGCTCGTACCTCGCTCGGTATGACGGCCTTGATGAAAGCTCGCTCAGGAGACTTACCGAACGTACAAGAGTGCCCCGAAGGGTCGGGATAAACTCTGCAACGGAGGCCTAATAGTAGCAGGTCCGCAGGCTGCAAAAAGAACAAACAAAGGGGGTGTACATCCGTGCATCTCTGCCGGAACATCCGCAACTTTACGGGTTAAATACCTGCTGCGCTATGCCCTATCATACCAACATTACCACCACCCGCCTGCACCCCGCCAATCCGCAAAATTGGCAGAATTTACAGCCACTCCACGGCAGCACAGCAGCAGCGCAACACCAGCACAACGGCAGCACAGCGCCACCACAACAGCAGCCCAGCAGCAGCACAACGACAGCTTTACAGCAGCTTTACAGCACCGTACGCAAAGGGGAAGCAGGTACCATACCTCCACCATACCGCTACCGAAACTATGTTTCCGCTCTGCAAGCGCTACCACCACCCCAAAACAGGGTGTAAATCATAGAGATACGCCAGTTTGGCACCGGCCCGGAAACGGCCCCACTACCCGGTTAGTAAAAATATGCGTACATATAAATTCTGAAACATAACTTTACTGTAAGAATAGAGACCGGCTGAGCAAAGCCACCTGCCCAAAAGCGAACGACGACCGCAGGTTTTCTTTATTCAGTACCATCTATGGCACTTGATATTTTTATCACACTTTTCCTGGTTATACTTAATGGATTCTTTGTAGCCGCTGAATTTGCCATTGTTAAGGTGCGCACCTCGCAAATAGAAGTACAGCCTAATATTAATAAGGCTCTGGCCAAAACAGCCAAGGGCATTGTTAACAACCTGGATGCTTACCTGGCGGCTACACAGCTGGGCATCACCCTTGCCAGCCTTGGCCTCGGCTGGGTCGGCGAAGATGTAATGTCGCGGATGATATTGAATGCGGTACACTCCTTCAACGCCACGATGAGCGAGGAGACTGCCCATAAGATAGCCGTCCCTATTGCGTTTGCCATCATCACGGTGCTGCACATCATATTTGGCGAGCTGGCCCCTAAGTCGCTGGCTATACGCTACCCCACTACTACTACGTTTGCGGTGGCCTGGCCGCTCAAGGTGTTTTACTTTGTGTTCCGCCCGTTCATCTGGAGCCTCAATAACATAGCTAACCTGATACTGAAGCTCTTCGGCATCAAGCCCATACATGGCAGCGAGATACACTCGGAGGAAGAGCTGAAGATGATCATCAGCGAAAGCCAGGAGGGCGGCGCCATCGAGCAGACCGAGCGCGAGCTGATACAAAACGTATTCGACTTCGACGACCGCCGGGTATCCGACATCCAGACGCTGCGCAAGAACATCACCGGTATCGACATCAACCTGTCGGTAAAGGAGGCTATTGACTTTGCCATTAAAGAAGGCTACTCGCGCTACCCTGTATTCGAAGAGACCATCGACGATATCAAGGGTATCATCTATACCAAAGACCTGATGAGCACCATGGTATCGAACCCCGGGGCAGTGTCTATCAGGCCGCTCATACGCAAGGCCTGCTTTGTGACCGAGAATAAGAAGATAAAAGACCTGTTGAAAGAGCTGCAATCGCGCCGTATGCAAATGGCCGTTGTGACCAATGAAATAGGCGAAGTATCGGGCATAGCCACTATGGAAGACATACTGGAAGAGCTGGTTGGCGAGATACAGGATGAGTACGATAACGAGAAGCCATACGTAGAGAAGATCAGCGACGACACCTTTATAGTAAGCGCCCACCGTAAGCTGTCCGACATCAACAAGTACCTGCCCTACCGCTTCGAGGAAGATGAGCACTACGAAACCCTTGCAGGCTATATAGCCGATAATCACCCTAACGACCTGGTCGAGAACGAGAAGTTGGTAATGAACGGCTACGAGATAACGATCATCAAGATGTACCGCAACTCGGCCGAGACGGTACAGTTAAAAGTTTCTCAACAAGCAGACGAGGCTTGACATATTTAAGAAAAACCACTTAACTTAGTAGTCCACAAAAACGGTGAATTATGTTCGTAAAAACTGATCGGACCACTATTCGTCCGTTTGTCCATGAAGACCTGGATGAACTAAGCAGCCTGTGTGCGCTTACGGAGACAATGGCATTTATACCGCCATATTTCGGTCCTGAAACGAGGGAACAGGCAGCAGCCCGCCTGGATAAATACATCAAGCATTACGAGGAGCATGGGGTGAGCTTCGGCCATGTAGCAAATGATGAGGGCAAGTTTATAGGCCGTGCGGGTCTTTACTTTGTACCGGAGGTAAGCCGCTTTGAGATAGGATATTCTTTGCTGCCGCAGTACTGGGGGCAGGGCTTAGCCACCGAGATAGCACAGGGTTTGTTAGACTATGCTTTCGATACCCTGAATATGGATAGTGTATGCGCCCGCACCATAATGGGCAATCAGGCTTCGGAGGCAGTGCTGCACAAGACAGGCTTTAGCTTCCTTGGAGAAAGGGCTTTCCGCCTCGATGACCGGATTTTCTTCTGGAACTATTTCGAGCGTGATAATGATGACCTGCCTACTTATCGTGAGCAGTCAGCGGGTCAGTTTCAGATGGAAGAGTGGGACTATGTATAGGATCTCATAACAAGTACTATAAATAACAAGAGCGCCTTCGAGGCGCTCTTGCTAGTATATGTTTAGCGACTGGCTAGTTGTTGCTTGGGTGTGAACTTCTCTACCTTATTCTCTATCGGCTTCACGGTGCGCAAATAGGCATAGATGCTGGCAAGGTCGCTCTCGGTCATGCGGGAGTACATCATCCAAGGCATGATGGTGTTGAAGTCGCCCTCGCCCAGCTTTGGCGAATGGTAGTTGGCACCTGCGTACATTTTGAAACGGCTAATAAAAGTAGCTTGATCCCAGGCGGCAAGGCCTGTAGCATGAGGGGTAAGATTTGGCGTGCGTATAGTGCCCATCGGCAGGTTGAACTCTCTGCCACCGGCATACTCCATCCCCTCGACAAACTGGCCTTTTTCGAATGGTGTATGGCAATCGGCACAGGCAGCCATCTGCACCAGGTAGCCGCCATATTTGATGGTATCGGACGGTGCGGGCCTGGTGGTAAGCGCGGCTGGGTGCGGTATGGTATTGAGAATAACATTGAACACCCCTGCGGCCTGCGACTCCGGTACATCGTTCTTTACTTCGGGCAGGGTGCGAAGGTAGGCGATGATGGAATAAATGTCTTCCTTGTCCATCTTGCCATAGTTATGGTATGGCATTACTGGGAAGATGGCCCTCCCTTCTTTATTAACGCCTGTGGTAATGGCGCGGAATATCTCTCCATCGCTCCAGTGTTTTAGCCTATAAGGCGTAATGTTCTTGGAGTAAAAGGTGCCGGGGAAGCCGAGCTTCTCGTCGAATACTTCTCCGCCACCACCAATAGTACCTGGTAACAATGGACCGGAGAACTGTGTCCAGTCGCGCTTTGAGTGGCAGTCGATGCAAACGGCTACGGAGTTGGCGAGGTATTCACCGCGCTGTACTCGTTCGGGTGTTACCTCTACCTTTAGCTGAGGGGCATCACCTACGTTGGGTAGCGCCAGTTTTACATATGCGAC
This sequence comes from Sphingobacteriales bacterium, assembly GCA_004144175.1. GTDB lineage: Bacteria > Bacteroidota > Bacteroidia > Chitinophagales > Chitinophagaceae > Polluticoccus. Next base: position 13,863 of record SEFT01000002.1, read on the forward strand.
AATACCAAGGATGACTACCAGGACCAAGCCGATAATGATGCCGGTCCATTTGAAAAATTTCTTCATAGCGTGTGTGATTGTGACGCAAAAATATATAACACAAATTACAATTCATACTTTTTTACTGAATATTGCTCCACTATAATAAATGTGAAAAACGGTGGATTGTTTATTAGTTTAACTTAAAACGGCACGATATTTTGACCTATACATTAAAAGCAAACGTTATGAAAGCTAAGAAACTATTGATAGCCGCCCTGATGTTGTTTGCACCGGCCATAGGTTTTGGACAAGGAAAGGGTAATGGAAAAGGAAATGGAAACGGCAATAAACATGGCCATAACAAGGCTGCCAAGGTAAAGGCGAAAGACAATGATAATCGTGCATGGCAAGGTAAGGATCGCAATGTGGTAGTAATTGACAACGACCGACGCGTGCGTACTACCCGCCGTACACAAGGCGGACCGCCACCGTGGGCACCGGCGCATGGCTACCGTGCAAAACAACACGCATACTTCCCTGACTACTATACATTCTATGATGCCAACAGGCGTGGGTATGTGTATTGGAACAATGATAGCTGGCTGTTCTCCAAGAGCCTGCCATCTTTCTTATCAGGTGTAAACCTGGGAACGGCACGTTTCCAACCGCTAAACGATATACCATTGTCGGCAGCGCCGCAGACATATTATTCGAGGTATAGCAGTGCATACCCAGCAAGGCAGGTAAATATTATAGACCTATACCTCGCTAAAAACTCGATATAAATATTCTATTAAACTGATAGAGCGTGCTACATAGCACGCTCTATCAGTTTAAACACAATCCTGATCTTTATTTTATCTTCTTCTCACGAATAAAGTTGTAGTTGAAGTTTACCTGTACAGATGGCGCTTTGAATACCTTGTCTGATACTGCTCTTGTTCCCGGAGTGTTTGCGTTGCTGAACATCGGGTTTGCAAGGCGAAGGTCAAGGTGCATAGCAGGCGACACATTGTAGCCTACACCCAGCATATAACCCATTCCGTGCATCGAACCAAAGTCAGATGGCGCTAACTGAATGCCTTGTGGCTTGGGCTCTGTTGATGAAGTAACAGGCGCTTCAGTTATTGGAGTTGGATTAGGTGTTGTAGAGAAATAGTACGCATAGTTTACACCCATGAACACGCTGATAGTATTGAAAGAGTAACGTACTGCTACCGGCAATTCTACTGCACTAAGCGAATTTATCTTATACTGAGTAAGCGTAGGCGTATACTTATAAGTAGTCTGGTTGTTTTGAACGATCTGCTGGATAGGACCAAAATCTCTTGAATCAAAAGTATTACCACCGGCATTGAAGCGATGTACATATTTCAACTCAGAGAAGATACCCCAACGTTGGTTCAGGCTCAGGTTACCACTTATGCCCATCTGGAAGCCGGCCATAGCATTTGAACCTAACAGTCCGTTAAGGCCTGCAACGATGCCAGGATAGAACATCACCTCATTAGTACTGAACCTTGCATCGCGCACCATTTCCTCCAGCTTCTTAGGGCTCCAGATCGATTCTTTCTTCCTGCGGTTCTTAGATGCAGGAGCTACTTCGCCCTTAAAGCTTTCTTCAGCAGCTATGCCCGATGCAGGAACTACCGTATTATCTACCGGAGATACTGTTTCTGAACCAATAGCTGGTTTGGCATCTTCGCCCGCAGCTGCCAATATAAACTTGTCGCGCTCTACAGTACCTACCGATATTGTATCGATCTTCAGTTTACCTTCCTTAGTAACCGACTCCCTCGTCTCGATCTTCGCGATCGATTCTTTCGCTACTACAACTTTATCAGCGCTACCACCGTTTGCATTGCTGCCGTTAGATGTATTTCCTGTCGCGGTTACTTGTGTTGCCGGCTTATTATTGTTATTGTTATCAGCAGTCGCTTTTGTGTTAGCCAAGCCGGTCGTGCTGGTTGTAGTATTTCCTTTAGCTTTCTTTATTTGTTTTGTGCTTACCGCTTTATTCGTTTTTGCGGCTGCTTCAGTAGGTGTGGTTACTACGGTTCCGCTATTTACCACGGTGCCGGCAGTTTTGGTATTGCTGCTATTTGCTCTACTATTCTTCGCAATACGCGCTTTCTTTCTGCTATTCGTATTAGGCGTTGAAGTTTCGGTAGATGTACCGGCTGTCTCTATAACCGCACCAGTTACAGGCGCTGATTTTACATTATTATTGATGCTGCCCGCAGTTGAAGCAAAGGTTTTTTCTGATTGACCATTCTCATTGGTATTCAATGAATTGTCGGTTTTATCAGCAGCGTTTTTATTTGCAGCTTTAGCAGTTGCATTACCCGATGCCGCAGGTGTGCTTATAGCAGCTTTCCCCGCAGTTGTTGATGAAGTATTGCCGTTAGTACCGCTGTTATTCTTAGCGTTTGAATTGCCTGCAACATTAGCAGTACCCGATGATACCTCTTTAGTCGATTTACCGCTAAACTGGTTGTCGCTGTTAGCTGCTATTTGGGCCAGCTTTCCGTTTCCGCCTGATGTGTGGCCCGTAGATGCAGTAGCACCTTTGGTAACATCACCGTTGTTGCGGAAAGACGTAACTGCCTGGTAACCGCCCAAACCAACGGCCGATATAGCTACCACACCCGTGATAACGCCCAGCATTCTGCGCCAGTTAAAAGCACTACCCGGTTGCTGCACAGGCATCTCCTTGTCCAGCAGGTCTCGCATTTGCAGCCAGCCTCCGGGACGCTCCTTCTCCTCTCCACCGCCTAAGCGCTGTCGTAGCAGGTCATCGATATTTATCATGTTTTTATCCATCTGGATAAAATTTTTATTTTTTGTAATGTAATTGCAGTTTCTCTATCTTATCCTTCAGCATGCGCCGCCCTTCCGAGAGGTGCCATTTTGAAGTTCCTTCACTTATATTAAGCATTTTGCCTATTTCCTTATGTGCATATCCTTCCATCACATACATATTGAACACTGCCCTTGTGGCATCGGGTAAAGACTGTACCAATTCTAATAACTGGTTGTAATACAATCTGTCCGCGTGGTCTTTATGTACCAGCTGGTCCTTATCGGCCAGCATGATGTGCTCGTTATACCGCACATTCTGTTTCACATAATCCGAAACGGCGTGGAAGACGATCTTCCTTAACCAACCTTCAAAAGAACCTTGAAACGTGTATTGCTCTATCTTTTGAAAAGCCCGCAGAAATCCGTTGTTCAGTACTTCTTCCGCTTGCATTTCCTGGTCGATATACCTTCTTACCACCCCCATCATCCTGGGGTAAAACAGATGGTACAGTTTCTCCTGGGCACTGCGTTCGTTGCGAATGCATCCCTGTATGAGTTCCTGTAGCTCACTCGTCTGTCCTGGTACTGTATATGCCAAAGCTATAGGCAAGTAACGGGTTTTTTTAAAGATTTACACCTATATAGACTTTTGTCCAATCAGATGCGTTGGGTCTACCCGTCAATATTTTAGAGGATTAACAATTAGATGACGCACTAATGTACGAAATAGCACGAATACACCTAGCTAAAAAACATATAAAAGTTCTTATAAATAAAGGGTTTCGGCCGATTTAGAGGGTATAGCGGAGGCCGGTAAGCCAGTTGATGCCAGGCATGGGGCGACTGTTAACAACACTGTACTTTTGATCCCAAATATTGTTGACCTGCAGGCTCAATTGCAAAAAATGCCCTTTTAGTAGCCTTCCGTATAGAATCTGGGCATTACCTGTATTATAAGGCAAAAGGTATTGGGACTCGTCGACCGTAAGGAAACGGTAACCGGTATAGGTATGGTTATAATTAAAATACCACGACCGGTAAGTAAATCCGGCATTCAATTGGCCGTTATACCGCGGTGTATAAGGTATCTGCATACCGATGCTATTGTCATTTGATACATATGACTGCTCTGTGACGGCTAGTATATATGACGTATTAACCCCGAGGTGAAACTGCCACTTACCAAGATTATAGCTCAGCTTGTTCTCCGTCTCCAGCCCCTGGCTATTTACGGTAGCAATATTATGAGGCGTCCAGATAGCGCCGCCAAACCAGATGATCCAATCTTTAATATCCCGGTTAAAAAGCGAGGCGTCGTGCTGAAACACTACCCTTTTGTCGGAATTTGTACGCACGCTATAGCCTGCATCCTGACTCCAGCCCTGCTCCGGTTTTAAGCGCTCGTTGCCGCCGGGCTGGTAGTACAGCTCGTTGAGCGTAGGAGCGCGGAAGCTGCGTTGCACGTTTGCGCGTACAGCAAACCAATCGGTAAGCGCAAATGAAGCATTAAGCCCCGGCAACAATACAGCCAAATCGTTTATCCGTTCGGCACGCAGGTTGGCTGCAACATTCAGCCTGTCTCTGAATACCGATAATGCATATGCCCCTGCTATAGCTAGCCGGTTTTGCTGCTTGACGTCATTCGTTAGCTCCCGCTTCATCCACGAAAGGTGAACAGGAGCAAATAACAGGAACTGGTGATGGCTTCTATATTGATACTTCAGGCCTACCTCTGCATACAGTTGGCTGGTGGTGTTGTCAGACCTTAGCGTAATTGCATCGTCGCGATATAGCATGAGGTCATTAAGGTAGGCTGCTTTTGCATGTACAGCGTTATTCCTGCCTTTTCGGTTCCACTCGGCCAACAGGCGTAGTGATTCGTCACGCTGATTCTTTACGGAATAAGATTCAAACAGCGCGCGGGGTATCTCCCGATAGTATTGTTGGTACCAGCCTGTGAACTTGATGGTATTTTGCTTGTCGACCCTATAACCCAACTGGCCCAGCAGCGACCCGCTTTGCAATAGCGCGTTGTTCATTCGTAGCTGATTGCCATTGTGGGTATAGGAAAAGTCATTCTTAGCCGTTTGCCCGAAAGCGCTGACAGACGCGGCAAACTTACTAGTGCTGATGCCTGACTTAAGCCCCAACTGATATTGACCGAAACTGCCTGCAACTGCCGATATGCTGTGAGTGGAGTAACCGTTGGTATCGAACGCAGGCAGGTCATTCTCTACCAGCAGTGCGCCGCCCACATTTCCACTACCCCATAGTGCCGATGAGCCGCCATATACTATATTAACCTTGCTGATGAGCGCAACCGGCAACAACGACACATCAGCCATACCCATTGCGGTATTTTGTATCGGCACGCCATTCCAGTATACCTGCGACTGCGCAGCTGACGAGCCACGGAAGTTGAGCGTAGCCAGGTTGTTGAAGCCATAAGACTTTACAAATACCGGCACCTGCTGCGATAGAAGGTTAGCCATTGTCTGGTATTGGTATTGTTGCAGGGTAAGGCTATCGATGCTGGTTACCTTTTGACCGGGGGCGAAGGTATTGATACGGTCATCATTCGAAACATGCCGCTTGCGCCTCGACCTGATCTTCACTTCCCGCAGCGTGTCAGCAGATTGCTGCGCATAAGCATCACCAAAACAAAACAGCATTGCCAAAAGCAATGCTGTTTTGGTATTATTTCGGAATGCGTACACGATGTTTAGTTCTGATGAAAGTAAAATTGCCCCGGGCCTACACTCGTTTCAAACTCGCCTTTGCGGTTGCCGTCGGTATCGTAGATATAAACGATGCCTTTCTGCGTAAAGCCTTTTGGGTCGCCAACAAATATCCGGTTGTTATCGGGCTGTATGCCCAATGCCCAAAAGTACTGAAATTGCTGCGCCTTGATGAATGGTTGTTCGGGAAGTTTGTCGGCGTCAATCTGCATCCGGTAGATGCCATTATACTCGGTACCGCCATTATAGTCAACTTCGATAAAATACAGCATATCCTGCTCACGGTTGAAGACAGGCTTGATCGGATCGGCTTTTGCGGGGAAGTTGAATGAACGGGTAACCTGCGCGGTTGCGGGATCTACCTGTGTCAGCGCAGCGTCTTTGCCTTTATATACATTGCCCGACAGTACCCATATCTTATTGTTCTTATCCAGCACCACACTATGCGGTGCGCGGCCTGCAACGGCTATCTCTTTGTCCAACTGGTCGGTAGCTGTATTCAGTACAAACACTTTATCTGATGCGGTGTCCCAAGCTGCGACATATGCTTTGCCATTGTACAATAACATACCCTCAGGGTTCTGCGCAGGTAGTGCAACAGAACCAATTGTTTGCATGGTGTTAGGGTTGATGATGTACATCTTGTTGCTATAAAGGGTTGAGACGTAGGCCTTATCGGCACTTACGGGCAGTATATATCTTGGCTTCGGTATGTTAATGATGCCTACTTGCTTGTGGTCATTCTTATCGAGCACTACTATCTTGTCGGAATTGTTGACGGCAAGAAACATCCTGTCGCCGATCACCTGTATACTTTGCAGCACATCACCCAGTTCAGCGTTGTTAGCCGACTTGTAGACATCCCTATACGCAGTACCTGTTTTCAGGTCGTACATATCGAGTGCACTATTACCATTGCCAAGGCTGCCTTCAGATACGATATAAACCTTATCGGTGCTATCGCTGGCCGGCGGCTTTGGTAGCTCGGTTGGCTTGTCCTTTTTACAAGCAGCAAAAAGAACAAGTAGGCCTAGTAGTATTTGCTTTACAGCTTTGTAATCCGCTCTACCCATTTATTTCCTTTTGCATCGCTGAACTGCAGGTAGTATATACCGCTATGGTATGCTGTAAATGATATTTTATTTTCTGGCTGCGACAATACCGTTGATGATAATACTTTGCCTGTAACATCTGTAATAAGCAAACTTATAGGCTCATCACTGCCACTGCCCAATTGAATATTCAGATAATCAGCTACCGGGTTGGGATAGATGCTTGTAAGATTTTTGTTCTTAAAGTCATCGACACCAACGTCACGCAGATAGATGGCCCCAACAGCATCAAGGTCGAAACCGCCGCCCGGAAATGGCGTAGGGTAAGGGTCGTTTATCTTTCTACCGCTCGTATCGAGTGAGGTATTATTACTTACCGAACCAATAACGTCCACCACCCTTACATGTGTCACCTGATTTATATCCAGCCCCGGCTTACCCGCCAGTTCTTCCAGGTCGAAAGGTGTGCCATAGCCGCCTGAGTACTTGCCAGCAAGGTTGTTGATATACTTTGCATCCAGATATACACCAGCACCGGGCACTTGTGTCGTTTCAGGCGTGTAAGATGCCGCGGGGAAACGAAAATAATTGATGCCATCGGAGCTCACCTCTACAAAAGCCAATTCAAGGAAAGCTTCTTCTTTATTTGAGGGGTTTATAAACCCATTCTCAAATACTGCAAAATCAGCACCTGCACCATTATAGATAGGTGATGAGAACGTAAGCACCGCTACTCCGCTATCGCCAAGGCTTATGACTGAATTATCTGCCGCACCGACAGCATCGCTATTGAGGCCTATGGTAGGCGAACCTTTTGACGGGTCGGCAATATCCAGCCAGCCCCGCTCTACGGTGCAACCGCTTGCCCAGCCTTTTATTTGCGCGCTGCTCTTGCTGATGGCAGTAGTACCCGCAACGCCTGCCTGTGGTGCAAACTGTGCGGAGGCAGTTTGCACCATAACGATGGCAGGAATCAGATATAAAGACAGTTTCATTGTTATTGTTTTACAAAGCGTGTGCTTACCGGCTGGCCTTCACCTGTCAGTTGCAGCATGTATACGCCCGGCGCCCAGGTAGCAACGTTGATATTTGTGATCTTCTCCGTAATAGGTTGTGTAGCTATTACGCGGCCTGTAGCATCTATCACTGATACTTGTTTCAGGTTGTTATCTACTGCCTCAATAAATAGATTAGTTGTTGCAGGGTTAGGGTAAACTTTGGCAGCCAGCACACCATTTACATCGCGTACGTTGCTGGTTTCGAAGGTCTCGAAATTATCCATTGCGAAGTAAGAAGGCGTATTCATACCAAACATACCTGTATCTGAAGAGCTGAGTACAAATTGCAGGCTATCTACCTTGCCCAGCGAAAGCAGGTTAACCCATTTCCAGCCGTTCAGGATGGTGTCTTTTGAATTGTCGGTAAAGCGAAAATCGGCCAGGTATACATCTACACTATCGGTAGTAAGGCTACCGCTCCTGTATCCTTTGATGGTCACTTTAAACCAGTCGGGATAGTTGCCTGTCGGCTCCGGGAAGTTAGCAGAAGTGTCACCAAATTTTTTCGCAACGAAGTCGCCTTCTTTCATAGAATGGTAGGCATAGGTTGTATTGGTGATGAAAAAGCCGTTTACGGGCTGCCCTTTTGCTTTACCTTTCAGGTGTATCTTGTTGGTGATGCCATATGCAATTGCATATTGACTGGAGGTATCATAGCCTTTCACCGTGATCGCAGAGTGGTCATTCATATAGCCTCTTGTAGTAGTATCCCGCATGTTAGAATAGCTGAAACCATTGCTCCAGAAAGACATACCCCAGCCAGTATCGTATACGCAAGGGAAGTGCGCCAGGCCATCGTCGAAACCTACGTCTTTACCAGGTGCGGTTTCATTAGCATAGAATGTATCGGCCTTCGGCAGCATAAGCGTATCGAATTTGGCTACGGTTTGGGCATTAATGCCTGCGATGCTCAGCAGGAGCGCAAAGAATAAGAGTGTAAATTTTTGTTGCATATGTATCAATTGAATTAAATAAACTGTTCAATTGCTGCAAATGGAAAGCAGATAATAATAGATGCAAAGATAGTACAGATACGGACCAGTGCTGTTCTATTACCTGTGCCTTTATTCCCGAAAGCAGCGTAATTATATATTGTATCAATGGCAGGTCTTCTGACTTACTTCACCTTTTTGCGGCCTTCCCGTCTTTATAAAAACAGTGGCGTGAGGATGCAAAAGGTATAAAATGAAGCTTACAGCATCGGGTAATGTCCGGGATTTACACCCGGTTCCCTTTTCATTCCGACTGGCGGAAACCTTTGATGGCGCAAAAGTAAGGAAAAAATAGCCCGTTGGCTCGTGAAAGGGAGAATATTTTTTTGCAGGCGTTTGTACGCTGTCTCATTTGCTGTGTCTCTACTCGCCTACTTTCTTTTTTCTTTTGCGTCGCCAAAAGAAAAAAGTAAAAGAGATGAAGGTTGAAAATGAAGTTGAATAGAAGTGCTAAACCACCCGCTGTCTCACTGCTTCATACAATATCATCCCCGCGGCAACAGATACGTTCAATGAATCGAAGTTAGTAGCCATGGGTATGCGTATCAGTGCATCAGCACGGCGGATGACATCTTTGCTGATTCCTGTATCTTCAGCGCCCATTACAATTACCGAAGGGCCGGTCAGGTCGGCTTCGTATACAGGTATGCTACCCTGCATTTGCGTACCTAATACCTGTATGCCGTTGAGCCGGAAGGTATCTACTGCTTGCTGCACCGATGGTGTACGACACAGCATGATCTTGCGCAAAGCACCTGCCGAGGTCTTAATAGCTTCTTCGGTGAGGGATGCCGATGAAGAGGTTGGCAATACCAATGCCTGTGCACCACAACAAAGTGCAGTGCGGGCGATAGCGCCAACATTGCGTACATCAGTTAAGCCGTCGAGCAATACGAATAGTGGCGTTTGTCCCTGATCTACCACATGCGATATACCCGATTGTAAATCCACATACTGTAGTAAGCTTGTCCACGCTACTATGCCCTGATGCTGGGCTTTGGTCAGGTTATTCAGCTTCTCTACCGGCACCTGGCTTATAGGGATGTTCTGCTGCTTGGCTAGTTGTTTTATCTCGTTTATCTCAGAGCCAGTGGCCGTGCGCAGCAGGAATATCTTCTCTATAGCAGTACCCTGCTGAACAGCTTCCAGTACAGGCTTGCGACCAATAAGCAAAGGCAGGGAACGTGCATGCAGCTTCATAAGATAAACGTACGACTAAATTGTGGTTAAAGATTATTGTTGGCTATCGGCGGGCAATGCTTGATAGGCAGTAAGACAATCGGGACAGAGGCAATCGCTGAACGATGACCGTAGTTGTTGTAGTGCCTCGGCACTCAGCGTGTATTGCTCACACCAACAACCATGGCTATCGGCGCGGCATTCAAACTCTTTATCACAGCGGGAGCATTTCTTATAGCTCATACCCTAAACCAGATTGAAATAATAAGGGTACCGGAAACATCCGGCACCCTCGGGATCTATTAAAGATGGATTAAGCCATATTGTGGAACACGCGCTGCACGTCGTCGTCTTGCTCCAGGCGCTCGATGAGTTTGAACACATCATCAGCCTGCTCTTCGGTGATCTCAACGCTGTTCAGCGGTATCCATTCCAGTTCCGACGAAAGCGGTGTAATGTTCCTTTCTTCCAGCGCCTTTTGCATGTTACCAAAATCGTTAAACTCGCAACGAACGATCAGTTTACCTTCGCTGTCCTCGCCCAACTCTTCCAGTCCAGCGTCTATCAGTTCCAGTTCCAACTCTTCGGCAGTCAGTCCCGCCGGTTCCAGTTTGAACACCCCCAGATGTTTGAACAGAAAACCTACAGAGCCACTGTTACCCAGGTTGCCGCCACCTTTGGTAAAGTGCGAACGAACGTTGGCAACAGTACGTGTAGTGTTATCCGTAGCTGTTTCTACCAGTATCGCTATACCATGCGGTGCATAGCCTTCATAAAGTACTTCATCGTAGTTGCTGGTATCCTTACCCAGTGCGTTTTTAATAGCGCCTTCGATGCGGTCTTTCGGCATGTTGAAAGACTTGGCATTCTGCATGATGCGGCGCAGCATCGGGTTAGTGTTTGCATCAGGACCGCCTTTTTTTACAGCAATGGCTATCTCCTTACCTATACGGGTAAATTGCTTTGCCATGCGGTCGTAGCGGGCAAACATTTTGGACTTTCTTACTTCAAATATCCGGCCCATAGTATTATATAATTATCTATGTTGATTTTTATGTTGTGCGCAAAAATAAGAATTGTTTTGCGAGTAATAGTAATATGCCTGATTATTCGCTTATGGCTCCCAAAAGCATATTAAACTCCACCCCAACAATCACACCCGAATTATTGATATTGGTATATACACCAGTACTTAATCCCCAACTGCCACCAAGCAAAAATTCGAGGCTTGGGTTCAACACCGCACCAAATACCGGCACCTTCTTGCGATCATAAAACCAGTCGGTAGATGAAAAGAACATACCACCACTACTAACGCTAGTAAAGTTATCGGGGTAAGAACGGACGCCGCCACTCAGCCCGCCTTTAGCAGAAACTCTCACATGCGTGCCAAGATCTATCATATCGCCGTACAATACCGATAGCAGATAGTGATACTCCTTGGGTTTAGGGTCCCACGACCCAAATCCACCACCAGTGTAGTTAGGCGGAACATTGCCTGACTTGCCTATATACATGGTACCCTGTACGGCCAATATCCTGTGCGACCTGAATATGTGGTTTACAGCCAGCTTTATTTGGGTTGCTGTGCCTATACCAAAGCCACCTTCCAGATAGGTACTATCGCCCCATGGCAGCGATTGAGCAATGGTTTGCGCCGTACATAAAAGCAGAAAGGCCAGGGTTAAGCTAAGTTTTCGCATCATTCTTTAGGATAGGCAAAATTCAATATACAAAAAAGAAGAGCCATAGGGCTCTTCTTCTCGATTATATTTCTGTTCGGCTTAGAATCTTATAGAAAGATAAAGCACCACCGGCATGCGGAATGACCCATCCGCTATCTCTTTATCTACTTTAGATGTTTTAGTAATGATCTGCGATCCGCCAAATGGGGGGACATTGTTATTGAACTCGCGGCGCGTAATGGTAACGGTTTGCTTCGTTTCGCCAAAACGGTAGTAGAAGCTGGCCTCGGTGCCTATCAGTATCCTGTCGGTAACGTTGAAGCGCAACCAGCCCATAGGGCCGGCACCCATTGTGTTAATGCTGCTTTTCACCTTTGTAGTAGTCGTGTCGGATGCACGTACCACCGTCGTTGTTGTTATATTGTCGTTGCCATACAATCCATCAATACCCACGCCTGTCGACCATCGGCTGGCAAGCCTGAACGCTTTTTCGATACCCAGCCTGGCCTGTATGTTATTGTTATCATTGTCTTGCTTCGTTACGCCATCATCGTTGCCAGTAGTGCTGCGGTTGTAGCCGATACCCGTGCGCAATCCCCAGCCGCTTTTAGCCAGGTTGATGGAGTACGTAACCAAAAAAGGGTTGTTGATAGCGGCGGGGGCACTGTTGAAGTTAAACACCTGCCTTATCAGCTCATTCATCTGCACACCTACCTGGTGTTCAAAGCGTTTTGTTTTGGGTTGTTCGGCAATGTCGTCCTGGGCATAAGCAAAATGAGTACCTGTGGCAAATAATGCCAGCGAAAGCGCAATCTTCTTCATTGTGTGTGTAGTATGTGTGTTTGGGTATTAATTCGCTTTGAAAGGGTCTGACAACATCGGGTCTGTTATCATTTTGGAATCTGTCAGGGTATTCAGGAAGGCAATAATAGCCGTCATCTCGTTTTTTGAGATATTCATACGCATCGGCTTGCCGTAGTCGTCTTTCAACCGTTCGTCCAGATTCTTCGATGCCGATATGCCTTTGCTGTAATGGTTCAGCACATCTTCAATGGTCTTAAAGCGGCCATCGTGCATATACGGGCCGGTGAGCGACACGTTCCTCAGATTCGGTATCCTAAACCTGCCATTGTCGTTGGGCACACCGGTTATGGTACCAAGCCCCTTATCGGCGTAGGAAGAATCGAGGCCAATATCCATTAGCGGGTTGCTCATACCAGAGTATCCATCTACAGTTACCTGGTGGCAGCTGTTACAATTATATTTGGTAAAAAACAGGCTGTGCCCCTGGGTCTCCAACGCATTCAGTTGCCCGTTTCCTTCTTCGGCTGCATCAAAACGCGTGTTTTCAGACTTGATAGCTGCCATAAACATGACAAGCGATTCTTTTATGCGTTGTACGGTAATACCTTCGCTGCCATAGGCAGTTTTGAACAGTGCAGGATAGTAATCGAGCCGTGCAAGCTTTTCGGGCAGGACATCAACATTCTCAATGCCCATCTCTATGTGGTTGGAGACAGGGCGTAGCACCAGGTCAAGCAACCCGGTAGACCGACCGTCCCAAAACAATGATTGATTGCCACCAGTATTTGGCTGTAAGGGATCGATAATACCACCATTGAACCTGTTGGTAACAAACAAGTTCTGGATAGCCATAGAGTTACGGCCCGTTTGCTTGTTCTCAAAGCCACGGCTGAACTGCACGTTATCAGAAAAGGCAAACTCCTGCCTGTGACAGCTGGCGCAGGCTACGGCGTTATTTAGAGAAAGCTGTTTATCGTAGAAAAGAACCCTGCCCAGCGTGGCTTTTTCATTAGCCAGTGGCGTTCGCAATCCCTGCTCAAAATACTTATGCGTTGCAGCAGGAAGGTTAGGTTTTGCAGTAGTGGCCGTACCACTATGGTTAGACGTTGCAGGCTCCTTTTTATTGCACGAATATGCAAGAACAGATAATGCTGCTACTATTGATAAAAGGCCTATCTTTTTCATAGGGTGGTTTGTTTTGGTTTTGTGATGCCTTATTATAAACGTAAATATATTGTAATTCCTTGGGCCGGTTGTCCTATTTTTTCTGCCTACATAGACGATATGTATCTGCAAGCAGGTTGGCAATGACAAAACGATTTTTCAATAACGCACACAATTCGTGCCTGATTGCGTATTTATAGAGATCTATTTATGCTTTTCCTGTTGCGTAGTTTGCCAAATAGTATACCACCTTCTAAGGCAAAAACAGAAGAACGTCTATTGATGTTAGAATAGAGTCCGACATTAAAGCCAAAATGCCGTGTGAGTGGGAATTCTACTGAAGGATTCAATACAATGCCAAGATGATCTTCGACGACATAATCAAAATCATAATTCTGGTTGGAGAAGGAAAACATACCTTTTGACACCGGCCTTGGTCTGAAGTTGTCCGGATACTGTATTGTACCTAAAGCCAGTCCGCCTTTCAGTGCCAGTCGAACGTAAGGTGTAGGTAAGTTGATCATCCGGCCGTAGCAGAGCGCTGCCATGCTAACACCAATTCCCGGCATTCCACTGCCTATCACCGTGAATGGCTCTTCAAAATCGGCGGGGGTACTACCTGCTGTTTTATCGTAAAAGGCGTAGCTAAGTGATATGATATGTTTGCTGTTGATGATGCCATTCAATTCCGCTTTTACGCCTGAATGCGTTCCTCCGCCACCTCCTAGTTCTCCGTACAAAAACAGCCCCTGTCCTTTGCATAGGGGACAGAGGACAAACAGGGTGGCAAACAGCAACAGGTTTTTCATCGCGGTACAATTACATCACTTCGGCACATAAATTACATATTTTTCCGATTCAAAAACGGGCTCGGGGAAAATATCGTGTACATCCCATGCCTGTGGCTTCAATCCTGATTCTGCTATTTCCTTTTTAAGATCTCCACCTTTCAGGCATATCAGCCCGCTCGCGAACTCTTCGCTTTTTTGCCCTTTCCTGAGCACAGGGTTTATCCATTGCCAAAGCTCACCAAGCGGCGCTACGGCACGCGATACCGCAAAGTCAAAAGTACGGCCTTTTATCTCCTCTACCCTTTTGTGTACGGCGGTTACGTTCTTCAGGCCTATGGCATTGGCCACTTCCTGCACCACTTTTATCTTCTTGCCAATGCTATCCGACAGCAGGAACTCTACATCGGGGAAGAAGATAGCCAGCGGTATGCCGGGGAACCCCCCACCTGTTCCTATATCCACTACCTGCGCCCCTTTATCGAAGTTGCAAAGTGCAGCTATGGCCAGTGAATGCAGCACATGGCGTTCGTACAGTGTGTCTATATCCTTGCGCGATATCACATTGATCTTTTCATTCCAGTCTTTATACAGGGGTTCCAGCATTTCCAGCTGCTGCACCTGAGCATCGGTAAAGTCGTCGAAGTACTTGAGTATTATTTCCACTGTTGTTTGTTTTTCCAGAGTACAAATGGAGCGAACGCAAAGTTATAGATCATCCAGCCTATATCCATGAGGGGGAAGAATAGCGTCAAGCCTTTTTCATGCGTTTGTTTGGCGGCCTCCTTCCACAGTATCCATACCGGCAGGCAACGCAGCGCCATAGCTATCAGCACCGTTTCGCGGTCGCCTATAACTAGCAGCAGGAAGAATAGCAGCCAGGTAAGCGCATGCACCACCGCATAGCCACCCACCAGCAGCCAGTTAGCAGGACGATAATACTTACCGGTCGAAAAGTGCCGTTGCTTTTGCGCCACCCAATCGGCATACGTCTGCTTCGCATCCGATATGGTAAATGCTTCGGGATCAGATATAATAGCAAGGTTATCTTTGGTAGCCACAGTATTTATCAGCAGGTCGTCGTCGCCCGATGGCAGCTTGGCCCATGCTTCGGATTGCTGGGCCTGTAGCAATGCATTTTTGGTACAGGCTATATTGCGCCCAACCGCCATATACGGCCTCCCGGCTCTGGCGTAGCTGCTGTATTGCAGGAAGGTATGCACCGTCTCCCAGCGGATAAAGGTGTTTAGCCAGCCCGCCTCTTGCCTGAACTTACCATAACCAGCCGATATAGCCTTACCATCGTGCAATGGTGATACCATATGCTCCAGCCAATGTTCGCTGGCGGGGGTACAGTCGGCGTCGGTCATTAGTAGGTAATCATATTGTGCAGTTGATGCGCCCTTACGGAGTGCTTCTTTTTTGCCGGGCAGCCGGCGGTCGATATCATGCGGGATGTTGACATAACTTAGATGGCCGTACTGTCGACTCAACTCCGCCAGCACCATTTCCGTATCGTCTTCCGAACCATCATTTACTACTACAACTTCAAACAATGGATTGCCCGTTTCGTTGGTGTATCTTTGCGACAGTACCGCAGGCAGGTTCTTTCTTAAATTTTCGGCTTCGTTGCGTGCGCAGATAATAACTGATACAGGCTTTCTGTTAACTATACGGTAGTTTTCTGCAGGAAAGAAGAAGTGCGAAAAAATCCGGAAGATATAGCCATACTGGACTATAATAGAAAACAGGAAAACACAGAGCAGTATTTGCGCGATCACGCCGCAAAGAAAGCATAAAGAAGCCAAAACAGCAGGACTTTGTACATACCTGCCGTTTCGGGACTAGTATAGTAAAATGGAATTTACACTACAGGCAAAAGATACCAACAGCACTGCCCGCGCGGGTACCATCACTACGGCACATGGCGTTATCGAGACTCCCATTTTCATGCCCGTAGGTACCGTAGGCAGTGTAAAGGCGGTGACACAGGCGCAGCTAAAGGATGAAGTAAAGGCTGAGATAATACTGGGTAATACCTACCACCTGTACCTGAGGCCCGGCACCGAAGTGCTGGAGGCTGCGGGTGGATTGCACAAATTCAACGGTTGGGACAGGCCTATACTGACCGATAGCGGCGGCTACCAGGTATTCTCGCTATCAAACAACAGGAAGCTTACAGAGGATGGGGCTGTGTTCCAGTCACATATCGATGGGTCGAAGCACCTGTTTTCGCCCGAGCGAGTGATGGATATACAGCGCAGCATAGGCGCCGATATCATCATGGCGTTTGATGAGTGCCCTCCCTACCCTTCAGAGTATTTGTATGCAAAGAAGTCGATGGAACTGACGCATCGCTGGCTGACGCGTTGCGTGCAGCGGATGAGCGAAACAGAGCCGATGTATGGACATGCGCAGTCGCTGTTCCCCATAGTACAGGGCAGCACATATAAGGACCTGCGACAAGATTCGGCAAAGTTCATTGCTGATATGGATTGCGATGGCAATGCCATAGGCGGACTATCCGTAGGCGAGCCCGAGGAAATGATGTACGAGATGTGCGGCCTCTGCTGCGATATACTACCCGCCGACAAACCCCGCTACTTGATGGGCGTCGGCACACCGTGGAATATCCTGGAGAACATAGCGCTGGGTGTAGATATGTTTGACTGTGTGATGCCTACCCGCAATGGGCGTAATGGTATGCTCTTTACCACCAAAGGCGTTATTAATATAAAGAACAAACGCTGGGCAACCGACTTCACGCCCATAGATGATGGGCTGGATTGCCATAGCAGCAACTTTTATACGAAGGCGTACCTGCGCCACCTTTTTGTTGCCAACGAGATACTGGGCCTGCAGATTGCCAGCGTACACAACCTGGCATTTTATCTGCATTTGGTAACGCAGGCGCGTACCCATATTTTGCAGGGCGACTATATGCAATGGAAGAATGCCATGATACCGGTACTAAAACAAAGACTATAAGTATAAGCGACCGCGCAGGAACATGAAAAAACTGGATTGGTATATCATCAAGAAGTTTATCGGCACTTTCATTTTTGCCATACTTATTATGGCGGTGATCTCCTGCGTGATCGACTATAATGAGAAGCAGGAAGATTTTACCATTAAGAACATCCCATGGGGTGAGCGGCTGGAATATTTCAAGAACTTCATTCCGCACATTGTTGCGCTGCTGTTTCCGCTGTTCATATTTATCGCTACCATTTTCTTTACCTCCAAGATCGCCTACAAGTCAGAGATCATTGCGATACTGGCAGGGGGTGTTTCTTACCAGCGGTTTTTACGGCCTTATATAATAGGTGCAGTTTTTCTTTGTGGGATATCCTTCCTTGCCAACCACTACGTTGTGCCCGCGGCTAATAAGGACAGGATTGCATTTGAGAATAAGTACCTCCATTATACGGCATCACAGTCGGACAGGAATATACATCTCCGGCTGTCGAAAGACCTGTATGTATATATGCAGAGCTACGATTACGTAGCCAATATGGGTTACCGATTTACGGCTGAAACTATCTCGGGCACATCGCTGAAGGAAAAACTGATGGCCGACCGCGCCAGCTACGATACGCTAAAACAAGAATGGACCTTATATAATGTAGCCGTCCGTACCAACAATGGTATATCCGAAAAGCTGGAGAACCATACCGAACTAAAAAAGAAATATCCTTTCACTCCCTTCGACCTGGAAGAGGATGAGACCATAAAAGAAGCCCTGACCACCCCGGAACTCGAAAAGTACATAGCCCGCGAGAAGCTAAGAGGCCGCGAAACACTCAACTTCTTTTACGTAGAAAAATACCGCCGTACTTCTCAACCTGTGGCAGGCATCATACTCACCATCATTGGCGCCTGCATTGCCAGCCGTAAGATAAGGGGCGGTAGCGGGTTACATTTGGCGCTCGGCATTGTCATCAGCGCCCTGTATATCATGGCCTTACAGCTCACCAATACATTCTCTACCAAGGCAGGGCTGGAACCGATCATTGCAGTATGGATACCGAATATGGTATTTGGGGTACTTGCGTTGTACCTGTTCATCAGGCAAGTGCGATAACCTGCACATTATCAGCCATTCATAGACACTTACTTATAGCGCTGCTACACAGAGCTATGACATACTGTGGCGTTTGCAGTAAACAGCAATATGGGTAATAGACAGTGCATATATAAGGCATAACGAAATTCATATCTACTCTAGCTGCAACGACTTACCGGCGGGTGCATCATTAAGTTATCAACAGTTGAGGAATTAGCGAACCCAAGGCATATTTTTTTACCTATACCTTACCTAAATCATTTACCATGCGTGCAATATGGACAGGTGCTATAGGCTTTGGTCTGGTGAATATACCCATTCGTATATTCAGCGCGACCCAGTCGAGCACATTAGACCTAGATATGCTAGATAAGAAGGATCATGCAAATATCCGCTTCCAGCGTGTGAACGAAAGTACCGGCCGCAAGGTAGAATGGGGAGATATAGTAAAAGGCTACAAATACGATGGCGACTACGTAATTGTAACAGATGAAGATTTTGAGAAGGCAAGCCCGGAAAAGAGCAAGATGATAGGCATTAATGAATTTGTGAAAGAAGAACAGATCAGCAGCCTTTATTATGAAAGCCCATACTACCTGGAGCCCAGTAAGGGTGGCGAAAAAGCCTATGCACTGCTGCGCGATGCCCTAAAGCAAAGTGGCAAGGTAGCACTGGGCAGCTATGTTATGCGCACGAAAGAAAACTTCTGTATGCTGAAGGCACAGGATGATATGCTAGTGCTGATGAAACTGCGCTTCCCCGAAGAGATACGAAAACCCGATGAGCTACAGCTACCTGCAAAGGCCGAGGTGAAAGCGGCTGAAATAAAAATGGCAATAGCGCTGATCAACCAGCTTACGCCAAAGAAGTTCAATATATATAAGTATAAAGACACATACACCGAAGCGCTGATGAAGGTGATAGAAGCGAAAGCGAAAGGCAAGAAAATAACACAGCCGAAGTTCAAGATGGTACATAATAAGACCAAAGACCTGATGGCGCAGCTGAAAGAAAGTATTGAAACCCGAAAAAGAGCATCGTAAATGAGCCTGGAAAAGTATAAGCAGAAACGCAACTTTAAGGATACTCCCGAGCCCGAGGGAAAGGTTGAGAAGCGCAAGACAAAGTTAACTTTTGTAGTACAGCGGCACCATGCTTCGCACCTGCATTACGACTTCAGGCTGGAGGTAAACGGTACGCTCAAAAGCTGGGCTGTTCCTAAAGGGCCATCGCTGAATCCGAAAGATAAACGACTGGCGATGATGGTAGAAGACCACCCAATCTCTTACGCCACCTTTGAGGGCGATATACCGGATGGCAACTACGGCGCAGGTCATGTGGATGTATGGGACCACGGCACCTATGAACCGGTGAATGAGAAAAGCGAAGTAATAACGCAGGAACAATTTGAGAAAGATATTCGTAGTGGTAGTATCAAGTTCCGCATGAATGGCAAGAAGCTGAAAGGCGAATTTGCACTGGTGAACCTGAAGAAAGATGAAAAAAGCTGGCTGCTGATAAAACACCGCGACGAACATGCCACTGATGAAGAATATACAGCTGAGGATTACGCGAAGAAAAGCTCACTAGCCTACACGGCCAGCCGTAATACAGGCAAAAAAACGCCAATAAAAAAGGCGACGGTAAAAAAAGCCGCACCTAAAAAAATAGCAGCAAAGAAGACTGCTGCCAAGAAAACAGTGGCGAAAAAAGCTGTTAAAAAAAAAGTCCTTACAGATAGCAGCACAAGCATAACACCCTACTCCGTACGCAAAGGCGGTGACAAATATACCGACTACATAAAGCCGATGATGGCCAAGTTGCACGATGCAGCATTCGATAGCAAAGACTGGATATTTGAGATAAAATGGGATGGCTACAGAGCGATAGCCGAATTAAATGCCCGCAACTCCAGGCTATATTCACGCAATGGCCTTTCTTTTGAAATGGGATATGCAGCTATTTTTGAAGAGCTGAAAAAGATAAAGCAAAAGATAGTGCTGGATGGCGAGATAGTAGCGCTGGACGAGGATGGAAAACCCAGCTTCCAATTATTGCAGCAATATGGAATGAACCCAGAAAGCTCGAATCTCGTCTATTATGTATTCGACCTGCTGTATGTAAACGGCACATCGGTTGAAAAACAACCCCTGATAGAAAGGAAAGACCTGCTGAAAAGCCTGTTGCCCGAAAGCGACGTTATAAAATACTGCGATCATATTGAAGGCAAAGGGACAGCCTTCTTTAAAGCCATGCAAAAGCAGGGGCTTGAGGGTATGATCGCCAAGCGTGCAGATAGTCATTACTACGAAGGAAAACGCAGTGGCGACTGGCTAAAGGTGAAGCATATGCTAACGGACGAAGCCGTGATAGCAGGCTATACTGAAGCACGCGGGGGTCGGAAGTTCTTCGGTGCGCTGATACTGGGCGTGTACGAAAACGGCAAACTGCAATACATAGGCCATACAGGCACAGGGTTCGATGATAAGACGCTACGCGAAGTACACAAACAAATGCAGCCATTGGTTACAGATGAAAATCCTTTTGGTACCAAAGTACGCGTAAACTCGCCTGTGACATGGGTAGAACCCAGGCTGGTATGCAACCTGAAGTTTACCGAGGTAACTGCCGATGGTAACAGACGCCACCCTGTATTTATGGGCCTACGGATAGATAAAGCGGCCGAAGACGTAACGGGAGAAGCACCTGTAGCTAAAGAAGCGAAAGAGCCGGTTGAAACACCTGCTAAAAAAACTAAAACCGCCACCGAACCAAACGACAGCACCATGGACAAGACAACCACTATAAGCGGCAAGAAACTAACACTCACCAACCAGGATAAAATATACTGGCCAGATGAAGGCTATACCAAGGGCGATGTGATAGCATACTATGCCAGCGTATATAAGTATATAGGCAAGTATCTTAAGGACAGGCCTGAATCCTTGAAACGTAACCCGAATGGCATAAAAGGCCCGGCTTTCTTTCATAAAGACGCGGGCGAACAGGCGCCTGATTGGATGGCCACCTACCCAACCTGGAGCGAATCGGCGGAGAAAACAATAGACTATCTGCTGATAAACGACAAACCATCGCTGCTGTATGTGGCTAACCTCGGATGCATTGAAATAAACCCATGGAACTCGCGCACCGCCAACCCTGATAAGCCCGACTACCTGGTGATAGACCTCGACCCGTCGGACAAGAACAGCTTTAATGATGTGGTAGACTGTGCGCATGTAGTAAAGGGTATATTCGATAGCGCAGGCATTGACAGCTATTGCAAAACCTCTGGGTCTACCGGACTGCATATATACATACCGCTGGGTGCCAAGTATGACTATGAACAGACCCGCCAATTTGCAGAGATCATAGCGCAAATGACCGTAGACGAGCTGCCTAACCTGGCTACAATAGAGCGTTCGCTGAGCAAACGCGCTAAAAACAAAGTGTATATTGATTTCCTTCAAAACAAGGAAGGCGCTACGCTATCTACTGTTTACAGCCTGCGACCCAAGCCCGGCGCACCGGTATCTACTCCGCTTGACTGGAAAGAAGTAAAACATGGCATCGACCCGCGCGACTACAATATTGAGAACACTGTAAAACGGCTGGAAAAAAGAGGAGACCTGTTTGCACCAGTACTGAAGAAAGGCATTGACATGATAAAGTCATTAAAACACCTAGGCATGTAAGTGAATAGAATCTGTTAGTAGCTTAGTGTAGTCCATCAAATTCAGACCCTTGATATGAGACTTTCCGGAGCAATACTGCTGCTGCTTCTGCTGAACATTTGTGCTTTCACTGCAATGGCGCAGGAAGAGCTATTGACCATTACGGTGCTGAATCAACAGAACCGAAAACCCGTGACAGATGCCGTTGCCTATACTCCAAATACGGTACTGGCGCACACAAATGACAAGGGACAGATTGCCTTATCCGCAAACGCTTTCCGTCAACACAAGTTCGTTATAGTATCAGGTGCCGGCTACCAGACCGATACCATATGGGATTATAAAAGTACACTACAACTAAAACCCCTTAGCAGTACGCTAAAAGAAGTAGTTGTGAATGGCAGCAAAGTGAAAAGGATATTTAATTCGCAGGCCGACTTCATTGCTGATTACGAAGTGCTGGACGACGCCATTCTACTCGCGGCTTACCGTGGCGCATTGGGAGATAAAAGCAGACTAATACTGATAGGTAGTGACGGAAAAACGCAATCGTCGGTACAGGTACCGGGCGAGGTAGTGGGCCTGTACCGTAGCTGCATCAACGATCTGTACTATGTAAGCACCGAAGGGTTTTATTGGCTATCGGCAGGCAATGGTAAAATACGCGTAGCTGAAAAGAAGTATAAGCCACAACTGCTGCCATTGCTCAAACAATGCCAGGTATTCTACAACGACCATTTTTATTATAAGTACCTGCATCGCGACTCATTCGTAGCTCGGTTTGCCTATGCGCATTATGACAGCGCCATCCAGCACGAGTTTTATAAATTGGAAGATTCAGCATCGGCAGAGGTTAGCCTGGAGGAATATCATGAGATACTAAGACTGCTGGATAATGGGCTATATAAAGATGCATTCAGGTGGAAGAACAACCGCGGCATGTGGGACCGGGAAGCTCTTGGTAAGATTAATGGCGATATATATAAAATAGACACCAGCCTGGTGATCTTCAACTTCTTAAAAAAGACTCTGCACCACTACACCTACGACGGCACACCCATAAAGGACATACCGCTGCAAATAAACTGGAAGACCATAAAGAGGCTGGAAGTGGTATGCGATGCAGAGAGAGGCTCATTCTTTATTCACCGCTTCGACAATAATTCTGCTCACTACCTGGAGAAACTAGATATCCATACAGGACGAACCACAGAGCGGATAAATATAGACAAACCGCTTATAACAAAGCTGAAGGTATATAATGGAAAATTATATTACTTGTACCAAAACAAAGCTGACCAATCTGTGCTCCAGCTCTATAGCCAGGAATTTTAATACTTATTCCAACTATCTAATAAAATTCTGCGTCTATATAAACAGACACTAATAACATCCCGCTGACAGCCCCTTTGGCCCACTCTATTTAAACGCTCCACATAACCCGGATACTCCCAGTTGCGAAGAAATTTTCATGAACAATAAACCCTATTCTTTTTTTCTTACTTAAGTTTAATATCTTACGCGACACTCACGACTGCATGCTTGCCAGAAAGAACCTGACGAGGTACACCAATATTTTATTTACCATATACATTATTACCCTGCTGGTTTGCAGCATCTTCTTCTTCTTTCGCATCCGTGTGATGGAAAATACGTTCGACTCGATTAATCGTACGGTAGAAGTAAAGCTGAATCTGGAGAAAGTGCTTTCGAGCCTGAGAGATGCGGAAACAGCGCAAAGAGGGTTTCTGATAACGAGGGATACGACCTTCCTGGAGCATTATGATGAAGCTTATCAAAACGTCTTTCATGCCATAGAAGAACTGCGACATCTGACTACCGACCAACCTGGCCAACTCCAAAACACGGCGCAGCTTTCAGATGTTGCCAAGAAACGCTTCATCCGCCTGCAAAACACCATGGAAAATGACAGTTTCCTTTTAGCCAATCGAACCTTCAAGCGAGAAAATCTGCTGATGGGCAGGCAAGTAATGACCGAAGCGCGCGACCTGATACAAAAGATGAATGGTATCGAAGACCAGCAACTGGAAGAACAGAAAAAACGTAAAGACAGCGTTACGGAATTGACGCCACTCTATACACTTGGTATATTCCTTTTCTCGCTGGTTGTCATTATTATATGCTACATACTGATGATGCGCCGCCATACGGCAGTAGCCGGCAGAATGCAACAGCGAAAAGAACGAATGACAGCACGGCACGATTAGGCCACCGTCAACTCTTGCTTGCTATAATGCGCCTCTATTTCCGAGAATATTTCGTCTAACTCTGCCAGGCTTTCAGTGGTCACCAGCCTTGTACGGAATTCTTTAATATGAGAAAGCCCTTTCAGGTAATTGGCATAATGCCTGCGCATTTCCAGTATTCCCAGTTTTTCACCTTTCCACTGTACCGAGCCATATAGGTGCTTCTTACAAGCAGCTATACGTTCCGTAAGTGTTGGTAGCGATAAAGTTTCGCCCGTCGCCAGGAAGTGCTTGATCTCGCGGAATATCCAAGGATAGCCGATCGCGGCGCGGCCTATCATAATGCCGTCCACACCGTATCTATTTTTGTATTCCAGCGCTTTTTGCGGGCTATCTATATCTCCATTACCGAATATTGGTATCTGTATGCGCCGGTTTTCCTTCACTTTGGCGATTAGCCTCCAGTCAGCTTCGCCTTTATACATTTGCACGCGGGTACGACCGTGTACAGTAAGGGCCTGTATGCCTACATCTTGCAAGCGCTCAGCCACTTCCTCTATATTCTTAGTACTGTCGTCCCAGCCCAGGCGGGTCTTTACCGTCACAGGCAGCCTTGTAGAGCGCACCACGGCTTTGGTAAGGCGTACCATCAGGTCTATATCCTTTAGTACCCCTGCCCCCGCACCCTTGCACACTACCTTTTTTACGGGGCAGCCAAAGTTAATGTCCAGCAGGTCGGGGTTAGTAGTATCTACTATACCCGCAGCAAGGGCCATAGCCTCTTCGTCGCCGCCAAATATCTGAATGCCTACAGGGCGCTCGTAGTCGAATATGTCGAGTTTTTGACGGCTTTTGATCGCATCACGTATCAATCCTTCCGATGATATAAATTCAGTATACATCAGGTCTGCACCATGTTCCTTACATACAGCGCGGAATGGCGGATCGCTTACATCCTCCATTGGCGCCAGCAGCAGCGGACACTCCCCAAGCTCTATATTGCCGATCTTTGCCATGAAGGCGCAAAGTTACTATGAATATGGGAATTAGCCATTTACGCAAACGGACATTAACAATTTGCGTATTTATTGTTATGGATATGTACCAATACCCTAAATTTGCGCCTTGTATATAAATAACCACTCCATACTGTGGGAAAAAATCTGAATAAGGCCACCCTGGCCGGAGTAATTGTGGCGCTAGGTATTATCTATGGTGATATCGGTACGTCTCCCCTCTACGTTTTTAATGAAGTCTGTAATGGTAAGGTAATATCCGATCTGCTGATCATAGGGGTATTGTCCTGCATCATCTGGACGCTCACTATCCAAACGACCATCAAGTACGTAATACTGACGCTACAGGCGGATAACAAAGGTGAAGGGGGCACTTTCGCACTCTTTGCGCTCGTAAGGCGCCACGGCAAGTGGACTGTATTCCCGGCTATGGTGGGCGGGGCAGCTTTGCTGTCCGATGGTATGATAACGCCACCTATCTCTGTAACCTCCGCTATCGAGGGTCTTCGTAACATCCCTGCGATGCGGGATATTACGGACTGGACGATCGTGAACATCGTATTGGGTATCATTACGGTTATCTTTTTCTTCCAGCAGTTTGGTACCAGTATCATTGGCAAGCTTTTTGGCCCCGTGATGCTTATATGGTTCCTGATGCTGGGTGTGCTGGGTGTTACGCATATCAGCGACGATCCGGAAGTATTTAAAGCATTTAATCCCTACTACGCTATAAAACTGCTTACGCAGTATCCTAAAGGCTTCTGGCTGCTGGGTGCGGTGTTTCTTTGTACTACGGGTGCCGAGGCATTGTATTCAGATCTTGGGCACTGCGGTAAGGCCAACATCCGCCTATCGTGGATATTTGTAAAGCTCTGCCTGATACTTAACTACCTGGGCCAGGGCGCATGGCTGCTGGCACATAAGGGTATGGTATGGGATGCACATGTTACCAATCCCTTCTTTATGCTAATGCCCGAATGGTTCCTGCTGATAGGTGTGGCAATAGCTACCATAGCAGCCATCATTGCCAGCCAGGCAATGATATCAGGGTCATTCACGCTCATCAGTGAGGCCATCAAACTGAACCTGTGGCCGAAGATGAAGATCAACTACCCTACCATTGAGCGTGGGCAGCTTTATATACCAGGCATCAACCTGCTGC
The DNA here is from genome assembly GCA_004144175.1 of Sphingobacteriales bacterium. Lineage (GTDB taxonomy): Bacteria > Bacteroidota > Bacteroidia > Chitinophagales > Chitinophagaceae > Polluticoccus. The sequence goes on from SEFT01000002.1 coordinate 40,232, forward strand.
TGTTTACAGGTTGCGTTATTGTAGTGCTAATATTCCGTAAGTCAGCCAATATGGGTGCTGCGTATGGTCTGGCTATTACGCTCTGTATGATCATGACATCGTGCTTGTTTGCTTATTACATGTTCATACGCAGGGTGGCTATTATCTGGATCGTTGGTTATCTGATGCTATTCCTCACGCTGGAGACATCCTTCCTGATAGCAAACCTGGAGAAATTCCCGCACGGCGGTTATGTGGCACTGATCGTTGCCGGTGTACTTTTCCTGACGATGCTGGTATGGTTCAAGGCCCGTAAAATCAAGAACCGCTACGTAGAATTTGTGCGGATGGAGGACTACACGCATATACTGCAGGAGCTGAGCAATGATAAAAGCATTCCCAAATACTCCACCCATCTGGTGTATCTTACCAGTGCTAACAACCCTAAAGAAATAGAGCATAAAGTCATCTACTCAATATTATACCGAAAGCCTAAGCGTGCGGATATTTATTGGTTTGTACACGTAGATGTAGTGGATGACCCGTATACAATGGAGTACACTGTGCAGACGATCATACCCAATGAAATAGTACGCGTAGAGTTCCGCCTCGGTTTCCGGGTGGAGCATAGGATACAGCTGATGTTCCGCAAAGTAGTGGAAGAAATGGTGCAGAATAAAGAAGTGAACGTAGTGAGCCGTTACGAATCGCTGAGTAAGAACAATGTAATGGGTGATTTCCGATTCATCGTTATGGAGAAATTCCTATCGCGCGATAATGCACTACCGCTTTGGGAGCGCCTGATGATGCGGGGCTACTTCATCCTTAAACGCTTCAGCCTGTCGGAAGAACGTGGCTTCGGGCTCGATTCATCAGACGTAACGCTGGAGAAATATCCGATAATCGTATCTGCCGTGTCTGATTTTAATTTGAAAAGACTGAACGACGACTAAAAGTGATCATTTACTATTAGAATATTGGAAGCTCAGCTCTCATCGGCTGGGCTTTCCCTTTGGCTTGCTGCGATGGCAATAAAGAGGCTTGCAACAGCAACCGATAACCGGAAGCAAAAAAAGCCCCGCCATATATGGCGGGGCTTTCATTTATCATTCTGGCTAATGCTACTTCTGTATCATAGCATTCAGCACATCTTCGTTCATCTTCACAGGATACTTCTGGCGCATTTGTTTGTTCCATTCTTGCTCCAGGTAATCCTGGTATTCTGCCACTACATAACCCTTAGCATCTTCCAGCGACTTAGTAGTAGGCTCGTTGAATACTTCATTAACTCTTACAACTGTATAAGTGCCATCTGTATTCTTATGAGCTTCGGTAGTTGGTTTTGCTTTAGCTATTTCCGTGCGGCTGGCATCTGTGAACTTCGAGAATTCAAAGCGTCCGCGCTGTACCGTTACTGCATCAGGGTTAGCATCCGAATTCATCTTCTTTATTACATCTTCTTCTTTTACGTTCTTCGCAGATATGAGCTTCATGCCTTCCTTCATCGCAGCCTCGTCTTTAAAGCGATATACTGCACCATTAAAGCCAGGCTCCCATTTGTATTTGTCTTTGCGCGTTTCGTAGAATGCCTTCAGTCCTACGGTATCTTTAGAAGCCTTCCCCCATACATTACGGTCCATTAGCTCGAAGAGCATGATTCCATCTCGGTATTCTGTCATAAGGTTCTTAAAGTCAGGGTGCTCTTCTACCAGTCTATGCTCTTCAAAGTCATTCACCACGTTTTGCACGTACATATTATATACATCGCGCACTACGGCACTGCGTGCACCGTTCAGACGGCCGCGTGTTATTTTTTCAGCAAACTGCATAAAGTCGCTTTGCTTGTATTCTTTCTTACCCAATGAGAACAAAGGCGCATTCATCGACTTAAAATCAGAAGCTTCAAAAGAATTAGCATTCTTGCCTGTATCAGGTATAGCCATGATGCGTTTCAGCAAAGCATCGTAGTTAGCTGCATTTTCTTTAAAGCCGTTCTGCTGCTTTATCTTATTAAAGAAGCTTTCTCTGGCCATGCCGGCCCTTGAGTCGTTCTCTACCTTACGCTTCAGCTGCGGAAATAGCGTGTCATAAGGCTTCAGCGGATATTTGTCAATGAGCTTAATAACGTGGAAACCAAAATCAGTTTGTATTGGTGCCGACACATCACCCGGCTTTTTGAGCGAATAGGCTGCGTTCTCAAATGCAGGGGTCATACGACCTACGCCAAACACAGGTAACACTCCCTCCTGGTCTTTAGTGAATTTGTCATCAGAGTACTTCTTAACCAGCGACTCAAATGATGCTCCACTTTTCAGCTCTGCCTGCATCTGCTCTACGCGCTTACGGGCTTCAGCTATACCCTCCTCCCCTTTAGACTTTGGTGAAGAGATCAATATTTGTGCTACTTTAAGTTCGCCTTTTGCAGGGCGTCTGTCCAGTACCTTTATAATGTGATAGCCAAACTGCGTACGGAACGGGGTAGAAACTTTACCAACAGGTGTATTGTAGGCTACATTCTCAAAAGGAAAGATCGTTTGCAGTGCGGTAATGTAACCTACCTCGCCGCCCGCCTCTTTCGAACCTTTATCGTCAGAAAACTTTGCTGCCAGGGCAGAAAAGTCGCCTTTCTTGTTCGTTATTGATTTGTATATGCTATCTATCCTATTATACGCTTCGACAGTATCCTTGCCGCCTGCCATCATAGGTACCGACACCAGTATATGCGCCACTCGAACTTCTTCCTTCAGCCTGTTATACGCCTCGCGTATCAGTTGGTTGCTAACCTCTTCGTCAGTCAGATAGTTCTTGGCCAACTGCTTACGATAATTATTCAGTTCATACTGGATGTTCTCCATCGTATCCAGGTGCTGAAGCTCTGCTTCCCTTACCTTCATACGAAACAGCGAGTATAGCTCCAGGTATTCCCTCAATGCCTTTTCAGACATATCAGGTTTCTTGCTAATGGTGTTCTTTGTATAAACCCTTACAAATTCATCTTTGCTAACCGGGTTGTTTCCATAAGTAAATAATGTTTGAGCAAATCCTGAGCTAACGTAGAGTCCCGCAGCCAGGCATGTTAATACCAGCTTTCGCATGTGTGTTACTTAATTTTTTTTGTTTTTATTGTTTCGTTGTCTTTTCCTTTCGCTCCAGCATTTCTATCAGGCTTCCAAGGTTCGTATGGTCGATCCTTTTACCTCTGATAATCTTCTTCTCGTCGAGCAAATATATGACAGGGGTGCTGTATATATCGTAGTCGGCCCTGAAATTTGACTTATGCTCCGGATCGTAAACATGTGTCCAGTCTTCAAGTTTCTTCTCATTTATTACCTCCTGCCATTTTTTAGCGTCACCTTCCGTCCGTACGGCAAATACTTTTACCCCTTTTGCTTTCAAAGATGCTTCATACAGTGAGTCCAGCTTAGGCACCTCGGTAAGGCAATGACCGCAGTCAGGAGACCAGAATAAAAGCAGCGTGTACTTAGCTTTCATATCCCTCAGCGAGTGCATCTTACCTGTGATATCCTTCATCTTTATCTCAGGAGCAATGTTGCCTATTACATTCGGCGCTATCTTACTTGCACGGTCTATGTACTTCTGCAGCACATCAGGCTCCAGCCAGAAAGCATCGCCCTTCATGTAATAGTTCTCAACAAGATACACAAAAACAGCGTCCATACCCATTATTTTGCTGCTTTCTGCATTGCGGGTAAGCCACCAGAGGGTATATTTAAACATATCCTTAGTACCACGAGCCTTTGCCAGCAGCATATTACTCTCTTTTATCACACTGTCTTCTACCTGCATTACTAGCTTGTTCATGTACTCTTCGAGGCGAGCTTCGTACATAGGTGTATATATGAGGCGGTCGTCCTGCATGTTGAATTTATCCCAGTAGTGATCTTTATAATACCGGTAGCCAAACATGGAGTCTACTGTTCCATCAGGCAGCCGGTGGTCGCCTTCCGGTACTACCGGCTGCTCCAGCGCATTGAAGATATTGGCCAGTAGTGTACCTTTATTAGCATCGGCAAAGCTTTTGCGGTATTCGGTCAGTTTTTTTCCGGAAGCCCTCATTTTGTCGTATACCTTAGTGGTATCGGCTTGGGTCTTAGCGGTCTTCAGTTCACTTTGCAAGCCCTCCTGCTCTTGGCCAAAGTCTTTCAAGAACTTCATATAGTCAGCAAAGGCGTCGTTCTCGGGCGAGTTTTTAACCTTAACGCTCGTAGGCAGGTCGCTCATATTTGCGGCGATACTGATATCATTGCCGTTATTGAGCAGGAACTCAAAGTAGGTAGACCGGTCTTTAAAAAGCATCATATAAATACCGCCTGCTATTTTTTCTTTGCTATTGAATTTGGCGACGCCGTTCTTATCAATGCGCGCCGAATCGGCCTTATATATAGTAGGCAATGGCTTTCCATAGTAATGGGCCAGATATACTATGCTATCTTGTTTTTCGGTATTGGTCAACTTCAGCTGTATGTTATACCCGTCTTTCGAAGCCGGTTTTTGAGCAATTGCTGCACCGCTGAGTGATAATAAAGCCAGACAGGCGAATAAATTTTTCATCGGGATGATCTTTTATAATTTTTTCTTAGTAGCGTTTTCTTTTTCTTCCAGCATCTCGACAACTGCTGCTATATTGGTATAATCCAGCTTTTTTCCCCTGATTATTTTTTCACGGTCGAGCAAATATATAATTGGGGTACCATAAACATCGTATTTGGCGCGGTAGTTCGATTTTCGCTCCGGGTCGTAAATATGCGCCCAGTCTCTTAGGTTCTTCTTTGTTACAAATTCTTTCCATTTCCCCTCGTCGCCTTCCGTACGTACGGCTACTACTCTTACACCTTTATCTTTAAGAGCAGCACGGTATACGGAGTCCACCAGCGGCAACTGCTCCCTACATCCACCACATTCGGGCGACCAAAATACGATGAGTGTATACTTTGCATTGAAGTCGTAAAGCGAAAATGGACGTTTCTCCATATCTACCATTTTGATATCAGCACCCTGATTACCTATCACGTTTGGTGCTATTTTTCGTGCACGGTCTATATAACCATCCAGATAGTCTTTGGTAAGCCAGTATGCATCGCCCTTCATGTAGTAGTTTTCTACCAGGTACACAAATGCCTGATCCATGCCCATGATACCGCTGTACTGCGTACGCTGGGTGAGCCACCAAAGCGTATACTTAAATATCTCCTTATGCCCGCGTGTTTTCTCCAGTAGTATAGCAGCTTCTTTTTGCAGGCTGTCAGGGGTAGGATCGACGAGGTTGGTAAAATAATATTCCAGCTTTGAATCGTACAGCGGTGTATACACCAGGCGATCGTCCTTAAAGTTGAACTTATCCCAGTAGTGAGCCTTATAATAGCGGTAAGCAAATGCGGTATCTTCCTGGCCATCGGGCAGATAATGCTTGCCCGGCGGCACCGCAGGTGTTTCCATGGCTTTAAAGATACTAGCCAATAACGACCCGGGATATTTGGTCATCTGCTCTACCCTGAACTCATTCACCTTACGGCCGGCCAGGGTCAATCGATCGATAGCAGCGGCGCTGTCGGCTTTCGTCTTAGCTTTTGCAAGTTCATTACTGCTATTTTGTTGCACGCTGCCATAGGCTTTTACAGCCGCCAGATAAGTAGCAAATCGTGCATTGTCGGCGGTATTACGAAACTTGACACCATCGGGCAGTTGGCTGGCAGTTACATCGATGCCCATGTCATCGCCATTTTGCAGCAAGAACTCGAAGTAGCTCTTGCCATCGGCCAGTATAATGATGTAAATACCGCCTATTATCTTTTGACTGCTTATGAAAGTAGCCACCCCATTTGCGTCAAGCGTGGCAGAGTCGGCCTTGAAGATAGATGGAAATGCCTGCCCGTAGTAGTTAGCCAGGTAAACCGGTGCATTTTTTACATCCGTAAACTTTACCTGCACCTTATAGCCGTCGGCTGCAAAAGCCTCCGCAAAACCCACTAAGAAAAGTAGAGCAAATAAAACTTTTTTCATATTAATTTCCCGATGAAAACAATTGCCTTACAACAATTGACAGACGCTGTTTTGCCCGCAGTACATTATTGTAAAATTATATCATTCAGACAGTGTAACCTAGCCCGGAGGTTGTAAATTTGCACCTCATTTGAGCAATTTTAACATTTTGGCGCGTAAGAAAAAGCAGGCTATACACAATATAAAGATCGATGCATATGCAGCGGAAGGCAAAAGCATAGCACACCTCGAAGACGGGAAAGTACTGTTCGTAGAGAACGCCATACCCGGCGACGTGGTGAATGTATGGGTGCATAAATCGAAAAAGAACTGGGCTGAAGGCAAGGTGACCGAGTTAGTTGTGCCCTCCCCTTTTCGTGTACAGCCTTTTTGCCAGCACTTTGGTGTATGCGGCGGCTGCAAATGGCAAATGCTGCCTTACGAAAAACAAATAGTCTATAAGCAACAGCAGGTGCAAGACCAGCTGCAACGCATAGGCCATGTGACACTGCCGGAGATTCAACCTATCATCGGTAGCCAGCACGAACGTTACTATCGCAACAAACTGGAGTTTACTTTTTGCACACAGCGATACCGAACCAATGAAGAGATAAAAGCTGCAGATGGTGCGCCCTTTCCGCTGGAGCCAGTGCTCGGCTTCCACGCACCGGGGCTCTTCGATAAAGTGGTAGAGGTAAAGACCTGCTACTTACAACCCGAGCCAACCAACATACTGCTGGATGTAGTGCGTAGATATGCAGAGGCTAATAATCTTTCTTACTACGATTACCGTTCGCAAAGTGGCTGGCTGCGTAATATGATTATACGTGTGGCCCGCACAGGCGAGATTTTGATAAACCTGATCATACAGCATGAAGATGCGCGTAAGCGCAAAGCGCTGCTGGACCATATACTAGCTAATGTACCGGGCATCACTACCCTGCACTACACCATCAACCCTAAGGTGAATGATAGCATACACGACCTGGAAGTGCATTGCTACCAAGGCAAGGGGTACATAGAGGAGACGCTGGAAGACTTCCGCTTTAAGATATCGCCTAAGTCATTCTTCCAGACTAATACGTACCAGGCAGAGGCGCTGTACCAGATGACGCGCGAGTTTGCGGGGCTTACAGGCACTGAAACCCTGTATGACCTGTATTGCGGTACGGGAAGCATCGGCATCTTCTGCTCTAAGAAAGCTGGTAAGATAATAGGGATAGAAGCCATAGACGATGCCATAAAAGATGCACGTGTAAACGCCGAAATGAATGGCCTGACCAACTGCACCTACTACACCGGCGACGTGGCCACCATCTGCACCGACGAATTCTTTGACAAGCACGGCCGCCCCGATGTAATCATCACCGACCCGCCACGCGCAGGCATGCACGAAAAACTGGTGCAGCAACTACTACAGATACGCGCGCCTAAGGTGGTGTACGTAAGCTGCAACCCTGCCACGCAGGCCCGCGACCTGGCACTGCTAGACAAAGCATATAAAGTAACACGCCTGCAACCGGTAGATATGTTTCCGCATACGCACCATATTGAGAACATTGCGCTGCTGGAGTTGAGGTAGGATTTAGTTCTACCTCAGCCACCTACGCCCCGATTGCCGCAAGCTGTTGAAAAATGCCGAAGGAATCATTCATGTGAATATTACTGAAGATCCGGCGTATATGGTGGCGGTGGAGAAGGGTTGAGAAAAACAACAATTATTCCTTCTTATTAATTTTCTGCAATTGTTCTATATCATCTCTATCTTTTTTTCTGGCAGTTGCTTTTTTATCTTCAATTAAATCAATGTAACTCATGAAATGAATTCGGACATTTTCAAGTTCAGCTGTTTGTTTCCTTTTGTTCGCTTCGGAAAACTTTATGTTAGCCATAATTTTAGGCAAAGCGTCAAACGTAAAGTCTTCAAAATCTAACTTGAAAAATGAATTACGAGGGTCAGGACTGCGTTCGTTCCTAAATTCTGTAATGCCCTGCCCATTTCTTCAATAACATTCAAAAAGTTGAAGTAGTTATCATAGGTTGGATTATACCAAATATCAATGTCGGGTTTATCAGTTAGTTCGCCGTCAGAATCAACTGAATGCCGGTAGTATCCGTTTAAGGCTACAGCCGTACCACCAATAAGCATATATTGCACACTATGTTTTTCCAATAGTTTGCATATCGTCAGTAAGCTATTTCTGAGCTTGCCTTCCATATCACCCATTAAAGCTTGCGGATGACTCATCTTTTACATTAGAAGACGAAATCTCTCTAATAACTCTTTCTAAATCAGTATGCTTTTTCAATTTGGCTTCAAAATCTGCATCTTTCTTTTTGCTAGATTTTAAATCTTCAAATGATGTAAACTTTTTCGCACATTCCATTTCATTAAATATGATTACATGTAAAGATATTGATTTATTCTCATGCTGCCACTTAGCCCACTCACATTGCTAGCCCAGCGGTGAAACATAGGCATCGATTAAAAATAACCTATAGCAATGAAAGAATTCCACTGAGTAATGGACAAGTTGAAATTTGCTTATCGTACCTCGGAAGGTTTCAATTAACATACGCTCAAATGGGTAGTATTCCATATACAATTCCACTACGAATTATCATAAGTAATACCTCCTTTACCCGACAGTACGGCAATTCCTAATACTACAATAAGAAGCAACACAATAAAACTGACATACCAAAGCAATACGCGCCAGGCAAAGCCACCACTAGTATAAAGCCCTTTTGTTGCCTGGTGATACACCCGCACGGGTTGAAGGCAGGCTATGGTTATGATCCCAAGAATTCCATATTCCACAATCTTAGAGTCGGTGTTGTAGAAGCTATATATGCTTACAATAGCTATGAAAGCCCAGATGGCGCAGGTAAGCAGCAGGCTACCGGCGATGATGGAATGTTCGGCAAAATTCAGCTTCGGCCTGCGAAAGCTCACCAAACCGCTGAATGCGAAAAACGGGATAAGCAGAAATAACAGCAATTTAAAATATTGCTTAACATGATTGGTCACATCAACACTATCCCCTTACGCCACCGGACCTGTTGGCGCTGCGGCCTCTTTTATATCATAGAACGCTTTAAAATAATGGATGGCCAGAGCATTGATACCTATTACGATCAGGATAAGGTAAAATACATTGTAGTACTTAATCCTTTTACCCGAGATGTAATCCATAGCCATATGGCCGGGACGAAGAAAAGATTCCTTCAGCGTATACAATAACCCTTTGTCGAAATGCCAGAGACCGTGGACCAGGTCGTGCTTTACGAGATGAGACATTGTGATACGGTGTGTATCAGATTTCTGTCCGCATTCGTGGCAATATTTGCTGATAAGTACTGCACCACAATTCAGGCACGCATGATGATGACCTTCCATACTATTAGCAGCGTTAGGATAATAGATTAATTAAACCTTTTAGCCGCAAAATAAGCAGAGAATGTAAGGAAATCAAGGTAATGACTGTGAACAGCTTATTATCTGATCTTCCTCCTGATGCGGCTAAGCGACGTGGGGGTAACGCCGATAAAAGACGCAAGGTATTTCTGCGGTATCTTTTGCAGGTAAGCTGGCTTGTTCAGGAGGTCGAGGTAGCGCTTTTCTGCGGTATCTCTTTGCAGGGAGGTAAACCTGTTTATCAGGTTCAGTACTACATCCTCCAGGAAGTTCTTCATCATTTCCTGCATCTTGGGGTACACCTCATAGAGCTTGTTTAACTCTGTTTTGGGAAGCACCAATATTTCACTGTCCTCTATCGCCTGTATGAAATAACTCGTAGGTTCACCGCTTATAAAGCTGGCAATTTCGATAGCTGAACTATGCTCGAACGAGAACCATACCGAAGTTTCCACTTCGTCCGAAATATTGAATAACCGCAGGCAACCCTTTTGCACAAAGACCATATCCTTACACACCTCCCCTTCGTGCAACAGGTATTCGTTCTTCTTTACAACCCTGCGCGCGAACCTGCCGGCGATATCGTTCATCTCCGCATTGGTAAGCGCTACATAGCCGGCAATAAATTGTTTCAGTTCCGCGGTCATATCGGGGACAAAGCTCAGTTTCGGTATTTGCTACGGTTTTTTTCAGGCAATATTACTATAATCCCGAAAATGGTGCGATTTTGTTGAAAGATAGAAAAACACCTGCGATGTCTCTACCAAACAATAAAAAGATACTGGAAGAAGCTAATAAAGCGGTAACCAATGGCGACAACGGAGGATTTCTCGCCTACTGCACCGATGATACGATATGGACATTCGTGGGCGACAGAACATTGCGCGGCAAAGAAGCTGTTAGGCAGTATATGGCAGAGGTATACGCCGAACCACCAAAGTTCGATGTGGAGCAATTCATCTGTGATGGTGATTTTGTGACCGCCATCGGAAAGATCAGTATGAAAAATGAACAAGGTGTAGTTGTCAATTACGCTTACTGCGATGTATGGCGATTCGAGGACGGTAAAATGGCAGAGCTGAAGGCTTTTGTTATAGAGTTGAAGTAGTTTCGTTTTATCTTTCGTGGCATCCGCTGTTACCAACTGACACCATGGGAAAAAACCAACATTAATGACGTGGCGCCGACGATTCTTTTAATACCTTTCGGTTCAAATTTACATTCAGCGATATCTGACTACGCCCTATCCCAAATACATTATTGCTGCTTTTGAAAGTGTTGTAACCGTAATATAGTCCCAGATGACCAAAAACGGTAAGGCCAGCCCTGGGGGTAAAAATGAGATGATTGGTAGCTGCAAAGTCGGTATTGTTCCGTAGTTCTGCCCCTAACGCCATCAGCGCACCTCCAAATTCAAAGCCTGCCTTATAGGCATAAAACGGACTGCGGGGACTATATCCTGCAAGATCCGCTTCTAAGGCACCATAGACGACAAGCGAAGTTGGCGAGTGGCTATTTACATTACTGTAAACATACGATGCACCAATGGAAGTAAACCATGATCGTTGCCACCCGACCTCAAAACGCGCACAGACATTCTTATTAATCTTTCCCTTGCCTAAATCATTATCATACTCTTGGCATATGGCGTGGAGTGGGATGATAAAATATATTGTAAGGAGGAGGAATCGCATAAAAGTCGGTTTACCACATCGTATTTATGTACATTATCTACAGAATCCTTTCGGAAGGTTTCATCGCAAAATACATCTATCTTATAAGGTCTTACTTGTTTCATATTATGCGCTCAAAGTTTTACAGCTACCCAATCCTCACCTTCGGCCCCAAAAACTTCGGCTCAACGCCCAGCAGATAGTCAACAAACACCTTTACCCTCGCCAGCTTCTCGCGGAATTGTGTCTTTTGGCCGGCGTTGCCGATTACATCATCCGCATTATAGCCTACGGCGTTTATCCCCTCACGTTGGGCTATGTATAACGCCCGTTCATTATGGAAACGTTGAGAAATGACCGTTGCGGAATTTTGTGAAAATATCTCGCGCAGCCTTATCATCGAGTCGAACGTGCGGAAGCCTGCATAGTCGAGGTATATATGGCTCGAGTCGATGCCTGCGGCTATCAGGTCGGTGCGCATCATCTCAGGTTCATTATAGTCCTTGCGGCTATTGTCGCCACTGATAACCAGGTATTTGATCTTGCCTGCCTTCATCAGTTTGGTGGCAGCTTCTATGCGGTAGGTATAGTATCTGTTCAGGTATCCGCTCTCGAGGTATTTGCCGGTGCCCAGCAGCAGCCCCACCTTGTTGTAAGGCACAGATTCCGTATCGTAGAAGGTCTTCCCCTTCGATATGGCCTCTACCCTGCTATCGCAGTATAGTACGGACAAAATGGGTAAGGCTACAATCAGCACCACAATAATGATAAACAGGCTTCTTTTACGCATATACATTGAAGATACAAGGAAGTAATAAAACAGAATGCCGGGCAACATTAAAATAACCTGTTATGGTACAATTATTTAGTGCTCATCAGTAATTCTACAAAATGCGAAACAGCTCATCTTCTGCCTGGATAGATATTTCGGCAACCCTATCGAACGATTCGGTGGTATGGCCGGGCAATAAACCTATGCAGATAGAGAAGGCATCGAAGATTGGAGTTGGTGGTGCAGACTGCAACAGCACCAATATCTCGATGAACGTTCATACGGGCACCCATATGGATGCACCGCTGCATTTTATAGAAGATGGCAACGATATTATGAGAACGGACATAGACGCTTTAATCGGACACGCAAAGATTTTTCACATCAAGGACGATCAGCACATTACCTACAACGAAATAAAAGATTTCCCTATAGAGCAAGGCGACCGCATTCTGTTCCGCACCCGCAACTCGGATGTGGATTGGGAGATGGCTCCCTTCGTGGAAGACTATGTGTACCTGTCTCCCGACGCCGCCCGCTTCCTCGTAGAGAAAGAAGTACGCACCGTGGGTATCGATTACCTGTCGGTGGCCGAAAAAGGCAACGCAGCAGAGGTACACAAGATATTGCTGAATGCACCCGTGCATGTAATAGAAGGCCTGCGCCTTAACAATGTTGAACCCGGCGATTATGAGATGATATGCCTGCCCATGAAGGTAAAAGGCTCAGACGGCGCACCTGCCCGAGTGGTGATAAAACCGTACAACAAGTCAGCCAATTGATGCTATTTTAGCAGCATGAGCCAAAATGAACTGGACAGCTTATTGAGTGCCTACCCTGCGCATGTACAGGAGCTGGTAGAGCTGCTTCGTACATTTATCAAAGCAAGGATCAAGGGTATTGAAGAAACACCTGATCTTCCTGCTAAGATCATTGGCTATGGCTTCAGCAACGAGTATATCGACAGCATCTGTACCATCATACTATCTCAAAAAGGGATAAAGCTGGGCTTCTATAAGGGTACATTGCTACCCGACCCTGCCGGACTGCTGGAAGGCACCGGGAAGGTGCATAAATATGTAGCTATCAAATCGGCCACAGATATTGAAAACCCCGCACTCGAAAAGCTGCTGCTGGATGCCTATGACGCTTACCTCGAAAGAAAGCGCACTTAAAACTATTTTCGTGTAAGGAAATTATAATCGTGCAGCAATTGTTGTAAGAATGCACGCGGCTCCATATCGTTCTGTATATGAAGCACTTCCTTTATCCGGTGCGTTACCTGTAGTGTATATATTTCGGTGTCTTTGCTAAAAGGGGTATTCAATAGATTGCGTATACCGTTGATATCGCGGTCGGTCAGGCGCATCACCTCGGGGAACAACGGCTTATAACTTAAGTTCTCCGTCACATCCATGTAAATGGTTTCCTTCAGGTTGGTCTTGCCTGTTTGGTCTATCACTACGGTGCCTGCAGCCAAGTCGCCCAGCCGCTGGCTCATCGATGTAAATGTGATGGTGAGTATGGCACCGAATCCCATTGTAATACCAATATCGGCCATGCGCAGCACCCAGCGCAGCAGGTATTGGCTCAGGGTAGGCTCCTTACCATTGGCATCTACGACCTTTATACCCAGCACTTTTTTACCGACCGATTGCCCATTCCACAACACCTCCATTATAAGGTGGTAGGAAAACGCCGGGATCGTTACAAACAGGTAGGAGAATATACTACCCAAATACTGCTCTACACGCAGGTACGGCACTGCAAACCGCATCATCAGGAATACGAAAGCATACATAATGACGATGTCGATCATCCAGGCAAGTATCCGCTTATGTAAGGGGGCTATCTTAAACTCCAGGTCTATATTAAAAGGGGTACTGATGGTAATGATGGACATACGCTGCGGGCAATACACAAATGTAACGGGTTTAGGTGGTATGTTATTTGTTTCTGCTAACTTTACTACCGTACAAATCATCTATGCGAGAGGGCCAGTTCATTAAGCAAAATATTGACCGCTGGAAAAGCTACGAAACACCAACCAACGACCCCGACGAGCTGGCCAAACGCTTTGTATATCTTGTTGACGATCTGGCATTTGCAAAGACATTCTATCCACAGAGCAATACTACCCGGTATATCAATGGCATTGCAGCCACTATCTACTTATCTATCTATCGCAATAAAAAAGAGAAAAAGAACCGCTTTGCTACGTTCTGGGCTCTGGAGTTGCCGCTCATTATGAAGAAGTATCAGCGCAACCTGATGTTCGCTTTCTTATTCTTTACGCTGTTTGTAGCCATAGGGGTGTTCTCGGCCATGCAAGACCAAACCTTTGTACGTGCAGTGTTGGGCGACGGTTATGTAGAGATGACGGAACAGAACATCGCCAATGGCAACCCCTTTGGTGTATACAAGAGCGAGAACGAGATACTGATGTTCTTTACCATTGCGCTCAATAACATCACCGTTTCTTTCAATGCCTTTGCCATGGGTATTTTCGCTTCGGTAGGTACACTGTACATGCTGTTCAAGAACGCGCTGATGGTAGGTGTGTTTGAGTACATGTTCTTCAACCATGGCCTGGGGCTAAAGTCAATACTCGTGATATTCGTACATGGCACCTTAGAACTGTCGGCTATCGTGATAGCGGGATGTGCGGGGCTGGTGCTGGGCAACTCCCTATTATTCCCAAAGACGTATACACGCATGCAGTCGTTATCAAGGGCGGCCAAGGATGCAGTCAAGATCGTTGTAGGTCTTGTGCCTGTGTTCATCGTGGCTGCTTTTTTCGAGAGCTTTGTAACACGTCATACCGAAATGCCTGTCTGGCTCAGCCTCATCATACTAGGCACCTCATTGACCTTTATCCTTTGGTACTTTGTTTTCTATCCCATTAAAGTAAGTAAGCGCATAGTAAATGAAGTACGTCCGTAACCTTATACCCTTTATTTTCATTACGTGCTTATTGCTGCTTGCAGTGGATAATATATGCTTTGCAGATACTGTAGTGGTGACAGATGAGCAGTGGCAAGAACTGGCCAATGATAAGGCTTTTAGTTATGCCGGTGAAAAGGAGACGGTAGAACAAATAAATCAACAGGAGCCAAATATATTTACCAGTGGGCTGATGTCCTTAATCAGTTTCTTCAGCAGCTCATTTGGCCGGGTACTTATCTGGACCGTGTTCTTTGTCTTTATTGCATGGATATTGTTCAAAGTATTTTCAAATCAGGGGCTATTTGCACCACGTAGTCAAAAGCTTTCGGATGATGAGCCAATGCCAACGCCCAATCATGAAGACGATCTATTATTGGCCGACTGGGAAAAGCGTATGCAGCACGCAATGAAGGCTGGCGATATGGCCATGGCTATAAAATACAGTTACCTACACCTGCTAAAACTATTACAGCAAAAAGACCTCATCAGCTTCCGTAGCGATAAGACCAACTATGAATATTACCATGAGCTGCGCGACGCCACCTACCGCAAGCCGTTTAAGCAGCTCACCAACCAGTATGAATACATATGGTACGGTAAGTACCCCGTATCGGAGCAGCAGTATAGTGAGTATATGAGCACATTCAACACCCTAAAAGCGAAGTTGGCATAGTGACGCTGAGACTTGCATATATCATACTGCTACTGCTGCCGACACTCACCGGCTGCGAACGTTTGCTGAAAAAGAAAACCAACTGGAACGTAACACTGAAACGAGAGGACAAGATACCTTACGGAACTTACTTGGCTTACAGGTCACTTGCACTCTACTTTCCGCAAACCAGTGTAAAACAGCTATCGCAATGGTACAGATACGGCAGTCTTGCAGACTCTATGCGGTTGTATAATGGTGAGAAGTCGCTATTAGTACTGGTTGGGCTCGACTTCAGAGTATCATCACTTGAGTGGCAACGCCTGCAAGATTTTGCCGAAGCAGGAAATGAGATCGTACTTTTCTGTAGCCGGCTCGATAGCAAAATAGAGACGAAACTTCGGTGCCGTAAACATGGATATGGCATAGAGGAACAACGCCTTAATTCATTCAATACCGGGAAGGAGAATATGTATGCGTTGAGCCTTGTCTACAACCCGGTTCATTATGGTTATGAGGGCCGGTCCTTGCAGGGCTATTTTACTACAGGCTCAAAACCGAGTAAGGAAGAATTGATAAGCCTGGCGCAAAGCGGCAACCCCAAGCCTGATACACTGGGCTACGTCAACCAGCAGCCAGACTTTATCCGTTACGCCATAGGTGATGGCCATATAAGCCTGCATGGCGCACCACTGGCGCTTAGCAACTACTTCCTGCTACAGCCAGGGAACAGGAAATACCTCGATGGCATATGGCAAACATTACCCACCGGCATAAAGCACATATACTGGAACGACTACTATAAGCGCGAAAATAAGAACTCTGATTTCGATATGCTCTGGCAATACCCTGCTACGCGCTGGGCGCTTATCATTGCATTGCTCACGCTCGGGCTATATGTGTTCTTTGAGAGTAAGCGCAAGCAGCGCATTATACCCATAGTAGATAGGCCCGAAAATGCTTCCGTATCTTTTGTAGAGACGGTGGGCAGGCTTTATTACAATAAAGGCAATCATGCCAACCTAGCCGACAAGATGATACAGCACTTCCTGGAATGGGTGCGTATGAATTATTACCTGAACACCAATGAGCTGAATGATACCTTCATTCAGCAATTAAAAAGTAAGTCGGGACAGCCGGAGGCTGCGGTGACAAGGCTGATACAAATGATACATGAAGTGCGCCTGCAATCGGCAACAGTGAGCGAACCATATCTTTACGAACTTTATAATACTATTCAGTTATTCTACAACAATAAAGCTAAATGACCGAACATACACCGGAACATATACCGCCGCACGAGCATGGCTCTCTGCTGCAACTACTGAACCAGATAAAGGAACAGATAGAACAGGTAGTGGTAGGCCAGGATGGTATGATAGAACTGCTGCTGGCAGGCCTGTTGGCCGATGGGCATATACTGATAGAAGGTGTGCCGGGCGTAGCTAAAACACTGACTGCCAAGTTGCTTTCACGGTTGATAGATGCGCACTTCTCGCGTATACAATTCACCCCCGACCTGATGCCGAGCGATGTGCTGGGTACCAATGTATTCAACCCACAGAAGGGCAGCTTTCAGTTCAATGCAGGCCCTATCTTCAGCAACCTGGTGCTAATAGACGAAATAAACCGTGCACCTGCCAAGACGCAGGCAGCACTATTCGAGGTAATGGAAGAACGGCAGGTAACAGTAGAAGGGCATACCTACAAAATGCAAAGCCCCTTTATGGTAGTGGCCACGCAAAACCCGATAGAGCACGAAGGCACCTACCGCCTGCCCGAGGCGCAGCTTGACCGCTTCCTGATGAAGATAGTGGTAGGATACCCCAGCCTCGAAGAAGAGATAAAGATTCTGGAGCGCCACAACGACCGCGACATCAGCGATATGCTGACTGGTATAAAACCCATCGTAACTACTGCTATGCTGGCCAATGCCCGGCAACAGATAAGGCAGATACATATAGAGCCAAAGCTGCTAGAGTTTGTAGCGAAGCTGATATGGGAGACCCGCAACGACCGTTCGCTATACATCGGAGCCTCTCCGCGCGCGTCTATATCGCTGCTGCATACATCTAAGGCGCTGAGTGTGCTCAATGGTCGCGACTTTGTGATACCCGAAGATATATTACAGGCTGCCCCCGCAGTATTACGTCACCGTATTAGTCTTACTCCCGAGCGTGAGATGGAAGGCATAACAGCCGACGATGTAATAAAAGAGATCATCGCAAGGATGGAAATACCCAGATAGTCTTGAAGCCGAAGAACTACATATACGACCTGTTTCTTTCACCCGCATGGTATTTTTACATGACGGGTGCGGTCTTCCTATTTTTCATATCCTTCTTTTTCTCGGTATTATTTGAGGCCGCAGTGATGTATTCGGTTGGTGTATTGCTGTTCACGGTTATTGATTTTTACCTGCTTTTTGTAAGAAAAGGTGGAATTGTAGCTACGAGGTCTATGCAGTCCAGGTTTAGCCTGGGTGATAATAACAATGTCACTGTCTCCTTGCAGAATCAATACGCTTTTAAGGCCAGGCTACGCATCATCGACGAACTGCCCGAACAATTCCAGGAGCGGAATTTCCTGCTCTTTACCGAGATGGCCCCACGTGGCAAAGAAAAGTTAAGCTACATACTAAAACCTACCACACGTGGTGTTTTTGAATTCGGCAATGTGCTTTGCTTTGTCAGGAGTCCGCTAAGGCTTATACAGCGCAGGTTCAGCACCGATGGCGAAACGAACATCAAAGTATATCCATCCTTTCAGCAGCTTAAGAAATACCAGCTCATAGCCACGTCCGATAACTATGTGGCAGGTATGAAGAAAGTACGCCGCCTGGGCCATAGCATAGAGTTTGAAAAGATAAAGAACTATGTGCCGGGCGACGATGTGCGTACCATCAACTGGAAAGCCACTGCCCGCAGCAGCAGCATCATGGTAAATACCTTTACCGATGCCCGCCAGCAGCAGGTTTATTGCCTATTGGATAAAGGCAGAGCCATGAAGATGCCCTTCGATGGCCTCACCCTGCTCGATCATTCTATAAATGCTGCTCTGGCATTACTGAATATTACACTGCTAAAGAATGACCGCGCCGGGCTGGTGACGTTTGCCGATAAAGTGGATGACATGGTGGTATCAGAAAAAAGGACGGGGCAACTCAACCACCTGACCGAAGCGCTCTATAAACAACAGACAGACTTCAAAGAAAGCAGCTACGAAGCGCTGTGGATGGCACTGCATCGCGGTGTTACACAACGGAGCTGCCTGATATTGTTCACCAATTTTGAAACTTATTCTTCCTTGGAGCGGCAATTGCCTTACCTCAAGAGAATGGCTTCGCGCCACCTGTTGTACGTCGTATTTTTTCAAAACACACTGCTCAAGCATATACACGAGACCGAGCCTGATACTACTGAAGGCATCTACATTAAAACTATAGCCGAGCGGTTCGATTTTGAGAAGCGGCAGATCGTAAAAGAACTGCGCAGGCATGGCATCTTATCCATCCTTACCACCCCGCAGGCGCTCACTGTAGATGCCATCAACAAATACCTGGAGCTAAAAGCAAGACAGCTGTTGTAGGCAGAAAAACACTATTTTGCTGCTGATATTGCATTGATACTTATGGGGTTTGGTAGCCGTACCTATTGTTTGGTTTTTACTGTTTGTTTTGCTGCTCTTGCGCTATCGGCGTGCAAGAAGGAGCAGCTTGACTGGCAGCAAGTGCAGCAACTCGATAGCCATACTACCGACCGGCTAAATGAGGTCATGTTTATTAACGACAGCATTGGCTTTGCCGTAGGTGGTCAACGCTTTTATACTGCTACCCTGCTCACTACCCGCGATGGCGGCAGTACCTGGGAAACACACAGCTTTCCCGAAGCAGGTAAAGGACTGTACGGGATAACAACTGATAACAACGGCACTATCTACATCTGCGGTTTCGATGGCAAGCTGCTCTATTCCGAAGACAAGGGCACGACATGGCAATTCAACCAGCTCTCTATCTGGGACTCATATAAAGGACTGGCCTTCGCAGGTGATAAAGGCTTAGCTATTGGCGGCATTAGCTTTAGTAAAGGCTTTATCACGCAGCTCTCCAATAAGAATGTATCTCTCCATGATACTACTGCCTATGAGCTGAATGATATAGAAATGACCGATGACAATACAGGCTACATCAGCGGTTTTGGCGTGGTAATGAAAACAACCGATGGCGGTAATACCTGGGCTATGCAGGACATTAACAACGATAACTTTTCAGCCATCTGTGTGTGGGATAAGCTACACGCATGGGTATGCGGCTACAATGGCAGCATCCACTACACAGAGAATGGCGGCGATAAATGGGAAAAGTTGAAGGGCGCCAACGCTGCCCTGGGTAGTAAACACAGGCTGCTCGATATACTCTTTACCAACCCTACCGACGGCTGGGCCTGCGGCGAAGAAGGACTACTGCTGTATACACAGGATGGCGGCCACAGATGGAAGGAGTACAAGCATTTCACCAACGAAGCGCTCCGTAGTATATCATCCTCACCCGATGGCCATATCATAGTAGCGGGCGACAACGGAGCACTCTATAAGCTCGCCGCCCGGTAGGCCAACATTAGTTTAGGGTTTTGCCCTCATACTTATTATTTTTGCACACATTTCCGGAGGCTCGCCTCTGTACATACAATTTTTATCAAATTTTATCTGACAATCAAAATGCAAGCAACACTTAGCGAACAGGAAGTAGTGAGGCGGGAAAAACTCAGGGAACTTCAAAGTCTGGGCATTGACCCATACCCTGCCCCTTTATTCGAAGTCACTCACACAGCTAAGGATATAAAGGACAACTATACAGACGAGAAAGCAGAAGAATACAAGTCGGTATCTATCGCAGGCCGCATCATGAGCGTGCGCGATATGGGCAAGGCTAACTTTGCTGTGATACAGGATGCTACAAGCCGTATACAGATATACATCAAGCGTGATGATATATGCCCTGACGAGGATAAGACCTTGTACAATACAGTTTGGAAAAAGCTGTTGGACATTGGTGATATCATCGGCATCAAAGGTTATGTATTTACAACCAAGACCGGTGAAACGTCGATACACGTAGAGCAGTTCACACTGCTTACAAAAGCGCTGCGCCCATTGCCTATCGTAAAGGAAAAAGACGGTGAAGTATTTGATGCGGTAACAGATCTTGAGTTCAAATACCGCCAGCGCTATGCCGACCTGATTGTGAACCCCGGCGTGCGCGACACTTTTGTGAAGATCACAAAGATGAAGAATGCTATCCGCAACTTCCTCAATGAGCGCGGTGCGCTGGAAGTAGATACGCCTGTGTTGCAAAGCATACCCGGTGGCGCCATTGCACGTCCATTCGTTACGCACCACAACGCGCTTGACATACCGCTGTATCTGCGAATTGCCAATGAACTATACTTAAAACGCCTCATCGTAGGTGGCTTCGACTGGGTATATGAGTTCAGCCGCAACTTCCGCAATGAAGGTATGGACCGCACGCACAACCCCGAGTTTACAGTACTGGAGTTTTATACTGCATACAAGGACTATCTGTGGATGATGGAGACTACAGAGCAAATGCTGGAGCAAACTGCTATTGCGACGAACGGCACTTCTAAAATAGAGATAAACGGCGTAGAGGTAGACTTTAAAGCGCCATACAAACGTATCAGTATGTATGACGCCATTAAAGAGCATACGGGCATCGACATAAGTAATATGAACGAGGCGCAATTGTTGGATGTATGTAAGCAACTGCATATAGAAACAGATGCATCCATGGGCAAAGGCAAACTGGTGGATGAAATATTCGGCGGTAAATGTGAGAAGCACTATGTGCAACCTACATTCATTACCGACTACCCTATTGAAATGAGCCCGCTGACTAAAAAGCACAGGGATAAACCAGGTGTGGTAGAGCGTTTCGAACTGATCGTGAACGGTAAGGAGATAGCTAACGCCTATAGTGAGTTGAACGATCCGATAGACCAGCGCGAGCGCTTTGAAGATCAGGTGAAGCTGATGGAACGCGGCGATGAAGAAGCGATGTATATCGACTACGACTTTTTAAGATCGTTAGAGTATGGCATGCCTCCTACAGCAGGTATTGGTATCGGCATTGAGCGCCTGGCGATGATGTTAACAGGGCAGGTTTCTATACAGGATGTACTGCTCTTCCCGCAGATGAGGCCCGAAAAAACAAATGACTAACTTTAGAAGCCCGTTTAACAACGGGCTTTTTAATGCGATAGAATATGAAGATAACATTAGCAATTGCTGCGTTGATTATAAGCAGTGCAACACACGCACAAACATACAGTGACAGCATACTAGAGCACCGCAAACATTACAAGCAGGAGTTCATCACCGAAGAGCGTAGCCCGCTGAAGGGAAACGACACTTCATTTCTTAGCTTTTATACGCCTGATGCTAAATACAGGGTAATGGCAAAACTGAAAAAAACGCCTGAAGCACAACCCTTCCAGATGCCTACCCGCAGCGGCAAGACCAAAACCTACAGGCAGTATGGCACACTGGAGTTTAGCATCAATGATACACCGCAGGTATTACAGGTCTTTCAAAGCATCGACCTGATGAAGAAGGATAAGAAGTATGAAAAACATCTCTTCTTGCCCTTTACCGATGCTACCAGCAGTTTCGGTACCTATGGCGGCGGCAGGTATATCGATCTGTCTACCGATGACATTACAAACAATAGAACCATAGTGATCGACTTCAATAAATGCTATAATCCTTACTGCGCCTACGCTACGGGCTATAACTGCCCGATACCACCTGCAGAGAACAGGCTACAGATAGCCATTACCGCAGGAGAGCTGATGTATGGCAAGGTGCACGAAGAATAAGCCAAGGTGGCCTATAACGAAAGAGAGACGCCATACAGCGTCTCTCTTTCTATTCAAAGTCTGATTTAAATACTATTTGATACCTAGCTTGGTTTTTACCATTGGCAGCAGGTTATCTGTTTCTCTTACATGCAGCAGGCCACCAGAGCTAGCGTCAAACACGTAATCAAAACCTTTTTCTTTTGCTACATCTTTGATGGCTTTATCAGCTTTCTCCAGTATAGGCTTGTACAGCTCTTCTCTTTTCTTTTCCACTTTCTCGGTAGCGCTTTGGTTAGTCGACTCAATGCGGTTCTGCAGGTCTACTATTTCTTTTTGCTTTACTTCCTTTACCGCTTCCGACATTGTTTTTTCCTGCGCCTGGTAGTCTTGTACTTTCTTCTCATACTCCTTACTCATGGTCTGCAGTTGATCCTGGAATGCTTTAGCATAGGTTTGCAGGTCGGCATCAGCTTTAGTTATCTCAGGCATAGCTCTCAAAAGCTCGCGCGAATCAATGTATCCAAATTTGGTAGTGGTCTGGGCTACTACGGTGTTGCCTATCATCAATAAACCGAAGGCAAGGAACAATACGATCTTCTTCATTTTTATTATTAGTTGCTTTTTATTATTTACTTACGCGTGCAAAGTAAATGCCATTATTTAGTTATTCCAAGTAATTTTAACACATCATCGCTCTTGTCCAGCTTCACATCGGCATAGAACAATCCTGATCCTGAAGCTTTATCGTACACCAAATCGAAGCCTTTTGATGTAGCCATCTTTTGCACCGCATTGTACACTTTATCCTGTATCGGCTTTACCATTTTCTGACGCTCTTTGAACAGATCGCCCTCGAAGCCGAAACGCTGCTTTTGCAGGTCGCGTGCAGTTTTCTCCTTCTCCACTATCTCATCTTCACGTTTTTTGCGCATATCATCCGATAGCATGGCGCGCTCGGCCTGGTATGCTTTGTACATTCTTTCTACTTCCTGCATCCTGCTGTCGATATCCGTCTGCCAGGTTTTCGATAGCTGGTCCAGCTTCGTATTGGCATCCTTATACTCTACCACCTTATCCAAAATATATTTAGAATCGATAATGCAGTACCGCTGTGCGCTTGCGCTAAAGGCTAGCCCTGCCACCAGCATTGCGCTCATGATCAACTTTTTCATAGTCTTGTAATTTTTTCTTTTAAACTGATTTTTAACTATTAAACATTAACATCAATCCGGCTCCATACCCAACATAAAGGTGACTGCCGATATCTGGCCCAGGCGCGTATTACCCGTAGCACGGTTGAAGCTATCGAAGCCGACACCATAGTCAAGCCCTAGCAAACCAAACATAGGTAAGAACAGGCGTATACCCACACCAGCCGAGCGTCTCAGCTTGAATGGATTGTACTCCCTGAAGTTGCCCCAGGCATTTGCTGCTTCTACGAAGGTTAAACCATAAATAGTAGCTGTAGCGCTCTTAGAGAACGGATATCTTACCTCGGCAGTATACTTATTAAATATAGTAGCCTCGTAGTTATATACGTTCTTATAACCTCTGTGCGCAATGATATCGCGGCCTATGAAGAAGTTATTAGCACCAAGGCCATCGCCGCCCACCTGGAAACGCTCGAACGGAGAGAATCCGATATTCGGGTCGTAATATCCCATAAACCCGTACTTGGTAGCCAATTTGAGCACCAAGTCTCCCGCTATGCGTTTGTACCACTCTGCAGTGAAGCGATATTTGTGGTACTCTATCCATTTATACTTTTCATTGATCGTCTTCTTCGAAAAATCTACATCGTTAAACGCCGAATACGGTGGCGTGAACTGGAATGTAAAGCTCACGTTAGAACCGTCGGTTGGATACAGCGGTTGGTTAACCGAATAACGTGCAAGTACCAATTTGAAGAACAGGTTATTGGCAGTACCATTGTTGAAGGTGTTACCCTTGGCATCGGATATAAAGCCATAGTCTTTCAGCAAGAAATTCTGGTAGTTGATACCGTATGTAAATACGAAGTTGTCATCCGGCCATTTCACACGCTTACTCATCGACACACCACCACCTAATACGCGCATAGACGAGTTGGAAGTTGTTACGGTAGTATTACCAATGGCACTCGAGAACCTGCTATATACAAAACTTGTAGTAAGCGCATTTGGCTTCTTACCGCCCAGCCATGGTTCAGTAAACGAAGTACTCAGCGAGTTGTAGAAAGAACCGTTCGACTGGAAGTTAACGGAGAACTTCTGTCCATCGCCTACCGGTAGCGGATCCCAATATCTTGGTTTGAAAATATTGCGCAGCGAGAAGTTGTTGAAGGTAACACCAATATTACCATAGAACCTTACACCACCACCGAAACCGGCAGAAAGCTGTAACTGGTCGCTCGATTTTTCAACTACTGTATAGTCTATATCTACCGTACCATCTTCCTGGTTAGGCCTTGGCTGTATGCCTATCTTTTCCTGGTCGAAGAAGCCAAGGTTGGCAATCTGGCGCTGCGAGCGTATCAAATCGGCACGGCTGAATTTACTGCCCGGCAGTGTATATAATTCGCGACGGATAACGTGCTCATTAGTGCGGTCGTTACCTGCTATGCTAATGTTGCGAATAGTAGCCTGCGGACCTTCAGTCACGCGCATTTCATAGTTGATGGTATCGCCGATGATAGATGTCTCTACCGCATCTATATTAAAGAAAAGGTAGCCATCATCCATATAAAGGCTGCTGATATCTTCGCCACCTTCTGGATTGATAGAGCGGCCAAGGCGCGAGTCAAGCAGTTGCGCATTGTACACATCACCTTTCTTTATGTTCAGTATGCGCGACAGCTGTTCGTTAGAGTACTTGGTATTGCCCTTCCAGCTTACATCACCGAAGTAGTATTTATGCCCTTCACTTACTCTTACATCTATATTTATATGGCCGTTCTCTACGGCATATGCGGTATCGTCCACTACGGCAGCATCGCGATAGCCAAGTGAGTTATAGTATGCTACCAATCCTTGTTTATCGTCCTCAAACTTCTGACGATTGAATTTGGAAGAAGAGAAGATGTTGAACCGAAAATAAGGATTAAGCGCATCCAGTGTCTTCGACAAAGAAAGGAAACCAAGGCTACCAATGTAGTTTCTGAACGAACGTTCTTCCGACTCATAAACGCTTACCTCATCGGCAGGATGCAGCGTTATACGCGGCATTTCTTTAGTAGAGCGTAAAGTACCTTTCAGCTTATTATCGGTTGCCTGTGTGTTACCGGCAAAGTTTATCTGGTTGATCTTAGTCTTATGCCCTTTGTCTATGTCAAAGGTTAGTAGTATGGCATTTACAGATAGCGTATCTGGTCTCTCTACTACACCAATGGCTACATCTCCGTATCCCTTTTCGGTATAGTACTTACGCACGCGCTCTATGGCTTCCTTCTTAGTAGCCTCGGTCACCACTTTACCTTTTACAAGCGTCATCTTGTCTTTCAACTCCTGGGCCTCGCTCTTCTTTATACCACGAAAGTTATAACGGCTCAGGCGCGGACGCTCTTCTATATTAATATCCAGGAAAACCTTATTGCCTACGATCTTGGTTACATCTACACGTACGTTGGCAAACAGCTCTTGCCTCCACAGATTGCGGATGGCACGTGCAATGCTTTCGTCGTTGGGCAGGCGCACCTTATTACCTACAGTAAGACCGCTTACTGATATCAGCAGGTCTTCGTCCAGGTATTGGCCGCCGCTTACTGTTATACCACCTATCTCAAACTCTTTGGCACGCTCGGGTTCAGCTGCAGACCTGCCGCCCTGTTGCTGCAGCATGCTGTTTAGTCCGCCACCATTGTTGGTTTGGGCCTGGAGGGTATGAGCCATAGATATGGCGCAAAAAAGAACAAAATAGCGCAGGGTGCTTTTATACATGCTCAGGGGAATTCGTTTGAATTTGCTCACTTGTTTTGCCAAAGCGGCGTTCGCGCTGCTGGTAGTTCAGCAGGGCTTCGTATAGTTGTTGTTTACGGAAATCCGGCCAATGCACAGGTGTAAAGTACAGCTCTGCATAAGCCAATTGATAAAGCAGATAATTACTGATCCTGTACTCCCCACTCGTACGTATCATCAATTCCGGATCAGGAAAATCTGCGGTATTCAGGTATTTATGAAAAACGTCGTCGTTAATGTCCTCTGGCTTCAAACTGCCTGCGGCGGCGTCCTTCGCCATCTGGCGGGCCGCTTCAATCAGTTCCATGCGTGAGCTATAGCTCAGTGCCAGTATCAGGTTGAGGCCAGTGTTGGCCGCAGTAATATCCTTTGCTTCCTGCAACTCGCGCTGGCAACTTTCGGGCAGACTGGCTATATCGCCTATTACATGCAGGCGTATATTATTTTTCTTCAGCTCTTCTACTTCTTTGCGGATGGTGTTCACCAGCAATTCCATCAAAGCATTTACTTCCGCTACCGGGCGGTTCCAGTTTTCGGTAGAGAAAGTATATAAGGTAAGGTAACCAATGCCCAGCTCTGCGCAGGCATTTACTACTTCACGCACACTTATCACACCTTCATGATGACCATAGAGGCGGTCTTCACCACGCTCCTTTGCCCATCGTCCATTACCATCCATAATGATGGCAATATGACGCGGCAATTTGCTACGGTCAATTGATTGCAAAACGTCCATATATGACTCAGGCATTTATATTAAGGTGTGCAAAGGTACAAAAATAGAGGTTGGGGGTATGTATTAAAATAGTTTAAAAACAGTTTAACTGGATTTTAACTGCAACTAACTTATATATACTGGCTGTTAGTAATATGCGGAATATATTATATAGTTAGTGCGCGCATGAAAACTCAATTATTACTTACAGAAGATTTTTTCTATATTTCAGATTATGGTGGTCAATCTTAGCAGCAACAACTCGCTCCTCTCGCAATGGATATGCGAAATAAGGGATATAGAAGTACAGAAAGACCGGAGCCGTTTCCGGAAGAATATGGAACGCATTGGCGAGGTAGCTGCTTACGAGATCAGTAAGGAACTTCCCTACCGGGAGGTAACGGTGCAAACCCAGATGGGCGAAGCCACCGGCTATGTGCTGGAACAGGAACCTGTACTGGCTACTATCCTCCGCGCCGGGCTGCCACTGCAACAAGGGCTGCTCAACTATTTCGATAAGTCGGATTGCGCGTTCATCACCGCCTACCGCAAGCACAACCCTGATGGAAGCTTCGAGATAAAACAGGAGTACATCACCAGCCCGGATATCACCGGGCGCCCGCTCATTATTTCCGACCCTATGCTGGCTACCGGTGCATCGATGGTATTGTCATTACAAGCCATACTGGAAGAGAATAGGCCATCGCAGATACATGTGGTGACGGCAATTGCCTGCACGGTAGGCATCGAGTATCTTATGAGAAAAATACCGGGTGTGTACCTGTGGGCGGGCGCTATTGACGAGGAACTTACGGCGAGAGGCTACATCGTACCGGGGCTGGGCGATGCGGGCGACCTGTCATACGGAGATAAAACACAAGCCTAACCCAACCAAAATAATATTTCACATTGTCTTGTATTATAAGCAAGAATGGCATATTTTGGCTTTCGGAAATAATTTCAAACAATAAATATTACCTGATGAAGAAGATATTACTCGGGGTGAGTGCAATCTTGGCAATGGCAAATACAGCAATGGCACAGGATCCGCACTACACTCAGTATTTTGCATCACCTCTTACACTAAGCCCTGCTCTTACAGGGTTGACGCAATACGATCTTCGTCTTGCGGCCAACTACCGCTCACAATGGGCGTCTGCATCTCCTTCTCCGTACATTACAGGTACTGCGTCATTCGATATGGCTGCATTTAAGGAAGCACTGGGCAATGGCGACGCAGTAGGCGTTGGTCTGTTGCTGCTGTACGATAAATCAGGGCGCGGTGGTCTGCAAAACACTACGGTAGGTCTGTCTGCAGCTTACCACAAAGCGCTGGGCCACGAAAAACAACATACGCTGTCTATCGGTTTCCAGGGTGCGCTGGTTCAAAAAGCGATCAACTTCAACGAACTGAAATTTGAAGACCAGTTCGATCTGGCTACAGGTGGTACTCCGTACAATACTTCAGAGAACCTGGGTAATGCGGATCTTACCTACCCTGACTTCAACTTGGGTGCTATGTATTCTGGCCGCCTGAGCGAGCATGGTACAGCTTACCTGGGCTTCTCTTACTACCACCTGACACAACCGGTAGAAACATTCCTGAATGATAACCACAAAATTCATGGCCGCTCTTCGATCTACCTCGGTGGTTCGTTCGACCTGAATGAGAATATCGTATTGTATGCAAGCGGTCTTTGGCAAAACCAGGCTAAAGCCAGCGAATACATGGCCGGTGGTGCTGTAGGTTTTGTACTGAACCCGGGCCACGACAGGGAGTTCACTAAAAACACACTGCTGTATCTTGGTGGATGGTACCGCTACAACGACGCTCTGGCTCCTTATGTAGGTTTCGAGTGGTCTAAGATGAAACTTGGTATCAGCTACGATGTGAATCTGTCTGGTTATACATCTGCTACCAACGGTAAAGGCGCTATGGAAGTATCGCTCATCTTCAACGGAGCTATCAACAAGCGCGAAGAAGCACCACCATACAACATGGCTTGCCCTCGTTTCTAATTCATCAGAACATATCATAACAGGAACGCCGCTCAATCGAGCGGCGTTCCTGTTTACAGGCCTTTTGCCTTGCTCACATATTTATTATCCTGTATAAAGAACCGATACGGCAGGTAGGCATCCTCAGCGGCATAAGCTACGCCTACCCTTGTAGCGCTTACGATCTTGTTTTTGCTCAGTTTTATACCTCTATCCTCTATCCATATCTCCGGCCCTTGCAGCGACAGGCCCGTATGCCGGGTATGTATTCCCAGCGCCATGCTCATCGCACCGGGGCCTGATGTGAGCGATGGCTTTACGATCTCCATCCTCCGGCGTTGCAGCATTTCGGGTATGCCCTCCAGCGGCTCAATAGCCCTTATCAATATGGCATGTGGGGTATCCTGCACATTGGTCACTACATTAAATAAGTGATGTATACCATAGCACAGGTACACATAGGCTACCCCACCACCCGCAAACATCACCTCGGTACGGGCAGTACGCCGGTTGCCAAAGGCATGAGAGGCTTTGTCTGATGCCCCGGCGTAGGCTTCAGTTTCCGTGATCATTCCAGAGGTGGTGATGCCATTTATATTTGTGACCAGCACCTTGCCCAGCAGCTCTTTAGCTATCGTCACTACATCGGTACGGGTATAGAATGGCTCGGGTAATATCATGGGGTTAAAGTTACAGAGTTCACTAGCCAGCGCAAAAACCAGTATTTTTATCGCAGCATGAGTAATGATAAGGGCATACTATACCTGGTACCAATACCTATAGCCGATGGCGTATTGCAAACACTGTCGCCGGAGATAGGGCAATACACGCTGGAGATAAAACACTACTTCGTCGAGAACATCCGCACTGCCAGACGTTTTCTAAAAGCGCTGCACCCTTCCATCGTTATCGACGAGTTGCAGTTCTCGGAGATAGATAAGCACGAAGGGCCCGATATGGGGTTGCTGCGCAAATGGCTGAAAGAGGAAAATAAGGTAGGTGTAATGAGCGAATCGGGCTGCCCCGGCATCGCCGACCCGGGCGCAGAACTGGCAGCGGTTGCCCATAGCATAGGTGCAAAGGTAGTACCGCTAACAGGCCCCAGTTCCTTACTACTCGCCCTGATGGCATCAGGCCTCAATGGACAAAGCTTTTGCTTCAACGGCTACCTGCCCGTGAAAGACCCCGAACGCAGCAAAAAGATAAAAGCTCTGGAGCAAACGTCGAAGAAAGAACGACAGACACAGTTGTTCATAGAAACACCTTATAGAAACAATCCGCTGCTGGAAGAGTTGCTAAAAAACTGCGAGCAAGGCACAAGGCTATGCATCGCACAAAACATAACAGCGCCCAACGCCTACATAAAAACCCAAACCATAGCCGACTGGAAGAAAAACAAACCAACACTGGAAAAGCTGCCTGCTATATTCCTGATACTGGCAGGTTAGCGCAGCATTAGCTTTATCAGTTGTATGCCTGTTTCGTCTACGCTTTCAGCGCTGTTCGATAATACAACGATTGCAAACCTTTTTTTCGGGTCGAAGGCAAGGAAGCTGCGGCTGCCGCCTGTGCCGCCATTGTGCCAAAGCAACGTATTGCCCTTAGCCGATATGAAATGCCAGCCTAGCCCTACATCGTCAGTACCCTTATCGTAGGTCTTTGTATGGGCTAGCTGCATGGCCTTACCCAGCTTTTTACTGGGTTCTATGTTGGCGGCTGCATAGCGCAGCAGGTCGCTCATGGTCGACCGTAAACATCCTGCGGCAGCTATCACATCAAAGTCCCACATCTGCACTTCTTTGCCTTCTTCGTTATATACAGATGTTATATTAGCGTTTATATCGTCGTGCATTATATGCTGCACCGTATGCTCCATATCGAGCGGGTCGGCAATAACTTTCTTCACCATCTGCTCGTACGCCAAGCCGCTTATATCTTCCAGTATAGTACCCAGCAGCCCTACTGCAAGGTTTGAATATCCGTATTGCTGTCCCGGCTGCATAGTATTGCTGTAGCTCTCGAGGAAACTGTACATCTTCGCGCGGTCGTAGCCTTTATATGGGTTCAGTTCTGCCTGTTCGCTCATATCCATATTAAGCGGCACACTTGGCAAGCCCGAAGTATGGTTACTGAGCATCTGTATGGTAATACCCTTCAACCCTTTATTAGCAGCAACCGAATCGGGCAGGTAACGGATGATGGGGTCACTCAGTTGTATCTTGCCTTCATTTACATAATACGCAAGCAATGTACCTGTAAAGGTCTTTGTAATGGAGCCAATCTCAAACAAGGTATTTGCATCGGGTATCTTGCCATTGCCTTTTGCAGTCTCCCCGTAGCCATATGTATATGTCTTCTCATCTTTCCAAACGCCTATTTGCAGGCCTACTGTATTTTTCAGGCTAATGTATTCCGTAGCTATTGAGTCTATGCTTTTATCAAATACAGTCTTTAGTGGATTTGTAGTGGCTGCCTTATAGTCCTTCCTGGGCACTGCTGTCGCATCCGTTACAGGTTTAAAGCGAAGGCCTGATATTTTGCCATCATCATTACCCGCAATCATCACCGATTGGCGGGCAGTAGCAAAATCGACATTGTAGGTGCTGACGCCATCCTTGTACTGTACCAGCGTAGCTTTATCTATTTTCCCAAGCGGGAATATACTCCCTATCATGAACCCTTTAAATGTTTCTGCGGGAACTTTCTTCTTAAAATCGTCGGTAAGCATGGCATAGATAGAGTCAATCGCCTGATCATTGATGAATGTTTTTACCCTGTCGAATACCAGTTGATTCTGCTCCTGTGTTGCCTTTGCTTTGGGCACACTGCATATGAACAGTACAGATAGTAGGACAGCACGTAAGAATTGCTTCATGCAACAAATATACGCACCCCCTAATATGCGGTCAGGTTAATTAACGTTAATTGCTGTAAGCTTTTCCTCCGGGCCGTACGAGCCTAGTCGGTATTAGGCCGCACATCTGCAATGCCATCTACAATGTATTGGCCACGCTCGGGATTCACTTTATCATAATTCTCGCCACGCCAAGGAAGGCTGCGTCGGTATTGGTTGTAGTGTACTTTTACGATTTTGCCAATACTGCGCTCCAGGCTATCAGCTATCTTATTATCGTCCACACTGAAGTAGAAGTATTGTGCATTCAGATAACCGCCATTGCGCTGGCCAAAACCTAGCTGTATCAGCTCGCCCTCGTGCGTCTTAAAAACATTGCCTTTGCGCGAAAACTTCTGCAACACACCTTCACGGTACCCATCGCTGTATGGATTGTAGTAGAACCAATAGCCGTACCCCACGATACCTAATACAATGACCAATATAGAAAGTACTATTATGCTGCGCATAAGTGATGATTATCCGTTTGTAAAACTAAGCTATTAATACTACTACTTCACTACCCTTCCTTTCCACCGATACACACCTATCAGCCCCAGGAAACCCGCAACGATGATGTACATGATGTGTATAGGCTGAAAGAATGGGAATAACAGTAGCTCTCTTCTTTTATTAAAAAACCCTGCTACACTGTATAGATAGTATAGCTCAGCCGCTGTTTTCAGCAGCAGGTAGCACAATACTGTCCACTTCAGCACCGGGTAAAATGCCATGCCGATAACCAGCAGCAAGAAGATAAGATTATACAAGTAAACCAGCCCCAGTACAAAGGTTAGCTTCTTATCATCATACTTGCCCGACTTGGATGCCCAGCGGATGCGTTGTTGCAGGAAGCTGCCCCAGTCGGGCTGCGGCTGGGTCTTCATAATAGCCGCCTGCGACTTCAGGTAGCTAATGCGGCCCGGAAAGGTCTTCTGCATCTTCATCATCAGCAAGTAGTCGTCGCCCGATGCCAGGTTGTCAATGCCTTCGTAGCCCCGCACTGCCTGGTAGGCTTCGCGGGTAAAGGCCAGGTTGGCGCCGTTGCACATATTGCCCAGTCCCAGCCTGTGCGTGGCACCGGTAATGCCCTGCATACTCATAAAGTCGAGCGACTGAAAGACGCTGACATTGGTAGGCACCGTAATATAGTCTACCGGCGCTACGATCATAACCGGGTGTTCCATTTCGTAGGTGGCTACTATGTTCTTCAGCCAGTCTTCGCCTGCTATGCAGTCAGCATCGGTAGTTATGATCAATTCTCCCCGTGCCATGGTTATGGCTGTAGATAATGCCTTCTTTTTATAGGCCACGATCTTATCATCGGGCATATGGTCGACCAGGCGGATGATGGTTATATTGCCATCGCTGAACCCTTCTACCACAGATGTGGTACCATCCGTAGAATGATCATCTACCACAATGATCTCTAACAGTTCGCGCGGATAATTCTGCCTGAGCAGCGATGTAATGCAAGGACCTATATTATTGGCTTCGTTGCGTGCAGGTATCACGATGCTCACAAATGTTTGCGGCACGTATTGTGGCGGTATCACATACAGCGGTTGCTTACGCCAGCCCCACCTGTATAGTAATATCAGCGTGATGTAGCACGCTGAGAACATAAGGAATATCAGAATGATGACCGGCAGCATAGGTAACGATTATGAAAGAAGGCATTCCGCCATCTTCGGTATAGTCTCGGCATCAAATACTCTGTGGCCTCTGTCTAAAATGAACAATTTCACTGTTTTCATATCCTTTGTAAACTGTTGTGCCAGCCCTACTGGTATAATGCGGTCGTGCTTACCCATATATATGCTTACAGGTATCTCAAATTTATGTATTGCATCTTTGAGCTTTTTCGTATTTGGTATTAGTCGGCTCATCGACGGCCATATACGCAGCAGCAACATTCGCTCCTGGTCAGAGTCGAGGTACTGCATAAAGAACCGGTACCGCGAAGCATCTATCAGGTTCCTGCGCTTGGCCCATTCTATAACACCCACAAACCTGTTTGGGTTCGTAAGAAAGCTGCTGAAAATATGCCTGCCTACGCCGGTACGTGTTACAAAGTAGTAGAACGGATTGAACACCAGGCCATCGGAGGCGATGAGCAAAACTTTATCGATACGTTCGGGCATTAGCTCCACAGCCTTAAGGCATACCCTGCCACCGAGACTGTAGCCCAGCAGCGATACTTTATCCACTGAATACCTGCTACGTATTTCGTCAATGAGCATAACAAGATCGCGTGGATGCATGTGACTGTGGTCGGTCCAATTGCTCTTACCATGGTGCGGAAGGTCGACGGAAACTATCGTATAAGCTTTCTCCAGGTAAGCAGCAAACGGCGTGAACAACGTAGCATTATTGCGATAGCCATGAAAACAGACCAGCACTTTAGGCCCTGTACCTATGCTAATACAGTGCAGCTTTTCTGCCCCTACTTCTATATATCCTGTTCGCTGACTTACCATGACACCTTGCTAACGCGGCTCAAAAATAGGCATTGAAAATGAGGAACGTTTTTATTACCGCCATTTAACAATACCTAGAATGATTTTTATTTAGCTTTATAGTAAAGACAACCTCAGCATATGGATGCAAAAACGCTTACAGCAATGCAAGGTGGCGGATTTCTAATTCAGTCGCCCGACCCTGCCAACACATTCACGCCTGAAGATTTTACCGAAGAACAAAAAATGATAGAACAGACTTGCCGCGATTTTCTCGACAAGGAAGTTTTACCTCATATTTTAGATATTGATAAACAGAAGGATGGCCTTATGGTCTCGCTGCTCGATAAGTCGGGTGAGTTGGGATTACTGGGTGCATCATTCCCCGAGGCATACGGCGGCCTGGGTGAAGACTTTGTAACTGCAACGCTCATCAACGAAGCCCTGGGTGGCGGCCACTCCTTTGCGGTGGCTATGGCTGCGCATACGGGTATCGGCTCACTGCCCATACTATACTTTGGTACCGAAGAGCAGAAGCAGAAATACATGCCCAAGCTGGCAACGGGTGAGTGGAAAGGTGCTTATGCACTTACGGAGCCTAACAGCGGCTCGGATGCGTTGGGAGCCAAGACCACAGCCACGCTTACCGAAGACGGCAAACACTACCTGCTGAACGGCCAGAAGATATGGATCACTAATGCGGGATTTGCCGATGTATTTACGGTTTTTGCCAAGATAGATGGCGATAAGTTTAGCGCTTTTATCGTGGAACGTGATACGCCCGGCCTCAGCTTTGGGGAAGAAGAGCACAAAATGGGTATAAAAGGCTCCAGTACACGCCAGCTGTTTTTTGAAAACTGTAAGGTGCCCGCAGAAAATCTCCTGGGCGAAATAAGCCGCGGCCATGTTATTGCCTTCAACATATTGAACATAGGCCGCCTGAAGCTATGCGCGGCTGCACTTGGCGGCGCTAAGCGTGCTATGGACCTGACGCTGCACTACGCTACCACGCGCGAGCAGTTCAAAACACCGATCGCACAATTTGGAGCTATACAGCATAAACTGGCCGAAATGGCGATCAGGGTGTTTGCATCGGAAAGCTCGCTATACCGCACTGCTAAGTGGATAGACGATAAGGAGAAACAACTGCACGACGAAGGAAAACCAGGCAGCGAAACGCTGCTGGGCGCTGCCGAAGAATTTGCCATAGAATGTGCCATGCTGAAGGTTCTGGGTTCGGAAGCGCTCGACTATGTGGTGGACGAAGGAGTACAGATACATGGCGGTAACGGTTTCTCGGACGAGTACAATATATCCCGTGCTTATCGCGATAGCCGCATCAATCGCATATTTGAGGGCACCAATGAGATAAACCGCCTGCTGACGCTGGATATGTACCTGAAGCGCGCTATGAAAGGCCGCATAGACCTGATGGGGCCTGCAATGGGTGTGCAGAAGGAACTAATGAGTATACCAGACTTTGGCGACGACGATACGCCGTTTGCGGCGGAGCTTAAAGCAATAGCCAACTTTAAAAAGGCGATACTGATGTGCGCAGGTGCAGCCGTGCAAAAGCTTATGATGACGCTGGATAAAGAGCAGGAACTGCTGATGTACCTCGCCGATATGCTGATAGATACCTTCCAGACTGAGAATATGTTGCTGCGTGCCATGAAGATGCAACAGAACGGCCATGCAAGCGCCGACCTGGCTATGGATATGGTACGGGTATTCATCAACGACGCTGCCGACCGCATAAACCATGCAGGCAAAAATGCGATCAACTCCTTTGCCGATGGCGATGAGCAGCGTATGATGCTGATGGGTGTGAAACGCTTTACAAAGCTAGCCAGCTTTAATAGCAAGGAGGCCCGTCGCCGCATAGCCGCGAAGCTAATAGATGAAAAACGCTACTTCTTTTAAACAGAAAAATTTTAACGGATAAAATGCCCTGACTAACGTTGGGGCATTTATTTTTGAGCCTATGGATAAGATGCAGCAACTCGCAGATACGGTAAACAAGGCATATACCTTTAAAGGTGCTACCCTGCCCCTTGGCAAGGCCATGCTCGATGGGCAGCTCGTAGATGCTACGGTAAGCGCACCACTCAAGACCATGAACCGCCATGGGCTAATAAGCGGCGCTACGGGTACGGGCAAGACCAAGACGCTGCAAGTACTGGCCGAGAAGCTGAGCGACGCCAGCGTACCGGTATTGCTGCTGGACATTAAGGGTGACCTGAGTGGTATAGCCGCACCGGGCGCATTGAACGATAAACTAAGAGACCGCTGTACACTACTGGGCATAGACTACCAGCCACAAGGCTACCCGGTAGAATTGCTGTCGCTGAGCGACGGCCCGGGTGTAAAGTTGAAAGCAACGGTTACGGAGTTTGGACCAGTACTCTTATCTAAAATATTGGAGCTGAACAGTACGCAGGAAAGTATCCTCTCGATGCTCTTTAAGTACAGCGACGACCACGATATGCCGCTGCTGGACCTGCAAGACCTGCAAAAGATGCTGCAATGGGCGGCCAACGAGGGTAAGAAAGAGTTGGGTGCCGAGTATGGTAATATATCGGCAGCATCTGTGGGTACCATCATGCGCAAGGTGATAGCGCTGCAACAGCAGGGTGCGGATACCTTCTTTGGCGAAAAGTCGTTTGAGGTGGATGACCTGATGCGGATTTCAGACGATGGCAGGGGTATGATATCGATCGTGCGCGTGGCAGACATACAGGATAAGCCTAAGTTGTTTTCCACCTTTATGCTGCAACTGCTGTCGGAGCTATATGCTACCTTGCCGGAGGCAGGTGATATGGATCAGCCCAAGCTGGTGCTATTTATCGACGAGGCACACCTGATATTTGACGATGCCAGCAAAGTATTGGTAGACCAGTTGGAAACGATCATTAAGCTCATCCGCTCAAAGGGGGTAGGCATATTCTTCTGTACACAAAACCCTACGGACATAGCACCTGCGGTACTCAGCCAGCTTGGACTGAAGATACAGCACGCGCTACGTGCCTTTACAGCCAACGACCGCAAGGCCATCGTACAGGCAGCAAAGAATTACCCAGATAGCGAATTTTATAAGACCGATGAGATCATTACTCAGCTCGGCATAGGCGAGGCGCTTATAAGCCTGCTCGACGAAAAGGGTATACCTACCCCGCTGGTAGCTACCATGATGTACCCGCCATCATCGCGGATGGATATCTTATCGGATGCCGAAGTAAATGCATTGGTTGAAAAATCGGCACTGGTATCGAAGTACAATGAAGTAGTGAACCGAGAGAGCGCCTACGAGATACTGAACCGCAAAATAGAAACTGCCAAAGAAGAAGCGCCCGCCAAGCGCAAAGCCGCCGAGCAGGAAGAAAAAAGCGTGCTGGAAACGCTCGGAGAAAACACCATAGTAAAGAGCATGATGCGCACCGCAGGCAACACGATTGTCCGCAGCCTGCTGGGTTCTTTGGGATTAGGCGGCAGGAGTAGGAAAAAGGGGTGGTTTTAAGTATCTTTATAAATAGCATGAAGCAGGCCACCTATACAATGGAAGAGATGCTGGACCGCATCAAACTTGCAGACGATGAGCACTGCATCAGGGCGCTGCTGCTGTTGTTTGAAGACGAAAAGGACCGCTACCACCAGGAGCAGGTAATGCTGATGTACACTAATCTGCAAGGCAAGATACAGATGCTGTATGCAGAAGGTAAGCTGAAATACTAGTCGCCCTATTCCTTTACGAAGCTACTGCCGAAGCTAGAAGCATCCATAGTTAGTTTCAGGTGATACATACCTGATGGCACCGATGTAATATCTACATCCTCTAACACTCCGTCTTTTGTAACTACATTCTTACGATACACGCATCGGCCATGCATATTAAATACTTCCACCGCGGCAGCGCCGCTGAAATTATCAGCTAGCCTAATGGAGCATTTGCCGTTCGTAGGGTTAGGAAATAAGGCTATCTTATTTGCATGTGTTACATCATCTACCCCCAGCTTAATATTTAAGATCACTGTATCACTCGATACAATCTGTGTACAGGTTGTATCTGAATATACCATCACGTGCACCTTATCGCCGCTGCTGAAATTTGACATCGTAAACATGGTATCGGTGGCACCAGCCCTCGGCTTACCATTTACGAACCATTGGTATCTGGGCTTATAATGATTGTATACACGGGAGTAAAAAGTAACAGGTGTGTAGAGATTAACATCATTACCTGGCATGGGCCAAATAATGGCTGTCGGTACAAAAACATTGTTCATAACCACCCTGTGGTGTCCGGTATCTGATACACAACCTTCATTAGACAGATACATGGCAAAATACTGGCCTGTGTCAGCAAACGTAGGAACAAACAAGCGAGTGTAACAAATACAGGTATCCATATAGTTGCGACCGATCAATATGGTGTATATGGTACCACCGAATCCCCCAGCGCTGATCATCAATGTATCTCCTGTACAGAGCGGTGAATTACTGGTTACGGTTGGTGGTAACGAGGCATTGGGTTTTAGATACAATAAGACAGACTTAGTAGTACTGCAACCTCCTTTACTTACAGTAATGCTATAATAGCCTTCGGCTGCCCGGGTTGCACTGTCAATCACAGGGGTCCTTAATGTAGATGTGTAGCCTGATGGACCCGACCATAAGTATGTATTCACAGTATCGGCATCCATCAGATTCAGCTCGGCCCGCCTGTGTGTGCAAACTTCAATGACTGAATCGACCATAAATTCTGGAGAAGGGATGATATGAATATCCCTACCATTGTTTACCGGTGTAGTAACGGGGTTAGATGACACGATCCTTACACGGTAGCCGTTTCCCGTTGCCGTGTTAGCTGGTATAGCGCAAACTATCGTATCCGAAATTACAGATGTATCTATACCGATATTTACCGGGCTTGAAAAACTACCCGAAGCATTTGATAATTGGGCGGTAAAAACATTACCACTTGTAAAGCTGCCCGATACGGTATAGGGGACTTTGATCGTATTAGAGCCTAAGCAAATGAGCGTGTCGGTAAATGGTTGGTTCATCGATACCGTTTGCGCCGATAGGATGCAGGGCAAGAATAGCAGGACTAATATTTGAATAAATCGCTTCGCCACATTAGTCTTTAATAAAATCCCCTTTATAGTTACCCTGTTCATCTGTTACTAATATATGGTACATACCGGACGGTAGTGATGAAACATCAATATTACTTAGTACGCCATGCTCAACTACCTGTATCCCCTTCATGCTGCCCTGCCCCAGTGTATTGTATAGCTCTATAGTAGCAGGTCCATTGGCGTTGCTACCAAGCCGCAAAGACAGTTTGTCGATAGCAGGATTGGGATAAACAGATATACGGCCCACATGCATTACATCATCCACACCCAGTTTAATATAGAGCGTCACCGTATCGCTCGGTACTATCTGCGTACAGGTTGTATCGGAATACACCATCAGATGCACCTTATCGCCACTGCTGAAGTTCTGTATGGTAAACATCGTATCGGTGGCGCCGGCAGCAGGCTTACCGTTAACGAACCACTGGTAGCGCGGCTTGTAATGATTATACACGCGCGAGTAGAATGTAACGGGCGTATAAGGATTAACGCTATTACCAGGCATCGGCCAAATAACGGCTGTTGGAACAAATACCTGGTTGATTGTGACATGGAGGTAGGCTGTGTCTCCCAAACAATCGCCGGCATCATATATGTAACTGATGTAAACGCCGGTGTCAGCTAATGTTGGTACAAACTGCCGGGAGGAACCACCTGTCGAATCAATATAATTAGGGCCTATAATATAAGCAGAAAAAGCAGCCGCCATCCATCGGGATGACAAGATTAATGTATCGCCAAGACATATGGGTGAATTACTTGTAAAAGCCGGTGCAGGGGGTGGTACATCCATTGTCAAGAACGTATTTTTCGTAACGCTGCAACCGCTCTTACTGCCGACAACTGTATATATGCCCCAATGAAGCACGGAGACATTATTGATAATAGGACTTTGCACAATCGAAGTGTACCCTGATGGACCAGACCAGGAGTAGCTAATTGCCGTATCAGCGCTGGCAACTGACAATTCTATTTTTCTGCGGGCACAGGCATGAAACTCGGAATCTAATGTAAACTCAGGCGCAGGGCTAATACGGATATTGTTTCCATTCGACCCCGATGTGATAATAGGATTCGACGAAACAACCCTTATTCGATAGTTGCTTCCCGCAGGTGTGGTGGCCGGTATGGTACAGAAAATGGTATCGCTGGTAATGGAAGTATCTGTACCTATTAATATTGGGCTGGCAAAGCTTCCGTTTGCATCTGACAGTTGAGCCGTGAACACGTTGCCGGACAAGAAAGTACCTACCGTTGAATAAGGCAGCTTAATAGTATTACTACCAAGGCAAATAAGAGTATCAGTGTACACTACTGCTACAAGCTGCCCTTTTGTTATCAGCGGAACAAAGAATAGTAGAAGTATATACAACAGCCTTTTCATAATGGGTGTTTAGGTTACCTAAAATTACATTTTTTCGGGAAGTGTGCGAACAGGACTTGCTTTAGCGATTCTTGCCTAACTTTACCGTTATGACGATGGAAGCATATTTGCAGGAATTCAGGGCTTTTGCGCAGGCTATAGTAGATGATCATTCCAAAGACGTACCTACCGGCAATACCGCCACTGATATGGTAGCCCGCGTACAGCAGCTGCATGCGTTCCACAAAGACTATTACTACAAGATGATGGACAAGGCCAATGCCTTCATGGCCGAATTTGCAGACCACGAACCTGCAGAGCGTTCTCAGTTTGAAGATGCGCTTATAGTCATCACCAAAGAATACATGAGCGAGTTCTCGCGCCGCAACCTGCCGGAGCAGGAGCGCCAGGCCAACCCGAATCTTAATTAAGCTTTCTACTTCTCCAGCACAAAACAACTGCGATGCAGCCTGCCCTGGAAGTCAAAGGGAGTGGTTGCTGCGGTAATGTCTTTGATAGATGGTGTGGGTATAGCGTCTCTATCTAACGCAAAGCCTTTGTAGTTGTTACTGAAGTATATCTTGCCACCATCGGTGCAGGCCTTTAGCAATTGCTTCAGCAGCCACACGTGGTCGCGCTGCACGTCAAAGGTCTCCTCCATACGCTTACTGTTCGAGAATGTGGGCGGGTCGCAAACGATGATGTCGAACGTATTTGCCGTCAGATCTTTTATCACTTCCATTACATCTTCCTGCACAAAGAAGTGTTTCTCGTCGTTATACAGCTTATTGAACTGCATATTACGCTTGGCCCAGTTGATGTATGTCTTCGACAGATCGACCGATGTAACGCTTGCAGCACCTGCATGTGCAGCGTATACACTGAAAGAGCCTGTATAGCAAAATAGGTTCAACACTCTTTTACCTTTCGCCTCATCCCGCACCATACCGCGTGTTATTCGGTGGTCGAGAAACAAACCCGTATCCAGATAGTCGGTCAGGTTGACGATGAAGTTCAATCCGCCCTCAGGTACTATCCGCTCTACCTTCTCTTCGCCAAATTTCTCGTACTGCCCCTGCCTGCCTGCCTTGCGTTGGCGCATCTTCATATATATCTCATTAGCAGGCAGTTCCAGCACGTTACTTATCACATGCTTACAAGCAGCTAGCCATTGCTCATGCTCCTCGTCTTCCATACCATGTCGGCGTTTGTACTCCGCGGCATGTACAGTACCATTATAGTTTTCGATGGCAAAAGGAAACTCCGGCAGGTCGTGATCGTAGAAGCGGTAGCAGGCGACATCCTGTCGGCGGGCCAGCTTGCTGTAGTGCTTATACATCTTACGCAGCCGGTTCTCAAACATCACCAGCTTATCATTATTATGGTCTGTCAACTTGCTTAAGTTATGGCGTCAAAAATAGTGCGTATAAAAGTAAAAAGACGGGCAACCGGCCCGTCTTTGTAATATCTTTTAATAGTTGAGGTAACTTACATTCTTTCCTCGGGGTGCCTTTACCGGCGGCTTTTTCTGGTTGTGCGGCAGCCTCGCTGCGCGATGGTAATAGTAAAGGCTATCGCGGTGCGTCATGGTAAAATCGCGGGACGTTATCAGGTCATCCACCTGGTATTGCTCTTCCTTTACCAGCCTGCCCGACTCAGGATCGTAAAACCGCCAGCTGCCATGCCTTACCGAGCCTCTGTCTGAAGATACAGCTACCAGCGACTGGTCGCCGGTTATCGGGTGCTCTACCATAATGGTATCGATAGTTCTGTCTTGGTTCAAGCCCCAATAGTGGCCTATGCTCGTCAATTTGCCGCCTTCGAAGTACTTTACCTCTCCGTGCAGGGTATTGTTACGAAAGTGCTCAATAGCCACTACCTCACCATCGCTGTTCATCTTATACCATTGGCCAAACTTACGTCCATGGTTATAACTGCCTAATTCGCTGTAGCCTGCTTCACCCATCCGGGCCCCTTCCTTCACTATCCACATGCCATGTTTTTTGCCCTGTGCATCCAGATTGTTGATATTGGGCTGCTGCCCATCGGTTTTCGCCTGGGCTGTAGCCTCCATAGCCACGTACAGGGCCAGCAGAACAAATATGGTCTTTATCAGTTTCATCAAATTATTATACCGCAAAAGAACTACCACAACCACAGGTGCTGCTGGCGTTCGGGTTCTTAAACACAAATCCACGTGCATTCAGTCCGTCCTCAAAGTCTACTTCGATGCCGAACAGGTAAATGCCATGGGCTTTTTTCATCACAACCGGAATGCCCTGTATTTCGTGCACCTCGTCATCATCTTCCTTTTTATCGAAACCCAATATATAGCTCATACCCGAGCATCCGCCACCCTTCACACCTACGCGCAGATATTGCGATTTGTCAAACTCAGGTTCATTCATCAGTCTCTTTAATTCATTCACCGCGCCACTTCCCAGTCTTACCGGATTTTGTACTGCTGTTTCCATTTTCTAAAGCCTTGAAATATTTAATGTAAAGTTACCATACCCTGCAGGGCTATCCAAATACGGATAG
This sequence comes from Sphingobacteriales bacterium, assembly GCA_004144175.1. Classification (GTDB taxonomy): domain Bacteria; phylum Bacteroidota; class Bacteroidia; order Chitinophagales; family Chitinophagaceae; genus Polluticoccus. Next base: position 83,586 of record SEFT01000002.1, read on the forward strand.
TTAAAGTATTGATACAAACAATAATTGCATAGATAAGCGAAGAGGCTGCTGTATGTTTACGAACATTTTTTACATTTGCTACCTGCAAAAAACCAATTAGCAACATGAGCGAGGTAATAGACAGTATCGTCAACGAAGCATCGGCACAGATGAAAAAGGCCATTAGCCACCTGGAAGTGGAACTGAGCCGCATCCGCGCCGGCAAGGCCAATGCCGCCATACTGGATGGCGTTTACGTAGAATATTACGGAAACCCTACCCCGCTGGCACAGGTAGCCAACGTGACCACGCCTGATGCCCGCACTATTGCCATACAGCCTTGGGAAAAGAACATGATGAGCCCTATTGAGAAGGCCATCATTGCCTCTAACATTGGCCTCAATCCTCAGAACGACGGTACGATGATCCGCCTTTTCCTGCCTCCGCTTACCGAAGAGCGCCGTAAGGAGCTGGTAAAACGCGTAAATGGCGAAGGCGAGCAATCGAAAGTAGCCGTGCGCAGTATACGCCGTGACAGCATTGAGCATATTAAGAAGGAGCAGAAGGATGGCCTGAGCGAAGACGTGGCAAAAGATGCCGAAGCTCGTGTGCAGGCAATTACAGACAAACACATTCTGCTGGTAGACCAGCACTGCAAAGACAAGGAGAAAGAAATTATGACAGTATAATATATATAAAATATTGGTTGGAAGCTCCTAACTTTGGGAGCTTTTTTAATTCATCAAACACACATTTAACGCGCTATGGATCAGCTACATAACCAGATTTTGTTGCTGCTCTCTATCCCTATCTACGCCATCCTTATTCCGTTGGAGATCCTGCTGAGCAATTTTCATCAATGGAAGTTCTATAGCTGGAAGGAAACGGCCATGAACATATACCTGAACCTGACCAATGCAGGAATCGATCTCGTGCTGCGCGGGCTGGCACTGGGTGTATTGGTGTTCTTTTCTCAATATCATCTCAACATTACCTGGCATCCGGTAGCTTACTGGGCGTTTCTTTTCCTTTGCGAAGACCTGCTCTTTTGGCTGGAGCATTATGTGGACCATTCCTGCCGGTTGTTTTGGGCAGTACATGTTACGCACCATTCGTCTGAGGAATATAATCTGACCACAGGTTTCCGTTCGTCGGTATTTATGCCGTTCTACAGGTATATGTATTTCATTCCGCTGGCGCTTCTGGGTTTTCAGCCTATGGATATCCTATTCATGTATGCGCTTACGCAGACTTACGGTATCATTGTACATACGCAGTCGGTAGGCAGGCTGCCGAGATGGATAGAATATATCCTGGTTACGCCATCGCACCACCGGGTACACCACGCTTCCAACATCCCTTACCTCGATAAGAACATGGGTATGGTGCTCATCATCTGGGACAGAATCTTCGGAACATTTACGGAAGAGATGCCCGATGAGCAGCCTAAGTACGGCCTCACTACCCCGATAGATACACCACACCACCCCTGGCATATCATATTCCACGAGTGGCAGGCCATTGGTAAGGACATAACACAACCCATACCGTTTAAAACCAAATTGGGTTATTTGTTCCAGCCGCCGGGCTGGAGCCACGATGGTAGCAGAATGACATCGAAGGAATTGCAGGCCATCTGGTATAAGGAGCGCGAACGCCGCAAAACCGAGCAGGCCCTCCGCGACAAAAAGCGACAGGCTAAGAAAACACCTGCTGCTATGGAAAGAGCCTAAGCTCCTGCCATTTTCATAATATGCTCATATTCGGCCTGGGTAACGCGGCCTACAGATAGCCTCGATAGTTTTACCAGGTCCATACCTGCCAGCTTTGGCTCTGCCTTTATCTGCGCCAGGGTTACGGGAGTTGGCAGTGTTTTGTACGGCTTCAGGTCTACCACCACCCAATTCGGGTCTTCCGTTGTAGGGTCTTGGTAAGCAGTTTTAGCTACTTCAGCAATGCCTACTATTTGCAGTCCTTCATTGCTGTGGTAAAAGAAGACCTTGTCGCCTTTTTCCATGGCCTTGAGGTTATTACGTGCTGCGTAGTTGCGCACGCCGTCCCAATGGGTCTTCTTGTCTTTCAGGAACTGTTCCCAGCTATATTTAAAAGGTTCGGACTTTACGAGCCAGTAATTCATAATAAGCTTATTTCCTTAATAAAAAGATATTCTGATTTTTGAAGACGTATTTCGTTTTGTCGGCCTCAGGTATGTTAGCCTCATAGTCCTTATGTTCCTGCTTAAACCCGGGCTTCAAAAAACGCTGCACATAGTCCGTACCATAAATGCGTACATGATCCGTTTGACCGAAATATTTTTTGCGCTCTGCGGCAGTAGTGATGGATGCATCCTCATAGGTCGTTTCCCGGTTCCGGTCGAACGGTACCGCCAATATAGCAAAGCCGCCTTTCTTCAATACCCGGTACATCTCGGCTATGCCTTTGGCATCATCGGGCACGTGCTCCAGCACATGTTAACACACCACGCCGTCAAAAGTTTCGTCGGGAAAGTCCAGCGCCGTTACATCCATCGGGCGTGTTTTCTTTGGGTAGCTATATCCTTCCTCAAACTTATCACCGGGATAATAGTTATCTCCCAACTCCTTATCGAACTTGTGATACAAGCAAGCATCAGGCGCTATGTGCAGTAGCTTTGTACCAGGCTTTACCAATTTAAGATCGGTAATGAACCGGTAGATAAGCCTTGTCCTTTCCAGCGAACCACAGTTGGGACACTGGGCGTTTATGCGTCCCAGGTAGGTAAGGAAATTTGTAAAAGACTTATTGCACACATTGCAGCTAACAGTATTACCATGCAGCAGGCGGGCAAGCAACTTTTTCTTTATCTTCTTTCTGTATTGGTTCAGCATAGTGGTACTAAAACGTGCCGGCTAATTTAATCAATCTTATTTATCGCGTTGCAGCAGGTATATAGCCAGTTCCTGCAAAGGTTCTTTTCGCTTGCTCAATACCGCAGCTTCTTCTAAGCAGCCGAATGCCATGTTAGAATAATGGGCAACAGCATCCGTGCAGGCCTTGTCTGCACCCGTAGCGCGGAACAAATCGAGCATCGCGGGCACCTTATCGCTACCTTCTTTGCCCAGCCACTCATTTATCTCCCGCTGCTGTGTAGCGTTGGCATTCTCCTGCGCTTTTAGCAACAGGTAGGTCTTTTTATTTGCTATGATGTCGCCGCCATTCTGCTTGCCCAGCTTTTCAGTCGCGCCAAAGGCATCTAGGTAGTCGTCTTGTAGTTGGAAGGCGATGCCCATATTCTTGCCAAACTCGTATAGCTTATTTGAGTTACCCTCTGTGGCCCCGCCAAGCAATACCCCCATCTTTAGGCTACAGGCCAGCAGTACGGAAGTCTTCAGCGTTATCATCGTGATATACTCATCGATGCTTACATCATTGCGCAGCTCAAAGTCCATATCCATCTGCTGTCCTTCACATACTTCAATAGATGTCTTGTTAAACAGGCTGAGTATTTGCGGCAGGTGATGTTTTATATGCGCCAGCTCTTCGTAGGCATATATATTCATCACATCGCCACACAGGATGCCCGATGTAAGGCCATATTTGGCATGTACGGTAGGCTGCCCCCGGCGCAGGGGCGCCTTATCCATGATGTCATCATGTATCAGCGTAAAGTTGTGAAAAAGCTCCACGGCTGTCGCAGCGCGCCATGCGTCGTCATTTATGTCGCCAAACAGTTCATTTGCCATCAGGCATATTACCGGGCGCACTCTTTTACCACCCAGTTCCAGCAGGTAGCGGCAAGGCCCATAAAGCGTTGCCGGCTGCTGCGGAAATGGGAGGGTTTGAAGGAATCTATTCTCGAATAATTCTACCAGTTGTGTGAATGTGTGCATTTAACCTTTTTTGCGTTTTGATGCCGTTCTTTTTTCGCCCTGGGCTGAACGCTTTTGACCCTGCGGTGAACGGTTTTCACCCTGACCCGGACGCGTGGCTCTTTTCTTCTGTGGTGGGCGATGTTGCTGTTGCTCAGGCATCGCTACCAGTACATAGTCTATCTGGCGCTTGTCGAGGTTGGCAGCGGCTACACGTACCTTCACCTTATCGCCTATACCAAAGCGTGCGCCTGTGCGGCGGCCTATGAGCGCATACTCGCCATCTACATGCTCAAATTCGTCTATCTCTGCCAGGTCGGCTATCGATACCATGCCTTCGCACTTATGCTCCACGGTCTCGGCCCAGAAGCCAAAGCTGGCTACGCCCGAGATCACCGCCTCAAACTCTTCTCCTATATAGTCGCGCATAAACTCTACCTGCTTATACTTATTAGCGGCGCGTTCGGCCTCCATAGCCCTGCGCTCCTGGTCGGAGCAGTGGCGACAAAGCTGCTCCATTTGTTTTATAGGCTTTATCTCGTTGTTGAGGCACTGCTCCAGCACACGGTGTACCAAAACATCGGGGTAGCGGCGGATAGGCGATGTGAAGTGACAATAGTCTTTAAAACCAAGACCATAGTGACCGATATTTTCGGTAGTATATACTGCCTTCGCCATCGTACGGATGCCGAGGCTTTCCAGCACATGCTGCTCGGGCCTGCCTTGTGCCTGTTTCAGCATTTCGTTGAATGAGGATGCGATACTATCCGGCGTATTCATATTGAACCGATGGCCAAACCTTGCTGCAAATGCGCTGAACACACCCAGCTTAGCTTCGTCGGGCACATCGTGTACTCGGTAAGGGAACGGTACCGGTTTATCTTTATACGTCTGCTCCGATACATATTCGGCTACCGTACGGTTGGCCAATAGCATGAATTCTTCGATGAGCTGATGCGCCTCTTTACTTTCTTTTACTACAATACCTATTGGTTTACCTGTTTCATCCAGCTTAAACCTTACCTCTTGAGAAGAGAAGTTGATCGCACCTTTTTTAAAGCGTGCGGCCCTTAGCGTCTTTGCTATTTCATTCAGCAGCAGTATCTCGTCTTTATGGTCGCCATCCGCACCTTCTATCATTTCCTGTGCTTCTTCGTAAGTAAAGCGACGGTTGGAACGGATGACGGTTTTACCCAGCCAGTAATCCTTTACTTTACCTTTTGCATCCATCTTAAAGATGGCGGAGAAGGTGTACTTATCCTCATCAGGGCGTAGCGAGCATAGTCCGTTCGACAAACGCTCAGGCAGCATCGGCAACACCCTGTCGGGTAGATACACGCTGGTGGCGCGTATGTATGCCTCTTTATCGAGCGCCGAGCCGGGCTCTATGTAGTGGCTTACGTCGGCTATGTGTACACCTATCTCGTACATGCCACCTTTTAGTGGCTTTATAGAAATGGCGTCGTCAAAGTCTTTTGCATCTACCGGGTCGATGGTAAAGGTGAGCGTACCGCGCATGTCCTTACGCTTCTTTGCTTCTTTGGCATCTACACCCTCGGGGTATCGTTCTGATTCTTCAATAACATCGTCGGGGAATGTAAGCGGGAAGCCATTCTCTACCAATAGGCTCTGCATGGCTATTTCATTGGACGACTCATCGGTAAGTATGCTGATGATCTCGCCAACGGGGCTCTTCGCTTTGGGCGACCATTCGGTAATACGTACCATTACGTGGTCGCCGTGCTTTGCTTCGTTCAGCATATGCATGGGTATGAATATATCGACAGGCATCTTATCGCTGTCGGGTATCATAAAGGCAAAGTTGGGATGCACATCAAGGCGGCCACTGAACTCATTCTGCTTACGGCGGATCACTTCCGTTACCTTGCCTTCGGGACGGCTGCCAAACTTACGGCCTCTATCTGCCAGCTCTACCCTTACTTCGTCTCCGTTCAGGGCATTATTCAGGTTATCTTTTTTTATCAGGATGTCCTTATTCTGCCCTTCTACTATCACGAAGCCCATACCGCTGCGCGTGATATCGATACGGCCGGTAACGGTATTGCTACCATTGTTTGAATCCTTTTTTCTTTTACCCGGTTTAGTTTTCTTCTGTGCCATGGAAAATCGTTTGATTCTCAGTTATGGTTTTTTCTATATAGTTCAATACCAACCCATCAAAATCATTCCCCCTCTCAAATAAAAAGCTTATTTCAATAGGTAAAACAACAATTTTAATACCCCAATCCTTTAATTTATCCATATGCAGGTGTAGCCGTGCAGCATCTTTCTCCGTGGTTACTATCACTTTAGGCAATACGTTCCAATTATCGTAAGCTGCCTTTATCTCCTCCAGGTCGCGGCTCACAAAGTAGTGATGATCAGGGTATGAGAGCACATGTACCTCTTTGCCTACCTGCCGCAGATACCCCACCAGAGGCTCGGGTTTGGCTATGCAGCAAACCAGCACCAGGTGGCTACCGGATAGCTCCTCGGCTTCGCGTGTAAAAAGATTGTAAGGTGTTACATATTTGATATGAGAGAAGAGCACCTGCTGATGCGGGAAGGGATTAATGTTCCGCTCAATCTCACTCGCCTGCTCGGGTGTCATCCCCGATGGGCATTTAGATACGATGATGACATCAGCGCGTTTGTAAGCCGCACGGCGTTCGCGCAGGGTGCCCATCGGCAGTATATGGTCTGTGTAGAACGGCTTGGAATAGTCCGTTATCAAAATATTAAGTCCCGGCCTTACCGAGCGGTGCTGGTATGCATCGTCCAGCAATATCACTTCTACCTGCGGACGTTTTTGCAACAAGGTAGGTATGCCGGTAATACGTTCTTCTGCGACGCTTACCACCAAGTCATCGTACTTCATGTGGTATTGCATCGGCTCATCGCCTATGCGCAGTGCATTGGTATTTGCATCTGCTATCAGAAAGCCCTGCGTACGGCGCTTATAACCCCGGCTCATGGTAGCAGCCTGGTAGCGGTACTGCATCAGCCGGATGAGGTACTCTACATGAGGCGTCTTGCCAGTGCCACCTACGGACAGATTACCCACGGAAATGACCGGTGTCATGAACTGAATGGACGAGAAAAATCCGGTATCGTACAGGCGGTTGCGTAGCCATACCAGCGCACCATATATAAGCGCAAAAGGATAGAAAAATATGCGTACTACTGAAAATATATGGTATAGCGCGTTCCGTTGGCTCATATTAACCCTGCGTGTTCCAATGCATGTTCTAGTATCTTGGCTTGTGCCTCGAATGGTTTCACTTTATCGAGGCCAAGATAAGTTATTGCTTTTTGTATCAGTATCTCTTTATCGTCGGGAACTTTCTGCATTTCTTTCAGATATACATAAGTACCTGTTTCTATTAGGCAGGACTCGGGTATCAGTCCTATCACTTCGCTACCTACCAGGTCGGTGCTTGCTTCGGCGGCTACAGCTTTACAGGTGTTCCATACCGTGAGCGGCGACGTAATGCGGTAGTCAATGAGATTCATAGATACCTGCGCCGTTTCATAGTCGGCCATGTACCAGCCTATGGCACGTAGCTTTGGCAACAGCCCCGGTACGCGTACTTTCTTACCATCTTCTGTTTTAAAGTACCCACGCTCACGTATCCTATCAGCTATATAGTTTGCTTTCGATACTTCCTGTGTGGTAAGCGATATGTTGAATGCCACCAGTATATCTCTTGCACCTATGACCGTAGCACCCGTAGCGGGTGTAAAAACAGCCGGTCCGTAATCGGGCAGCCAATCGGGATGACTGATCTTTGCTTCGAAGCCTTCGTACTGGCCTTTGCGTATATCGGGCAGCGCGCGGCGGTGCAGTTTTGATGCCGAATGTTCGTAGAGATATACAGGGATATTCAGTTCTTTCCCGACCCTGCTACCCAATATACCTGCACATGCAATCGCTTCGTCCATGGTCATGTTAGCCAGCGGCACCAATGGGCATACATCAGTAGCGCCTATGCGCGGGTGTACACCTTCCTGTGTGCGCATGTCTATTACTTCGCCGGCCTTTTTTATCGCACGGAAAGCCGCTTCAATAACCGGCTCCGGTTCTCCCGCAAAGGTCATTACGGTGCGGTTGGCAGCCGGGCTAATGTCGATATGCAGCAAGTGCGCCCCATATACCGACCGTATAGCATCGGCAATGGCCTCGATCTTGACCGCATCCCTGCCCTCGCTAAAGTTAGGCACACATTCCAGTATCTTTTGCTTACTGATCATCTGTGGGATAAAGGTAATAAATGTGCCTGCAATACATTTATTAATAAAAATGACATTAAAAATTATTAACAAGGCAATCTAATGTGTAAATTGACGTTCATAACGAAAACCAAACCTAATATGAAACAAAAACTCTACTCAGTTGCCTTAGCGCTATTACCATTATCAGCCCTTGCACAACCGACCGTTACTACAGTAGAAGACTACCAGCTCAATACATCGGTACGATACGTAAACTGTAATGCCACCGGCAAGTCGGCTGGCGCAGCAGGTGCCAACCAAACCTGGAATTTCAGTTCGCTCACTCGTATAGATACCGTAGTAGATGCTGTGATAACACCCAACTGGACACCGTTTGTAAGCCAGCACCCACAGGCCAATGTGGTAAGAAGAACAAAGGACGGCGACTTCCTGTACTATAACAAAACGAGTACTGAAAACTACCTGATAGCCGAACACGACGTACCAGCAAACCGCCACCTGACGCACCCCAATACGTTGCTGGCAGCAAAGCGTCCGCTTACTTTCAACAACACTTTTACCGATACCTTTAGCACGCTGGAGTCTACATCATCGGCACATGGTATGGGTATTATGAACATGACCGTCGATGCTTACGGTACGCTGCAAACGCCTATCAAAACATATAACAATGTGATAAGAGTGAAAGTAACACTGGTAAGCCGCGATACCATCACATCAGCGCCGGCGCCTTTCCCGTCGCCAAGTGTTATCAATACTGTAGCTACACTCTACTCTTGGTATAACAACGACCAAAAATCGGCACTGCTTAGGTGGGATTCGACAGCGGTATATGTGAACACTGCCACTACACCCACCAACACAGGTAAAAGCATGGCCTATTACCTGGCTGAATTTCCGTACAGTGTAGGTGATGTAGATATGGAAGCTACCAGCTACAACGCAGCGATTGTCGGAAGGAAGCTTGTGCTTAACGGCAGCTTTACTACAGGCCTCAACTACAACGCATCTATCTATAACCTGAATGGCCAGAAGATGCAGGAGTACGACTTCGTTTCATCGGACAAAACACAGCAGTTCGACATCAATACGGACTTGCCGGCAGGTATGTACATCATTATACTAAGAGACCAGCGCAATGCTACCCCTTATATATTGAAAGCCACAAAGGATTAGCAATACAGAATACGAAACAATGCAACGGCCCCGGTTTATCCGGGGCTTTTGTTTTGTATGCCTACTGTCATTTAACCATAATTAACCTTAATTAACCCAATGGCGTAAGACTACTAAATAGGTTTGCAGGCAAAACAACCATTATGAAACATCTATACGTTGCATTAGCATTCTTATTACCGACTACGCCTGTAGCAGCACAGCCAATTGTCAACAGCTATCTTGATTATAAAATCGGTGACACCGTAAAACGCGTGAATTGCGGCCCCGGCGTACAGGCCGGCGGGAGCGGAGCTAAACTCACATGGGTCTTTACCAACCTCTCGCCTGTAGATACGGCTACAACGGCGGTAGTAGCCGTGTGGAGCACTCCCGCGGAGGCTGACTTTCCGGATGCTACCCATGTGCTGCAAAACGGTGACGACTATATGTACCAAAAGAAAACACCTACAGCTACTTATATACTGGGCAATGCATCGGCTACATCAAGCATGCTGACAAAACATCCGGATCCTGTGCAGAGTGCACAGCGTCCTTTCACGTACAATGATTACTACAAGGATAGCTTTACAATGGCGCCGACGACGAATACAAGCGGCGGCGGTGGTACTATTGAGCTTAAAGGCGATGGATACGGTACACTACAGCTACCCACCGGTACTTACACTGATGTGCTACGCATCAAAATGACATTGACACAATACGACACTATTTTAATCGGCGGCACCTCGATGCCTTTGTTGCTGAACGCTACTGCTTACTATTGGGTAGATAATGAACATAGTACGGAACTGTTCCGGATAGATAGTACAAAGGTTTCCGGCGCTATTAATCAAACCAACGCAGCAGTATCGTACCTGCTGGACAAAAAACCTGTGGGGATAGCTGACAAATATGAAACAGCAGCGAAATTTTACGCATCACTCGGAGATCAGCAGTTAACTCTAGAGGGGGATTTTAAACCGGGTAAACGCTATGAAATAGCGCTGTATAACTTAAACGGACAAAAGCTTTCCCGCCATACAACTGCCCCTGAGAAAAATGGATACCAATTAAGCTTGAATAGAGACTTGCCGTCAGGCATGTATCTGCTAAGCGTTCGTGAAGTAAACAGCAACCTGATGCCTGCTATATTGAAACTTATGAAGAACTAATTTTTTCATCGACTCCTGTAAACCCATAAATTTGGACGGCATTTCAATAGCCGTCCTTTTTTATGCCGTATACACAACACCCCTTGATACTGGAGGGGGAACGTGTGAGGCTGGAGCCACTGGACAACGTCCACCTGAACGACTTGCTGGAAATAAGTGCGCAAGAGGATGTGTGGAAATACCTGTCACTTGTGGGCGCCGACCGCGACCAGTTGCTTAGCGACCTGAAAAGCGCGCAACTGAAACGCCTGACCGGAGAGCAGTACCCTTTCGCCATTATTGATAAGCGTACTGGCAAGGCGATAGGTAGCACAAGGCTATACAACACCTTTCCCGAGCACCGAAAGCTGGAAATAGGTTGGACCTTTTATAACCGGCGCTATTGGGGCTCGGGCTACAACCTGGAATGTAAGTTGCTATTGCTCACCTACTGCTTTGAAACACTAAAGACGGTGCGCGTGCAGTTACAAACGCATGAGCAGAACCACCGCAGCCGCGCTGCCATACAAAAGATAGGTGGCAAGCTGGAGGGCATCCTCCGCAATGAACGTATACGCCCCGGCGGCGAAGTGCGCAATACTGCTGTATTCAGCATTATAGACAGCGAATGGGATGAGGTAAAGAAGATGCTGAAGGAAAAAGTCAGCACTACATTTGATAAGGAAGCAACACAAAATATTTAAGGCACGCAACAAAGGTAGCAAGCTGTCATTGCGTCTATATAGGCGTACTCACAAAAAGACATAACTATGCGATTTTTAGCTATTACGGCGCTACTCCTGCTCACCCTTTGTGTTGGTTGCCACAAAGTAGATGTGAAGACCGGAACGCCTAAGTGCATTGCGAAACAGATAAAAGCTGAGGATAGTAAACACACAGGAGTAGGTGCTAAAGTAATAAAGTATAAGTTTCAAGGGAAAGATGTGTACGTACTCGATCTTTGTCATAAATGCCCCGACGCCGGCTCCGAAGTATTGGATAGCGACTGCAAATCGCTGGGCAGCCTGGGTGGTATGATCGGGAATTGCCTAATTAATGGAGAAGATTTTAGTAAAGCCGAAATGATAGAAACAGTATGGCAAAAGAAGAAATAAATCGTACTACCGCCCCGGATATAACCAGAATGGCGATAGACAACTTTAGCCAAGTGGCTTGCCTGTATCGCGATAAGTTCGCGAACGTGTCTGCATATCATCGCGGACTGGACATTTTTTGCAGTGAAATACCTACTTGCGGGCAGTTGCTGGAGCTGGCCTGCGGACCAGGCAACATGACCCGGTATATGCTCGATAATCGGCCAGACCTCAACATCTACAGCACCGATCTATCACAGGAAATGCTGGACATAGCGCGCGAAGCCAACCCAGAACCCAGTTTCGGACTGCTGGATATACGCGACATCAAAGCATTGGACAAACAGTTCGACGGCATATTATGTGCGTTTGGTTTACCATATATATCCAAAGAGGACTCCATACAGCTGATAGCAGATGCTGCGCAACATCTTAATGAAAGTGGTATGCTCTACATAAGTGCTATGGAAGACGACTACGGCAAATCCGGCATCGAAACCAGCAGTACGGGCCGTACGGTATACGTTTATTACCATCAGCACGACTATCTGCACGATGCATTGCTGGCAAACGGTTTTATTATTATCGATACCGAGCGGCGTGACTCTGAAAGCGGCGGCAAAAAGGTGGTTGAGCTGATATTTATTGCTTCGAAATCTTCCTGATCTTACCTACATATTTTAATGCAGCTTCGACATATACACCCAATGCTCGTATCTAGAAGCGTACAAAACATAAAGAGGGCAATTGCCCTCTTTTATACTCTCCCTCATTCCTCGTTTTGTCAGTACTGGCAGCCTATTGCCTTGTATGTGTTCTTCTATGATGTAAAAGTACAGACTACGTCTGCTACATTCAAACAAGTGTTACAAAAACAACAAATCATGGGGAGAATCATTAAAACATGATAGATTGACCATCTGGAGACACGTGTATCTAGTCCAATTTAAGCTTTAGAAGAAATGCGCCACTATATGGGTTCTCTGCCATCAACGACGAGCCTATCTCAATAGTATCTATCCCCGGCTCGCCTACCTCAAAGCTAAACCGCTTGCCAAATGGTCCATCAGAACCCTTATGTGCATCAATCACCCTATTGACGCGGATATTTGCAGGCCGCTCTGTTATTACTTCGCCGGTAAGCGTCCCGGCTACTCTTATATCAATTGGTATCCGGCGTGGTTTATGTGGGCTGTCCAGCGCTGAAGTTATGGTAAGACTGTCGCCATGAAATGCCAGCGTATAGCCATGCTGCTCCGGCAGGTTTTGAGGCACCAAAGAGGTTGTATCTGTATTAGTAACATCTACCAAACCGTTGTCATCGGCATTATCGCCACAAGACGCAAACACGAGATTTAAGCCTGCAAGCAGACAAAAAGAAAAAGTTTTCATTACTGATCTATTTACTCCGTTAACAGAAAAATCGAACCAGCTATACAATCCTTTGCACTCCGCTTATCTTTGTACAATTCAAGAGAAAGTAATAACTGAAACGCAAACGACGATGAAGACGGCAGCATACTGGATAGAAAAATTAGGCTTGGAGTCGCACATAGAAGGCGGGGCATTCAAAGAGATTTATCGGTCGGCACACATACTACCGCAATCTGCATTGACAACACAGCACCATGGCGACCGGAATACTATGACCTCTATATACTTTTTGCTGCAAGAGGGCGACTTTTCGGCGCTGCACTGTATAGCATCGGACGAAGTGTGGCATTTCTACGAAGGAGCGCCTTTGTGCATCTATGAAATTACCACGGACGATATACTCGCAAAACATCTGCTGGGTAAGGATATAGAAGCAGGACAACAAATGGTAGTAATTATAAAAGCCGGCAGCTGGTTTGGCAGTCGTGTTGAAGCGACAGGCGGATATACGCTTTGTGGTTGCACGGTAGCGCCGGGGTTCGACTTTGCCGACTTTGAATTGGCGGACAGGGAAGCATTATCAAAAGAGTACCCACAGTATGCCGGAATTATCGGAGAGATGACACGTGCATAAAGAGGAATAGTACTCCATATATTTCATCAGGTCAATTAAGCATGGACTTAGATATAATCCTCAATCAGATATACGCATTACCCCGCGCCTCACGCGAGCTGATAAAGGCTTATGTCACGGAGGTAGTGTATCCTAAAGGCCATATCATCATACACGCCAACAAGGTGGAGCGTCATGTATATTTCCTGAAATCGGGCATAGTAAGAGCTTATGCCGACCATGGTGACTCGCAGATAACATTCTGGATAGGCTCAGAAGGTGCGCCCGTTATTTCGATGAACAGCTATGTAAACAACCGCCCGGGATATGAGAGTATCGACTTGCTGGAAAATTGCACACTATATACCATTGCAATGCAAGACCTGCAACGCTTATTTTTACAAGATATACATATCGCGAACTGGGGCAGGAAGTTTGCCGAAAGTGAACTGATAAAAACGGAAGAACGGATGATATCGCGCCACCTGGGCACAGCCGTGGAGCGCTACAGGCGTTTCCTTTCTCAAAGCCCCGACCTGCTGCAAAGGGTGCCGCTCGGGTATATTGCATCTTATCTCGGCATCACGCAAGTAAGCCTTAGCAGGATACGTGCGGAGATCAGGTAACTCCTGCTTTTTATCATTTGTAAAAAAATGTCTGTCCCAGGTCTGCGACCTTTGGATCATAAATACGGATTATGAATTGGCTATTACTGGTACTTGGCGGTCTTTTTGAGGTGGCATTTGCATTTTGCTTGGGCAAGGCAAAGACTACCGAAGGGTCAGCCACTTATGTGTGGTATGCAGCATTCCTTGCAGCGCTTGCAATGAGTATGGCGCTGCTGGTAAAGGCGACACAAACACTGCCTATCGGTACCGCCTATGCGGTATGGACAGGTATTGGTGCTGTAGGTACTGCATTGCTTGGTATCCTTGTATTTAATGATTCCGCAACATTCTGGCGTATCTTCTTCCTGGTAACGCTCATTGGGTCTATCATTGGGCTCAAAGCAGTTAGCCATTAATAACCCTGCAACAGCAACATCGCCTTTTGTGCGATGCCAACATTGTTTTGAACAACAAGCCGCTCCTCTATGGTTGCGTTATTGGTGTCGAGGATAGACTGAAACTCGGATACAGCTGCCAACAGCATTTCTGCCGACTTTTTAGCAATGCCAAGTATTAACAGGCAAATGCCTTTAGCTAATACCCTCTCGCTTGTTGCGGTATCGGAAGGGCAAGTATTAGAAGACTGGTGACTACTGAGCATTTGCTCGAAAAACGTAAGCTCGGATAGTGTATAGGTTAAGATGTCAGGATTGTGAAACATAAGTGCTGCTTTCATATGGTAAATGTACCCTGACGAAGCAGCACCGTAAAACAAGTGTTATAAAATCAGTAAATCCAGTGGCGAATCATTAAAACAAGATTGAAAAGCAATATCATCCCGTACAAATACCATTATAATTAAGTTCCTGGGAACATCGGATCAAGCTAATATAATGTGGGAAGTTAATATGATGGATTTAGTTTTGTGCGGTAAAGCGTATAAAGTTGAGCGATAGTTATATGGCATTGGTATCTATGCTATTACCGGAAGGTATACTGGATTATTTTTATATAACAGAGGTGAAGGCAACCAAGGAGGGGTTTAGTATCTACCTGGAAGAGAAGAACGTACCGCCCGTGGAGTACAAGGCTGAACTGCTGCACTCCAAAGGGTTCTATCCGGAGGTGCGGGTTCAGGATTTTCCCATCCGTGGCCGTAAAGCCTACCTTCATGTAAAGCGGCGCAGATGGGAAGTGGTGTCGAGCGGACAAGCCGTAGCCAGGGACTGGACTGTAGTACAATCGGGGACTCGTATGACCAAAGAGTTCGCCGCTTTTTTAAAAGGGATACTTGGATAATCACCCTGTCAGTTGTTTTGCGCTTGGCCATTACTTTCAGGTAGAAGGAAAGCTGCTTCAGCAGCAATATAAAGATCATATCAGCGACTACAATGACTGGGACCAGAAAGACCATGCTGCCGATTGGATGCTGTTTAAAAAGAACTTAGGCCCCCGGCTGAGCATAGACGAGACAGCACTGTCCAATGGTGAGCTATATACGATAGTGACCAATAAGGATGCAAAGGGCAGAAAAGGCACACTGGTAGCTATGATCAAAGGCACTGCCACCCAAAATATCACAGAGGTACTGGAGCGTATACCACAATCAGTACGCAACAGGGTTGAGGAAGTAACCCTGGATATGGCTGCATCCATGATCTCTGCTGTCAGAAGAGCTTTCCCTAAAGCACACACCAGGTAACAGACAGGTTCCATGTACAGAAGCTGGCATCTGATGGAGTGCAGGAACTGAGAATAAAATACCGCTGGCAGGCGCTCGATGAAGAAAATGAGCAGATAGCCAAAGCAAAAGCAAAAGAAGAAAAAAGCAGCTATACCCCTGAAGTGCTGGCTAATGGAGATACAGTAAAACAACTGCTGGCCAGGAGCCGCTACCTGCTGTTCAAACACAAAAGCAAATGGAGTCCCTCACAAC
This sequence comes from Sphingobacteriales bacterium, assembly GCA_004144175.1. Classification (GTDB taxonomy): domain Bacteria; phylum Bacteroidota; class Bacteroidia; order Chitinophagales; family Chitinophagaceae; genus Polluticoccus. Next base: position 99,580 of record SEFT01000002.1, read on the forward strand.
TCCAAAGAGCTGTATTGCTTTTTGAGCGATATCCGTCCCTTAGTAAAGCATATGATCTGAGCCAGAGGCTCTCGGATATCTTCCGGGTCTGTAAGAGCAAAGAACATGCTTTTAAGAAGCTGGCCGTATGGTACAATGAAGTAGAAGAAAGCAAAATAGAATCATTCCGAACCGTATCCAGATCTATACAAACACATTACCTATCCATACTTAATTTCTTTATCAGCAGGAGCACTAATGCATCAGCAGAATCATTCAATGCCAAGGTCAAAGCATTCAGGGCTACTTTCAGAGGAGTAAGAGATACAGCCTTCTTCCTGTTCAGATTAGCTAACATTTATGCCTAATCCCACAACTCTTCAACTTGATCCGGAACATCTTCACCGCTACATTTGAAATGGATATCAATCTTGGAACCGAAAATATGCAGAAATGAAAAAGGCCCTGAAATATCAGGACCTTTTCGTGACCTCGTCAGGATTCAAACCTGAAACCTTCTCATCCGTAGTGAGATGCTCTATTCAGTTGAGCTACGAAGCCATTCCCTCGATTGGGATTGCAAAGATAGGCAAAGTCTGTAAAAGAACAAGTACTTGCTTAAAAAAATTTATTGCCGTTCTGCTATCTGCCTGTTTATAGGTATTTTGGCGCGGTCAGCAGGCTTGTATATGCATATAGAAATATGGAGTATCGGTAAGGAGAACGATAAGTATATCGAAGAAGGTATTCAATATTACTTTAAGAAAACCAGCCCATATAACAGCGTTGAACTGGTGCTGATGCAACTGCCCAAAAAGCTGGCAACTACAGATGCCGACCGTACCAAGGCTTTGGAAGAAGAAATGATACTAAAGCGCCTGCAACCACACCACTACCTCATTTTGCTCGACGAGCGTGGTAAGCAACTGACAAGCCCCCAATGGGCGCAACAGTTTCAGCAGGCGATGAACCAGGGCACAAAGACACTGGTACTGCTGATAGGTGGCGCATTCGGTGCAACCGATACGATACGTAAACAAGCCAGGCAGGTTTGGAGCCTTTCGCCACTGGTATTTCCACATCAGCTGGTGCGGCTGATACTGGCCGAGCAGGTGTACAGGGCATTCAGTATTTTGAATAATTCCCCGTATCATCATTCATAATCAACTATATTCGCCATTTAAGAATAAAACAGTAAATGAGTTTTACGCTGATCATAGTTATTGTGACCGTGCTGGTGTCTGCACTGGCATTTCGCAATGACGAGCTATATACTAAGCTGATACTGTGGCCGAGAAGAATGGACAACCCGGGCGAGTATTATAGGTTGCTTACATCCGGCTTTATCCATGCCGACTGGATGCACCTGATATTCAACATGTTCGCGCTATTCATCTTCGGGCAAACAGTAGAAGGCGCTTTTGAATCTGTAGGCTTGGGGCAGATGTTTTTCCTCATTATGTACCTTACCGGTATAGTAGCAGCTTCACTACCCTCCTTTATCAAGAACCGTAACAATAGTTATTATCGTTCTCTTGGTGCCTCCGGTGGCGTAGCAGCAGTGCTATTTTCGTTTGTATATTTTATGCCCTGGGCTACTATATATGTATGGTTCATACCTATGCCGGGTATTGTCGCTGCAATAGCCTATGTGGCCTATTCAGCCTACATGTCGCGCAGGGGCGGCGATAATGTAAACCATGATGCACACCTTTGGGGCGCAGTATATGGTTTTGTATTTACGCTGCTATTCTCACCCGACCACGGAAGCTTTTTCTTAGAGCAGTTGAAGCACCCGAGTTTTAGTTTTTAAGTGTTACGCGCAGCACCTCCTGCGTATGGTCTGTTATCTTGAACCGCTCATCGAGGCGCATGCCTGCAACCCAAGCTATACGCTTGTCGCTTTCCAGCACCCATGCACGTTCTTTTTCGTGTATTGGCACCTTCTGGTCTATAAAGTAGCGGCTTATCTTTTTCTTCTTCATGCCCATGCCCAGCGGATAGAAATAGTCGCCGATGCGCCATTTGCGCAGCACCAGCGGTAGTACTACCCGCTTCATGTCTATGAGCGCAATAGTATTATCAGCAATTATCTTTTCAGGCTTCTTTTCAATCGAGAAATGGAATTTATGATGCTCAGTCTCTATTGTACAGGGAAAACCTTCTATCAGTATCAGATCGGCTTGCTGCGCGGGTACAGTTGTAATGATAAGAAAATTGCGGTTGCGGATGATGCGGTGCGATGGTGAGCTGATGTAATGCCCGCTCTCCGAATCCATCAACTGCAATATATGTGGCACCTGTGCCGATGTAAAGCCAAATGGCGAACAAAGCTCATAGCAAATGGTGTTCAGTGGCTTGCGGTGTTTCAGTTTCAATACCGGTATATAGTAATCGCTGCCCCGCTTTTCCAGCAGCTTTTTTCGTTCTTCTTCTATTGCTCTCTTATACAATACTTCTGCCTCAGCAAAGCGGCTGATGCTGTCGCTGAGCTGCTGTACTACGTTTGGGAAGTGTTTGTCGATTGCGGGAATCAGGTTTAGGCGCACAGCATTGCGCAGGTAGTCATCCTTGGTATTAGATGCGTCTTCGCGCCAGGTTATATTTTCAGCCTGTGCATATTCCAGCACTTCTTGCTTCGCTGCAAAAAGTAACGGGCGGATGATGCGATCATTCTGTACCGGTATTCCATGCAGGCCGGCCATGCCTGTGCCTTTAAAGAGGTTCATCAGCAGCGTTTCGGCATTGTCGTTGGCATGGTGTGCTGTGGCGAGCCGGGCATACTTATGCTCTTCGCAGATGCTATCTAGCCAATCGTAACGGAGTATACGGGCGGTCTCCTGTATACCCTTCTTCCATTCTTCACTTTTCAGTTGCGTATCGAAGCGGATGTAATGAAACGACACACCATGCTGCTGCGCCCAGCTGCGCACCAGTTCCTCGTCTCCATCGGCCTCGGCACCACGAAGCTGGAAGTTGCAATGTGCAATGGCAAACTTCAGCCCTGCCTTTAGGAACAGGTGAGCCATTGCCATAGAGTCTACCCCGCCACTTACAGCAAGTAATGTAGTTTGGTCGTCGGCAGCAAAGGCTTTTTCTGCCCAGTTTTTCTTAAATCTCTGTAACAGTTCCATGCTTTAGTATACCAGGTCTTCGTAGGCCGATTGCAGCTCGCTGTAGCTGTGCATATCGTTAGCGGCTTTAGCAGCTTTCATACCTTCCTCATAGGTATGTATGGCCTCCCCTTGGTCGCCGATGCGTTCGAACAGCTTAGCCAAATGGTAGTAGGTAGCTACGTATGCCGGGTCGGTCTCCATGTTGTGCTCAAACAGCTTCTGCGCTTCTTTATCATCACCCAGCTTTACATATTCGAGGGCAAGGGCATGATTCAGGAAGCAGTCATTAGGACTGTCTTTGAGGAACGCTTTAAGCTTGTCTATTCTTTCGTTCATAAAACGGATTCGTTAGCGCAAAAATAGCTTTAAGTAGAGAAGATTTGTCACCTCATCAAAAACAGAAATCAGAATACAGCATCTGTAAAACGCCTAGCTACTCTTTATAGACATTCTTATATTTTAGCTCTGTTATGGACCTAAATAATATCCTGGCCAATTATAACCGGCACACGCAGGAATGGCTGGCTGCGCTGGATCAGTATGATGCACAGTCATTTATTCGCAAACCCGCCGATGATGAATGGAGTATAGCCCAGGTATACGACCACTTGGCAGCAGTTACTGATAAGTGTGTGGCCAATGTACTGGCCTGCATTAATGGCAAAGGCGAAACAGGCCATAGCGGCATCGGCCCGGCTATATTCAGCATGGTGGGCTCCTTCCCACCTGTGAAGCTGAAAATAAAGAAGATACCCGCAGGCATGGATAAGGTATATAATCCGCAGCAGATAGACAACGCCACTGCACGAAAACAACTGGAAGCAGCCTTGAAACAGATGCGAAATGTATTACCCGAAGTATCGATGGCCAAAAAGGATCAGCGGGTAGCCCACTGGGCAGGCGGTTGGTTCAATGCAAAGCAGTGGTACCATAGCGCCGAAATGCACATGAAACATCATTTCATGCAGAAGAAAAGAATCGATAAGTTGTTGAGTAAATAGAGAGACCCGCCGTTTGGCGGGTCTCTCTATTTACAATGTTTAGCAGCTTATTTAGCTACAACTAATCTTGTCTTCAGGCTGGTTGATGTGCCGTCGGTATATTGTATGGTGTACATGCCATTTGCCAGCGCACTTGTGTTGATGATGGCATTAGCCATAGTGCAAGCTTGCTGCGCTACTACCCTACCCATTGCATCTACTACCTGTAGCGTACCGCTCACATTCTTTACACCATCTACAAATACGTGAACGGCATCGCGGGCAGGGTTGGGGTATGCTACCAGCGCTGCTTTTACAGCATCTACATCGGTTACCGATTGTGGCCAGCCTATATTGAAGTATTGCTTGAAACCACAACCAAAGTCGCCGCTATAATACCCCTTCATCTGGTAAGAAGAAAGGCCACCGGTAATAGGACGTATTGTTAGTGTACCGTTTCCTGCATTCGCATTAGCCCACCAGGCCAGGCCATTGCAGTCTTCATCCTCTACCTCTATATAATAAACACCGGGGTTCAGGCTAACGGTATCGCTATAGGTATAAGATGTAGATGTAGGCCCACTTGCACGCTCAAAAGTATTATCAGAAGAGCGCCTGATAGCCCATTTGGTATCATTATCGTAGTTGGTTTTCATGATAACAACGAACTTAGAAGGCCATTGCGGCACGGGATCGAAAGTAGAACTAAGCTTGTTGTTGATGTTATCTTCATCGGCCTGCCCGTTTGCCTCGAGCAGGGTAACTGTGAAGGTGCCTTTTTGCGTTTGCGACTGCATCTCCCACATGATAGGCAATGAAATAACTGTTTCTTCAAGCGGGGCTATCGTCCCCTGCCATGTATGTGTGTACTGGTTACGGCCGTCGATACCATACTCTATCTTCATCGATGAAATGTTAACACCGCCAACGTTTTTTACTCTGATCATCGGACCTGCATTACTAGGATTTTCGCGGAAGTGTACCTCGTAGTTGGATGGAGATATGATATCTTCCAATGCGGCATCGATATTACGGTTAAAAGCATCATAATACCACACGCCCGACTCAATGATATAGCTACCCGATGGGCTGGCATTGGTATAAGGCTCCAGATCTACACCCAACGTATAGTTGCCGCTGCCGGTAGGGCCTATTATCTTATGCACATCTGGTTTTATCAAGTCGCCGGGGCACCAGTTACCACGGTTATATATCCAGGTGCCGTTCTGCGGGTACAGATGGTTTTTACCGCAATCGTCCCTCCAGATGTCTTTCTGGGCTATCATACCGCCATTCAGCATTACCTGGTAGTATTTTTTGCAAAACTCAGAGCAGCCCATATTGTCAGCGCCGTGGCCGGTAATGGTAAATTTCATTTCGGTGCTCTCTGTATTAACGGGGGCCGTTTTGGTGAAAGGCGGCATCTGGGCGCTAACTGGTTTCGTAGCATCGCCGTAGGCTACGCTACCCTTCCAAAGTCGCTCAATACCCAGTACGTTGCGCGGAGGCGTGCCCTCGATAAACGCAAATCTAATATTACCCGTAAAGCCCCAGCTATAGCCCGAATAGTGAACCCTGATAGCAGCAGTATCTTTCAGCAACGGGTAAAAATCCGTCACATCGAACATATATCGCTGCGTCCAGCCGGCCACCATGCGCGCACCGTTACCGTACGGCGTTATCAGCCTGCCCAGCTCCATCGTATCACCATTGGGGGTCATCAGGAAGTTTTGCACCGTATAATCCCAGTCGGCACAGTATTGCGGGCTGCCAGGGCATGGATATTTGCCAAGGGTAAACACCATTAGGATCTTGCGGTAAGTCTTGCTTCCATCAGGAAAGCGAACCCCACCATCAAAATTGCCATAGTGGTTGAACATACTATCCTTATGCGCCTGCACCCAGGTAGTATCTCCCACAGCTGCATTTGCATTACCAGCCATCAGTAACGCCGATAACATCAAGTAAAAGAATTGTTTCATTAAGTTGTATTATGAATTAATCAAAGAGAAGGTAAAGTTAAATAAATCTATCACGTGAACGAATATTTTAAAGTATAACTGATAGGTGGTATATTAATAGTACCTTTGCACCCTAATTTTAAAATATGCCCGGATTTACTGTTGCGATAGTAGGAAGACCGAATGTGGGGAAGTCAACTCTTTTCAACAGGTTGCTGGAACAACGCAAGGCCATCGTAGATGACGTGAGCGGCGTTACCCGCGACCGCCAGTACGGTATTGCCGACTGGAACGGTAAGACCTTTAACGTGATTGACACAGGGGGATTTGTTGCCAAGTCGGATGATGTTTTTGAAACAGAGATCCGTAAGCAGGTAAATATTGCCGTAGACGAAGCCAACCTCATACTGTTCGTTTGTGACACTGCAACCGGCATCACCGACCAGGACGAAGACATGGCCGATATATTGCGCCGCTCTCCTAAGCCTGTGCTGCTGGTAGTAAATAAGGTTGACAATTCGCAACGAGCACTGGATGCTACCGAGTTTTATTCGCTGGGGTTTGAGAAGACCTTCTTCATGTCGGCTATATCGGGTAGCGGTAGTGGTGAGTTGCTGGATGAGGTGACGACTCACATACACGAAGACTCGCAAGCTGCACCTATAGAATACATAGAAGAGGTAGACATAGACGAAAATGGTGAGGAAATAATCATCCGCAGGCCGAAAGCCACCACGCCGAAATTTGCCATTATTGGCCAGCCAAATGCTGGTAAGTCTACCCTGCTGAATGCGCTGATAGGCCAGGAGCGCACAATCGTATCGGATATACCGGGCACCACCCGCGATACCATACATACGCACTACAACCTGTTCGACAAAGAGTTTATACTGATAGATACGGCAGGACTGCGCAAGAAGAAAAATGTGCACGAAGACCTGGAGTTCTATTCGGTGATACGTGCTATACGTGCTATGGACGAAGCCGATATATGCTTCTTGGTAATAGATGCTGTAAACGGCGTGACGGCACAGGATGTAAGCATCTTCAGCCTGGCAACGCGTAAAGGTAAAGGTGTAGTGCTACTGGTGAACAAATGGGACCTGGTAGAAAAAGTGACCAATACCGCGCGCGACTACGAAAAGGAACTAAAGAAAAAGATAGCGCCGTTCACTGATGTGCCGGTGATATTTATATCGGCCAAAGAAAAGCAGCGCATCTTCCAGGCTATGGAGAAAGGGATTGAGGTATATGAGAACCGCCAGCGCAGGGTGCAGACATCGAAGCTGAATGAAATAATGCTGAAGGAGATAGAGCACTTCCCGCCGCCGATGACACGCGGTACTGCCGTGAAGATCAAGTTTGTGACACAGGTGCCCACTGCGGTGCCTTCGTTTGCATTCTTTACCAACTTCCCCGATGCCGTTAAGGAATCGTACAAGAACTTCCTGGAAAATAAGATACGCAGCCATTTTAACTTTACAGGCGTGCCGGTGCGCATATTCATGCGTAAGAAATAACATTATTTATCATAATACTTCTGCTTAGTGAAAACGAGGAAATTAAAACAGGACAAGGTTAATATCATAACGCTGGGCTGCTCCAAGAATATGGTGGACAGCGAGGTATTGAGCGGCCAGCTCCAGGCCAATGGTATTAAAGTGGGTCATGAAAGCAGTAAGCTGGACCATAATATAGTGGTGGTGAATACTTGCGGCTTTATAGACAAAGCTAAGGAAGAGAGTGTGAATACCATACTGGAGCAGGTAGAGCTGAAGCGCGAAGGCAAGCTGGATAAGGTATACATTACTGGCTGCCTCAGTGAACGCTACCGCCACGACCTGATGAACGAGATACCTGAGGTTGATGCGTGGTTTGGTACGATGGAACTGCCGCTAATACTTAAGCAATTTAACGCCGACTATAAGACCGAGCTAGTAGGCGAACGCCTGCTGAGCACACCCAAACACTACGCCTACCTGAAGATATCAGAAGGCTGCAACCGTACCTGCTCTTTCTGCGCCATACCGCTGATGCGCGGCAATCACGTATCTAAAACCATAGAAGAAGTGGTGGCCGAGGCGAAGAAACTGGTGCAAATGGGTGTGAAGGAAGTGATGCTGATAGCACAGGAACTGACCTACTACGGACTGGACATCTATAAAAAACGCGCATTAAGCGAACTGCTGAAGCACTTATCGGATGTAAAAGGGCTGGAGTGGATACGCCTGCACTATGCCTACCCTTCCAAATTCCCGATGGACATACTGGAAGTGATGCGCGAGCGCGATAACATCTGCAACTACCTGGATATGCCACTTCAGCATATATCGAACAATATGCTGAAGGCCATGAAGCGCCAGATGGAGACACAGGAAATTTACGACCTGATAGCAGCCATACGCGACAAAGTGCCGGGCATAGCCATACGCAGTACACTTATCACAGGCTTCCCGGGTGAAACACGGGATGATGTAGAGCAGCTGAAACAGTTCCTGGAAGATGTAAGACTGGACCGTGTAGGTATCTTTACTTATTCGCATGAAGAGAATACCTCGGCATACGAATTTAACGATACGCTGACCAGCGAAGAAAAAGAAGCACGCGCACAGGAGATAATGGAAGTACAGCAGGAGATATCGTACGAGAAGAACCAGGAAATGCTGGGCAAGACGTATAAGGTAATGGTAGATAAACTGGAAGCAGGCCGCTACCTGGCGCGCACCGAGTTTGACAGCGTAGAAGTAGATAACGAAGTATTGATTGCTACCAATAAGAAGCTACCAATAGGCGACTTTGTGAACGTAAAGATCACTAAGGCTTATGATTATGACCTGGAAGGTGAGTTAGTATAGCAGAATAATTTAGCATTAGATATTTTTTCAGAAGCAGGCCTTGTGCCTGCTTTTTCGCTGTATTTATAAAGAATGTCCCTGTTTTTGCAGATATTTAGGCGAGACCCAACCGCACCTAGCCTTATGCGTCCGTATTCTTTTTGCTTATCCTTCTTTTTCTTGCTGACGTTAGTTTTTACTAATGCGGCAACAAGCCAGCCTACCCAATATAATATCAGTAGTAAAAACGGACTGCCTACAGACAATGTATACAATGTGTTAGTGGACAAGTATGGCTATCTGTGGATAGCAACTGAAAAAGGTGTTATTAAATACAATGGATATAGCCTTAAAGTATTCGACCTGTCGAGTGGACTTGTGAACGACGATGTATGGCACCTGACTGAAGACCGAAAAGGCAGGATATGGCTGTCCTGCATCTCGTCTGAAATGGGATATATTTTCAAGGATCACTACCATAAGACTGTAATTGAAAATCCTGTTCTACCTATCTATCCAAGATTTAATCCCAAGAACATTGTAGACCTTGAGCATGGAATTGCATTCCAAACGACTTCGGCAGCCAGCTATGGCTACATTTGCGTTGAAAAAAACGATACAATAAGCTCTACACTCATTGACATAGACGGGAACCATTGTTTACTAACCAAGAACGGAGACCTGATAATTTGGTATGACAATAAGGTCTATAAGACATCCGTTACTAAAAAGCCATGGAAGCTTCAATATTTGGGTAGCCACCGCATCTTGTTAGACATGGGCGATGGCCAATCTCAAGGAAACTATTTTTTTCCTCATGCCCATCTGGGCAAACGATCTGCAGATAGCAGTCTGTTTGCTCTCAATTGGAATAATTTCTCATATAACCAATTGCCTTTAGATACCGGTGAATTTGTCACCATGAACCAATACCGAAATGGTAGATATTACATGACCACCGTCAAGAATTGTTTGATACTTGACGACAGCCTTAATGTGCTAAAAAAATGGTCTCATGCGCAATTACTGGATGATACTGTAGTAAATACTAAGCCCGTCACATTCATTGAAGATAATCTCTGGAACAGATGCGTTACTACTTCTGGCAATGGTATATATATTAACTTCTTGCCTCGGCAGTTAAAGGCAAAGGAACAATTTGATCTTTCGGGTTATAAATATGTGGGCAGTAGCAAAGCCGGTCAAAATTTCTGGTGGAATTCCAACACACATTCTCTTGCAACTATTAGTACAGGTAAGCAGATAACAAAAAAAACACTTATTGGCATTCAGGATGTAAAAAAGATCATCCCGTACGATAGTAGCAAGAGTGTGATACTATCAGATAATACACTGAGCTGGTACTTAAAAAACGGAAATACGATCCGGTTTGAGAATTTTTTCAAACCTGCCGAAAACCCGCGGGGAGAAAATATCATCAAATCTATTTTTTTATGGCGTGATCTTCGGGCGGTCCATGATGTTATCATTACTTCGCCGTCAGACCTGATTTTATTTTCATTTACTCCCGGCTTAGTTCATCTCCATTTATCACACGACACAATAACTGCCAGAGTGTTGTCCGGAGAAAGATTGCCTGATCTGTGCTATATCAAGAATGAAAATCTACTGGCTGCCTATGATAGCAAAAACATTGCACTGTACGAAGTAAGTGCAGCAGGAAGTGCGTTTAGGAAAAGAGCTATGTATGATCTTTCGCCTTTGAAGAAGCTCGAAAAAATACATGCCGATAACCATGGTAATATTTTTGTACAAACACAGGATAAGGTCTTTGCATATTATCCGCAACAGAACAAATATGTAGTGCTATTTGCTGACTATAATATGGGCAGGGCAAAAACCCTGGTTCAGGATAATAAGGTTATTGCGGCTACGCGGGGCGGACTATTATTCTGTAGTGTATCAGGCCCTTTAAACTTTGGAAAAACTGTGTTTTTGCCTAATAACAAGGACCTGCTTTACAGCAAATGCCTGGGCATAAAGAAGCAAAGCGAAACCGTAGTGATCACAACGGACAAAGGTGTATATGAGGTACCAGTTCCTGCGGACCAGGCAAAAGCACCTAACAGTCAACCTTACCGCCTGTTGCTTCATTACAAAGACATGACACGCGTGATGGGTTTTAACGACACGATCTATATTGACCAGGACAATACAGAATTGCATTTCGATGCTATCAACCCGGCCGGGGTTGGAACGTTAAGATTCAAATATAAGATTGAAAATGTAGTGTCTTCGGAGCAAGATATGAGTTCAAACAGCCTGTATCTGCCAAAATTGAACGCCGACAAATACTATACGTTTACCATAACCGCATATGATGATGCATGGAAAAGCCAACCAATGAAAATCCGGCTATATCTGGTGCCATTCTGGTGGCAAACGCAAACGGGCAAAATGCTGATATGGTTACTTGGTATATCTGGCGTTGCGCTGGTATTACTTTCTGTTACCTATGCAACCAGGCAAGTCGTATTGAGGCAACAAACCCGGAAAGGAATGGAAATGGAGCTTAAGAACTTACGGCTTGCCTTCGAGCTAAAGTCTGTGTATTCTCAAATAAACCCGCATTTCATTTTTAATACCCTTACTACAGGACTATATTTCATTAAGAAGAAAAAAATAGACGAAGCATACCAGCACATCTCTTCATTCTCTGACCTATTGAGGGCCTATATAAAATCCTCTCGGAACAAGTATACAAGCATAGCCGAGGAAGCAGAGAACCTTGAGCATTATTTAAAGCTCCAATTGGCAAGGTTTGAAGATAAGTTTACCTACACCATAAATATTGACCCGGGCATCGATCCTGATACGGAAAAAATACCATCGTTACTGCTGCAACCGCTGGTAGAAAACGCGATAAACCATGGTATATTTCATAAAGAAGGTAAGGGAAAGATTACAATAGACTTTTTACGCGGGGAAGATAGCCACTCGATCGTTTGCCTGATCGACGATGATGGGATAGGCAGGGAAAACTCAAAAAAGATAAAAGACGAAAGCAATATAAAAGAGACATCTTACGGTACCGACCTGATAAAAAACCTCGTAGACATATTTAATACATATGAGGCTACCAAAATAACTATGGATTATATAGATAAAGAGCTGCCTTTGACAGGTACAATAGTAAAATTCACCATTACAAAGCAGTAACATGAACAACAAATTCACCTGCGTTATCATCGACGACGAACCTAAGGCGATTGAACTCTTAAAGGATAGCCTGGAAAGCTTATATAGCAACATAGAGATATTACATACGCATACATACTGGAAAGACGCCATTGCTACGCTTAAAAGCGTTGATTTCCACCTGCTTTTTATTGATGTCTCGATGCCTCAAAAAACGGGAATGGACCTATTGGATCTCGTACCAGGCTTAAAGTGTGAGATCATCTTTGTAACTGCGTATTCAGAACATGCGCTGGATGCATTTGAATACGGAGCAACCGGATACCTGCTAAAGCCTATCAGTGACAAGGCGCTCTCCAAGACGGTGGATAAAGCATTGGAGCGAATCAATTATAAAAAAACAGCTAATACAGCATCTGCAACTACTTCGACCGTATCGAAACTAGCCATACCAAATCTTAACGGCCTGGATTATGTAAATATAGAAGACATCATTTACCTCGAGTCTTCATCGAGGTACACAAAGATCGTTTTGAAGAACAAAGAGATACTAAGCTCTTATAACATAGGAAAATTCAAGCAACTATTGGCACCTTATTCCTTCTATCCTATACATAGGTCGTACATCGTAAACACCAACTTTATAACCGCCTATAAAACTGCAGGCGCAGTCATTATGTCGAATGGAGAAGAACTGCCTGTTGCCAAAAATGAAAAAGATGAGCTACAAGCACTATTTCTAAAGATAAACAAGCACCCTTAGGCGTCGTAGCGATACTGCTTGCCCGGCAGCGCTCTTATCAAGCCCTGCATTTCCAGACCAAGCAATAGAGCAGGTAGCATGGCGTTTGCAATACCTGTAGTGTGCAGCAGCTCATCGGCGTGTATACTTTCATGGCGCTGCAACAGCTCCAGTATCTTCTGCTCGTCGGGCGAAAGATCAAGGAAGAGTTGTTTTTGTACAGGCTTTTTCTTTACCGTGGCCCAGCCCATCATTTCAATAAGATCATCGGCTTTAGTTATCATGGCAGCAGTATTAGTGCGTATCAGTTCATTACACCCGCTCGATTTGGAGTCGGTGGTACGCCCCGGGAATGCGGCCACATCACGGTTATAGCTGGCAGCTACGCGCGCAGTTATCAATGCTCCGCCTTTTATATCACTTTCTACCACCACTGTTACATCACTTATACCCGCTACTATACGGTTCCGCATCGGGAAGTTCTGCCGCTCGGGCTTGGTACCGGTCGGGAATTCTGTGATAAGGCCGCCATTCAGCAGCATATCCTTAGCCACTTCTTTATTGGTAGATGGGTAGATCCTATCGAGGCCATGGCCCAGTGCTCCTATGGTTGGCAAGCCTGCCTTCAGCGAACGTTTGTGTGCAATAGCATCAATGCCATGCGCCAAGCCACTAACGATGATAAGGTCTTCGCGGCCCGATAGGTCGTCTATCAGTTGTTCTGTTAGCTTCTGCCCATAGTCGGTATTTTTTCTTGTACCTATTACCGCTACTGTTTTTGCAGCATTAGGGCTGGCTGTGCCACGGTAGTATAGTACAATGGGTGCATCGGAGCAATGTTTCAGGCGCTGTGGATAGTTGTCGTTATTTACCCACAACACCTGTACGCCATGCTTTTGCACAAATTTAAATTCCTGCTCGGCCTGGGTCAGTACGTCCTGTTCTTTAAAAGCCCGCGCGCGGTCTTCGCTAAAGCCATCTATACGCGCCATTTGCTTTACCGATGCCTTAAATATGTCCGAAGCATTACCATAATGCGCCAGCAAGGCTTTGGCACGCTTGGGGCCAATATCCTTTACGAATGTTAAAGCTATCTGGTAGAGGGTTTCATCACTGTTGTCTGGCAGCATATTTGCGTCTGTTGGTTTAAGGAACGGGCTAGTAATAATGAACACTTATCTTTGGGCACGGAAAATATAAAAAAATGAAGAAAAACTTTTTTGGCTTTACGATGTTGCTGGCTATCGCGCTCACAGCTTGCGCGCAGCAAAAGAAAACGGCGAGCAGAGTGGTAACGACCAATACAGATGCTAAAGCGGGAGAATTTACCTACGTAAAGATGCATCGCAGTCCATGCTTTGGCAAATGCCCCAGCTACACCATAGAGCTATATAAGGACGGCAAGGTAAAATATACCGGCATGTCTGACACCAAGTATATGGGTACGTACGAGAAAAAGTTTGATACAAAGACCACCGGCACAATACTCAATAAATTTAAAACCAACCGTGCCGATACCTGCAGTAAAGAATACACGCTGATGATTGCAGATATACCCGGCATCTACTACGAATTTTTGATAGGTGGCGAGCGTAAGGAAATATACAACGCACATTTCGGGCCTATTTACCTGAAAAACCTGGCGAGTGAGATAGACAGAACCATAGGCGAACCGGGAGCAGGCTGGGTAAAGACCGCAGAGCCGGAGAAGAGGGATTAGAATGTTTTAAAGAGCAGGTAGTTATTAAGAGCAGGTCGTTTGACCTGCTCTTTTTTATATCCGATTCGCCACAATATTTTCTGGTTTAAACAGCTTTAAGCCATTCTAAATATTTCGATGTACCAAACTAGCATTTCGTACGACCAAAGTACACTCAGGTACGACGATGACATATTTATGAACTTTCCAAGCCTACATTGTGGTTATTACGACATCCTCATACAATGCAATAGAACAATGCAATAGAACCATGTAATCACTGAAGGATGACACAAGATTGTTTCTTTTTTAAACCAACCACGTATGAACACCAAAAACCACAGCGGCCAGCAGCGCCGCAAACTTGCCAGGTTAGGCAAGTACGCATTTCTAGGTCTTATCTGTTCCCTCCCAGCGCAAAAAGGTTTTAGCCAGGCAATGAGTATGTCGGATTTTTTCAACAGCAGCGGGGCGTATTTCAATGTAAAGAACTACACACCGGTGATAGCACCCTTAGTAAACCCAAATACCAACGGCCACGACGTGGTTCTTGCCGGAACCGCTTTCAATTCAAGTAACAGTCCAAGGGTAAACTTTTGGCGAAGCGATCATTACGGCACGGCTGCTAATGTGATATATCACCCTGCGATTTACGGGCCGGACCCAAATGAAATACTCGTAGACATAAAGACCAGAGCGGAATCAGCGGCAAATGCATACTATCTGACATGCCTTAATAGTGATGGAACCGTTATAGGGACAGGTACAGATGACGGCCATTGGTTATTCTATGCAAACAAAAACCTGAAGATCAGAAAGGTAGACGAAAATGGAACCGTTCTTAATGAAGTAAATGTTGTCGACCAATGGGGGCCTGACAATTATGACACTCATGGCCTCTACCCTATGAACTCATTGCTTGATGATGAGAACAACATACTCTATGTATGTGGATATTGGCTTGAAGGACCCCTATCGAGTCATGCCCCTGAGAACAAGCAGGCATTTGTTCTTGCCTTCAACATTGACCCGGATCCGAATGCCAATCCCGGAGGGATAACATTAATAAAGGGTTTAAAGTATGATTTTGTGCCTATTCTTCCCGTAATAGGCCGAACCTACGATTTTGATATGGCGCTGCGGATGAAAAAACTGAGCAACGGTAATATTGCGGTAACAGGATCTGCTAATGCACAAACAGGTACCACCTCGAGCACGATAAACTCAGGTTCTATGTATATTACCGTATATCCAGCAACTACTATAACACCAACACCTACGCAACTAACAGTAGCAACTAATGGATCCTTCACGAAAACTTCGGGACCCGATGGTGGTATCATCCACGAGTACGGTATTGATGTGTATGAAGATGAAACTAATAATTTCGCCACTGGTGTTACCTGGATCGCAAGCAACAAATTTACGTTCAACGTTCAAACATCAGACCTCACCCCCTCTCCAACGGGAGTAAACCTTACCCCATCAAATATATCATCGAGCGCGGTTTTCAGCCCCAGGCTGTCCAGCAACAATATGGGTTGGGCTTTGCAGATCATTCCAAAAGATGCAAGCGGCGCTAATACAGGCGATTTTGCCATTGCAGGACTTACTAATACGAATAGTTTATGTAATCCCATGGTGCCACCTTCAGAGGCACCTTCAAACTCGAAGGTAACTCCATTTATAGCCCAGGTGACTTGTAACCCCCTGCCATTGCCAAACAGGACAGTAACTTCCAGTTCTTATGATGTTTACACCACAACCACGGGTACAGATGGCACATCAATAGGTGCAGCTAACTATATGACACTGGGGGGGTATGATGCTCACCCTGCATTTCACCCAATAGTATCCGCACGGTATGCTGGCATCGGACTTCAGTTCCTCACTGCGCCGAGGGTAATGCCTGGGTCTTTCTCTCTGGGATTGAAAACGTTTTTTGTAAACGATCAAAGCGCAGGACCGGCAGCGTACAATCTACCACTAACACAATGTGGCCACTATAACTGTAACATTCCAACTTTTGCTCAGGAACCGATCAGAAATCTTGGTACCAATTTGAGAACAAGTTCGCTTACCCCGAATGTAGTTGAACAACTGTCAATAGTAGAAACGATCTACAAAAATGATGATTATAGCTTTTGTTATGGTGCCTACAAGCCAAATAGTGTTAAGAACATAGAGGCAACATACAAGACTCAGGTATATCCAAATCCTGCTACAACAGAAGTATCTGTGGTTTTACCGAAGAATAAGAACAACACATCTGATGTGAAAGTTTTGTTGGTAAACGTGCAGGGCCAGGTTGTAGCTACCTTGTTCAATGGCAAAGCAGACGGTTTGAAAAGCGCACTGCAACTGCCTGATGTAGCTACAGGACTCTATATCATCCAAGTTCATGCAGATGGTCATATGATATATCAGCAAAAACTGTCTGTACAGAAATAGATCTTATTGTTAAGTATAATAAAAAACGGGCTGACCAAAATGGTCAGCCCGTTTCCATATCAATATTATGCAAAACACTACATGTGTAGCTTTTCTTTCTTAGCTAGCAATTCATCCACAGTCTCACGGTACATCTCATCGGGCACACAGCAGTCAACCGGGCATACGGCAGCGCATTGCGGCTCTTCGTGGAAGCCCTGGCACTCCGTGCATTTGTTGGGCGATATATAATAAGTGTCTACGGCCATCGGGTTGTGGCGCGCCCCGGCATCGGTAGTGCTGCCGTCCATCATTACAAAAGTTCCTTTCACGGCCGTGCCATCGGCAATAGCCCACTCTACACCACCTTCGTATATGGCATTATTCGGACATTCTGGTTCGCAAGCGCCGCAGTTTATACATTCGTCTGTTATCTTGATCGCCATTTGCTATAATCGTTTTGGTTTTTCTGAAAACAAAGTTACAATTTCGCGCCATAAAATAAATAGCGCATGCTTTCTCGTGAAAAAAGGATAGAACTGCTGGTCAGGCTGGGGCAATATATATTGTCGGACGACGAACAGTGGATGGTGGCACAGCAGTGGGCGGTATCAAAAAATGCCTGGTTCACACCGGGGCATATAACCCTTGCCCTGCAAAACATAGCCGCCGAGTACCTCGGTAAAGCAAAGCTGGAAGCATGGATAAAACAATATCCGGAGGTAACAAAGCCTGTAAAGGTAGGCGTAGTAATGGCGGGCAATATACCGCTGGTGGGGTTCCACGACTTTCTATGCGGATTCATGTCGGGGCACGATGTGTACCTAAAGCTATCATCGAAAGACGAGGTGCTGCTGCGGCATATAATACATGTACTTTGCGACTGGGAACCTGCCGTGGCCGAACAGGTACATATTGCCGACAACCTGAAGGGCTGCGATGCCTATATAGCTACAGGCAGTAACAATACCGCGCGTTACTTCGAGCAGTATTTTGCCAAATACCCGCACATCATCCGCCGCAACCGTACCTCGGTGGCTGTGCTCGATGGCACGGAGACCAAAGAAGATCTGACCGCCCTGGCGCACGATGTGTTCAGCTATTTTGGCCTGGGCTGCCGAAATATAACACAGGTATGCGTACCCGAAGGCTACAATTTTGACAACCTGATGGAGGCCATGACGGTGTACCAGGATATGATACACCACCACAAGTATAAGAACAACTACGACTACTACCTGGCTATATACCTGCTGAACAGGGTACCCTACCTGACAAACGAAAGCCTGCTGCTGGTAGAGAACAAGCTACCCTTTTCGGCAGTAGCAGTATTGCACTATCGTTACTACAATGACAAAGCCGAACTAACAACAGAACTGACCACCAGCGATGACATACAGAGCATTAGCGGGCACGGGTTCAAGCCATTTGGCACAAGCCAGATACCTGCACTAGGCGACTATGCCGACGGTGTGGATACGATGGATTTCCTAACGCATCTACATATATAAAAACAAACAACATTACTAAAAGTTAGTATCCCAACACAGAATTGTCATTATCAAATAAATGGAATAATAATTTCTGCGCGAAAGGCCTGCTAATTGTTAAATTTTTCCTATCTTGTTAACGGTATTTGGGGAGGTCTATCTGCTACTTCTTATACTGTATTTGTAGGCATGCGCAATAATATTGTCATGCATATGTAATAGGGTATTGATTTTTAATGATAATATTCCTATTTTACCAACCAATAGGCTAAAAACTGTGTCTGTATTACATAGGCTTTACCCTTATTTTATATATTAAATTTTTTAGATTCTCATAGATAGAAACGATAATTCATGAAAAGAAAATTATCTTTTAGAGTACTGGTAGCGATTCTGTTAGGCTGTGGAGCATTGAGTGCAAAAGCACAAATACAGACCAATTACGTGCCTCCAACCGCTGCCAACCAAGCTTTAGCAATAGGGGAAGTGAACGCAGGTACCACACCCGATACACCAGGCTTTAATACATTTTCAGTTGTAAATAACAATACCTATCCAATTGCGGTTGTTGATGTGGGATACTGGCATGTCAGTGAATCACCCAATACTGCACGTCCGTATAATGCTAATGGTAACTTTTATTCAGTGTGGGTGAAGAAAAACCCGGGTCCGGGTGCCCCGACACCGATAAACACGTTAAATGGCTGGAATACCATCTCTACATTTGGTCCAGTATCCACCGCTACTAATGGTTCAATATCTATTACACCAGGCGTAAATGTGATTGTACCTCCAGGAAAAAAATACCAGTTTGCGGTAGTTACTGACGGACGTCCTATTGTTGCCTCTTATGTGAGTACGGTTCCACCCGTAGGTAACTTGGTCGCAAATCCTCAGCCGCTCAGTTTCTCAGGCACAGGACCTGAAGCAGGAGTGGATTTCATTACCTCAGCTGCATTAGGTGAGTACTGGGGTTCTTATCCTAACGTGCCATTCAACGCATTGTTTTCCAACGGTGGCTTTATTGGATACGTTGGTTTTGTTACTGTACAAAAATCTGCACCAGAACCTCCAACCGTAGTAGCTACTCCCAACCCTGCCTGCGATGGTGACGATGTGACACTGACTGCTACCGCACCTTCTTATGTAACTTCTCCTATATTTAACTGGAAAGATCCTAATGGCACTCCGATAGGTACAGGTGCTTCTATCACCATTACCGGAGCTACCGCATCTCAATCGGGTAAGTACACAGTTACCGTTACAGATGGTACACTTACTTCTGAGCCTGCCGAGATCAATGTAACGATACTGAAAACAGTAGCGCCTACCGTTACCGGACAAACAGCCTATTGCGTTAATGACCAGTTCTTCCCGGTGAGCACTAATGGGCAGAACGTTAAATGGTTCACCAATCCATTCGGCGGTATAGGTACTATCATACCTCCTTATGTAAATACATCGGTAGCAGGTAGCTATACTTTCTATGCTTCTCAAACAATAAGCGGTTGCGAAAGCGAGCTTACGCCTGTTACTATTACCGTGGCGCCTAAGCCAAATGCTCCGGGTGTAACTTCTCCTATAGGTATTTGCGAAGGCGCAACGCCTGAACAACTTACGGCAATAGGTCAGAACCTGAAATGGTACTACCAGCCATCAGGCGGTGTTGCTGCAGTTGTTCCTCCTACATTCAGCACAGGTAAGCTCGATACATTTAGCTTCTGGGTATCTCAAACAGTAGACGGCTGCGAAGGCCCCCGTGCAAGACTGGATGCGATCGTTACCTTTAAGCCTAATGGCCAGATCAATATAGACATGGACTCTATATGCCAGAAGCAAACAGCTATCATCTCTTACTATGGCAGTGGTTTACCTGAGTCGGCTTATAACTGGAATCTGCCTGCATTGGGGGCTACGCTGCTAAGTGGCACTAAAGAAGGTCCGCTTACTGTACAATTTGATAGTGCCGGTATACAAACAATATCGTTGTTGGTAGGTAACCTGGGTTGCTATAGCGATGTATATACCAAGAAAATAAAAGTGAACAAAATACCGGATGCAGGCATCATCACGAAAGATGATATTTGTAAGAATGCGCCTGAACTGGTGGGCCTTTACCAGTTCGATCCGAACATCGATACATTCGAGTGGGATTTTGACGGCGGTGTAGTTTCTCACTATGCTACCGACCAGGGCCCTTATGCCGTACAATGGAGCACACCGGGCCAGAAAGTAGTAAGCCTGCTGATAACGGAAAGACTTTGCCGCGCTATAAAGAGAGATACGTTAATGGTACATGAGCTGCCTGATGCTAAATTCTCGATAGAAGGCTACAGAGAGGGTGAGCAAATATGCGAAGGCGACAGCATCCGTATAGCTGCACGCACAATCGAGCCTGCATCTCAGTATGTATGGACTCCTACCCGCTTCTTCGACATGTATGATAAAATGCCGGTTACTTATAGCCGCATCGACTTCAACAGCATGGTGAAACTGCACGTAACCGACGAATATGGTTGTAAAAATGCAGATAGCGTAAGGGTTGTTACCAAGTCTTGCTGCACGCTGAATTTCCCGTCGGCCTTCTCACCAAATGGCGATGGCAAGAACGACGTATTCAGAATGATAACACCGGGCTTTAACGACATTAAGACACTAAGGGTTGTAAACCGTTGGGGACAGGTAGTATTTGAAACAGCTGATGCACGCAGAGGCTGGGACGGTACACTGAATGGCGAACCTGCTGACCTGGGTACTTACTTCTACTACATCAACTACAGATGTAACCAGAAGCTAACCGAGCAGAGAGGTGAAGTAACACTGGTTAGATAATCTAGGTTTTCAAATAACAAAAAAATAAGCCTTCCGAATGGAAGGCTTATTTTTTTGTGCCCTGCCCCTAGAAGGGGGAACAATAATTAGTGTGGTTTCTATACTAGTAGTGCCAGGTGGAAACACTTGGCACTATTAGCATACTTCTTTATCAATACCTTCGAAGAGATTAACAGACCCTCACAATAACAATGAATAGGATAGAAAAGGAACTCTCCGGTTTTACCGATATCGAGTTGGCTTACTTTTCAGTATACCGCTTGCGTGGTCTTGAGCCTGCAACAAATCATTAGCTTTACTATTTATAAGGGACATTCGCAAGTTGGATGAGGCGTATATACGGGAAATTATCGCTACCTATAAGCCAGATAAAATAAACAAACGGCTTTGTAACAGATGTGGCTCAGATAAGGTGGAAACAACTAAATATACAAGGGTTTGTACTGTATGTAGGCAAAGGCAATACAGAAATAGGCTAGTAAGAATTATAAACACATTTCTTGACTATATGCCATCGTAAGACTTCGACCTCATAAAAGTTCTAGTGCCTGGGGCAAATCCTCTATCTTCTCCTAAAAAACACAAATCCATTCTTCGCACCTATCTGTTCCAGCTGTGGTTGTTCTTGAAATTTGTGGGCTTCGGTGATCTTGCAGATGAAATAAGTAGGCTTGTCGACCGGGCCATTTAACAGCCAGTCTTCGTTGTAAGAGTTTTTATTGGTGGGTGGGTGTTTTGAAGTGTAGAAAAGATGCGCGTAGCTCTTATAGCCCAGCACATGTACATATACATCTTTACCCCTGAAGCTCTTGAAATAATCGATAGCAGCACGCTGCGAAAAGGCTTCGATCTTGGGGGTAAAATGCAGCACCGTAACCTGGATGATAACCAACTGCACCACACATAGCGTTATCATGCCTTTTCTGAAGTCTTTTCTCATTAGCATTACCGCTACCCATATACCTGCTAGGTATAGCAGGCCCCATACACTCTCTGCGTAGCTCCAGTTAACGGCAGCCTCAAAATTACCTACCGCAAACGGATCGTCGATGTAGGGAATGAGTTTATCCTTGTTGATGCCAACGACAGGCAATAAAGCTATTGCAATGGCCACTAGTGAACCTATTACTAGCAGCAGTACGCGTACACCTTTCTTTAGCTGGTATTGGCTGTCGGCCAGCCTGTAAAGCTGCAATGCAGCTAGATAGGTAAGCGGAAAGTAGCAAAGCGATGAATAGTGAACGATCTTGGTCTTCACAATCGAGAACAGCAGCAATACTACCCAAAACATGATCCACATCCAGCGGGTGAAGTCACGCGTAGGTGTACTGTCGGATGATAGCCTCTTGCGCGAGCACTGGAACAGGAAGGCTGATGCCGGGAAACAGCCCAGCAACAGCACAATAAAATGATACAGAAAAGGCCCACCATGGTCAGCATCCTCAGTTTGGAACAGGCGTATCTGGTAAGTGATAAATTCCCTCACGAACCAGCCGCCGGTCTGTATGATATCGATACCGAACCAGATACAGGTGACTGCCAGCGCAGAAAGCGCTATCAGCACCAAGTGCCCTATCTTATACCCTGCAAAACCACGGTTAAAAATAATATACACACCAAACGATAGCGCGGCCACCAGTATTGCTACAGGTCCCTTTGTCATCACAGCCAACCCCAGAAACACGCCTGCCAGCACAGCATGCAACAATGGCCGAATACCAAACCTCATCAGGTGCACCTGGAAAAAAGCCAGAAAAATAAACAGATTGAAAGTAGGGTCTATAATGCCCGACTTGAAGTAAAAATGCGGCAGCAAAGTAGCGGCATACAGCAGCGTCCACCATGTAGCCATCTTCTCGTTCACAATGCGCTTGCCCACATAATACAGGCAGAGCAAGGTAACTACACCCATAAAGGCATTGGGGAAGCGGGCCGCATATTCGTTTACGCCAAACAGGTTCATAGATACCGCCTGCATCCAGATAAAGAGCGGAGGCTTCTCCCAAAAGGGCAGATAGTTGATCTTAACGCCTAGATAGTCGCCTGTTACCAGCATTTCGCGAGCACATTCGGCAAAGTTGATCTCATCCCAATCGAACAGGTGTACCTGCCCCAGCAGCGGGAAGAATAAGAGCGCAGAAATTACTGCTATGAAGATATAACGCAATGAATTTGGCATAGTGATTCGTTACTGTACCGCATTGCCCTTACGCACATGCCTGAAAAAATAGCCGCTCTTATACTCCAACAGGTACATTATTCCCGCGGTAAAAGTAGTACCTAATATACTGCCAACATATATATCGAGAAAAAAATGGGCGGCAAGGTATATGCGCGTAACACCGGTAAAAAGGGCAAGCACAAACAGCACTAAAGCCCAAGGCCTGTAGCGTGGCGGCAGAAAGAACGATACAAAACAAAACAGGCAGAATGCCGCACAGGTATGGCCCGACGGAAAACTACGATTCATATACCGGTGCCATTCGGGCAGGGTATGTATCCAAGGTGCTTCTTTAAAATAGTTGAGGGGACGTGGAGCATTAATACTGCTCTTTACTACCTGTACAATGATGCTGGGCAGCGCATTAGCTATCAGCGCAGCAACAACATAAAAGCGGTTTCGTAGCCCAGGAAAAGCAAGTAGTAATATGAGCAGTATTACAGAAAACTCCAGCTCTCCCATACGCGTACCCCAGGCCATCAGCACATCCAGCACATCATTGTGCCGGCTGTTGATCATGTAGAAAAGCGTACGCTTGTCGGCGACCAGCAAAGAGATGCCGCCAACTACTACCCAAATAAAAAATGGAATAAAAAAGTACGGATTATAGGAGATGTACGGCCGTTCTTTAATGATTATTTTTTCCGTTTGCTTATCAAGTGCTTTACCCGATTCCATGCGCGAAGATACCACTCCTTGTTTAAAATAGGCGAATCGTTGCGTGCTTGGTTGATAAGAATGAATGCTATGGGCAGCAGCATTCCGGTAGCCATCCACATACCCTGCCATGCAGGCAACGAGTTGGTTTTGGCCATCTTCTCACCCGTCATCGACATGATATGGAAGACCACGAAGAATACCACAGCAATAACCAGTGGCATACCCAGCCCACCCTTACGAATGATAGCACCCAGCGGCGCACCTATCAGGAACAACAATACGCAGGCAAATGAAAGCGTAAACTTGCGGTGCCATTCGATGTTGAATTTCAGGTAGTTCTCTGTCTGCATCTTTTTGTCCAGTGCCGTAATATCGAGCATACCGCGGGTATTGCGCACCTGGCTCACAGCCAGTTGCACTACTTTGGCCTTAATAGAGTCATCTACCAGCTGGAGGAATGAAGAATCGTAAACTTTTGCGGGAGCCTTGGTAGTGCGCATCATGCTATCCAGCTGTCCGCGCTCGGTACCGTTGTTGAAAGAGGTAAGGTAGGGCCCCACATACATCCCTACATTACTGGCAATGGTCTTGTCGTACTTCTTCATGCTATCCAGCCGTTCATTCAGCTGGCTCACATCCATCATCTGGTAAGCGTCTTTAAAGAGGTCTTCATTGGTGCGGCTCAGCTTAAAGGAAGAAAGGTCAAATACCTTATCCCAGTTCTTAAAGTTCATCCGCATCTGCTTACGCAGCGGCTTTACACCGTTGTCCTCATAAGTTTCTTCATACCTCCAGCCGTCCTTAAGCCTGAATATCAGGAACTGCTTGTCCGGAGACGGTATCATCATGCCCTCTTTTGCAAGCACCACTTTATCATTGCCAATACCGCTGGAGTGGTCGTAGATGATGACATTACGAATGGTACGCCCATCCTTGTCTTTCTCTCCTACCCTGATGGAAAATCCCTCGATGTCTTTATTGAACTGCCCGGGCTTAATATTGAACGCAGGCTTTGAGTTACGGAGGTCGTATAGCAGTGACAGCGCCTTAAGGTTGGCGTATGGTATCACATTGTTGTTGAAGAGAAATCCCAATCCGGCTATGCCGATAATGAATATGAGCAGCGGACTCATAAAGCGCAAAAGGGAAATACCGGCCGACTTAATGGCTACTAATTCGAAAGCCTCACCCATACTACCAAACGTCATGATAGATGCCAGGAGGATGCCAAGCGGCAGTGCCAGCGGCACCATGGTGGTCGACATATAGAATAGCAGCTGCACAATCATCCATGTACCCAGCCCTTTGCCAATAAGCTCATCCATATACAGCCAGAAAAACTGCATAACGAGAACGAACAGCGTAACGAAAAAGGTAACAATGAAAGGACCGATGAAACTGCGTAGGATCAGTATGTCCAGCTTCTTTATCAAACGATTGCGACTGCTTTTTTGCAAACCTACATATAATAGGCTACAGCGAAAACATAAAAATATGAAAATGCCGCGCGGCTACGACAACTAAAAAGGCTTGCAGTAAGCAAGCCTTCTGTTTATTCAGTTCTTATTAGCTTCCTATACGGTGTTTCAAGTCGCTCACCTGCGAGTTCCAGAGACGTTCCTGGTCTTTCAGGTCTATCTTATCAGCAAAGTCGGTGATCTTCAGTATGGTTTCGTTAGTTATCGGACTTTGCTCAATGCGAAACTCAAAGAACTCATCATCGCCATAATAGTCCCAGCGGTATTTGATGTATTCATTCTCTGATGCTTCTACTACATCGGCAGTATCAACAGAGCCATTCCAGCTAAAGTAGAAAGTATGATCGCGTTGGTCCACTTTATCGGCAAACCACTCCTGCAAGCCTACAGGGGTAGAAAGGAATTCGTATAGAATAACCGGAGAACAACGAACGGGAAACTCCAGGCTGTACATTACTTTTTTCTTACTCATCTTTGTTAATTCACTTAAGGAGATAACTCTCAGGCTGCAATAATAGAAAAAGGATTGAAGAATCAAAATTTTTTAAGCGAAGCCGCTTCATCAGGACTACAAAAAACGCTACAACCTGCTGTTTATGCGCTGTTAAGAATTCCTTAATTTTTTTTGGGTTGAATTGTGTTGACACTTAGATTTGCCATAGAAATGTCAATAAACATTCATTTTCAACCTTTACTGCTTCTATTCTCAAACCATTCAAAGCTTTGCCTATGTCCATGCGTCAGCTAAAAATCACGAAGTCCATTACCAATCGTGAAAGCCAGTCTCTAGAAAAATATCTGCAGGAGATCGGTAAAGTGGATCTGATCACTCCGGAAGAAGAGGTGCAACTCGCCATCAACATCAAGCAAGGCGACCAACGCTCTCTGGAAAAACTTACAAAGGCCAATCTTAGGTTCGTAGTATCTGTTGCAAAACAATATCAGAATCAAGGCCTGTCACTGAGTGACCTCATCAATGAAGGCAATCTGGGTCTTATCAAGGCTGCACAGCGCTTTGACGAAACCCGTGGTTTCAAGTTTATCTCTTACGCTGTATGGTGGATCCGTCAATCTATCCTTCAGGCTTTGGCAGAGCAGTCACGTATTGTGCGCTTGCCCCTGAACAAGGTTGGCCTTTCTAACAAAATCAGCAAGGCTTATTCTCAACTGGAACAAGAGTTTGAGCGCGAACCTTCGACAGAAGAACTGGCCGAACTCCTGGAGATCGGTACAGAAGAAGTAGAAACAACCCTCGGTGTAGCTGCACGCCACGTGTCGGTAGATGCACCGTTCGTTGATAGTGAAGACAATACCCTGCTGGACGTTCTGGAAAATCCAAACTCTGATTCAGCAGACTCTGAACTGGATCATCATGACTCTCTCCGTTGCGAGATCGAGCGTTCGCTGAGCACACTGACGGACCGTCAGCGCGATGTGATCAAGCTTTATTTCGGCATCAACGTAGAGCACCCGATGAGCCTTGAGGATATAGGCGAGAAATTCTCCCTTACCCGCGAGCGCGTACGCCAGATCAAAGACAAGGCTATAACTAAGCTGCGCACTGCCAGCCGTTGCCAGCTGCTGAAGTCTTACCTGGGCAATTAAGAAGCAAAAAAGAATTATTTGAGGATATTACAATTGGTATCGCTCATTACAAATTAAAGCCCCGGATATACTCCGGGGCTTTTCTTATTCGTTCGTTTCGGCGGCGCTTTCTTCGGGCGTCATGCCCCAGCTTTCCGATAGTGTGTTCCACTGCTCTTGCGGCAGCCTTGCCGTCCCGTTATAATACCCTATTTGCTGGCGCTGGCGGAAAGCTTCATAAAGCGTTACCGCGCAGGCTACAGAGATATTCAACGACTTGATCATGCCTACCTGCGGTATAATAAAATTGCCATCGCAATGCTTTAAAGCTTCTTCCGATACACCCTTACGTTCATTGCCAAAAAGCAAGGCCACCGGCTGCGCCATGTCCAGCTCATACATCGACTTTGCAGATTCGCCCAGGTGCGTCGCGTAAACCTTATAGTAGCGCTCTTTTACCGCCTTCATGCACTCATCCACGTTATCGTATTGCCTTACAGTTACCCATTTAGAGGCGGTAGATGAACTGCGTATACCGAAGTAATCGTACTTACCGATGGTGGTATTCAGCACAAATATTTCTTGTATACCAACAGCATCGCAGGTACGCATAACTGCGGCTATATTGTGCGGGTCTTGCACATTCTCCATAATGACCGTAAGGTCGGGCTGGCGATGGTTAAGTACACTGGTGATCCGTGATCTGCGTTCGGGTGTCATAGTGCAAAAATAAACAGCCGACAACACAAACGGAAGATAAAAGACTCATATTGTATACGTTGCCGTAATAGATTAATTTAGACTGCTATGCAAACCCTTTTGATCGCTTGCAGAAAGTTTGATAATCCGTTATCCGACTACTTCAAAACGTTAGGCGAACAGTTTTTAATGAATGGCTTCAGGGTCATATTCATTTTTGACAACCATTTCAGGAAATATGAACGGCTTGAGCCGATATTTCAATACTATACGTGGCCGTCGAGACGACCGACACATCTGCGCGATTTTTTGTTTCTGCGTGAAATAATTAAAAAAGAGAAGCCTCTAGCTTGCCTTTCCAACTTCGGATCGGCAAACGTTGTTACGATCGTATCGAGACTGATGGGCGTGAAGTGTGTCATGTCGTATGTTCATACACCAACGGCAGCTCTAAAGTCAGACAGTCTGCAATCTGACCATCTATATTCGTTTTTACTATGGAGGGCTCGCCTCGTGCGCAAATTGAATCACTATCTGCTTACAAACTCCAACGGAACAAAAGCAGATGCAATACACGTCTACAAAGTACCCGGTGCAAAGATATTTGTGTTTTCACCTCTTATTAATAGTTCACCTATACCCTACCGGCCTTTAGAAAGCAGGGAAAAGCAACTCTGTATCGTGGGCAGGCTGCATCCCGTAAAAGGACATAGAAGCCTATTAAAGCAATTCAAGCATGTTGCTGATGCTTACCCGGATATGAAACTATGCATCGTAGGCGAAGGACACCTGAAAGAAGATCTGAAAGAGCTAGGCACTGAACTCGGCATAGCGCATCAACTATTATTTACCGGAGGAGTCCGATATAGCGAGATCAATAATCTATGTTCATCGTCGATAGCATGTATATCAGCCAGTGTAGCGGAGGGCTTTGGGCTTGTTAATATAGAAGCGTTGAGGGAAGGTACGCCTGTGATATGCACAAGAACCGCGGGCAGCCTTGATATTGTATGCGAAGGTAGCAACGGGTACTTCTTCGACACGGATTATCCGCATTCTTTGCTAGATGCAGTGAACAAGCTAATGGTAAATTGGGAAAGCCTGAGTAAAAATGCGTTAGACAATTTCAGTGAACACTATTACATCGGAACAGTTGAACGACACTATCAAAGGCTCTTTTCATTGATACAGACAAAGATCAACGATTGAATTTGTTATCACAACTGATTGTCCTGCCATTTCGGCTTTGCGCAAGTAGCGGCTCAAAGAAGCGAATTAATGATAGCTAAGGTACAAGATCAGCAGTTTTGATGAGCCATCGTCATTATCCACGATAGCAGCCAGCTGTATACTTTTGTCGGCATTTTTGCGAATAACATCCAGCGACTCTACTTTATCCATTACCGCTTTGCCTGAAGCATCCTTCAGTTGCGTAATGGCTTTTACCTGCGCGCTATCTTTATCGATGCCCAGAATACCGATGTAACTACCATAGATGGCGCCATCAGCTATTGAGTTGCGCGTGTCTTCCAGCGATGCCGAAAACAATATATTGTTGTCATCCAGACTACAAGCGCCTGCAAAACCAGCCTGAAGGCCACTGGAAACAGGCAGCGCTACTTTATGAATAGTAAAGGCGGGTAATTCACTGGCACCCTCGATATGCTTCTTGAATTGAGGCCAACTTACCGAGAATAACAGGTTCCTTCCCCTGTTGAGCAGGTACAAATGGTCTTTTGTAATAACGGCACCTTCTATATTAAGCTCTCCGGAATCGAGTTGCGCCCTTTGCCGCAGTGCATTATAAAATGGCTCGAGGCTTACGAAACGAATATGCTCCGAAGAAGGGTCGAAAAGCAGTAAAGAATCGCGATGCGGCGACAAACTGCCTGACCCAAAGGCAAGTATGTGATCTTTGCCATTAACCTGCCCCATAGCAGCCGACTCAAAGTCGGGCTTCACCGGTTTAGGAATCCGATACACGGTAGTATCATACTGCGGAAAAGCGATTTTATGATACTGATCGCCGGCAAGCGACAGCGAATACAGTCCGGTAGCGTCGTCGCATATGATCCATGCATTGCTGCCTGCTACCACCATACCTGAGCCCGAAGGCAGTGAGTCCAGCACTACATTGCTTTCAATTATTACTTCAATATCCTTGTTTTGCACGGAGGTACAGCTATTTATAAAAAGCAATAAAAAAGCAGCAATAATGCAATGAAGCCTCATAACGCACTATAAGCTTAAACATTGTGCCGCGTATGGCTGTTAGTTGGCCTTATCAGGAGATTCTACATTAAACATGTTGTGCTCCTCCTTCTTGCGAAAACCAAAATTGTACAGGATGTTCATACCGAAACGGCGGGTATCGCTGCGGCGCATACCGGTGGCATATACAGAGCCCTGGTCGAGTGTGAACTTATTGTTATTGGTAAAGAACACATCATTGACACTCATGGTCACATTCAGCTTTTTATCAAAAAACTTGTGGCTGAGGCTCAGATTAAGTGCGCCGAAACCACTGAGCTCATAGAACTGCGATATGCCGTTGAGCCGCATAAAGCCATTGAGTGAAAGCTGTGTCACCGGCGTTATCATAAAGCGCTGATAGGTAAAGAAAGACCAGCTGCCCCGCTTGAACGACAAAGGTGCGCCTTCGTAAAGCCCTTCATAAAAATTATGATTGTACTGGCCGCCTGCCACAAAGAAGAACTTTTTGGTAGGCGGTATAGCCCCCATGAAGCGGAAGTAGGTTTCTTTATTGGTGCCTAAGTTATCGTAAGTGCGGTAAGCCAGGCTACGGTTCGTTTCCGACTGGTACACTACCTGCGTGAATATATCGCGCGTATCGTTGTACCCTATTGCCAGCAGTGGGCGTTCATCTACCGATATATTGGCTTCATAGTTTTTGGTAAACTGCGGCCGCAGGCTTGGATTACCGGTCTCGAACAAGTATTGATCAATATAGCGTGTATAGGGATTCAGATATTCGTACGACGGCCTGCTGATGGTACGGCGGTAAATGAGATAGGCCCGTACATCGTAACCTGCTATCTTCATAATGCTACGGCTCAGGTAAGCATATGGAAAAAAGTCGGTACGGCGCAGGGTAAATGAGGTGTCAGAAGGCACCTGCTGATGCCCCAGCATATTCGTATTCTCGGCACGGGTACCCAGCTTGAGGGTAATTCCGGCTAATGTCTTGGAACCCTGAACATAGGCAGCATGTATATGCTCATTATAATCGTAAGCCCTTGTACGGAAGTTGTCGGGCAGCTTTATCGTTCCTGAATTATTAAAGTACCTCGTAGTGTTGCTAAACCATACATTGGTCGTCTTTAACCCACCTTCAAAGCTCAATTGCTTTGGGAGTTTTTTGATGTAGTTGGACTGGACAGAGAAGTAATGCAGCCTGTTATCTATGCTGCCATCACCACTAAGCGCAAAATTGTAGGGCAATTCAAATGAGGTGTTGAACTGTTGCTCCGTTTTGTTAGGACTATAAGAATACGACAAGTCTGTGACCCACTCCGAACCCGCAGTATCAGCTTTATATTTTAGTTGAAACCCCTGATTGATGTTGTAGCTGTTAATGTCGTTACCGATGCTCGCATTGCTCCTGCTCGACTCCTCGCCCGTGGATATACGCCTGATGGCAGATGGATTGGTTGTTTCATTTTCAGAGACGTTGAGGCTCAATCGGCCATCGTAGCTAATGCTCCACTGCGAATCCAGCTCGTGACTGATGCCGTAGCCGAGGTACACGTTCTGCGCAGGATAAGTAGTGTAGGCATCCTGGCTAAGCACAGAATCGGGTGAGAACCTGCGGTCGGTAGCGATGCGATCCCAGGAGTTGCGACGGCCCGTATGCAGGTTCAGGTTGTAGCTGGTAGCGCCGTTGTTGTTATTGATGCTTATGCCCATATGTTGGTTTCCGTAGGTTCCCTGATTGAAGCCTGCGGATACATTGCCGGTAAAACCAATCTTCACTCCCTTCCGCAGCACCACATTCACAATACCCCCCCCACCCGATGCATCATACCTTGCAGACGGACTGCGGAGTATCTCTATCCGCTCCACAGCATTGGGCGGCAGGCTGCGAAGTATAGTAGCAATATCGGCAGTGCTCATTTTCTGCTCGCGGCCATTGATGTAGACAGTGGCGGGCGTAGTACTATTGAGAAATATATTACCATCCTGATCAATAAATAGGGCGGGTACCTTCTCCATCATCTCGAACGCATTGGTGGAGGTAGCGGCAATTTCTTCAGGGTCTATGATGGTCTTATCATCTTCCTGCCGCATCATCAGCTTGCGCGATGTAACGGTGACACCTTTCAAGGCATTAGACATTACCTGCGCGCGCAATACAATAGTATCCGGAGCCGTAGCCATATTTATGAGGCTATCTCTGAAAGTAAACCCGGTGGTCTGCACCTGTACCTTGTAAGAGACACTATCCGGTAGGCGGAAAGCTGTAAAGCCTGTACTATCAGATATATCCTGGTAAGTACGGCTGGTAT
Source organism: Sphingobacteriales bacterium (assembly GCA_004144175.1). Taxonomy (GTDB): domain Bacteria; phylum Bacteroidota; class Bacteroidia; order Chitinophagales; family Chitinophagaceae; genus Polluticoccus. Next base: position 131,970 of record SEFT01000002.1, read on the forward strand.
CGCCCACGGGCAGCAGGCGCACCAGCGAATAACCCAGCATATCGCCCCGGTCATCAACGGTCTTGAATACGACTGTTCTCTCCTGTGCGTGCAAAGCGGCAGGTATAGTTGTAATTAGCAGTAGCAGCAGGCAGGTAAAGAGTAAACGTGCGATATAGACAGATTTGAAAACCGGTGCTAAAGTACGCAGACCGTTTGCAAAAGATATTATAAAATATGTCTGGCACGGGTCGTGGCTACTCTGTAACGCCGATCATCACACCAAAATCGCCATCAAACTGTTCCCAATTCTTTTCGGGCAGGTAGGTACGCGATACAAAACCATCGAGATACAGAGCATTCCAGCAACCGAGTTCTTTGAAGTAACTGGCAAACGTATAGAAATTCACCTCTTTCGCCGACATGGCAAACACAATCCTTCCATCGGGCAATACCCCTACGCCATTGCGTATATTTAAGCTTGTGGATGATGCCCTGAAAGAATCATGTATTTGCCCCTCCACCACCATCATAGGCCCTGATTGTGTAGCAAATAAGACGTCAGGATCATATCTAAATGAGGCTGTGCGACAGACAACAGCCTTTTTGCCGCGGGTAATATAGAAGATACCATTAGGCTTAAGATAGAAATTGCCAAATCCTGATCCCGAATCGACGGCTACAATAGTATGCCCATTTCGTATGAACAGGCCTTGCGGAGCATGATCAGGCTTATACATACCGGCGTTAGCAGCAAATACCAGCTTACGGTTCTTTGAGATTATATACTCTCTCAGCCTTCCAAGGCTATTGATCAACTGGCCTTTATCATCTTTCCAATATAACCTGATATCGACTTTCTTAGGGTCGGCTATATAGGTGATAAAATCTGCCGTGTTACTTTTTCCTGTATTACAGCTTGCGAGCATAAGGCAAATGCCAACCATTAACTGTGCAATGGAAAACTGAGTGTAAAGTCTACGATGCCTGTGTTGTACTATGTAATCTGCCATTATAGGTGACGCATTACTTACTAAACGCCTTGAACGCATTCAACACCGCCTGGTGCATTATCGTTGCATGGTTCTGATCAGGCAGATAGTCAAAGTGCAGATTGATATTCTTGTTATTCAACGATTTTATTTTATCGGCAAGTATGTTGGCATCTACTTCCATCACATGTGGCTCGGCAGTAGGCGCCAGGCCTTCTTTGCCTACGCCTATATATATGTCTGTACTTGATGCAGGATTGCCGGGTGAAATAGCCATCGTAGCCTTCAGCAACGAACCATTATCCCACCACAGGCTGGGGCTAATGATTAGGTAGCTATCAAACAGCTGCGGCTTCTTTGCCAGCACCTGCGCTGCCAGCAAGCCGCCCAATGACTGCCCTATCAGCATATCCGCACCATTGGTACGGTAGCGTTGCTGTATATAGGGTTTCAGCTCCTGTTCTATAAATGTTATAAACTTTTCAGAACCACCAGTTGTCGGCCACTTCTCCTTGTCGCCCTTTACGGTGGTAGGGAAAGTGAAATCTCTTTTTCTATCGACATTGGCAATGCCTACCACTATCGATGGCTTCACCCAATTGATCCACGACATACTGCCAAACTGAACCAGCCCGGCAATATGCTGGAAGTCTTCACCCATACTACCATCCAGCAGGTATATAACATTGTATCTGGAGGTATCTGAGGCACTATACCCTTCAGGCAGATATATGTTTAGAGTCCTGTTTTCGCCAAGCACTTGAGATTTTATCTCATCTGCTACACCTATGGTTATCGGTGTTTGCTTGATGGGCTTTGATACGGAAGTCTGCGCCTGTGATAACAGGCCGACTGAAAGAAACGTAATCAATAAAAGAAACTTGCAATACATGCTGATGCGGATTAACAGCACCAAATGTAGGTAATCGATGTTGACTGGTGATATACTAGTGGGCCGATATCTGCGCCACCAACTTATATACCTGTATCATCTGCCGACCTTTGTCCGACAGCTCATATTCTATATGCAGCGGCTTTTGACTTACAATGGTCTTATTCAGCATTTCGCCTTCTTCCAACTCACGCAGCGCAGTGGCTATCGATTGTTTATTGGCATCGGGCAGCTCGCGCAGTATGGTATTAAAACGGATGGGGCCACTATAAGCCAGCTTGAATATCTGCGGCTTCCACTTGCCCGATAGCAGTTTCAATACGTCCTCACCGGGGCAGTTATTGTTGTTGGCTATCGTACTATTGGTGGTCACATTTTTCTGACTTGTTTGTAAACTATCCATCTGCTTCGACCTTTGGCTAAAATTATAAACGACGAAAATAATCAATTATGAAAGGCCAAACTATCAGTAAATTATTTGAGGGCATCAACCTAAACAATATAAAATTAAATATCCGTATCGCTATGGCGCCGATGACACGCTCGCGCGCCATCGGCTATGTGCCTAACGACCTGATGGTAAAATACTACCAACAGCGTGCGTCGGCGGGGCTTATCATCACTGAAGGTATCGCGCCATCGCCAAACGGGCTGGGTTATGCACGCATAGCGGGCATCTACAGCCAGGAGCAGATCGACGGCTGGAAGAAAATAACTGACGTGGTACACGCCGAAGGCGGGAAGATTTTTGCACAGCTGATGCACGTGGGCCGTGTGGCGCACCCGGTAAATATGCCGGCAGGCGCTAAGGTACTGGCCCCATCTGCAGTAGCTGCCACGGGCGAAATATGGACCGATGCCGAAGGCATGCAACCATACGCCACGCCTGCTGAAATGAATGGAGAAGAACTGCAAGCTGCTATACAGGAGTTTGTGAATACTTCGAAAAACTCGATCGAGGCCGGGTTCGATGGTATAGAGCTGCATGGCGCCAATGGCTACCTGCTGGAGCAGTTCCTGAACCCGCATACCAATACCAGGACCGATGCTTACGGAGGTTCGGTAGAGAACAGGATAAGATTTGTAGTAGAAGTAACAAAGAGAGTAGCCGAAGCTATCGGCAAAGAACGCGTGGGTATCCGCCTCTCCCCCTACAACCAGTTCAACGGCATGTCGCTATACGATGAGGTTTTTGAAACATACGACAAGCTGACCAAAGAGATAGGCAAGCTGGATATAGCCTACATACACCTGGTAGACTATGCAGCACGCCAGTACAATGCCGATCTGATAGACATCATACGCAGCAACTTCTCGGGCACATACATACTGAATGCAGGTTATACACTGGAGCGTGCCAATGAGGTGCTGGAAGCCGGTGTAGCAGACATGGTATCGTTTGGATCACCGTTCATCTCTAACCCCGACCTGCCCCACCGTCTGCAAAACAACATTGCTTTGACACAGCCCGACCCAAGTTTATTTTTTACTCCGGGCGAACAAGGCTATATTGACTATGCCTTTGCAGCAGAAACCGAGAATGCCAATGCTTAAAAATTTTAGTTTACTGTGCGTACTGCTGTTAGCTATCTATAGCAATGCAAAAGCACAGACAAAAGTGAAAAGGAAGATGCAGAAGACAGAAAAGAATGCCATGCTTTGCGATACCGCCACAGGCATGTGTGAACTACCGGGACATGACGACCATGTAGCCAATAAGCAAACAGCGGCAGTTAATAAGGCAGTAAAGATCGTATACTACACCGACCCGATATGCTCATCGTGTTGGGGTATAGAGCCGCAGCTATGGAAGCTGAAGCTGGAATATGGCCACGAGATAGAAGTAGAATACCGTATGGGTGGCCTGCTGCCATCATGGGAGATATACAACAGCGGCGGCATATCGAAGCCTTCGGATGTGGCAGCGCACTGGGATGAAGTAAGCCACCACTACGAAATGCCCATAGATGGCGACGTATGGCTTGAAGACCCGCTGCCATCGTCTTACCCGCCTTCTATTGCATTTAAGGCTGCACAGTTGCAGGATAAGGACAAAGCGCTGGCCTTTATGCGCAGGATACGCGAGATGGTATTCCTCGAAAAGAAGAACATAACTAAATGGGAACACCTGGCGACCGCGGCGCAAGAGACAGGGTTGGATGTTGTTCAATTGAAACAAGACTATGAAGGCAAAGCGGTACAGCTATTTGAAGAAGACCTGGCAATGGCAAGAGGCGCAGGAGTGAGAGGCTTCCCTACACTAATACTGACCAATAAGGATGGCGAACAAACAATGCTGCGCGGGTCGAGACCCTATAAAGAATTCGAGGCAGGCATAACAAAGCTGGCTCCTGCGGCACATAGAAAGCCTATATCTACCGACCGGACGGCTGTACTGAAAAAGTTCAAAACCATAACTGCTAAGGAATACGCAGTGATGTTCGATATCTCATTTGCGCAGGCAGAAAAAGAGCTGAAGGAACTTGAGGAGAAAAAGGTCGTTTCACGATACGATACAAAGAATGGAGCCATCTGGAGGATGAAATAAAGACTAAGTAATAATCAGAACGCCGTGAGTGTTCACGGCGTTCTGATTTAGCTATTGTAATGCTTTTAAAAGGAGAAAGGATGGTTACCGCATACGTTAACCACTACACGTTATACTCACTCCAACCACTTAAAGGTTCTTACAAAAAATGCAAAATCCTTTTTATCAATTGGGTCACCGGGAAATCTATCAACATAATCCAAATCGCAGTTCCCAGTTAAACCACTATCAATTTCCAGAAGCAAAGTGTCAAAAGTTGAATACAAGTCAGGACTGTTATTCAGCATATCATGCAAAAAATATAAAATATGTTTTCTTTGCCAACCGACACTCTTTAGATTTGATATACTCTCATCTACCTTTTTATCAATTTCAGTAGAAACAGTGCCAGCATCTGCTTCTTGTTTTATCAACTCAGCTAGTTGACTTTTACGATAATCATAATCTTTAGGCAATTGCAAAATTTTACTTTTCAAAAAAATGAAGTTGCGCGGGTTGTTTATCATAACATAAATCTACTGTTTAGTAAGTGTCTATTTGAAGGCGGCTACAATGTTTAACTTCCTCCAAGGGTCTCCTACATAGAGACCCTTGGCCTTCACATCGTCTACCGCTGATGGCAGGCATAATAGCAAAATCATTTTCATCCCTTTGATTCCCATGGGGGGTCCTTTTCAAGAGACCCTAAGGGGGAAAGAAATACTTCCTTAACTTTCCTCCTTGGCATTCTTAAAACGCGACTATCATGACCCTTGGCGAATTAGTAAGTTATTTTAGAAATGGCTGTTCTTTTAAAGAATTTTGTTTGTCCCAGGCTTTGAAAGCTGAATCTGAAGCTATTGAAATATACATGCAAAAACCTTTTAGTCTAAACAATAATCTAAAATTCTTTGAGATTGAAATAACAGAAGGCAGAATGGAATATAACTTTGATGGAATCAATTACGGCAACCTTTTTGACTTCCATTATTTTATAGGCGCAATTGAAGAGTCGAACGAACAGAACAATACATCCTTAACAAACGATGCTATAGCTAGACGTTTGCATGAATACGCGATAAATGACGCTTAACTAAATAACAAGCCACCCACCTTTGCCCGCCACCCCTTATTTTTGTAGCCGCTAACGATAGAAGATGGAACATAAAGACTGGTTTGAAAGTTGGTTTGGCTCTCCTTATTACAAGATCCTGTATCAGAACAGGGACGAGCTGGAAGCGCAGGAGTTTGTAGAGACTTTACTAAAGCACCTGAACCCGCTGTCGGGCAGCCGCATGGTTGACATAGCCTGTGGTGAGGGCCGTTTTGCCATACAACTGGCCGAACATGGCTTTGATGTTACGGGCATCGACCTGTCGCACCACAGCATAGAGAAAGCCAAAGCTGCCGAGGACGATAGCCTGCACTTCTATGTGCACGATATGCGGTTTCCATTCTACATCAACTATTTCGACTACGCATTCAACTTCTTCACCAGCTTCGGCTATTTTGCGCACGACCGAGACCATGTGATGGCCGCCAAGTCATTTGCAGGGGCATTGAAGAAAGACGGGTTGTTAATCATCGATTACCTGAATCGAGACTATGTGCTGCAAAACCTGGTGCCCGAGGAAACGGTGCAGCGCGGCAGCTATACCTTCCAGATCAACCGTTCGCTGGAGCGCAATCATATCATCAAGAAGATATGCTTTGCCGATGCGGATAACAAGCAGCGCTGCTACACCGAAAGCGTAGCCGCATTTTCCCTGGCCGATTTTATTGCTATATTCAAGAAGGCAAAGCTATCGCTGGTGGGCACTTTTGGCGATTACCAACTCAATAGCTACCACCCTACCGACTCGCCGAGGATGATCATGATATTTAAGAAATAGTATGCTACAGAAGCTGCAGGAATTATTGATGTACTGGGACTACACCACATGGTATTACCTCAATACCCAGTGGCACCACCCTGTGCTCGATGCCATCATCCCCTACCTGCGCAACCCCTGGACATGGGCACCACTCTATCTGTTCCTGCTGGTTTTCATGCTCATGAATTTCGGACGTAGGGGGCTTGTCTGGTGCCTGTTCTTCCTGCTTACATTCGCACTGGCCGATTTCATCAGCGCCTCGCTGGTGAAGCCGCTGTTTCAGCGGGTGAGGCCTTGCAACAACCCCTACCTTTCGCAAGTGGTACACATCATCGTACCCTGCGGCAGCGGATATAGTTTTCCGTCCTCACATGCCTCCAATCACTTTGCACTAGGTGTATTTGCTGCGGCCTCGCTCGAGAGCCGGGTACGGAAGGTTTGGTACTGGGCTATGCTCTGGGCATTTTCAGTAGCCTATGCGCAGGTATATGTAGGTGTGCACTACCCGCTCGATGTGCTTTGCGGCGGGGTACTGGGTGGCTCCATTGGGGTAATGACATCCCGGTTATTCCTTACTACCACAGGACTTGAAAAGAAGGTGCTCAAAAAGCAAACAGCGGGCTCATAAATACAAATACATTACCATCGCGTCATAATGAATTTATAAATAATATGTGATACATATTAGACTGTAACTGAATTGTTAACAAAAATAATTTGTCCTGATTTTCTTGGTATTTAAGGGCATTTTTTGTTACTTTTGTATTGATTACAAACTGGGTTATCGCTCCTGCGTCTGCAGGTGAGGAAAGTCCGGACAGCACAGAGCAGCGCACCATCTAACGGATGGGACCTCACGCCAGTGAGGGACAGAAAGTGCCACAGAAAATAACCGCCTTCAAGATTGGGGGTAAGGGTGAAAATGTAGAGTAAGAGCCTACGCTATTTGGTGGCAACACTAGATAGGGGTAAACCTTGCGCGCTGAAATATCAAATAGTCGGACGATTGAGGACGGCTCGTTTGATGTCCGTGGGTTGATAGCTAGAGGTGTTGCGCGAGCAGCATCCCAGATAAATGATAACCATCCCGGGACCATACGGGATACAGAATCCGGCTTATAGGTTTGTAGTTGTTTTGGTTAAATGATGAGAGCGTCGGTTCGCCCGGTGCTCTATTTTTTTGTGGGTACTGCTCTGATTGCTAGCTTTAGAACTTCAATAAGTCAAGAAACTAATTATCTAAATCAGTAATAGACAAACAGCGTGAAAAAAGCAATAATCCTATCTTGTCTACTAGGACTAGCTATAATCGGTGGCCTATACATTAAGCGCAAACTTTACAGCCCTAAACATCAGCTTGAAACAGCGGCAAGAGAAGCCAAAGAGCTAGCGGCAGCAAACGAGATACAAAATGGTGACTTGATCTTCCAGACTTCCATTTCAGGGCAAAGCAAAGCAATTCAAATTGCGACAAATTCAAAATACTCGCATTGCGGAATAATCTATGGCGACAATGGAGTATTATGTTTTTGAAGCTGTTCAACCTGTTAAAATAACATCGCTTGACAAATGGATAGCGCGTGGTAAAGACGGGCACTATGTAATTAAGCGGCTAAAAAATGCCGAACAGGTTTTGACTGCCGCAACACTTAAAAAAATGAAAAAGGAAGGCGACAAATTCAAAGGCAAAAATTACGACCTGACCTTTGAATGGAGTGATGAAAAGATCTATTGTTCTGAACTGATATGGAAGATATATAAACGCGCGACGGGCCTTGAAATTGGCAAACTTGAAAGACTTAGCGACTTTGACCTGAAAAATGAAGTAATTAAACAAAAATGAAGCAGCGGTATGGCAACAAAATCCCAATGAACGAAATTGTCATTTCACCCAAGGCTATATTTGACAGCGAGCTATTAGAAACTGTAAGAGAGAACTAAATACAAGCAATCCCCCTACTGGCTTAAAGAGTATGGTTCTACAGACTTTCTTTATTCATTAGCTTGTCCTAACTTGTATATAGTCACTAAAATCACCCTTTATGGAAGTTACATCCGAGGCTATTGAACTCAGACTTATAGCTGAATTTGAAAAAGAATTTGGCTTTATTAGAAATAAATTTGAAGTCATGAACTTACTGGGGAATAACTCGGCAATGGATAATGATGTTATCGAATACCTTAAACTTCCTTCAGAGGAAAACAATATAGTATGGCATCCCGGTGTTTATGTTTTTATCGGTAATAATTCTATCTACAGAGTTGGGGTGAGCATGAATAATAGTCGCCTGAGAGTAATGCAACACTTAGAAGGGTGGACTGCAAAAGGTGAATATTGTATCTGGGATATAGACAAGTTTGACGACAAAGCTATACTTCTCTTTAATGTCAAGAATAGGCAGGATCGGCACTGGCTTTTAGCATTAGAAGCATTTTTTGAAATAAACTTTCAACCACTTATCCGAGCAGGCAGAATTGGTTAATCTCCTTCAAGCCTATACATATTTATTATCGATAAGAACAACTAAAAAGCCCCTTGCTTACGCAAAGGGCTTTTCAATATTTATGTTCTAAACTATTTAATGCTGCACCACCAGCTTTTGCGTTTTCACGCGCTCGCCTGCGATGAAGCGTAGCTGGTACATGCCATTTGTCAGGTCGCTTACGGAGTAGGTACGGGCTGCATAGCCTTCTTCCATCCGCTCGTTGTTCGCCAATGTTTTTACCACCTGACCCAGTGCATTCACTACTTGTATGTTCACACGCTCCGCCTTAGCCAGGTATGTTTTTACGATCAGCTGGTTCGATGCCGGGTTCGGATATGGCTCAAACAGTTCCTGCGCTCCAAAGGCATTGGTATTCGGTACGCTTAGTTCTATGGTAGTCGGGTCGATGACGATATTTTCATCCCCGTTTTGATACATAGATGCTATGAAATAAGTCAGCATCATCTCATCCTTCGTGCCCTCGCCTTCCTTCACCAATATGGGCGGATTGCTCGGGTTACGCGGGTTATTAGTCGTATTATCGTAGAAGGCATTAGAATACAGCATCGTAAATATCGGCACCTTCATCATCTTCTTAAACATATAGAAGCCCTGCCAGTGGAAATCCCAGTTCTTGATGTTGATGAACTTAAGCGTATCAGCACCGCTTACACCAAATACGTTGATTTCCTTACCTATCAGGTGCATGTGCGGCGCTACACCCAGCAGCGATATATTATAAGGCAGCAACTGCTGTTCTGTAAAGCTCTTCGTTTGGTTAGCTGGTATTACCAGCGGCTTGTCGATATTGGTAACGTGGTTGAGTGCCGGGATAATGAACACATCGCGTACAGGCGTTGGCGAGAAGAAGAACTTGATTTTCGTAGAGTCCACCTGCCCGTCAGAGCCCGCAGGGTAATGTATCTGTATCACGATGTCGGCATCCTTAGGCAACTTTACACCAAAGCCAGTAGGATATTTCAGCGGTGCAGTACCAGGTACCCATCCTCCCAACAGTATCGCATCATCAGTTCCTATACCGCCAAAGCTGGTATAGCCCGGTTCAGTAGTAGCAGCATCAAGGCCCACGGCTGTACCTGTGGTATCAGCATATACCAGTACGTGGTGGACAATGGGGCGGTTGCCCGGTATCGCTTCAAAAGCCGTAATGAATTTATCGGCCGATTGCGTATTAGGCACTACGAAGCACTGGTATACGTCGCCTTTTGCGTTTGTTGCAGTAGATGTATAGTGCGGTATTTTAGCGATCATATCAGGTGCACCTGCCAGGTCGCCATCGGGGTTAAAGGTTGGTACAGGAGGTGCCTTTGTTGGGTCGCCCTGTGTTGCGCCACCTGCTGCCCACTCTTTTATCTTATTTATCTCCGTAGCCGACAACAAGCGCTCATGCGCCAGGCGGCTATAATGCGGGTCCGGAGGCCATGGCGGCATCGTCTTCGAATGTACGGCAGCCGATATGCTGGCCGCCCTTGTTGAAGCCTCACTAAAAGTAGTAAGCGAGAACGGGGCAATACCACCCGGGCGATGGCAGGATGCACACTTGTTGAACAGGATAGGTGCTACGTCAGTGCTCCAGACAGTCGCCTGGGCATTTACATCAGCACCTGCTGCACATGCAAGCGCAACAAGAAAAAGTAGTTTTCTATACATTGAGACGTGATTTACCGCAAATTACTAAATCATTATGTTATATACGTATTTAATATCACCTTTGTTTTTCTTTTAACGCATCTGCCTTTACATCTATTCCTTCAATTAACAGCCGTAAGTTATATTTGCAGACTTCAACTGTTTGCATTAGATACAAGTCATGGAACTGAGCAAGAACTTTCAGCACGGCGAGGCCGAACAAAAGTGGTATAATCATTGGAACGATTCGGGATATTTCAAGTCGCAGCCGGACGGTCGTCCTGCGTACACGATAGTCATGCCCCCGCCCAATGTTACCGGCGTGCTGCACATGGGCCATGCGCTTAACAATACCGTACAGGACATCCTCATCAGGCGTGCCAAGATGCAGGGTCACAATACCTGCTGGGTACCCGGTACCGACCACGCCTCTATTGCTACGGAAGCCAAGGTAGTAGCTATGCTGCGCGATCAGGGTATCGATAAAAAGAACCTGAGCCGCGATGAGTTTCTTAAATATGCATGGGAGTGGAAAGAGAAATACGGCGGCATCATCCTGAAGCAGCTGCACAAACTGGGCTGCTCGCTCGACTGGGACCGTACCACCTTTACTATGGACGATAACTACTATGCAGCAGTTATCAGGGTATTTGTGGACCTGTATAACAAAGGCCACATCTACCGCGGCGTAAAGATGATCAACTGGGACCCTAAAGCCAAGACGGCCCTTAGCGACGAGGAGGTGATCTTTAAGCCAACCAATAGTAAACTATACCACGTACGCTACCGCATAGATAGCGACACAGAAGAATACATAACGATAGCCACCGTACGCCCCGAGACCATACTGGGCGATACTGCGGTGTGCGTACACCCCGACGACCCGCGCTATGCGCACCTGAAGGGCAAGTATTGTTTTGTGCCGCTCATCAACCGCAGGATACCGATCATATTCGATGACTATATCGATATAGAATTTGGTACGGGTGCGCTAAAGGTAACACCCGCCCACGACCTGAATGACTACAACCTGGGCCAGAAGCACAACCTGCAGGTAGTAGATACGCTGAACGAAGACGGCACCATGAGCGAGGCTGCGCAGCTATACATTGGCGAAGACCGCTTTGCAGTACGCAAGAAGATAGTAGAAGACCTGAAGACAGCGGGCAACTTTGTAAAAGACGAGGACTACGCCAACCAGGTAGGCCACTCTGAACGCAGCGATGCAGTGATAGAGCCGCGCCTGTCGATGCAGTGGTGGTGCAAGATGACCGATATGGCCAAGCCTGCGCTGGAAAACGTGATGAATGATACCATCGAATTCCACCCGGCTAAGTTTAAGAACCTGTACCGTCACTGGATGGAAAACATAAAAGACTGGTGCATCAGTCGTCAGCTGTGGTGGGGCCAGCGCATACCTGCCTGGTACGATGCCGAGGGTACTATATACGTAGGCGAAACAGCGGAACAGGCGCATGAGCAATACCGCAGCAAAAAGCCCGAACTGGCTGCCAAACAACCGGAGCTAAGGCAGGAGGAAGACGTGCTGGATACCTGGTTCAGCAGCTGGCTGTGGCCGATGGAGGTATTTGACTGGAATAAATCGCCCGACAATGCCGAACTGAAATACTACTACCCTACCAATACGCTGGTTACTGCACCGGAGATCATCTTCTTCTGGGTAGCACGTATGATAATGGCGGGGTACGAATACCTGGGCGAAAAGCCATTTGATAAGGTCTACTTCACGGGCATTGTACGCGATAAGCAAGGCCGCAAGATGAGCAAGTCGCTGGGCAATTCGCCCGACCTGCTGGGGCTGATAGACGATTTCGGCTGCGATGCTGTACGCTTCAGCGTAATGATATCGTCACCTGCCGGTAATGATCTGCTGTTTGATGAAAGCCAACTGGAGCAGGGCCGCAACTTTACTAATAAGATGTGGAACGCCCTGAAGCTGGTAAAGATGTGGGAAGCTAAAACAGATAATAGCATCAGCGTTGGTACATCCCAGTTTGCGATAGACTGGATGGAACAAAGACTGGAAGAAGTAGCTGCGCAGGTAGATGAACTGGTGAAAGACTTCCGCCTGAGCGAGGGACTGAAAACTATCTATTCCCTTATATGGAACGACTTCTGCTCGTGGTATCTTGAGTGGGTAAAGCCTGCTATGAACCAGCCGATGTCGGCAGATGTGTATGAGCGTACAGTAAGCATCTACGAACGACTGCTGCAACTGCTGCACCCGTACATGCCGTTCATTACCGAAGATATTTATCATCAGTTGCGTATCGACCGTACCGATGACCTGATAAACCGCCAACTGTCTGCTGCGCAAAAGGCAAATGAAGAAACATTGAAGCACGGCAGCATGCTGCAAGAGCTAATAACAGCTATACGAGATGCGCGCAACAAGAATCAACTGAAGCCGAAGGACACCATCAAGCTGTATATAGACACAAAGCAGACTGCCTTCTATGAGCAAATAAAAGACATACTGGCAAGGCAGGTAAATGCAGATGAAATCGGATTTACCAGCGAAGCTAAACAAGGCTCTATATCAGTAGTAGTACAAACCGATAAACTGTACCTGCAGGCCGAGACTGCCAATGTAGATACAAGCGTGCAAAAGGAGCAGATGCAGAAAGAGATAGAATACCTGCAAGGCTTCCTGGTGAGCCTGGATAAGAAGCTGGGCAACGAGCGCTTTATGCAGAACGCCAAACCCGAAGTGATAGAGAATGAGCGCAAGAAGCAATCGGACGCACTGGCTAAGATAAAAGCGCTTGAAGAAAGCATTAGTTTGTTGTAACTTTAATAGAATGAAACGATTATCAATTTTTCTGGCTTTGCTGCTGACCGGTGCTGTGGGTATTGTGGCACAGACAAATAAGGATAAAAGCAAAAAACCACCTAAGGCGAAACCCATACCTGTGTACTTAGGTAATGAGTACATGGATGGGGCCATGCCGAGCAGCGCATTTGGTACTGCTCTTGCCAAGGGATTGAAAGGAAAAGATTCATCGGGTAAAACCTACACAGTGAACGGCTTCAGGCTAACCTATGTAGAGCGCAACCTATATGAAGATGCTGAAGGCAATATGAAAGTAGAACCGGACTATATGATGGAATATTGCTTTGGCGATAGCGTCATCTGGTTCCTGAGGAATAACCTGGCTTCGCGTGCAAAGGCGGGCGATACAGTTTATTTCGACAACATAACACTCACCTCCCCCGAGGGCCATGGCGCGCAAGGGAAGGGTATAAAACTAGTGCTGACCAAATAGGTCAGCACTAGTTCTTTTATGCTAAGCTTTTAAAGCCTTCGCTATAACAGGCGCTAGTCTTTCGGCCCATACCGCATATTCCTTACCCGACGGGTGCAATTTATCTTCTGCCAGGAAAGCATCCGTAGTTCCGTTCGTTCTGGTGCTATCGGTTATGTCTACGTAGTGGCACTTATGCGCTTCAGCTATCTCTTTATTAGCACTGTTATAGTCGTCGATCTCTTTCGCCACCTGCGCTTTATCACGGTCTTTATTGAATGGCGTTACCCCCCAATCAGGTATCGACACGACGAACACATGACGCGCATGCCCGTTGGCAAATACAATGGCCTGATCGAGCAGTTGCGTAAATTCTTCTTTATAGTTATCCAGGTCGCGACCATGGTATTGGTTGTTTACGCCGATAAGCAACGTCACGAACGAGAACGTCTCCATGATGTTATGCTCGCGTATGGCCATAGCCAGTTCGTCGGTGGTCCAGCCGGTCTTGGCTACGATCACGGGCGCTGCTACATCCAGCTTTTGTTCGCGTAGCAAGGCTGCTGTCTGATATGGAAAGTTCTCGTCCATGGGCACTTGTTCGCCTATGGTATAAGAGTCGCCGAGGGCAAGATATGAGTACATAAGATGATCTTGATTTACGATAGCCAAATTACTGAATACAATCTATAGGTCCACCAGTCCTATTTTTCGATGAACGGAGATAGTATGAGTTCTGATGCTTTTACATGCTCGTCAAAATTCATGTGCCGATTCTTTCTAACAAATTCCTCGAGCGCAATTTTAAAATCCATAGCACTATATGTCATTTGAAATTTAGCTTCGTAAGTAGCCAGAACAGCCTGGTACAAGGTATCAATATAGTTCATATTATGTTTTCAATTAACCTAAAGATACACAGATGCATCCATTGCGGATGCTTTATTTATCAATCTGCCCTCTCACTGCCCTACTGAATAAATACAGTTTTGATATTGACAAATTCGCGGATGCCAAAGCCGCTTAGTTCACGCCCATAGCCACTCTGCTTAATACCGCCGAATGGCAGGCGCGGGTCAGAGTGAACAAATGAGTTGACGAAGCAATTACCGGCTTGTAGTTCTGTAGCGGCTATCTGCTCTGCCCTCTTCCTATTCTTCGAGAAGATACCAGCACCAAGGCCGTAGATGCTGTCATTAGCCAGCTGTACCGCATGTTTTTCGTCCTTTGCTTCTATAATGGCAGCCACGGGGCCAAACAGTTCTTCATCATAGGCAGGCATACCCTTCTTTACATTGCTAAGTATTGTTGGAGGGTACCAGGCTCCATCCTGCTCGGGTATATAGCCACCGCACAGCAGCTTTGCACCCAGGGCTATACTCTTCTGCACCTGCTCATGCAGTTCATCACGCAGGTCTACACGCGCCATAGGGCCTATCTTATTAGCACGGTCGAAGGGGTCGCCAAATTTCGCTTGCTGCATCTGCTCCAACATCTTCTTTTCAAATTCTTTCCTTATTCCTTTTACTGCTATGAAACGCTTGGCAGCTACACAGCTTTGCCCGCTGTTTACAAGCCTTCCATCTACGCAGGTTTTCACAGCCAGCGCCATATCCGCATCTTCCAGTATAATGTATGCATCACTGCCGCCCAGTTCCAGTACCTGCTTCTTAATATGCGCTGCTGCTACCGACGCCACCTTGCTACCTGCGGAAGTGCTGCCGGTAAATGTAATAGCGCTGATTACAGGATGCGCAATGATATCTGCAACACCTGAAGACGGCACCAACAATGTCTGGAATAAACCTTTCGGCGCACCCGACTTTTTTATAACATCCTCTATAGCTATGGCACAGCCGCTTATGTTCGATGCATGTTTCAGCACCATCGTATTACCTGCCGTCAGCGCAGGCCCCATAGCGCGGAATACCTGCCAGTAAGGGAAGTTCCAAGGCATAATAGCGAATACAACCCCCAGCGGCTGGAACGATACATAGCTCTTACGTGCATCAGTCTCTACCAGTTCATCAGCCAGCAGCTTTTTGCCTTCCTGCGCATAAAAGTCAAATGTGCGTGCACATTTTTCCACTTCGTCGAGGCTTTGCTGTATAGGCTTACCCATTTCGCGGGTAGCCAGTTCGGCAAGTTTTTGCTTTTGCTTACGCAGTTCGGAGGCTATGGCCTGTAATACTTTACCTCTTTCCCCTAATGGTACATTACGCCAGTTTTTCGATGCCTGTTGCGCCTTTTTAAGTGCTTTTTCTATGTAAGTGCTATCGTGTGTATTATAGTTTGCAATCTCTTTTCCTGTGGATGGATCGATGGAGCTAATTGTGTGCGACATATTAAGAATGGATCAGGATGCAACTTTAGGAAGATTTGTGGGATAAGCAATTTATATCAACAAAAAATTAACAGCTGTACCTAATAGATTGCCCCTAAAGGGAAAGGGTTATTTGGTAATCAGAGTTTGACTTCTTTTTATAATCTTGCTTAGTGATTGTTTTATGAGGAACTCCCCTTTAGAGGTTTGGGGCCTGTTCCCCCTTCAGGGGGTTAGGGGGCTTGGCTACAGCCGGGCATAAAAAAGCCCGGGTAAACACCAGGGCACTTTCTCACACACATGAATTACTCTACTCTTTTCTTCAAAATACCGTGCCACTAAATAGTCCTACTACGACTTAGATATAAATTCCTGGCTACATTACCAGATTATCAACTTTGCCCACAAAAAATGATGAATAAGGCTAATAGAATACAATGTTTTCTATTTTTGCCGGCATCAGGAATGAATTTTTAGCGTAACCGATTACATTGTAACTTTTTGAAATCATATACATACATGACACCCGACAAAATCAAATTCGGTACAGACGGATGGCGCGCCATCATTGCCCAGGATTTTACTGTTTACAACGTAGCCCGTGTATCAAAAGGGCTGGCCGATTGGCTGCACAAAAGAGGCAGCAATTCTAAGGTAGTACTGGGGCACGATTGCCGCTTCGGTGGTCCGCTTTTCTGCGAGGCAGTTGCTAAAGTACTCTGCGCCAATGGAGTGAAGGTACTGATGGCCAAAGGCTTCATCAGCACACCGATGATATCGATGGGTGTACTGAAATTAGGCGCTCAACAGGGTGTCGTTATCACAGCGTCGCACAACCCGCCTACTTATAACGGATATAAACTGAAAGGTGCGCACGGCGGTCCGTCTAGCCCTGCTGACATAGCGGCTGTGGAAGCGCTGATACCCGAAACTGTGGAAATACCACAACAGGGCCTTGCACATTGGGAAAGCCAGGGAATGTTGGAGTACATCAACCTGGAGGACATGTATGTAACATACCTGAAAGAGAAATTTGATTTTGATGCACTGGCAAAGTCGCCATTTAAACTGGCTTACGATGCTATGTTTGGCGCAGGGCAAAATGTAGTTCGTCGCCTGTTGCCTAATGCAGTATTGCTGCATTGCGAAAACAACCCGGGTTTCAATGGCCGTGCACCGGAGCCTTTAGATAAAAACCTGCAGGAGCTTTCTAAAACGGTAGCCTCTACCCCGGAGATAAAAATGGGACTGGCCACAGATGGCGATGCTGACCGTATAGGACTTTACGATGAGGATGGCAAGTTTGTAGATGCGCACCATATTATACTGCTGCTGATACACTACTTACATAAGTACAAAGGCATGAGCGGTAAGGTGGCTATCGCCTTCTCTACTACCGACCGCGTAAAGAGAATGTGCGAGGCTTACGGCCTGCCGATAGAGATAACGCCGATCGGCTTTAAGTACATCAGCGAGATAATGACGAAGGAAGACGTACTGGTAGGCGGCGAAGAAAGCGGTGGTATTGCCGTAAAAGGCCATATACCGGAGCGCGATGGTATCTACGATGGTATCATGCTGTACGAGTTCATGACACAGACCGGCAAGACGCTGAAGGAGCTTTGCCAGGAAGTGTACGATGTGGTAGGTACGTTCGTATACGAGCGTAATGATATACACATCGAGAACGACATTAAAGAAGCAATCATCAGCAAAGCGCAGGAAAATGCTTACCCCATATTCGGTAAGTATAGCTTTAACCGCATAGAGACTGTAGATGGCGTAAAATACCACTTGGACAATGGCGGATGGATATTGCTGCGTGCATCAGGTACTGAGCCGTTGCTACGTATATATGCCGAAGGTAACAGCCGCGACGAAGCGCTGGATATACTGGAAGACGTAAAGAGGACGATATTATAAGCCCCAGAGAGCTACAGCCCCCTCCGCCCTGCCTACCGGCAGGCAGGCCCCTGAAGGGGAAACTAATGTTGGGAGCACGAATATTACGACAAAAGCAGGCTTTGAGCCTGCTTTTATGTTTTTTAAAATTTTCATTGAAGGAAGCTTTGCATTTGTGCAAAGTCTTCTTATCTTTGCCGCCCTGGCAAGTCTTATACGGCCAGCTCCTGCTGAATCCCCCAGGACAGGAATGTAGCAAGGGTGGGCGGTCGTAGCGGCGCGATGTGAGTAACTTGCCAGTTTTTTTGGCTTAAGTTTTCTACGACATACAAAGAAGCACCCGATCGGGTGCTTCTTCTTTTTAAGTCCACATACTTGCAAAAATCAGCTTCGAGTAGTAAATTTAAACTGAGTACAAAGCAGTACTACGTTGAGATAAGAGAGGGCACTATTCGCTAGTGTCCTATTTTTATGCTCTGATCTTTACCTGCTGTTGTTTTTCGTTGATCAGCACTTTGATCTTTTCACACCACTCATACTCCTCAATTTCGCTAAACCTGGCAAGGCCGGTATTCAGAAACTCGATAGAGCTTTGCTGAAAAATATACCTGATCTCGTCCATAGTGCTGTCTCTCAATAGTTCCCTTGTCGAAGGGTCTGCACACTCAAATGCTGCCAATATTTGCTCTAAATGCCTCGTATCCTTGTCCATCATCTACTCCTTTCTTCACACTGCCTTGTAGCAGCTTTTATCTAAATCCATTTATTATTAATAAAAATTAATACCACGTTTGAATGATGGGAGTCAAAATGTTTAGGCGATTGAAAAACAGCAAATATGACTGGGGTATCAATATCCCAGCCTGCTTCCCCACTTCTATAACCCAGCTATGCTACAAAGGCCTTTTAGTAAGTTTCAGCAGCCGGCGTACGCCGATGATGGTGTAGTAGATGCCCGAAAAAACGGTGAAGAAAAGCGTTACGTACATGACCAGGCAAATGAGGAAATTGGTGATCCTGTAAGTCCAGCCGGGATATGGGGCTATTGGGTCAAGAATATAAATGTCCACCCAATACAGCAAAACTGTAAGTCCAATGGAGATGATCAATATCGTTTTGAGCGGGCGTAACATATTAGTAAATGTATGCTGATACAAATGTAATGCATTATTGAATCCGCAATATTAAATCGTCACTAATAAAAGTATTTGTGTTATTCTTATAAAGATTTAGGGCAAAGTTTGAGCAATATGAACTTTCTTTGCACCCGTAAAGTTTTCCTTTCAATTTCAGAAACAATTATATAAGTAATAAGTCATGAAATTTTTCATCGATACAGCAAACCTGGCGCAGATAAAAGAAGCACACGATCTGGGGATTCTTGATGGTGTTACTACTAACCCATCGCTGATGGCCAAAGAAGGCATCCGCGGTGAGGCTGCCATTACAGAGCACTACAGAACCATTTGCGAAATGGTGGACGGCCCTGTAAGCGCCGAAGTACTGGGTACTACCTTTGAAGGGATAGTGGAAGAAGGTAAAAAGCTGGTGCAGATTCACAAGAACATTGTGGTAAAGGTGCCGATGATCAAAGACGGCATCAAGGCGATCAAATGGTTTACTGACAACGGTATTCAAACCAACTGTACGCTGGTATTCTCTGCGGGTCAGGCAATACTGGCTGCTAAGGCAGGCGCTACCTACGTATCTCCGTTCATAGGCCGTGTTGATGATAGCAATTGGGATGGTGTACAACTGATAGAGCAGATAGTAAGCGTGTACAATGCACAAGGCTACATGACCGAGGTACTGGCAGCATCTATCCGCAATCCATTGCACATCGTTCGCTGTGCAGAGGCAGGCGCCGATGTTATTACCAGCCCACTGGCACCGATACTTGGCCTGCTGAAGCACCCGCTGACAGACCTGGGCCTGGAGCAGTTCCTGAAGGACGCAAAGGCAATGCAATAGTGATCAAAACATACTGATATGCGAAAGCCGGAACGATAATGTTCCGGCTTTCTTATTTATACCTATTCTTAAAACGGCCTATACTTTGGCAAGCTCACCTTTCAGGAAGTCAATCACCTTTACCTCTGTAGCGTCTTGCTCGCGCAGGTCAGCCAGTATTACCGATACATAGTCGGTAAGGTGTATGAGGTAGAATGCTTTTTCCCAATAGCTTTTTCCTTTCGAGTATATCTCTATGATGTTGGACGTATACTTCTTGATGATCTTTTTATTGATCTCCATACGCATTTGTGTACGCTCGTAGTCGTCTTCGTTGCGCAGTATCACCACTGCCCTGCTTGCGTCTTTATCTCTCCAGCCTACCAGCTCGTTGTGGTTCATCTCCGGTATAGCATGGTGCCAGCACAGCATCTTGCCATTCTCATTTATCTGCTGGCGGAAGCGTATGGCAACACCTTCAAAGTCGGCAGCCGAATAGATAATTGGTGTTTTGCCTACCAACTTCTGTGCAACTGCTTTTGCTTTCTTCTGTATGTCTTTGCTTTCTTCCTGCAGCAGCTTGATGCTTGCCTTTATTTCCTTCTCAAAGTTGCCGTTGATAAGGCCAAAATGACGCATGATGTACAACACCTGCAGCATAGAATAGCCAAGGCAAGCACGCGGAGGCATGCCCGATGGTAATATAATGCAATCGAAACCTTTCTTTTTTGCAACATCAGCTATCTTACCGCCCGATGTCACGCATACGATGGTCGCTTTTGCTTTTATAGCCTGCTGCATAGCAGATATAGTCTCTTCGGTATTGCCCGAGTAAGAAGAAACAATTACGAGGCTATCCGGACCAATGAAAGAAGGCAGGAAATAGTCCTTGTTTACGATGAACGGAATGCGCAGCTTATCGAACAAGTAATTCTGCGCGATAGTACCGCCTATACCGCTGCCACCAAGGCCGGTAAGTACTACATTCTTAAATTCTTTTTGCTCGGCCTGAAAACGGTAACTTTGACCGATCATCAGTGCTTCCTGCATTTGGGTGGGAAAGTCGTGAACTAATTGTTTCATATTATTTTTTGGGAATTCAATGGCCAAACATAATGAAACTGGCATAAAAGGAGAACAAATAGCTGAAAACTTTTTGCTAAAGAAAGGTTATTCTATCCTGCATCGCAACTGGTGTTTTGGCAAACATGAAGTTGATCTGATTGCCGAAAAAGATAACACGCTTATAATCATTGAAGTGAAGACAAGATCAAGCCTCGCATTTGGTTTTCCGGAAGATGCAGTCACTCCAAAGAAGCAAGGATATTTAAAATCTGCAACAGAAGCTTTTCTCGATCAACACCCGCAATACGAAAGAATTCAATTCGACATCATCAGCATACATGTGCAGCGTGGCGAAACAAAAGAGATCATGCACTTCGAAGACGCCTTCTATTAAGCACTCGCAACAGAGCGAACAAACACACCATATATACCTTACTACACCACAGCACATAAGCCCATGTGTTTACGTTTACTTATATTGACCGTAATATGCGGTCGTATACCATCATTATAATCCTTAGTGCAATTGTAATACTGAGCTACCTTTTTAACCTGCTGAGCCGGAAGACAAGGATACCATCTGTGTTACTACTGATAGCAACGGGCGTCGGTATTAAGTACCTATCGGACTACTATGGGTATATAGCACGTGATGTAAGTAAACTGGTAAAGATATTGGGTGCAATAGGCCTCATTATGATCGTGCTGGAAGCCGCACTTGACCTTAAGATAGGTAAGCACAAGGTTAAGCTCATACGCGACTCCTTCTCGTCTGCCCTGTTCATCTTCATATTATCAGCAGTAGGTATTGCACTTCTATTAACCAACTGGCTGCACGAACCTTTTGATCAGTCGTTTCTATACGCTGTGCCGCTTAGCATTATCAGTAGTGCCGTTGTGATACCCAGCACCAGCCATCTTCCGGAGCATAAGAAGGAGTTTATCATCTACGAGTCGTCGTTCTCTGATATTATCGGCATCCTGGTGTTCAACTACATGCTGATGCAAAACGCTATGAGCGCAGCTTCTGTATTGGTATTTACAGGTAAGATAGGTCTTGCCGTGTTAGTATCGGCCGGAGCAAGCCTGTTGCTCATATTTATACTCACGCGCAATTCGCAGATGAATATCCGTTTTTTCCTGGTGTTTGCGGTATTATCGCTGGTGTATGCTATGGGCGAAACCATTCATATACCCTCGCTACTTATTGTACTTGTATTTGGCCTCGTCATCAATAACAGCAGCACGCTAATACCAGGTAGGCTGAAACGCTGGCTCAATACGGATGACATGAACAACATATTGGGCTTTATGCGGGCCATTACTGCTGAAACGTCCTTCTTGATACGTACGTTCTTTTTTATCCTCTTCGGCTATACCATCAACCTGTTTATCTTTTACGATGCTGATGTATGGATCATTGGCAGCTTGATCGTAGCCATACTGCTATTCGTTAGGTTTTTATACCTGCGGCTCATATTGCGTACGAACCTTTTTCCGGAGCTATTTCTTATGCCGCGCGGCCTCATTACAATCCTGCTATTTTATAGCATACCGCCAGCCAAAAGCCTGGGTAGCTTTAATGAGGGTATCCTCTTCTTCGTCATTGCTATCACGAGCATACTGATGATGATAGGGCTGCTCATGTTTAAGGACAAAGAGGGCTATGCCAAAGGTGCAGAAGAAGTAATCTAATCCTAGATAATTCCAGCTTCCATAGTAAAGTATTTGAGCAGCGGAGCTGCATGAAGGGCCTGTATGATCTCGTCATTGGCCAGCATACGCTTTACTTCGTCCTGCTCAAATAAGTGCACCGTAATGTCTTCAGACTTTTCCAGCTTCTGGTCGGCCAGTTTTTCGATGCCTGTGGCCAGATAGCAATGTACCAGGTTTGTTTGGGTAGCCGGGTTAGGTGATATAGTCATTATCTTTTTCCATTCTCCATTGCCATAGCCAGTTTCCTCCAGCATCTCGCGTTTGGCGCTTTCCAGTATATCCTCCCCCTCTTCTATTACTCCGGCACACAGTTCGTATGCTGTTCTACCTAGCCCGTATCTATGCTGGCGTATCATCACCATCTTGCCATCTTTTGTGATACCAATAGCATTGACCCAATCGGGGTATTCCAACACATAATACTCGGGGATTACATGACCATTAGGCACTTCTACTGCATCCTTTCGTACGGTAAGCCATGGTTCGCGATGCAGGTATTGAGAAGAGAGTGTCTTATAGTCCATGCGGATATCTTGATTTTAGCCTGCAAGTTTCATATGTTTTTCGAGAATAAAAAAACAATACCCTTGTAGCTTATAGTAAGGCTATGCATGCCTGCCCCGCTCGAACGAGATTTGCTTCTGTCGTTTCCTCGCAAAGTTTATCGCCCACAGTCCGCTTAGTATAGTGACGCCCGTAGCGATATAACAAATAATAAATCCATTGTCAGGTAAACGGCTGTTCTCTAAAATACACTGCCGAAGCATCATAGAAGAGGTAACTATGGCTGCCAAACCAGCCAAAGCCAAAAGACTGGAAGTCCAGACCGATGCTGATGCCTTTGCCATGAAGTATAACATTATTGTTATGAGCATCAAAATGATGCAAATGATAACGACAGTAGTAAATAAAAGCCTGATGTCGTTACCGGCAGTTGCAGCAAATGCAACCTGGCTAGCTAAGCAAAGGCATAAGGAAAGGGTAATCCGTAACATAATAGATAGTGGTTTGAATAGCAATTCAGGTGCAATATAATGACATATTATATTTTTCGCAACCTAATCTTTATCGGTGCTATCTGCATCGGGGCAATGCAGTGAGGTATTGATATAATCCTTGTCGAACGTATACCATGCACCAGTAAGCCCGTCGGCAAGCGGAGCTGCACCATACCAATGAAATAAGACATCTGCAACGATCCATCCCGCCTGTAGCTTCCTGTGTATGTTGACTTCCTTAGTAATGCAACCCTCTTTCTTGATTTCTATGTAATGATCGCGCTTGCGACGAAGACCTGCCACTACCTCTTCTTTGCCCATATAATAGTCATCGATGTAGATGCTGGCGCCCGGTGTCTTGCATACTACTTCCACATCTTTCCTGGTGCCCTGAAACACGAGGGCGCAAGATGACTGAGAAAAAACGACAAGCGTTAACAGACCAATACTTATGGGTTTAAGATGTTGCATATAAGCAAGATAACGAAAATACAAATTCACTATCCGCTTATAATTATCTTTGTATGCACTCTAGAAGAATATGCGAATGTTGGTACCTATGCTGGCGTTGAACAACATATCTTCTTCTGAAAAACCGATAGTAGCGCCTACTGCTACCAAATTGAATGGTGTATAGTATAAGCCACCACCGTAGGAGTTGTGCCACTTATCCGATTTCTGCCCCTTGAGCCATACGCGCCCTATATCGTTGAAACCTATGATACCAAAGTCGCCGGGCAGTACTTTTGACTTTACGTCAAATAGCTTCAGGCGCAGTTCCAGGCTGCCATAGGCCATTGACGAACCTGCGAACCTATCCCTGCGATAACCACGAAGGAAGTTGTTAGCCCCTAGCCTAAACGCCTGGAAATATTCAAAGTCGTCGCTAAAGATATGCCCACCTCCAAAACGTATAACAGATATAAGCCTGCCGGGATTGGTAAGTGTAGCATATATGGCTACGTCCGAACGTAAACGGCTCAAGGGCTGGGTCTTTTCATTCAGCCCGGTAAGCATGGTAAATTCGGTATTCCAGTCTATACCATGAGTAGGAAGCAATCTGCTGTCTACATTATTAATGCGCAATACTGCCTTACCACCGGCATACTCTTTCATAGAGTAAACGTCTCCTGAGTCGAGCAGCACATCCGAAGGGCGCTGGAGTATCTTACCTTTATTGTCCTCTGCATTGTTCCAATATCTATAATATTCCGGACCGGCCGAGAGGCTGATAAGATTTCCCGCCATACGCTTGCGCAGCATCAGGTCGCCCTGCACATAGTTATACCTTGCCTGATAGTAATTTCTGCCTTTATCTTCGTCACGCTTTGTTTCGTTACCAAGGCCGAAGAAGAAGTCCAGCGCGGGATTTTTTATCTGACCAAAGGCTACCAGATCAAGCCCGCCCACAGCACCTATAAATTCACCATCGTAGCGCAGTTGGTAAGCCTGGTTGAATACGGACACCAAGGTGCTCAGTTTCTGGAACGTGGCGTATGGATATTTGCGGAAGCCACGTGTGGTTCTTGATATGCCCACGCCCAGCAGCAAACGATCGTCAGGGTTGAAGCCAGCCGTAAGTATTGGAAAGGTGAACGAGTGATAGGTCTGCTCGCGATAGGTAAACTGATGCACGTCCGCGTCGCGCGAAAAGCGCCTGTGTGTTTTCGATTTGCTCAGGAATATATTGTCGTTCCCTTTATGGTCATATACAAAGTTCTTTACACTGCCTCTCAGGTTGAAGGTATCATCTCCCCTACCACCTATTACACGCAGCTTAATCTTAGACTTTGCTGATTCATCTATGTCGAAATAGTCTTCTCCATTAAAGCCATACAACCATATTTCTTCGGTCTCCTTACTGCGAAACAGACGACTATATTTCAAAAATGTGGTATCCCCTAACTTATTGCGGTCGTACACCCTTAGCTGGAGGTCATCACCCACATTAGTCAGCTTGAAGTAATCATTCTTATTACTACCGGTTACAGTCACATATTTCGACAAGAATTTATAATACTCCATACCTGCCTTCTCCAGCCTGTCTCTGCGGCTGCTTAGCTTAGCTTCGGTTTCAGCACCCCTTATGGCATAAGCCTCGGGCGGAATGCTGCTCACGGCAGTGTGGATGTCTGCGTCTGTGAGGCGCTGCCTGATCGTAGCCAGGTTATTCCTCCAGTCATTCGCATCCAGCCTGTTCAGGTACAGGCGGTCAATATCACGGGCAGTAAAGCCCATCCAGCGCGGGTGCGGTATATCGTAGCGAAAGCCCTTAAGGAAGGGTGCCCTGTTATACGACGCTATCTTGATGAGGAAACCGTCTGAATAGTAAAAAGACATATCGCGGTCTTTCGGTATAGCATAATAAACCTTTCCCTTACCAGTGTCGTTGATGCCCCAGCGCCATTGGTCGTAGTGCCGGTCAAAGTCGGCCACAAGGAAGTCAAGCATCCTTGCTGTAAGGAAGGAGCTTTGATCTACGGTATAGTCATCCTTATCTATCGTATTGTTCAGCAGTTCCCAGCTGTTATCGCTCTTTTCGCCGTAGCGCGATGGGTAGCGCTCTTCTAAAAGGCATACGGTGTTGGCAAATACGGGGCGATAGTAACCAAGTGCCGTATCATTTGGCACAAATACCATCTCCGGATTTGTATGTACTACATCCAGCGGTTTTGCCAGGCCGGGTACAGCCAGTGGCGCAAATGGATTTGCTGCCGACATAAAGTCCTGTACCAGCTCATTGGCTACGGTTTGGCGCAGGTTTTCGGGTATGGCTTTTTCGGGGTCTTTGTTTACCGTACGGAGTGTCCACTTCTTGCCTTCGGCATCTACCAGGTGCAGCGAACGGCTTTGCTTACCTCCGCCTGCGGCTTCTATTTTTAGTCCGCCTTTCTCGGTATTCAAATGTAATACCTTCATCTTTACGGGTACGGCCCACTCTTTTCGATAGTTATCGCCCAGCATCGAACGCTTAAAGCCTGATGCTTTCTCATACTCTTTATTGATACTTACTGTGACAGAATCCAGCGATGGATCTGTATCCACCGTTGCTGTATCGGGCGCCGGTATCGGCCTTCTTGAAAAATCGAGCAGTTGTCGGCTATAGTTTCTTTTCGCTTTGCCCGCGTTATCTACTGTATAGAAAACGGTTTTTACTTTCTTGTCTTCCGACACTTCTAACACGGTAAAACCCTGTTGCTCGGCCTTATACTTTACATCCCAACCTTTGCGGGCGCTCGAGGTTTGGCTGCCACTGCCGCTTACTATATAGTTATTGCCTTCATCACTTTTTGTAAGTTGCAGACTATGGTCGTGCGCTGCGGCTCTCACCACAAACGGATACCATTGCAATACCGATTCGATAGAACTGGACATGTTCTCGTAAGCAGGGTGTATACGATCCTGACGAGTATAAAGAAAGTTCCGCGATATAGGATACAGCGAACCCACTATTGGCAGCGGAAGGTAGAACTTGCGCATACCCGGAACATCAGTAAGCGGAAAGATATGTTGACGAAAGCCAAATGTAACACTGTGCGGGCCAGTACTGCGGAATGGGTGATGCCCGGCAAAGATCACCAGCTTGTCTTTGTTGTCGTCCAGTTCATTCTTAAGTTCATCCAGCACCTGCATCTCGGTCTTGTTGTCGCACTTCGACTCTATGCCCGGCTTGTCATATTTATGCAGCCACCACTGTGTGTCCATGAATAACAGCAATATGTCGTCGCCCAGCTTTTCCTTTTCAACGCCAGCGCATCCGTCCTTTGGGTAGATGAATATGTTACTCTTGTTCAGGCTCTTGATATAGTCGTTTTGAGCCTTTATCGCCTTATAACCCTTACCGCGGGCGTAACCCCAGTCACTATGGCCGGGTACAAAGTATGCTTTGGCCCCGGTATTATCTACCAGCGCCGCTTGTGCATCTATCGCAGGGTATGACCCCTTCTTAACGTCGTACTCATTATCGCCTAGGTATACAACCACGGTATGCTCGTCTAGCGGTATAGTTTGCTTTATTGCATTCAAAACGGGCCTGGCATTGGCGGCATCACCTGCATCACCAACCAATACAATGCGTTTAGCGACTTTTTCCTGTGCCTGCAAAGCATTGGCAAACAGTACTATAAAGAGTGTAATAAGTAAATTCTTCATCTAAGGCTAGCTATCATTCATCTCTATACAAAACTATTGCCACCACCGTACTGAAGCATTAATCTCTATGCATTGAACGTCAGCGAATAAAGTAAAGGTGGGCTTTCGCTAGATATATTGGCCATAAAAAATCCCCGCAATATCTGCGGGGATAACCAAATTTCTGAATGAGGGAAGCTGTTAGTGTGCATATCCAAATTTCACGCCGAATTGTATCAACACATCTCTTTCCACCGAATAACTCGTGAATTTATTGATATAAGTGTACCCGATTCCAAACTCTGCACCTATATAGAAATGATCCGTAGGACGGATGTTCAGCGTATTGTTCAACATAGCGCCCATTTTGAAAGACGACAAATTGGCCACATTTTCAGAAGCCATCTCCAACCCATACAGCTTGCCACCGTATGAGTCGGGGTACGTCACCATTTTGTAAGTAGTGCTGGTTTGCTCTGTCCTGCCAATAGCTGCTAATACATTGATCCCAATGGCATAACTGGCCTTTTTAAATGCACCGGTAGGGTAAATTTTTATACCCGGATAAAAATAGATCGTTTCCTTTTGCGCATTGCGCTGATAGAAACTAGGTGGGAGATTATTAGGACTGGGCGTGCGATAACTTGTATTATAGCTATAGCGATCGTCATAATTATAATTGCCATCCTGAGGCGACAGCGCTATACTAAACGGCAGATATATGCTTACTAAACCATTGTTGGACGGGAATATCTCGGCACTTAAGCCTAGGCCAATATTCTCCTCCGTAATTTGTATAGGGCTAAAAGCATAAGTAACCTTAGTTGGTCGTATAGATGATAATGAGCCACGAAGGACAGGGGCGTCACCATCCTGAGCTATAGCTGTACCGCCTACAGCAGCAAACAACAATGAAAGGGCCGTCGTAATTTTCTTCACAAATAAGTTTTTGTGCCTCGTAATGAGGCGATTATAATATATTGTAAATATAAGAGATTGTACTGCTTGGAGCAAAACCTATGCCAATTGCAGTACGATACTGAGGGGAAAACGGAATATCGGTCTGTTCCCCCTATGCTAGCGTGATACTCTGATCGAGATAACCATTTCAAGCTTTTCAGCATCAAGCACTAACATGGCGCCCGGATTATTCTGTTCGTTGGTCCACATACGCCCCGGCCACTGCCCGCGCATTATGGCTGCCCTGTCGGTATCGTCAAACTTTCCACGCGGTACATGCGCATTGTCCTCGCCGTAAAACTCGTAACAGTCGTCGACCAACTGCTGTAGCGCAGTAAGCGAGATATTATGTACGTCGTTAGAGGTAAGGGATATACTCTTATTCCCCAGGTGGTCGTACACGGTTGCTTCTATATGGTCGAAGAGTCCGCATTCCAAGTGGTTCAGCTTTTTAGCATACCTTGAGTTGAACTTACCGTCCCTACCCACTTGCTCACAAACCTTTTCGTAGCTGAAGTCTGGTATATACCTCACATCGAATGAGAAAAGGTCATATACGGACCGCTCCACAGCAGGCTTCATTGAGCCATTCCTTAAAAACAGCTTCCTGATAAAATTCATCTCGTCTCAAACAAAAATGGGGCAAACAATAATGCAGGCTGCATCGAAATGGGCACACATACCTGCTTGTATATACTAAGCTATATACAAGTTAACAAAGCATCGCTTAATAAGTTATTAAGAAAAATAAATTTTTTATTAACGGAGTAGAGGGAGCTTCATTTCAAAGCAGTTCTGCCCATCAGGGAGCACCGAATAAATGATTGAGCCACTGTGCAGTGTAACGATACGATGCACCAACACAAGCCCAAGGCCAAAGCCCTTTATATCATTGCTATTACTGCCGCGGAACAAATGCCGGAACAGCCGCTCACGCTCCTCTACAGGTAATACTTGCCCATTATTTAAAAAATCAAGCTCAATATCACACCCCGCAGACCGTATCTCGATAAATGGTTTCTTGTTGTCGCTGTAGTTTACCGCATTCTTCAGCAGATTGAGCATCGCCATTTTCAGCATCCGGGTATTTCCGCTTATAGTGAGCCGCTCACTCGTATCCAGCGATTCATCCATGATAAAGTCGAACTGCACACGGCTATCCAGCAAGGTTATTTCATCCATACACTCAAACAACAACTCGTCAACACGAATTACATCCGTCTGTACATTGGCAACCCGAGTTTCGCTCATCGAGATATCCAGCATGGTGTTGATGATGTGTGATAACTCCATCAACGCATGCTGCTGAAACTGCAGGCTGGTTTTTAGCGATTCCGCATCGCCTTCGGTAAGCGCCCGCTCGGCATTGGTCATCATAATGGCCAATGGGGTCTTCAACTCATGCGACAGGTGATTGACGAAATGGTATTGAAACTTGAACGCCCGCTCTACCCTATCCAGCAATTCATTGAATTTACCGGCCATAAAGCTTACTTCATCGCGTGTTTCGCTTATTTGCACACGTTTTGAAAGGTCGCCGGGCGATATCTTTTCTATTTCGGCAGTAAGCAGCGAGACGGGTTTTGTAATAAGCCTTGAAAGATAGATGGAAAGCAAAACCATCAGCGCGGTACTCACAATAAAGGTCGAGATCAATATCCACTTAAGGAACTCCAGCTTACTCTTACCAAAGCGGTCGTGCGCTTTGGCAATACCGTAATACAATTTGCCGTCGTGCTTGAACTTGAGCGCTATTGTCTCAAACCTGTCATCTGACAACTGCACCTGGTCTGCAGCGCGTAGCTGCTTGAGGATATTCGGCGAATAAGATATATCCTTATCGTCTGTGCTCAGGTATATTACTTTGAATGAAGAATCGAACAGGATGATCTTTTCTTCATACAGGCTGTTGATGGTGTTACGGTCAAAAAGGCGGAGCATATTATGGTTAATCTGCTCCACCTCTATCATCAGCTGGTAAGTTGTTATTGTCTTGTCGCGCAGGCGGCGATAATACTCTTCCTTTCGGTACTCAGCCGACAGTGCATAGATCGTATAGAAACTGATACCCAGCAATAAGGTAAAGGCAGTAATAAAACCGAAGGCCAGCTTGTTGCGCAGGCTGGCACCCTTAATCTTTGCCCAGGTAGTAGCCGAAGCCAACTCTTGTACGGATGAGTTTTTGCTCAAAATTCTTATCTATTTTGTTGCGCAGCAGATTGATGAATACTTCTATGGTATTCGTATTCGCCTCGAATGCATTGCCCCATACTTTAGATATCAATTCTTTTTTAGAAACAGGGTTACCTCCAGCCTGCGCCAATAGATTCAGCAACTCAAACTCGCGGGCCGTCAGCTTTATCTGCACATCGCCACGGTTCACCATCTTCTTGTTCGTATCTATTGTAAGGTCTTCGATAGTGATATGCTCCTGCTCTTGCGTATAGTTGTCGGCACGCTTTATAGCCACACGTATACGCGCCAAAAGTTCTTTGAAGTAGAACGGTTTGGTCACATAATCATCCACACCCGACTCAAAACCCTGAAGCTTGTCGGCAATCTCGCCAAAGGCAGTCAGCATGATGATTGGTGTATTGATCTGGCGGTAACGGATGCTCTTTGCAAAATCGTAGCCATTCTTGCCGGGTATATTCACGTCCAGCAGTATGCAGTCAAATTTGTTTCGCTGAGCTATACGCTCTGCCAGCAAGCCATCATATGCTGTTTCTACTTCAAACCCCTCATGCACCAACTGGTGCTTTATATCGTTTGACAAATGAATATCGTCTTCGATCAGCAGTATCTTCATCATTGAAATATTATAAGCCTTCCTGTTGTCAGAAAGGTGCCATTCATGTACGGATTGGAACGTATGCCCCGGCCCGAAAATGCGCCTAAAACCCGTCCTGTTGCTCGATAGCATGACGTATGCAAAGCCTGCATTTGATGCAAGATAGATATGTAAAAAATGCTAAGCAACTTTTTGATTATGAGCGGGTTTAACCCCGGTGTCCGCAACTCCTGCTATTATTGCTTAAATTAGAAGAATATTAGAGGAAGAATCTATGAGAACAAGGCCGGAAATGTATTTAAAGCTTTTTTTAACCTTCCTTTGCCTGACGGGCTCACTCAGCAGCACTGCGCAGAAAAGTACCTGCGGACTTCCGGCCCTTCTCCGTAAGATACCGGCACTCGATAGCCTGCGTACGCTACCCCAACCGCTAAATGCGCAACTTAAGACCTCGGCAATAGATTACGGACAGCAGCACCCTATACCTGTGGTATTCCATGTAGTGCTGTCGCAGCAGCAGATAAACCAGCTGGGCGGCAGGGAAGGCATTAATCAGCGTATCGCGTCGCAGATGGAGATCATCAATGAAGACTTTAACCGCAGCAACAGCGACAGCAACCGTATACCGGCGGCATTCAAACCGCTATATGGCAATATCGGGGTGCGCTTTGCACTGGCGCACGTAAAGCCAACAGGCCAACCGTTCAATGATACTTTTGAGCTGTACGTGACCAACAAAAACGGTTTTGAGCTATATAACAACTACAAATCCGGTATAGGCTTCACCGAAGCCAAATATACCGCCGCAGGCGGCCTGGATGCCTGGGATCCCGCTGCTTATCTGAATGTATGGATCATCAATCCGCTGGATACGGGTAAGGCATCGCGGTTGGCGGGGCTTACGATACCGCCATCGTTTACGGGCGCGCGGTATGGCATCTCGCCTTGGGAGCAAGGCATCGTGCTACACTACGGTGCGTTCGGGCGGAGGCAGCGCGCGACAGAGTACTATGTAAGTACTGCAAACAGAGGGAGAACATTAACCCACGAACTGGGCCACTTCTTTGACCTATGGCATATATGGGGCGACGATGACGGAACCTGCCCCGGTGAACCCGATGGCAACGATGATGGCATTGCTGATACACCACCGCAGGCAAAGGAAATATTTGGCTCGCCACAGTATCCGTTGTACGATGCCTGCACACGCACTGGGCCAGGCATTATGTTCATGAACTTTATGGACTATACAGACGATGTATCGAAGTACCTGTTCACCAATGAGCAGGCAGCACGCGCCAAGAGGCAGATACAACCGGGCGCTCCGTTATACTCCCTCACGCGGCAGCCACATTTGTTACAGAGCGATACAAATGCCTCAAGGGCCATCAACATCTACCCCAACCCTGCGAGCAACTTCATAAACATATTTTTTGAACGTAACCCGACGCAGTTGAAGAAGATCACTGTATCGAACCTCTTGGGGCAAGAGGTGTATGCTATAGAAACGAATGAGCAGCCGGTATCCTACTACAAAATAGATGTAAGTGGGTTATCAAACGGCATATATGTGGCTAAGTTCCATTACCTGAAAGGAAAGGAAGCCAGGCGCATTGTTGTAGCACGATAACAAGCTGTCGCCGCCATGTCAATTCTTTGTTAAACAGCACTGAAAACCAACTATTTATAGTAAACTTTGTAGCGTGTCCATGTATTAAGTGTGTATGCTGCAAAGATGTCTCATTTTCACGCTGCTTCTAATAGCAGTAGGATGTAAAAGGGCCCCGGTGACGTATGAGCGGGCTGTAAACAAGAACTTCCACACCCGTAAAGTAGGTGCGTCGGCCAGAGATCTGCTCACGGCCCAGCATTACCAGTCGCTGAAGATAGAAATTCAGTACATGACCGGCTATGCACCTGACGAGCAGGCCGTTGCCAACCTTACAACATTCCTCGATGAGCTGGTACACAAACCCAAGGGTATACAAGTAGTAACGAAGGAAATAAGGCCCATAGAAGATACGGTACTGACGCTTGATAATGTGATAGCAATAGAGAACGCTAACAGGGAGGTGTATACCGATACCTCGGAACTGGCCGTATATGTACTCTATACCAACGGCACCTTTGAAAAGGGTACGTTGATCGGGTATGCCTATCGCAATACATCGGCCGTATTATTTGGTAAGACGATTCGCGACAACTCTGATAAATGGGGACGGCTGACGCGTACCGAACTAGAGACAAGGATACTGCAACACGAGTTTTGCCATATGCTAGGCCTTACCAATGTAGGCACGCCCATGACTGCCGAACATATGGACCACGACCATGGTAAGCACTGTAAGAACAAGCATTGCCTGATGTACTACAAAACCGAGCTGATAAACTACCCGGCAATGATCCTGAAAAAAGAACGACCCACGCTGGATGAAGAATGCCTGGAAGACCTCCGTGCCAATGGCGGCAAAAAGAATGGCTACTACTGCGTAAGCCTGAAGGACATAGTAGAGCAACAGCTATAGCTTGCTTTACTTTCAGTAAGCTATAGTCTTTTTGAGATTGTCTTTTTCACTTGTGTTTCCAGACCTGCATATAACGGATCGCGGCGTTCTTCCGTTGCAGTTAGTATTGCTGCCAGGTACGGGCTTTGCGTCCTACGCTTATGCTGCTCGTATACTTTTTCTAAAAAAGCCAAACTCTGATCATTGCCGTAAGCAGCTATGGTACGGAACAGTTCTGATAAATAAGAAGCCCGCTTTGTTTTACGCGATCTTTTATAAATGCGCTCCAGGTGCGGCATAAAGTCAGCATCGGTAAAATGGCTCAGCGCAAACAGCGCATGCCCCAGATCTGTGCCATCAGCCCTGAGCTTAGAAATGAAAAACGCCTTGTCTTCGACTTTACGATACTTAGCCAGCGCTACTAATGCATTCTTATCGCCTTCATCAACAGCCAGCGATCGTATACGTTTGTAGTACGACTCTTGCGGCTGCATGGTCTGCAGCAGTTGGCTACGCGAGCGGAGTGTGGCTGCGCCGGTATATAGCAACATGGAGTCACGCACCTGCTTTTCCTCAATACCGTTTGTGGTCTTCAAGTACGGTGCATACTTGTCTATCATTGCGTCACCCACCATTACAGTTTCTGCGAAGCAACCATCTTTCACGTCTATTTCAGCGATATCATTCAGGTGCGTAAGCGAGATGCTAAAACATGCAGGATGAGATTTTTCTACCAGAGCACTGAATGCATCGACACGCACCCGCGCATCATGGTGGTTCGTATAACCGATCAGCTGCTCATCACTAGCCCCGGCCATATCAATAGACCCACTCACAACTGACGGAGGCTTGAGTTGCGCAAAGGATGACGCAGGCTTAGCCAAAGAAAGCAGGATTGCAGCGTATAAAATCTTTTTCATCAGGATTACAATCATTTATTTTTTAATGCTGAATGGTATTCTATTCGTCATCCATGCCCCTGTTTCTTTTCCATCCTTTACGGCAGGTTTCCATCCCGGCACCAGTCGTACAAGCCTTACTGCTTCCTCATCTATTTCGGGCGACACACTTCTTAAAATTTTCAAACTGTCAATTGTGCCGTCCGTCTTTACGTAGTATTGCAATACTACGGTTCCTTGCGTTTTGTTCTTTCTTGCGGATCCGGGATATTGCAGATGCCTCATAAAGAACGAATCCAGGTATTCACCGATCTTTGGTTGTGGCATTTGCTCGAGGAAAACAAATCTTTCACCCGGCTTCATCTTCATCGGCGGCACATCAACGATAATCGTGTCTTTCCCAACGATACGCAATATGAAAGTAGGTATTGTATCGGTTTGCGCTAATGCTATCGCACAATTTAACATATATACAAGAAATAATGAGGCGCGCTTCATAAAGGATTAGACGCGACGACACCATATTTCCATAAAGCTGTATCTTGTCCGCCGGAAATAAGGATATATAGATATGTCGGGTGTATTGAGATTTCTGGTTTACCTCTATCTGAAGGCGTTGTTGCTCATCGGCTACGACTTTGTGGCGCATGGCTCTAACATGTTTCGCGACGAGGCTTATATAGCATCGCCGCAAACACAGAGGGCTATCTACTTTGGCGTCATGTTGTTTGTCATTCCCATTCTCGATACCATCATTATGGCGCTGCCTGTGTACCTGAGCATGCGGTACAAGGGCGCTATGCGGTATATCATGCTGGCAATCACCTTTATTATCGAGTTTGTGGTTTATTACCTTACAGCATCCAATAAGGTGATAGAAGATCGTCTGATAGTCAAATCCATATTTAGTGTCATCGTTTTCCTATTGGTATACCGCAAGCAATTGTTTCCGAAGCCTACACACTTGTCTTAATCGGTGCCTTCATCGATAATAGATATGCTGCAACAACAATTGCAGCGATCGCGGATGTAACAAATGCCGCTGTGGGGCCTGCATAATGCCACAATAAACCGGTGATACTACTGGCCAGCAAGGTACAGATGCTTTGGAATGCAGTAAAAGTACCAATGGCCGTGGCGGTGTCTTTCTTATCGGTAATGTTCGAAATCCAGGCCTTGGCGATACCCTCGGTAGCAGCTGCATAGATGCCATACAAAAGGAAGAGAAACAAAAACGTATATAAGCCACCGAAGAAAGCCATACCACAGTATACGATTGCAAAGACAAGCAGACCTGCAATGAAGATATTACGCAAGCCCAACCTGTCGGCAATAACGCCAATGGGATAAGCAAAAGCAGCGAGTACCAGGTTATAGAATACATATACGCCAATAGTCGCAGTGTCGGACAGGCCTGCTTGCTTTATCTGCAGCAGTAGAAACATATCAGAGCTATTGAACAAGGTAAACAGCAATAAACCTGCGACAAGTTTTCGATAGCTTGCGGGGCTCTCCTTCCAGTATTTCAGGAAACTAAAGAAACTCGTCTTTGTGCGGTTCTCTTTAGGTATCGGATTTTTATCGCGCAGCAGCCAGGTAAAGCCCATAGCCAATGCCCCGGGGAAGAATGCCAGAAAGAATAGCATACGATAGTCGCCCGGCCTCAGATACAGGAACACCAACGCTGCTAAAGGCCCCAACACAGCGCCCAGCGTATCCATAGAGCGATGAAAGCCGAACACCCGCCCCCTGGTAAGCAGTGTAGCCTCGTCAGACAAAAGAGCATCGCGCGCTGCGGTTCTCACGCCCTTGCCCAGCCGGTCGGTAGCCCTTGCCAGAAATACCCAGGCCGGAGCCGCCCATAATGCCATCATAGGCTTAGATAGGGCGCTGAGCCCATATCCCAACCTTACAAAAGGCAGCCTCCTGCCCGATATATCCGATCTTTTACCAAAATAGCCTTTGCTAACTCCCGCAATAGCTTCAGCAAAGCCCTCCAGTACACCGATAAGCACTACGGAAAACCCGATGCTGTTAAGGTACACAGGCATCACAGGATATAGCATCTCGCTGGCTACATCGGTTAGCAGGCTAACGATAGAAAGTATCCATACAGTACGGGTAATATGCCTCATTCTTTACAAAACTATCGTTTACACTCAACACAACTTTATACACCCGGCCGTGCACCATTAAAAAATGAAAATCAGAAAATAATAAATTGTAAAAATGCAAAACTATTTCTTGCGCATGGTGTTATTAAGTCTACCTTTGGTATACGTAGCCTCTGCCAAACAAGATGAAACACATTAAACTATTAGAAAATCCTGAAGAGATAAAACAGGAGCCGTTTCTCGGCATGTATCTCACAAAGGTATATCCATTGATCAAAACCCTGGGCTTCCTCGACCGTGTGGGTATTGAAGCTAACGTCATTTATCACGGCGAAATAATGGGCGATTCGCTGAAAACGCAGGTAGAGGTTCACTGTGCCGATGCCGACTTTAAAAAAGTAATAGAAGAAGCTACCCAAAAGTTCAATGCTATCTCTATACGTGCCGTGGTTTTATAGTAAGCTGCTGTATGGATTACAGATGCCTGACCCAAAATGTCTTCTATAATAATTACTAATCTTATTTTTGCCGGATTGTTATGTTAAACGGTAAAAAGATCATTGTTGTACTGCCGGCCTACCGCGCCGCCCTTACACTGGAGCGCACCTATAAGGAAATACCATTCGATATAGTGGATGACGTGGTGCTGGTAGATGATAAGAGTCCTGACAATACGGTAGACGTAGGCCGTGCGCTGGGCATCAAGCATATTGTAATACACCAGGTAAACAGGGGCTACGGTGGCAACCAAAAGAGCTGCTACCAGAAGGCACTGGAGCTGGGTGCCGACATAGTGGTCATGCTGCACCCGGACTATCAATACACACCCAAATTAATACATACACTGGCATCGATGATAGCCTACGATGTTTATCCTGTATCGTTTGGATCGCGCATATTGGGTAAGGGTGCCCTTAAGGGCGGGATGCCGATGTATAAATACATAGCCAACCGTTTGCTTACCTTGTTTGAGAATATATTGCTTGGGCAGAAGCTCAGCGAGTACCATACCGGTTACCGTGCCTTCTCTGCCGAAGTAATCAGGTCTATCGATTTTAAGCACAACAGCGATGATTTCGTTTTTGATAACGAGATGATCTCGCAGATATTTATGAATGGCTTTGAGATAGGCGAAGCGACCTGCCCTACCAAGTATTTTGACGAGGCATCCAGCATCAACTTCAGCCGCAGTATGAAGTATGGGATGGGGGTATTGCGCGTATCGCTTACGCATCGCCTGCACAAGTGGGGTCTAATGAAAAGTAAACTCTATAATATACCTTCTGCTTAGAAAAATATTCGCCCGTTTATATATCCAATACTTAACATACTATTTAGCTATATTAGTATTATCTTTGCCCAGAGAGATATAAGGGTTACAAAAACAAATATATCTGCTAATAATTAATGATTGTCGCATCAGATAATAATGGTGTGTAGTCATCGGATTTTAGCTGTATATACTTAAACAACTGTGCATGTCATATAAAGGAGTCGAGTACAGGGAAGCAAATCGCGATGGCGAAGCCACTACCACACAGCTAAATCTGACCTATCTTAAAAACGCGATAGATACATATACGCACGAAATAAGAGAGGGGAAACTGGATACTTGCGTTGCATGGAGCAACCGTGGGCTATGCAAACTAAATCTGGGTATAGCTAACAAAGACAGAGCAACCATCGAGTCTGCAATAGAAGACTTTCACACTGCATTGAAGGAGTGTACCAATCCCGGCGAGGCATGCGAAACGTCGAGAAACTCACTGGTGCTTGCAGAGCAGGCTATCAATACGATCTTTCGGCAGCAACATAGCTAAGGGAAATTTCCCTCCAGAAGCACATCCCCATCGGGCGAACCGTATGCGTTCAGCGAGTCGAGGGTTGCATCTATCTGCTTATTCCAATGCAGTTGCGCGCGTGGCTTAAGTCCGTGCTGGGTTACCTTGTCATAAAGCACCTGTACTGCCTGCAAGTCTGCGTCTATCTGCGTCAGCGTCAAGTTGAGTTCTTTAGTCGTTACACGGGTGTTTGCACATGAACTTAGATACTGCCGCATTTTTCGCGCGTATATTTCCACCATATCAAAATGCCGTTGCTCATGTTCCAGTAATTGCTTGTCGCGATGTCGCATATATGAGCAACCCGTGTAAAAACCTGCTCTGATACTGTATTTCAATTTGTAGCCATCGATATATAATGATGGAATGATCTTGAGGCACGAGATAGCTGAATGTTTAGCGAACGATGTATCGGCCTTGAAGTCCGAATACTTTAGCAGCTTTGACTTGTCCCAATGAATTACCTCTTCGCTATCATCCTGCACAAATGAGCATAATAGCGGACACATAAAATGAAGGGCAATCAGCAAGAGTCTTTTTCTCATAGCAGATACATTTGCTTCATTCGGACACTTTTAGGATAGGTAAGAGATAGCATGGTTGGCTATAAAACGCTTTTAGTTAATAAAACCCCTATCCACATAGTACCTGATTTCCCAACCTGCAATTTTTTTGCTATACGACTAAAACCTGCGGTATATTTGGGTAACGCTCCGACATTCACTCACTCATTACACTTTTGTTGTTGGCGTGTAGACACGAATTAAATTTCATACACATAAAACATTATTTTAAGTCATATATAGCTGAAAACGTATTTCGTGTATTAAAAATCTTTTAAGTTTATTAATTTTATAGTTTGGATTTTGATCGCCAAAAAAGGGATTTGTGACATTAACTTATGAACAGGCTATAGTTATCTGTAGCCAACATCAGTTTTTATTGGGAAGAGAGCTTTGCGTTTCGGGCAAAGGCTGCGGTATCATTGAAATGGTCGTAGTATGCCCGTTCGATGATATAAACAAGTACATTTTTATAAAAGACCTTACTGAATACGGCAATCCTTCTTCAGCACTTGACTTCTATCTTCACGACCTGTTTGACGTACTCGTAGTAGCTAAAGATTACAATGGCCTGAAAACATTAGTGACCCAGGACCTGCGTACATACCTGCTGCTGGCAGGCATCCCATTCGATCCCGAACGTTATTTGTCCGGACAATCTTGATACAAACTCTTGCAATAGAAAGCGGCCATACATTGTATGGCCGCTTAAATTTTAGACGTAGTATGCTCTGTTATTGTTTTATCACCCTAAGCTGCGCCTGCGCATTTTCTGCCTTTACGGTAATAAAGTATGTACCTGGGGCTCCATTAATATCCAGATCAAAAGACTGACCGGAAATATTCGTTTTCTGAGCAACCAACTGACCGACAGCAGAACGAACTTCAATTGTGACGTCTTTGTATTCTTTAGATAGCTCCAGACGTACTGCACCGCTTGTAGGGTTCGGATATACATTGATTGTATTTGCAGAAAGGTTACCGTCAACTTTCAGACCTTCTACCACAATACATTCCGATGTTACAGAGCAACCGCCTTGCGTAATGACAACCGCATAGCTGCCATTTTGCTTGGGTGTAAAGGTCTGCTTGTTTGCACCGTCGATAGGGGCATTCGTATGGCAGTCTATCCAGCCGTAGCTTGTTGCATTGGCTTCTTCTGCTGTTATATCCATGCCGGCCTTGCTGATCTTGCTGCTTAAAGTGCCGCAGCTGCCGATCTTTACCAGATAAGCATCACGCAACCCGATTGGCGCCAACTGGGTTCCACCATTTGTACTACCCGCATCTACGGTAAAGATGCTGTTGAACACACCGGAAACAATGGCTTCGCCATTGGCAACAGGAAATACTTCAGGCGCACTTTCAAAGTCATTGCCGCCCAGCTGTTTCACCCATACAAAATTGCCTGTATTAGATAGCTTTGATATGAATGCGTCTCTAAAGCCATAGCCCTGCACATAAGCGGGGAAGAAGCCTTTAGGATTAAAGTCTAATTTTTCGGTGAAGGTGCCACCCATGTAGATAGCGCCCGTAGTTGGTGATACTGTAATACTAGTCAAATCAGCATTGGACATTCCCGATGCCTGGTATGCCTTCACCCAGTTATACGCACCTGAATTACTGAGTTGCAGCAGGTACATGCCTTGGGTATAGCTGTTTGTAGGGTCCGAAGACTCAGACACTACATTTGAACTCGGATCGAAATCTGCAGTTCCTGAAAAATTGCCTCCAAGCAATATATTATTTGACCTGTCAAGTGTTATTGCGTTCACACCAAGAATATAGTCGGAGGTCAGTTGCTGTGACCATTGATAAATACCTGCATTATTCAACTTCACAACGAAACCATTGCGATAGTTGCTGGTTGTAAAACCGCTGAATGTAGCAGAAGGGTTCAAGTCTACGGTGCCTTCGAACATACCGGCTACATACACATTGCCTGTCCCGTCTACCTGCATGGCGGCATTGTTTATCTTGTCGAGACCTACAGATACGTTTCCTTTCAACTGGCGCTGCCAAAACAGCGAGCCGGCGCTGGTGGAATACCTGCTGATGTGCTGATAGAACATATTATTGTAACTATAACATGCGTACACAAACCCGCTGTTATCTGTGCGGATACTGCCCTGCTCATTCATCGTTACGTCCGAACCTAGCATTGGCACCTCTCTGCGTGCCCATGAAAAAGCACCGGCAGATGTAAGCTTAAGGACAAAGCAGTTTTCGGTTGATGCTGTAGAAGATATAAGGTTGAATATTCCGGTACCGGGATTCATGTCGACCGTACCTATAAACTGTCCTAGTACATAGATGCTGTTTGACGCATCAGTAGCCACCGCCATTGCGCGGTCTCTACCGGTATTGCCTATCCTTACAGCCCAAAGGAAATTGCCCTGCGCGTCCAGCTTCTGCACAAATGCATCAGATGCACCTTGTGCGGAAAGGTTAAATACGCCTGACCCTGGGTTAAAATCGACAGTGCCTGAAAACGAACCGCGCGTAATATAGTTTCCCCCGGCATCTACTACGGTGCTGCTGGCGATAATGGTTCCACCCGGCGAACCTGTCTGTTTGATCCAGTCGACATCCTGGGCATATGCTGCAGTGCTGAATAGGGATAATGCAAGAAGTAAATTTTTATACATAATTGTAGTAGGTTTCGTGAGTATATATTATCGCTTGCACCGTTCTGTCACATCCACAGCCAATATAATATAAAACCATTAATTATTTATTATCCGCAGATATTTTAAAGCTGTTTTTTAGGTTGTCCGCATTTCTAAATGTTCTGATTAACTACAAGATAAACAGCTGGATATACACCATACAGCTTCAATATAAACCAACACTGCATGTTGCAAACCCAACCAGCTGGCATATCATTAGTATCTTAGTATACGAGAGAGACGAATGACCATGAATATTGAAGCTGGCATAGAAACGGGTGCGGTAGATAATCTTTACATGCTGAAGGTGCGTATGTACCGGAAGTCCTTGATCTTAAGTTTGATACT
Organism: Sphingobacteriales bacterium; assembly: GCA_004144175.1. Classification (GTDB taxonomy): domain Bacteria; phylum Bacteroidota; class Bacteroidia; order Chitinophagales; family Chitinophagaceae; genus Polluticoccus. The sequence continues at coordinate 174,410 of SEFT01000002.1, forward strand.
GGACGCCGTATGTACCATATCCGCATTTTGGATATTGCGCGACTATTGGATAGTTGCTACGGCACTGGTAACAGCCGCCCATATGCTACTTTATCGCTATCATTACAGCAGTTATCTCGAGGTTTATCTTTATAACGATTTCCTGGTTATCAATCATCCTTTCCGGCTGTTTTCGCGCATCAAGCTGATACAATATAACAGCATCAAGGTATTGTCACTCAAGTCGTGGAATAGAAGCAGCCTGCCTGCGCAGCTAAGCATCATGTACTACGAAGACTGCATGAAAAAGCGGTACGATACTAAATGGCATTGCCCGGTTGACCACCTGGGTCATATGATCTCATACCTGCGCGATAAGGGCATGAAGGTTGCCGTAGGTTCTTTCCAGCTCAAAAGAGCATAACACAATGTAAATACCGCCTGCGACGGCTTTGCCTGATTTATCTCTAAATTGCAGCACAATCAGTACCCACAAAATGAAGGAACAAAAATACCCGGCCTACCTGGAAAACGCTTTTACGGAAGGATTTGCATACACCGACGAGGACAACTCGATATTCAAGTTCCATACTACCAATATGGGCATGCTGAAGGTGCAGGATGGTAAGATCATTGCCTGCGACCCTATTGTATTCTATGAAGAGCCACCATTCAAAGACGATTTTCCTAAAGGTAGTTTCCCCGTAGAATTGGCAATTGCAAGCATTGACGGCAATGACGAACGCATAGGGCTGGCCCGAATAAAGTTCTCCGACAACGCCCCCGTAAAATGGGATTGCACCCTGTGCGATGGCCAGGATATTTCTACATTGGAGCCGGATGAGTATTTTGGCTATGGGGTAGATTCGGGTACAGGCGGTTTTATGGACACATCCGCCGCAACAGTACTTTTGCAGGAACTAAGCCGCGATGCCGACTTTGGTGAAAAGCTGGTAGACCAGCTGGATAAAAACTATAAGGACACCAGATCGTGGCAGATGTGGGAGAAGGACGGCGCTAACGTTGCCATGTTCACTTCGGGCTGGGGCGATGGGTTGTACGCATCATACATAGGCTACGACGATAATGGCAATATATGCCGCCTCGTTACCGACTTTGGCCTGCTCGATTGGGATGCTTAGCATAGATAGCTAAGACATCTGCAGCTCACCCTGCGAAGCAAATTCATATATCTTTCGGGCTACAAGTAGCGACTCGCTATAGTCGACCGGCTTACTGAAATAAGCAGCGGCGCCAACCCTGAAACAATCACGCATTTCGCGTTCGCTTACCGATGTAGAAAGTATCACAACTGGTATATGCTGGTAGTTAGTATTGCCTTTCAGCATAGTCAATGTCTCCAGCCCATTCATGCGCGGCATATTCATATCGAGGATGATGAGTGAAGGAAGCGCGTCTTCCCTATCCGCCTGCAGTTGGCGAAACATCTCGTGGCTATTGTCGAGGCAATTTATGGCGCGGCCGCACCCTATTTCAGCAAAAGAATTAGTAATGATAAAATGGTCCTCGTGGTCATCGTCTACAAGCAGTATTCTTACATCGCTATCCATACGGCACATAATATTATCAGCAGATTTAGGTTACCAAATCTCTGAAAGATGGATGACTTGGAGAAAAAAACACACCTATAAATATTTACCTTAGTCATTTCGCTATATATCTCAACAACTTATAACCGGCCTCAATAGTCTGCAAATAGGCCTATTTTCGCGGTTCAGTTTACTAAAACGTTGCAAATGGAACATCTTCCGGAAGGTTTAAAAGGAGAAAAATTAACGGCGATCAGCTTCGTGGATGATGACCAGATACGGATGGAGTTCGGAAAAAATATCTTCCTGATGTATCAATGGCCTGTAGTAACGATTGATGGTAACAAAATAGACGAGGACAACGCAGCCTACCGCGATACCCTGACAGGATTGGTAGACGAAACTGTAGTTGCGACAAAGCTTAACGAAGGCGAATCGTTATTGCTTAAATTAAGCAAAGCAGAAATAGTACTATCCTTATCCGACGATGAAGAAAGCTTTTATTTTAAGGCCGCAAATGGAGAATGGATGGTTGGCTAACAGAGCTTATTCATCCAGCATGCAGTTGATGATATCGAGCAGTTCTTCTCCTTCTTCCTCGGCCATTATACCATCGGTAAAGCCCTTTGCGTTCTCCAGGCTTATAGATACCAGCCTTTTCTTGCGTAGCAGGTTCTTAAGCTTATTGCTACCCATCGATGTACCTACCGATGCAATCGGCATCTCTACCTGGTACACGCCTTCACAGTTGCCCGTGGGGTTTGCGTAGCCGGGTTCACTGTTATCCGTAAACTTAAAGAAGGCTTTCGCACCCTCTTTCACACATTTGTTGGTATTATCTATTACCGAGAGGACGATAACCCATTTATCGTTCCGGTCGCGCATCTTTTGCAGGCGCAGTTCCACGGTAGCCGTGTCCTTTGTCCAGTTGCTCAGCTTCAGCGACGTATGCATGATCCAGGTATGCTGGCCGCGTTTGTCTTTATGCAGCGTAAACTTCGACTCGCAAGGTGCCTGTGCGCGTGCTGACAGAATATTAAATACGAATAAGAGTGTTAGTATATATCGCATATCGGGCAATCAAAAAATATGTCTGGAATCCAAATGGAAAGATAATAAATACAGGATGCAGATGCAAGCCGGGCAAATCTTTGTAGCTTCGGCCCCGAATTACCGCCCATGGCTATTCCGTTCATTTTCTTTTTGCTGGTAGGTGCGCTCGTTTTCTACATCGTAGTGCAATGCGGTATTTCCATAGCCCATGGACTAAGGCAAAAGCAAACGAAAAAAGTGGTGACTGGTGTTGTTTCTCTCGTAGTTCTGGTCATAGCATCTTTCCTGATGTACAATATGTCGAAAGAGTTATTTATAAAATATGACCTTTGGGGATTGAGTAACAGGAAAGTAGAGCAACAATAACTATTTCTGCGGTACCTTTGCGAAGCGTTTTTTAGCTCAAAACTTTCTTTTTTATGAATCGTTTGCTATCTACATCCATTGGAAGACTACGTATACTGGGTATCCTTGAAGGTATATCGCTGCTGGTATTGCTGGGTATTGCTATGCCGGTAAAATACATCCTGGGCAATCCTGCCCTGGTGCGTAGTGTAGGCATGGCGCATGGTGTGCTCTTCGTATTATTTGTGCTCTATACCATCATGGCCTCTATCTCCAACAGCTGGAAGTTTGGCTCTGTTACGGCAAAGCTGCTGGTAGGCTGCGTACTGCCATTCGGTAGCTTCTATGTAGATAAGAAGATACTGAGCAAGATGCCGCACTAGAAATAGTCCATCGTTATAAAACATTTAACTTATCGGCATATACCGAATTGTATCTTAGTGAGATCAATATTGATGTATGCTAAAACCTATCCTCTTTCTACTTTCATTTCTGGCAGTAACCCCTGCCATTGCACAAGCGGGCAATGGCATTACAATTGGCCATACAGACAGCGTCTTCTCTAAAACGCTTAATGAGCCGCGTAAGCTTTGGATATATGTACCCGAGAGCAATAATAAAGATGCCCGCTCTCCGGTACTCTACCTGCTCGATGGCGATGACCTCTTTCTCACGGCAGCTAGCATCGTATCACATCTTGGCGAGAGCAACAGCAATTCGGTAATACCCGATATGATCATTGTGGGCATCGGCAATACCGACCGCACACGCGACCTGACACCCACCCACGACCCAGAGCATAAGACCTCAGGCGGGGCTGAAAAGTTTACGACATTCATAGAGAAAGAATTGATACCCTATGTAGATAACCACTACCCTACTGTACCGCACCGCGTATTGACAGGCCATTCTTTTGCGGGCCTTTTTGTGATGAATACAGTTAGCAATCATCCAACGCTATTCAACTCTTACCTTGCGCTCGACCCATCGGTATGGTGGAATAAAATGCAGCCGCTAAAGCAGATACAGGCCAATATCGGGCGGCAAAATTTTGGTGGTCAAAAATTGTTCATCGGCCTATCTAACCTCAATGACACAGCAGCTGCGCGGAAAGATACGACCAATGCAACTATCGCTACAAGGTCGCACCTTGGGGTAAGGGATGTGTTCCAACACACCAGTAACAAGAGCGTCAACTTCAGGTACAAATACTTCCCCGACGAAACGCATGGCACATTGCCTATGCCGGGTATCTATGATGGATTGAAGGCGATATTCGATTTTTACAAACGACCATCCTTCTCGCGCATTGGTGAACGGGGCTTCAATGCCGACTCTCTGCTGAATGCGCACTACACCAATGTATCAAAACAAATGGGCTATACGATACTGCCACCGGAGTCGCTGGTGAGCGGGCTGGCCTGGCTCTGCTCTATGCGCAATATGCCTAAGGAGCAGTTGCAGTATTATAAACTGAACCTTACCAACTACCCCAAGAGCGTACAAGCGCATTTGCAGCTGGGCGAATACTATGAACAGATAAATGACAAGAAAGCGGCAATAGATTATTACACAAAAGCCCTTGCACTTCAGGAAGACCGGGAGCTAAGGAATTATATTAAAGAGCTGAAGGGAAAGTAATGTCTCAGAACAACGCATATGATATCTGAATCTTTAAATCGCTTACAGTGGCTTTGCGCGAATATTTCCCCACTATTGGAGGCCATTCCCGAAGACGAATTTTCGTCAAAACCGGCAGCTGACAAATGGAGTAAGAAAGAAATACTCGGGCACCTCATCGACAGCGCTGCCAATAATCATCATCGTTTTGTGCGCATGCAGTTTGATGATAATTATAGTATCACCTCGTACGACCAAAACAAATGGGTAATCTATAGCTACCATCAGTTGGCCGATAAACAGGAGCTGATAATAATGTGGAAGACCTATAATCTATTCCTCACCAGCCTTATGGGCAATGTAGCAGACGACATGCTAAACCGCAAAGCATCTACCGGCGATGGACGCACGGTAACACTCGCATGGCTGTTTAATGATTACGTAGCACATGCTGAGCATCATTTAAAACAGATCGTTTCATACTAATCATACCAATGCGCTATACATATCTGGGAGACCGGCAAACCGACATAAAGTACAGAGGACAATATTGCAATGCTGTGCTCAATACAAAGGGCAAATGTATCAGAGGCCGTAACGGAAATATGTTAGTGCAATTTGACGAGCATGGTCCGCAGGTAGTTATAGCTCGGTTGCTCAGAAAAATCAAAACTTAAAAAACAAGCGGCCCGATAGCCGCTCATTGTAAACCAAAAAGTAAACCTTCGTAAAAGAATGGTTTTAAGGCTTCAAAGACAATCAACAACGATTTGACTATTTTTTGTCATTAAACGAGGCGGCAGATTTTTGGCGTGAATGGTCATTCTGATGCACTAAAGCGAATGTCTGCAACTATCAGTTAAATGACAAGACGGTGTAATTCCTGTCTGATAATCGACCTTTCTCTTAGATATAAACAATCCTTAATTATTTACAATATCATCTCGGGCATAGTTATTATAGCTAATTTAGCGTTCCTGAACTGGTAATATGAATAAACGAGCTGTCATTCAATCTGTTGTAACGGTGCTATTAATAGTAGCCGTAATAGTTGCATGGCGGAACAAAAGGTATTTTACCGGGGAGCACGATTACTACACCTACTATCACGACATACAGGGGTTGCAACAGTCTTCATCGGTGATGATCAACGGTGTACGTGTAGGGAAAATAAGAGATATAGACCTGAATGGCGGCGGCAGGGTCAAAGTGACCATATCGCTGAAGAAGAAAATAGAGCTGACCGAAGGCACCGCAGCCTACCTGGCAACATTCGGCATTACGGGCGAAAAGATCATAGAGCTACGCCCAGGCGTTGGTCCTAACATATTGCCCGACGAAGCCGTACTACCCTCAGGCTACGACAGCAGTGTAATGAGCGCTACGGTACGGGTAACGCCCATGCTGGAACTGACAAAAAGCATCCTGAACGCTTCTGATAGCACGCTGCAATCCTTTACCGGCTTATTTCGTTCCGGTATTCTTACCAGTACTACCACAAGGATCATTTCTGTAGAAAAGAATTCAAAAGGTTTTGCTTCGGCCATGGCCAGCATGAATGAGTCGACTAACGGTATATGCCGTAAACTGCGCGGCGCCGACTCCAGCACCCGCAGTATGGCTATGGGCAATGCCGAAAGAACAAAATCGATTGCCGATGCAAAAAAGCAATCGGCCGACCTGGCAAAAACTAATGTTGCCGAAAACTTCAAAAAGCTAAAGACTTCTTTTGCTACGTTGAAAACATCACTCAGTAAGGTTAATGAGAATAAACTGATAAACGACTCATCGGCATATTACGGCATGGCCAGAGGCGTTGATACCTTCCGGCAAGGCATCGACCAGATGTACAAGAATCCTAAAGGGTTCTCCATGTTTGGCAAGAAAGAAAAGAAATAACCTCGCTTATTTTATCAGGTACATCAGCCTGAAGGAAAAGACACCATTATACTGCCCCGGCGCGCCGTAGCCCACCCGCACATGTATCTTATCCCAATCGCGTACGGGCTTTAACGAGTACTGATAACGCCCGTCGATAAAGAGATTCTTCCCCAATTGATAAGCCACTTGCAGGAGGCCGCTGAATTCATCCTTATTAAATACGTAAAGGTCAGGGTTGATATACACGGGCTGATCGGTCAGCAGCTCTTCGCTCGATGATAATAGCCGGGCATAAGCAGCGCCTACGCCTACGTGTAGCTTAGGATGCTGAAAGTAGTGCAGCATCACCGGCACCTCTACATAATTCAGGTCGAGATAGTACTTCTCCATAAAGGAGTCTACATACATAGAGTACTTCAGTTGCGCTCCCCTGCTACCTTTCTGTGCGTAAGTAAGCGACACGCTGGTACCGAAATGCTCGGCAAACTGCACATATACAATACCGCCCGCATTAAAGCCTACTTTATGATACCCACCATAAGAATCTCCATTAACCGTAGAGATATTGGCGCCACCCACAAAGCCACCATAGAAGCTTTTCCTATTCTCGGTAAAGAAATTACTGCGCTGCGCATTGGCTTTTATAATGCCTAGCATCAACAATAAAGCAAGCGATGCGGTGTATTTCCCGGCCAGTTTCATAATAGCAATATTACCGAATAGTATCGGGCGTACGGTGTATAACGTGTTTTGGTATAGTTTTCTTGCACGTAAATTACATTCTTATGAAAAACGCTGATATCATCATCATTGGTGGCGGAGCCGCTGGACTCATGGCCGCGCGCGATTTATCGGAGAACGGACTTAAAGTACTGTTACTCGAAGCCAGGGATCGGCTGGGCGGCAGGATTCATACCCTGTATAATGCAGGGTTTTCTACGCCTGTAGAAGCAGGTGCAGAGTTCCTGCATGGCGAAGTACCTTTTACCCTGCAACTGATGCAGGAATGTGGCCTGCAAGCTACCACAGCAGGCGGTGAAATGCTGAACTGGGAAGATGGGCAATTGAAAGAAAATGAGGGCTCGTTCATAGAACAGGAAAAAGAACTAGCGGAAAAGCTAGAAACTGTACAGCAAGACATGAGTGTGTCCGACTTCCTGCAAGAACACTTTGCAGACGATAAGTATGCGGATATGCGCGAATCGGTCATGATGATGATAGAAGGCTACGAGGCGGCAGACCCTAACAAAGCTAGCCTACTATCTATGCGCGGCGACCTGGCAAGTATGGATGATGACGATGGGCGCGTGCGCGAGGGCTACGGTAAGATTATAGATTACCTGGCAGAAGAATGCCGTAAAAAGGGTTGCGAGATAAATCTGTCGAAAATTGTCACGAATATTGATTGGTCAGCTGGCTCAGTAACTGTGAAAGTAGCAGATGGAAGCATTTACACAGCCAAGCAAGTATTGATAACAGTTTCATTGGGTATATTACAAGCCGACGATATCCAGTTTCAGCCTGCCATACCGCAGTATATGGAAATGTTTGGAAAGATCGGGTTCGGTGCAGTGGTGAAAGTATTGCTGGAGTTTGAACATGCCTTCTGGCAGGATACCGATGCGGGCACTGATATTGGATTTTTGTTTGCGGATACGCCTATACCTACCTGGTGGACACAAGCGCCCGGCAACAGCAACCTGATCACAGGCTGGCTTGCAGGCCCTAAAGCCGATGCAAAGAAAAACAGTACCGATGAGGAGCTATTATCAGAAGCGCTTACATCACTGGAAATCATATTCAAAAAAGATATAGCAGAACTACGCCGCCCACTAAAGGCTTGGCACATTACCAACAAGGCTGCCGACCCATTCAGCAAGGGCGCTTACAGCTACGCTACCGCAGGGAACATTGCAGTACGTAATGAACTAACGAAACCGATTGAGGATACGATTTTCTTTGCGGGCGAGGCACTATACGAAGGGCCATGTAACGGTACAGTAGAAGCGGCACTGATTAGCTCAGTGAATGCAGTAAGCGACATATTGAAAAGCAGGGTCTAAAAACTGCGCCCTTCCAGCAATTCTATTTTCAGCCTGAGATCGGCAGGCATGGCTACTTTTTCGTTCTTTACGAAGTCGTACAGCACGATGACATCATCTGCCGTCGCAGCTACTTCGCTCTTGTCATTTAGTATCTGGTGCCGAATGCCAAAGCTGGTAGTCTTAATAAAGCTGATACTGGCCTGTAATATGATGTTACCGGGAAAGAAGAGTGGCTTCAAAAAATTGCAGGAGGTAGATGCCAGTATAGGACCGAGCTTCATCTCACCATGCAGTTGCGTCAGTCCTATTTGCTCCCAATAATTGACCCGCGATGCCTGTATGTATTTGAAGTAAGACACATTGTTGATATGCCCGAACATATCCATCTCGCTCCAGTCGAGCCGTAGCGGCAGGCATACAGGGAACATCATTTTGTCTGCGTCTGTCATCATTTGTTAAAAAGGTACATAAGGCGGAGCGTTACGATGTTGTTGTACTGCTCTGCCCTGCCCAGTATCGGGTTCACATTTTCATTCTTCCGCACAGGTATTACTGAGTAGGCGAACCGCGCGTTCAGATAGAGCCCCTTATATACCTTTACATTCGCGCCTATTATAAAATTGAGATCGTACTTCTTAAATGGATACTGCTTCTCCAGGTCTACATTATTGGGCAGGCCCGGTGTAGTAGTCGCTTCCTCTGTATTGTTGATCAATTGCGAGTAGGACATACCCGCGCCGAAATAGTTCTTCCGCTTATCGTAATAGTGAAGCAGAATGGGCACCTCCGCATAGTTCAAACCGATTCGATAGCTTTCAATAATATAGTTGCCATTGCCAAGCGATCTTTTGGCGTGTGAAGCACGTGCGCCTTTCTGAGCATATAGTATTTCAAGACTTGCAGCCGCACTACCTGTAAAATGTGTAAAGACAATAGCGCCCGCATTCAGCCCCGTCTTGCCATAGCCGGCATAGTTGTCGCCATCCACTTGCGTAAAGTTTCCTCCTGCTACCAATCCTCCGTGGAAGATGCGTGACGGCTCTTCCTCGTACCAGCTGCTCTGGCCATTTGATGATAAAGGAAATAATACCAGTACCACGGCAGCAAGTATTGTTGCACGTAGTGCCGCAAATACTTTACTGCTGTTTTTAAATACTAAATTGTGCCTGTTGACCATAGCTTATTGAAAAAGATACATGAGGCGAAAGGTCCAAATATTATTAAACTGGTCGGCCCTGGCAAGTTCAGGATGCGTATTTGCAATCTTCCGTATCGGAAGGAGCGAATAGGCAAACCGGGCATTGAGGTGCAAACCTTTATACAATTTCAGATTTCCGCCCGCTATAAAGTTGACATCAAACTTCCGGAACGGGAACTGCCTGTCAAGGTCTATATTACTGGGGAACGCCGGAGTTGTTGTAACGGTCTCGCTACTGCTTATGAGCTGCGAGTAGGAGAATCCGGCACCGAAGTGGCTTTTTCTTTTGTCGTAGTAATGCAGCTGAATAGGGACTTCTGCATAGTTCAGCCCTATTCGGTAGCGCTCTACCATATATACTTTGTTGGTAGATATCTGGGCAAAGTGCGCGCGCGCACCTTTTTGTGAGTAAAGGATCTCCATACTGGCGGCCACATGCGGTGCAAATTGCGCATACAAAATAGCGCCTACATTGAATCCCACTTTACGAAATCCCGCATACCGGTCCCCATCCACCTGTGTGAAATTTGTTCCCGCTACTATACCGCCATGAAACGTTCTTTGCTGCTCTTCGTACCAGCCTGTTTGTGCATTCGATGTGAAAGAGAAAGAGCACAAAACAACGCCGAAGCATATAAGTGCGCTGAATTTTCTAATTTTAGCCATCGAAACCGGAATTGCAGAAATGAGCTTCAAATATACGCCAAACACGCTTAAAAAACTGGAACAGCTTTTCGAAGAAGCCCGTTACATCATACGTTACGAGAAGGGAAATTTCAATTCCGGCTACTGTGTACTTGAAGATAAACGTGTGGCTGTCATCAATAAGTTTCTCAGCATCGAAGGCCGCATCAATGCATTGGTAGAGATACTGCCATCGCTGGATGTAAATGAAGAAGAGCTGAGCGGCGAGATGCAGAAATGGTATAAACAACTGCGCGAGCAACCCGGCACATCAGGCACCGATACTACCGTACAAACCCAAATGGACATCTGATAGTGAAGATCACGTTCTTAGGTACCGGTACTTCACAGGGGGTTCCCGTCATAGGCTGCAACTGTGCCGTATGCACATCCACCGACAAGCGCGACAACAGGCTGCGTACATCGGTATGGGTAGAAACACCCGAGGCCAGCATTGTAATAGACAGCGGCCCCGATTTCCGCTACCAAATGCTGCGCGCGAAGGTGCGTAACCTGGATGCGATCATCTTTACCCATAGCCATAAAGACCATATTGCAGGCCTCGATGATGTGCGTGCGTACAACTACTTTTCGGGCAAAGCAATGGAGATATATGCTACGGAAGAGACACAGGACGGACTTCGAAGGGAATTCCATTATGTATTCAACAACCGGACCTATCCCGGCATACCGCAGCTCAACCTGAATACGATCACGAACAAGCCTTTTTATATCAACGGTCTAGAGATAGTTCCTATACGCGTATTACACTATAAGCTCGAAGTATTTGGCTTTCGCATAGGCGGGTTTACTTATATAACGGATGCAAACTATATAGCACCCGAAGAGTTGGAAAAGGCAAAAGGTAGTGACGTATTCGTGCTGAATGCACTGAGGCATGAGAAGCATATATCGCACTACAATCTGCCTGAAGCGATGGAGATTGCCAATAGCGCTGATGTCAAAAACGCATATTTTCTGCATATAAGCCATCAATTAGGCTTGCACGAAGAGGTTACTAAAATGTTACCCGACCATATGCACCTCGCCTACGATGGGCTGGAGTTGCATTTATGAAAATGATAACTTTATCTTACGTAATTTTATATACTACAAACAGAGCTTTTACAACATGAGAAAAATATTCGCAACCCTGCTCATTAGCTGTGCTGGTTTTATGTCGGCCAATGCGCAATATGCTAACACAAAAATAGAAGTAGGACAGAAAGCCCCGGAACTGGAATTGAAGACGCCTACCGGAGAAACGATGAAGCTTTCTGATGTAACTAAAAAGAGAATTGTACTGATCGATTTCTGGGCATCGTGGTGTGGCCCTTGCCGCCGTGCTAATCCGCGCCTGGTAGAAATGTATGACTACTATAAAGAGCAGAAATTCAAAAATGCAAAGAGTGGCTTTACCATCCTGAGCGTATCGCTCGATCAGGACCAGGCAAAATGGGCTAAGGCTATCACCGACGATAAACTCGCATGGCCTTTCCATGTAAGCGACCTGGGCGGATGGAAATCTAAAGCAGCCGATATTTACGGGGTACAGTTCATCCCGCAGGCATTTTTGGTAGATAGCGATGGCAAAGTGATAGGCAAGTACAACTTTGCCGAAGAAGCCCGCCAGGACCTGGACAAGCTGCTGAAAGATGGCGGAAGCGCTCAGGCCAACTAATTAGCAAAAAAACTTATCAGTTATACGCTGATATTTTTTGCAGCTTTCTAAAAAAGTAGCTAACTTCGCCCACTCAATTCACGCATGGCCAATTCCATGCATTAAAAAGGCAATAAATGAAAAAAGAAATTCATCCACAGAACTATCGCTTAGTAGTGTTTAAAGATATGACGAACGACGTTACGTTCCTTACACGCTCTACTTGCAATACCAAAGAATCCATTGTATGGGAAGATGGCAATGAATACCCACTGGTAAAAGTGGAGATTTCTAACACTTCTCACCCTTTCTACACCGGTAAGTCTATGTTCGTAGATACAGCGGGCCGTATCGAGAAATTCAAAAACCGCTACGCGAAAAAGAAATAAGCTCACTTATTTATATTACTTGCTTCAAGCACGAAAAATCCCGACTTTTGACGGGATTTTTCGTTTTATGAATTACCTGCTTTTTGACGACGAGGTGCGCCTGCGCCTGCTGCCCTTTACACATACACGCCCAATAGCCGATATACGCTGCGGCATACTTACCATGCGCGAGCGCTGGGAGGTATTGCTGGATGCCCACACAGGCACGCTTACGGAAGAATACCTGCAAGAGTTGTATCCGCAAAATGCCGGGGATAAGAATATACTGATAAACGGAGCTGTATTTGCTACCAAAGAGCTGGTAGAAGCCATACAGCTACTACAGCCGGGCCATACGCTGATACATGGACGCACGATCATCGCAGCATGTATCGATGGTGCATTGCCCGATAGCGGCAGCTATATGACACAGCTGCACGCTATGAACGGCTCCAATTACCGCGACCCAATACAACGTATAGATAACCTATGGGATATCTTCTCGCTGAACGATATGGCCATACGCGAAGATTATGCGCTTGTTACGGAGAATCGCGTGAGCGCTGCAATACCGGAAGGTGTAACCGTGACCGGTAAAGAGAACTTATTTATCGAAGAAGGAGCAATCATCAACGCAGGCTGCATTATTAACGCCGCTATAGGGCCTGTATATATTGGCAAGGATGCAGAGATACTGGAGGGTTCCATCATACGCGGGCCACTGGCGCTATGCGAACATGCGGCTATAAAGATGGGTGCCAAAATATACGGCGCTACTACCATAGGCCCCGGCTGCAAGGTGGGTGGCGAAATAAGCAACGTGGTATTCTTTGCCAATAGCAATAAAGGGCATGATGGCTTTTTGGGCAATGCGGTGATAGGCGAATGGTGCAACCTGGGTGCCGACACCAACTGCTCGAACCTGAAGAACAACTACGATGCAGTGAAGATATGGGACGAGCATCAGAACAAGCTGGTAAAGACAGGCCTCACCTTCTGCGGCCTGCTGATGGGCGACCATTCTAAGTGCGGTATCAATACTATGTTCAATACAGGTACGGTAGCTGCCGTGTCTTGCAATATATACGGTGCAGGCTTCCCCGATAAGTTCATCCCTTCGTTCTCCTGGGGTGGCGTTGAGGGAATGGTTACATATTCCTTTGATAAGGCAATGGATACCGCCAACAGGATGATGGGCAGGCGTAAAAAATCGCTATCCGATGCCGAGCGGCGGATGTACCAATACATCTTCGAAAAGACCGCTATACAGCGTGGCGTATTTGAGAGCAATAACAGCAATTAACAAACAACAACATACTACACAATCAATCATAAAGACATGCGTAAAAAAATCGTTGCAGGCAACTGGAAAATGAATATGAACCTCGAAGAGGGTAAAACACTCGTAGAAGGGGTATTGGAAGGCTTGCCGGCGCTTAGCGAAAACAAACAGGTGGTGCTTGCCCCGCCGTTCATTCACCTGGCAAGCATCGGCGAGCAACTGACAGGTAAGCATCATATCCATCTGGGTGCGCAGAATTGCAGCTACGAGGGTTCAGGCGCTTATACGGGCGAGATATCAGCATCGATGGTAAAAAGCACAGGCGCTGAGTATGTGATACTGGGCCACTCAGAGCGTCGCGAGTATTTTAAAGAAGACCATGCAATGCTGGTGAAGAAGATAAACCTGGTGTTAGAAAATAAAATGCAGGTGATCTTCTGCTGTGGCGAGCCGCTGGAGATACGCGATGCCGATACGCAGAACGCATATGTGCAGGAGCAGATCAGCGCAGAACTCTTCCACCTGGATGCGACACAGCTGAAGAATGTAGTAATAGCCTACGAGCCTATATGGGCAATAGGTACAGGCCGCACAGCCAGCGCACAACAGGCGCAGGATATGCACGCACACATACGCAGCGTAATAGCCGCTAAATACGGACAGGACGCTGCCAACGATATGACTATACTTTATGGCGGCAGCTGTAAGCCTTCAAACGCAGCAGAACTGTTTGGCTGCCCCGATGTAGATGGTGGTTTGATAGGCGGTGCATCGTTGAAGGCAGAGGAGTTTCTGGGCATCGTGAATGCGATGTAAAAACTCTTTTTAAAAATTTTCTCTAAAAAGTTTGCAGAAAAGAAAACGCTTCCTATCTTTGCAATCCCAAACGGGAAAGGCCGCGTTGGTCAAGGGGTTAAGACGCCTCCCTTTCACGGAGGAATCACGGGTTCGAATCCCGTACGTGGTACGAAAAAAGGCAACTACTTTAGTTGCCTTTTTTATTTTGAAGCATGTAGATTTGTGACGCAATATTGAGTGATAATTGTATTCCTCAGTATCACTACGGCCTCGTAGTACAATGGATAGTATAAGAGTTTCCGAAGCTCCAGATTCAAGTTCGATTCTTGACGAGGCTACTAAAAACAAAAGCAACCTAGATGGTTGCTTTTGTTTTATCTGATCGATCCGAGATCGAAGAATGAATATCCGTACAGGTACCAAACCATTTCATAGGCCTGCCTGCAAAGTCTAAATGCGGCACTGCGCGAGCCAGGTGCCAGCGGTAAGTGCCGTCAGCCATCCGCATACGATATTCTATCTCGTACAAGTTTCCGGTGCGTACACATTCAGCCCAAACCCCGGTTGTGCGCTCCAGGTCTTCAGGATGAATGATGCCTTCCCATGTCCAGGTACCATCGGCCTTCCACATAGCACCTACGTAAAAAGAGATACGGTCGTTGAAGTAATGCACACTGCCATCTGCGGCTGCCATCCATACCAATTGCGGCATGGAGTTTATTAATTTATCCGTTTCGGTCTTGTTCTCTTCCAAGCGCTCCTTCAATACTTTTTGTTCATGTATGTCTGTACAAGTACCAAACCATTTAACGATCTGTCCATTTTCATCCCTCAGCGGCAATGCCCTGCCCAGGAACCACCGGTATTGCCCATTGCTCTGCCTGAAACGATACTCTATTTCGTAGTCAGCACCGGTTTGTAACGAGCGGTTCCAGACCTCAAATGCACGGCGTTGGTCGCCGGGGTGCAAGACTGCATTCCAGCCCTCCCCTTTCGTTTGTTCATAAGTAAGGCCTGTATATTCATACCATTTACGATTGTAATAACCATGGTATCCCTGCGCATCCGTTACCCACACCAGTTGAGGCAAAGAATCAGCCAGCAAATGGAGTTGCGCATCAGTTGCTTCTGTCCCTGCAAACGAAACAGAATTGTCGGATTGATTATCGTGTAAGCTCATTTATAAAAACCGGAATATATTTAGGGGTGCGAAATCAAGTTAAACTTCATCCGTCATAAAAACATGTCAGCAACATCTTAACCCAATGCACAGACATCTAACAATTTATAACTGCTATTGTTCATTACAAATAAGCAATGCAGTAAACATGTATGGATCACGCACCTGGCTGTACTCATCGTTTATCCCTACTTTCACGAAAAAAAGATCATGATTGCATATCTGGGCACGGGACTACTGGGCGGAAATTTTGTACGCGCTTTCTTACGTAACGGAAAGCAGGTTCAGGTTTGGAACCGTACAGCAGCAAAAGCAAAAGAACTGGAGCAATACGGAGCTAAAGTGTTCGACACAATTGCTGAAGCAGTGACCGGTGCCGACACTATACACCTTACACTAAAGGACGATGCGTCGGTAGATGAAGTGCTGGGAACTGCATTACCAGGTTTAAAGCCGGGCGCAATTATCATCGACCATACAACAACAAGTGCAGAAGGTGCCCGTCGGCGTACGGATGGCTGGAAAGAGGGTGGCTTTAGCTACGTACATGCCCCGGTGTTCATGGGTCCTGCAAATGCACTGGAAAGCACAGGCTTCATGCTCGTTTCGGGTGATCAGGACTTGATACAGCAGGTAACATCCGAACTAGAGCAAATGACAGGCAAGCTGCTCAACTTTGGCCCTGAAGTAGGCAAGGCAGCTGCGATGAAGCTGATCGGCAATTGCTTCCTGGTAGGCTTTACGGCCGGCTTGGCCGATTCGCTCACACTAGCATCATCAATGGATATTTCCTCCGCCGATGTCGCCGGTCTGTTTGAAAACTGGAACCCGGCCAGTATGCTCTTGCCACGTCTGCAACGGATGACCGCGGGCAAGTACAACAAACCATCCTGGGAACTAAGCATGGCGCGCAAGGACACAGGCTTGTTTATACAGGCAGCCGAACAGGCTGGCCGTAAGTTAGCAGTAATGCCAGCAATAGCCACGGAGATGGACCGCTGGATAGCAGAAGGCCATGGGAACGACGACTGGACGGTACTGGGTAAGAACAGCCTGTAATACAGCCATATATGCAAGCAAACGAAGATGCATAATGGCATGATTATTTTGCAGGCTAATTCTTTGCATTAATTAATTCTCGCCCCAACCGACAACTTATCGGAATGAACATAGTTGATATCGTAAACAGAGATGTTTTCCAAATTACCAATTGCGACCAAGAACCCATACATATACCAGGCAGCATACAGCCACATGGTGTGCTATTAGGCATTAATATAGATTCAAGAACCATAAAATATTGCAGCGCCAACATTTCTCAGCTGGGTATTGATCCTAAAGATGCTCTGAACCAACCGATGGACAACATCCTCCCTGATCTATGGGGCAAGGCATCGGTAGTACTAGACGTAGAAAATAAAAGGCCATTCAGAATAGAAATAGCTTCGACTATTTATTGCGTAAGCGTCCATAAAACGGTTGACACAGCAGTATTGGAACTAGAACGCTGTGAAGCTCATATTGCAGACGAGCACGAACTCTTCGACCATACGCGCGACTTTGTAATGCATATCGAACGTGCCTCTACTCTCAAAACCCTGTGTCAGCATATAGCTAGCGACACACGCAAAATAACTGGCTATGACAGGGTAATGATCTACCGTTTCGATAGGGACTATAATGGCGAGGTATACGCTGAAAGTAAGGTAGAAGACATGGAGCCTTTTCTGGGCCTGCACTATCCACATACCGATATACCGCCACAAGCACGCGAACTATACTTAAAAACCTTGGTGCGCGTAATAGGTGACGTATTGTATGAGCCTGTGCCTATACTCACCTTGTCAGATAATGGAGGCAATCAGCTCGACTTGAGCCATGCCAGTCTTAGAAGCGTATCGCCCATTCATATACAGTACCTCAAAAATATGGGAGTAGGTGCATCGCTTACCATTTCATTACTACAAGATGGGCGGCTATGGGGGCTTATCGCCTGTCATCATCGAACGCCCAAAACGCCGACCCATATGCAAAGGCAATTTGCTTTATTGCAAGGCTATTTCCTTACTTCGCAAATAAAGGTGCGGCAAGCTGCAGAAGAATACCACGTAAATGTAAATGCCGAAGCGCATCTGCAGCAGTTACTCAATAAGATAAACGCCGACGAAGACTTTGAACATAAATTTGAACAGTTCACGTCTTTGCTTTCGGTTGCTAATGCTACCGGGGCAATCATACTGCATAACGGCACACTGTATGAAAAAGGGTTGGTGCCATCGCCCGAAAAGACACTTGAACTCATAAAGTGGATAGAGTCCAATATAAATTCGGCATCATTCTCTACCTCAAACCTTTCTAAACGTTACCCTAAGGGAGCAGATATCAGTAAGTGTGCGTCGGGCATCATATACCATGCCTTGGGCAAGCCAACCAAGAACTGCATCATCTGGTTCAGAGAAGAAGTAGTGCAGACCGTGAACTGGGCCGGCAAACCTGATACAGCCGTGCAAAGAGATCCGACAACTAAATCATTGACACCGAGAAATTCATTTGATATATGGAGTGAAAAGGTGCATCAGCATGCAACCGAGTGGAGGGTATCTGAGATAAACGCAGCTATGCGGTTTGCCACATCGCTTCAAAATCAGTTTCACCTTACCTACCTGCAACGCGAAGAAAGCAACCTGCGCGTGCTGAACGAAAAACTGCAAAAAGCCAACGAAGAACTGACCAATATTAACTGGATAACGTCGCACGACCTTAAAGAGCCGCTCCGCAAGATCCAGATATTTGCGTCGCGCATTGCCAGCAAAGAAGGACAGCACCTTTCAGACGAAATCAAGGATCATACAACGCGGATACAAAAATCAGCCAAGCGTATGCAGTTGCTGCTCGATGATATCTTGTCTTACTCCCTTACAGGCAACGACGCAGCCCTTTACAGCATTGCAGACCTCAACCCGATAGTAAATGAGGTAAAGGAGGCGTTGAGTGACGAGATAGAGGCAAAAAGGGGATCAATCAAAGTGCATACGCTTCCAAGCCAGGTTCGGGTAGTGCCATCGCAGATGCTTCAGTTGTTCACCAATCTAATTTCAAACTCTATAAAATTTGCAGAGAATGGGAATCCACCCGACATTACCGTAAGCAGCAGCGAGGTAGTTGGCCAGGAGGTAAAAGATGCGGTGCTTCCTGATGATGTAAGGTATCATCAGATAACAGTGGCAGACAATGGTATAGGCTTTGATGAAAGCCACCGGAAACGCATTTTCGATATTTTTTATCGCCTGCACAACAGGGACAGCAACTATGAAGGCACGGGTATAGGACTAGCTATATGTAAAAAGATAGCAGAGAACCATCAAGGAGCCATCACAGCCGATAGCAAAGAAGGTAAGGGTGCTACCTTCAATATTTATCTTCCGGCGTCCTGATATGTTTTTGCTTAAGAAATTACCAAAGCCAGCGTTCGTAAGTGCGCTGGCTTTCCGTTTGCCCAAACCGCTTATGATACTTCCCCATGTATCTATATATGTACAAAATATTATTTCACCCTTTAACATTTCTTTAAGCATTGACACATTAAGCGATTCTATTTATTTAATCGCTTGTAGATATATCACTAGAGTCATGAACAGATATTCAGATGAATTGCAGAGGTCGAAAATCTTGTAACCGCACTAAGGAATTAAGCCTGTATTAAGGTACAGTTTTTAAAGGTTATTTAGCAGATTTTGTTAAGAAGAAGATAATTGACATAACTGATTGTTAAAAGATATTAAAGACTAATAGCCATGAATGAAGTGATCAT
This sequence comes from Sphingobacteriales bacterium, assembly GCA_004144175.1. GTDB lineage: Bacteria > Bacteroidota > Bacteroidia > Chitinophagales > Chitinophagaceae > Polluticoccus. The sequence continues at coordinate 193,864 of SEFT01000002.1, forward strand.
TGTGCTGGGAGGAGACGGATATTATGGTTGGCCTATAGCCCTGAAACTAGCAGTAACACGCCCTACAACAAAAATATTAATTGCAGATAACGAATGGAGAAGAAATACAGTACGCCGCATAGGGTCCGATAGCCTGATACCTATTGCACGCCATGCTGAGCGTCTGGCCGCATATAGAGAGGTATACGGGCAAGACAATCTCCACTTTATAAATATGGACATCAACTCCGACGCACTTGAGGAGCTGATCAAAAAGGAAAGACCACATACCATATACCATATGGCGCAGCAGTGCTCAGCCCCCTACTCCATGCTGGGGCTCGAAGAGTCGCTGTATACTATCAATAATAATGAAGGCAACAATATGAGGCTGCTATGGGCAGTGCGCAAGCACGTACCCGATGCACATATTGTAAAAATGGGATCGATGGGTGAGTATGCCAATGGAGGCATCGACATCGCTGAAGGTTATTTCTATCCTGAGTTCAATGGCAAGAAAGCTGTTCTTCCGCTGCCCTTCCCGCGCCAGTCCGACGATGTATACCATATTTCAAAAATCAACGACAGTAACTACCTGTCAATGGCATGCCGCAAATGGGGCTTGCGCATTACCGAGGTAATGCAGTCTACCCTTTTCGGCGTATACACCGACGAAATGGCTGGTAATGAAGCGTTGTACACTCGTTTTGACTACGATGATATTTTCGGTACCGTGGTGAACCGTTTCCTCACACAGGCTGTAGCCGGGCATCCGCTTACCGTTTATGGAAAAGGCAACCAGTCCACGGGTATCATGCCTATGAAGGACGCTGTGAACTCACTGGAAACGATCGCAGGCGCCATCCCGGAACGTGGAGAGCACAAAGTAGTGAACCACGTAACTAAGGCTAACTGTAGCATTAACGAGATAGCACAGACTGTAAAACACCTGGCTGAGCAGATAGGCTACGAAGTGAAGATCGATAATGTATTCGATCCGCGAAGCGAAAGCGAAGCTCAGAAGTTCGATATAAAGGTGATGACCGAGCACATCGATAACAATGTAGCTACTACTGCTATCGAAGAAGTGCTGAACGAAACACTCGGCATCATCAACAAATACAAGAGCCGCATACACACCGATGTATTTACGCATCATATACATGCATTCAAAGGACAGTACACGGAGCAAGAAGCCTCGGCAGATACTGATTCTAAGAGCGAACAGCACTGGAAACAGTTTCGTGAACAAAACTTTAAGTCTGACCGCATCAACCTAAACCCGGGCACACTGGGCACGGTATCAACTCCTGTAAAGAATGTGCGTAAGAACACCTACAGCACATATATACTCGAGGGCAACCCGATAGGCATGTATGAGCATGGCCGGCAAAAAATAGACGACATAAAGAACATCTGCCGTGAGCTATGGCCATCCAGCGGATATAAGCTGATGGTGGGTAATGGTACTTCACAAACCGTGAACCTGCTGGCGCTGTCTATGCTGCGTGCATTTAATAAAGACCAGAGCGGTCCGTACAGAGTTATTACATCTACACACGAACACCCGGGTGGTATTGGTGTATTCGAGCAACTGCCCGAGTACGAAGTACACTACCTGAGCGATGAGGTGCTGGCGAACGAGCGAAAACTGAGAGCAGCCATTAAACGTATAAAACCAAGTGTGGCATTTATATCTCACGTGTATTACGATACGGGAAACATGTCTCCTCAGCACAACCTGTGCAGCGTAGCAAAAAAGGCAGCGCCGGGCTGTAAGGTAATATTGGATGTGACGCAGTCAATAGGCCTGTACGATCCACCGTTTGGTATAGCCGATGCCATTGTTGGCAGCTTGCACAAATGGATGTTTGGCCCGCACGGCAGTGGCCTCACCTGGATGAAGGCTGACTTTCATGAATGGATAGGCGGCGTATTCTGGAATGGCCATGGACTATCGTCTGACACCCAGATGTGCAACTTCAGCCTGCAGGGCGGCCAGGACTTCATTATGTACGCAGAGATATATGAGGCGCTGAAGCTTTACAAGAAAACAGGAAAAGATACTATACTACAGCGTTCAGGCTACCTGTCATCCATCTTCAGAGATAAATTGGAAGAAACATTCTCGGCCAATGGCATCAATTATAAGATACTTAATACTACCATAGCAGCGCCACTGTTGTCCATAGCGCTTACCGACTATAATCCGTTTGACCTGTATAGTGCGCTGAATGCAATAGGCATTCATTGCAAATGCATGGTAGACCATAAGCACGCCGGGGGCACGCATCATATACTGCGCTTTGGTATGCCGTACTACGAAACCGTAGACCGTCTGGAGCAGGTAATAACTGCCTTGCAAAAGCAAATAAAAGTAACCAAGCTAACAACCATTACAGAACCTGCTATAACATCGAACGAGGCTGCAGCAGCTTAAAAAGAACAAAATACTTCTATGCTCAAAAACAAGTTTTCTATATTCCAGCTGTTTAGCCCCATGGGTATTGCCCTGCTGCTGGTTGTATCGCTGGTATTTAATATAGGCCCGCTGTTTATAGGCATAGAAGTATTTTTATTGCTCAGCTACCTGTACCGGTACGTGCCGGCAGTGATATACATGGTACGCGCACGGAGCATTAAAAACAAGCTTCGCCCATTGCCGGGTACTACCGTGCCGCATAAGGACTTTATTGTGCTGGTACCGGCCCACAACGAGGCAGACTCAATTGCACCACTTGTGAAAACTGCGGTTGCACAAGACTATCCGCGGGAACACTACCGCGTGGTGGTGGTGGCCGATAACTGTACCGACAGTACAGCAGATATAGCCCGTGCGCACGGCGCTGAGTGCATCGAAAAGAACATTAAAGATCCGCAACCGGGCAAAGGTGCCTGCCTGGCATACGCCAGCAAAATGCTTCAGCAGGAACAGCTGCATTCTGATACTTATTTTGTGATAGTAGATGCAGACTGCGAAGTAGAGCCTGACTACCTCAGCGAGATCAACAAACGTTTGTCGCAGTACGATGAGCCATCTGTGCTTCAGACATTCAGGTATGTAAAGAACAGAAACGCTTCGGTAGTATCCATGCTCGACGCAGCTTCAGAAAATGTACGCCAGTTGGTGACACTCGGCAGTCGCGACCTTGCCAGGATGAATGCTTACCTGCACGGATCAGGTACCGTGTTTGAAAAATCTATCTTCTTTAGGTTTGCCGACATGGGAAATGAGTGCGCTGCAGAGGATAAAGAATGGAATGCCTGGTTGCTTCGCGACCGCATACCGATAAAATGGTGCCCGTCTGCAAAGCTGAGTTACAATGTTTTTGAAAAGAACGAAGAGTTTCAGAAACAGCGTGTACGCTGGGTACGCGGGCAGTTCATTACTGCACGTAAGCTGGCCGGCGAAGCGCTCATGCAAGGTATATCGAGAGGCAGCCTGTCGCAGATAGACTATGCATTGTCGCTGTATCAGTTGCCACGCTCAGTACTCATATTCTTTACCTTCTTCTGCGCCATAGCCAACTACTTCTTTTTTAGCTCGGCAGCATGGGCATCTATATGGTTTGTATTATCCATGTCCATTGTACCGTTTGAGCTGGTAGGGCTGCGACTGAGCGATATAAACCGTGAGTTTTTCTCCACGGGCTTTAAGATGATATGGGGCGTTACAAGGTCGTCGCTGGCAAGCTCGGTAAATATGGGCACGGGTAAGTTCTGGACAGAGATACGTGGTGCGGAAAAAAAAGATAGCTAGACAATGAGCGCTGCCATACCTGTATTGATGTATCATGCGCTATGCGCCGATGAGGCATTTGTCGCAAACAAAAATACCGTAGCTATTTCGGTAAAGGCATTTCGCAAGCAGATGGCCTGGCTGCATAGTAATGGATATAAGGCTATCAACCTACAAGAGGCGAATAGCATCTTAAAAGGTAATATTGCCGATAGAGGCAAGTACTGTATCCTTACGTTCGACGACGGATATTACTCCTGGTACAAATACGCAAATGATATATTAGCTGGTTACGGCTTCAAAGCCACTATGTTTCTTTCTACAGCCTATGTAGGGGAACTATATGATATTCCCGACTTTGTGCTAGACGACAACGATAGGCCGCTCACATGGCAAGAGGTAAACCAAATGTCGCGCAACGGCTGGTCGGTAGAAGCACATGGACACTATCACCACAGGTGGGATACTATGTCTATTGACGACTTGGAAAATGACATACAGACCTGCAAAGAACTGATAGAACAAAATACAGGCAAGCGAACAACAAGTGTTGCCTACCCCTACGGCTCCTACAATACTCAAACCCTGCAACTGGTAAAACAGATGGGATTCGAAGCGGCATGTACGGTACACGATGGTTTGCTCACTTCCCCGGCTGGTAACCTGCGGCTACCACGAATCGAGATCAACAGCAGCGATACAATCGCATCATTTCAAAACAAGGTATGCACCGGCTATGCATCCGGCAGGCGTGCATTTTCGTCCAAGGTTCGCGACTTTGCTTTTGCCAATCCCAGGGTGAAGGACTTTATTAAAGCGTTGGTCAAGTAATACTGGATACCCGCTTAGGGTAGGTAATGTCCATTGTAGTTTCATTACGCTTCAATCCCTTGTTTATTTGACAAGCACATTTTTTTAAAATGTAAAGGCACCTTCACTTATCTTGCTGCCTCGCAGGATATATGAAGAACATTTTTTCTTTTATAGTTGTGTTACTGATAGGCGCAGCACTGATGCAGCACCGGTTAACGCATGTAGAAGCCGACCCTAAAGCTCCGCTTAAAGTGACGGATTGGGATTGCCTTGGATATTACATGTATCTGCCCGGCATCTTCATCTACAACGATATTACTACCTATAAATGGATGTCCGAAATAGAACAGAAGTACCGCATGCAAGGCGGAGACTTCTATCAGGGCAGCCTGCAGCCAAATGGCAACTATGCAGGTAAGTACCTTTGCGGCATTGCCATCATGCAGGCGCCATTCTTCCTGGCTGCGCATGCATTGGCAGAGCCGCTGGGCTACCCCGCAGATGGCTTCTCACCACCCTACCAATGGTCTGTTGCATTTGCCGCTATCGTCTGGGCCATGCTTGGGTTGTTTGTGCTGCGCAGGTTCCTGCTTATCTATTACGATGATGTCAGCATAGCAATCTCGCTGCTGCTACTTTGCCTGGCTACTAATTTAATTCAATACGCAGCGGTGGATAGTGGCCTCAGTCATGCTTACATATTTGCGTTATACCCGCTTGTACTGTTTACCACTAAAAAATGGCACGATCAGCCCAAAGGCATCTATGCGCTAATCACCGGATTTATCATCGGCTTTGCCACTATGAGCCGCCCCACCGAGGCGGTCATGCTCTTCATACCGCTTATGTGGAATACGCACAATGCTACCGCAGCAAAGCTAAAATGGCAATCAGTAAGGCAGCATCGTTCGCACATCGTACTGGCTGTTATCGGCGGCCTGGCAGGCATTATGCCCCAACTGATATACTGGAAGTATGTAACAGGATCGTGGATATACGATGTAGGCAGCGCCTGGGATTTCCTTACGCCACACGTACGCGTGCTTACAGGCTGGGAAAAGGGATGGTTCATTTATACGCCCATCACCATTTTCTTCATCGTAGGAATGTTCTTCATGAAAAACCAGCCATTCCGCAAGTCGGTGCTCTGGTTTTGTTTGCTCAACATCTACATCATTATCTCGTGGCGCGACTGGACATATGGCGGCAGCTTTAGCACGCGTGCGTTGGTACAGAGCTACCCGGTGTTTGCACTGCCGTTTACCACATTCGTACATTATGCAGGCAGGCACCGATGGAAATGGCTGTTTTATGCACTCGGGCTATACCTTGTTGTGGTAAACTTCTTCCAGCACGATCAATACTTTAAAACCATACTGCACTACAACGATATGAACCGGCTATACTGCAGCCGCATATACCTCAACCCCTCACCCACCGCCCTCGATATGAGTATGCTCGACAATACAGATATACTATCGAACATCAAATCATACAAGCAACGAAGCATCCTATCACAGCCAGCAGAAACGCCGCTAAGATCTAATGCTGGCGACAGCGCCCGAGTAGTCAATATACCCTACACACCAAAAACAAAAGACAGCTGGATAAAAGTAGAATGCCACATAAAAAGCATAAACGGATCATGGAACGGTTTCCTGTCTTCTAAGCTGGCAGGCGGCACAGAAGCTAAATTCAACCGCGTGCGCCTCGTGCACCCACTCTATCAACACGAGCAATATACACCCTATGCATTTTACATCGATGTACCCGACAACTATAAAAACGGACAACTCGATTTATACATCAAAGCCCCCGATGGCTACGATGGCAATATAAAAGACGTGACCATAACGGAATACTCCAAATAGCCCCGTCAACATAAAGAAAGCTCCCCATTGGGGAGCTTTGACTTTCCGGAAGGAAAATAGCTTGATTTGAGTGAGTATTGATGCTTCCGGAAGGATAGTGGCCTATAACTTGCTTCTATTTCTGGTACAAAGCTAGCCCGCCAAAAACCTCCGTAAAAGCGTTAAAAAACGGTATTCATTATTCTTTTTGACGAGGTCATTTCACTAACCTGATACCCGTAAACTGCCAACGCAGGTGCGCATGAAAGAAGTTTCTGTACGTCTTCCTGCTGTGCCCTTCAGGAGTGGCTATGGATGCACCGCGCAGCACCATCTGGTTCACCATAAACTTGCCATTATACTCGCCAATGGCACCAGGGGCTTTTGCAAAGCCGGGATAAGGCAGGTAGGCGCTATTGGTCCACTCCCACCGCTGACCCCACTGAAACAGGTCCGATGCTACTTCCCATTCGGCTTCGGTTGGTAGCCGCATGCCTTTCCATGCTGCACAGGCAGATGCCTCGTAAAAACTGATATGGCATACCGGCTCGACGGGGTCAATTTTTTCCAGGCCGTGCAGTGTGTAGTACCACCACTCACCATCTATCAGGTGCCAGTAAAGTGGTGCTGTTACATTATTTTCTTTCACCCACTCCCAACCTTCGGAATGCCAGAACCTGAAATCCTGATAACCTCCGCTCTTTATAAATTCAAGGTACTCGCCATTAGTTACCAACGACGAGGAAATCTCAAAAGCATTCAAGTACACCTTATGCCGGCCAAGCTCATTATCGAAACAGAAACCCTCCCCGTTAAACCCGATCTCATACACGCCTTCCTTAACAGGGTGAAATGTTACCGGCTCTACTTTCCGCTGCTGCTGCTCTGGCTTTGCTTCATAAGCCGGGAATAGTGGGTTATGCCCAAGGATGTACTTTATATCTGTACAGAGCAATTCCTGGTGCTGCTGCTCATGATTCAGACCTAGTGTTATCAGTTCCATCAGTTGGTCATCAAACGTAGGTTCGCTTTGCAGGAACACTTCCATTTGCTCATCTACATACCGGCGGTAGCGATACACATCATCCACGGAAGGGCGGCTCAGGTTTCCCCTGTCGGTACGCACTACCCTTACACCCACGGTTTCGTAGTAGCTGTTAAATACAAAGTTGTATTGCTCATTGAACTCTTTGTAGCCGGGCGAATAGGCCTTCAATACAAACGTCTCAAAAAACCAGGTGGTGTGCCCCAGATGCCATTTAGGCGGACTTACATCCACAATAGGCTGTACTACATAATCTTCCTTTTCCAAAGGCGCGCATATCTTTTCCGAATGTGCTCTTACCTTTTTGTACTGTGCGAGTAAATCCATCTTTTAATATATGCTCACAATATTAAACAGCCTTCCAAAACGAATCGATAAACCAGCCTTTCGAATCTGTGCAGTTTTGCACCAGTTCAAAGCCGGTTGCTGCTGCCATTGTATTTATATCTGCCTTTGAATATTTCTGCGATATCTCGGTAAAGATGATCTCGTCCTTATCGAATTGAACATTGGAACTACCGATGGTTACCTGCTGTGCTGCCAGGCTTACCAGGTAACTTTTACAAGCACCTGTTTCCGGGTCGTAGCTTTCGTAGTGCTCGAACTGCTGCACGTCAAAATTGGCATCCAGCTCTTTATTGATACGGCGCAGCAGGTTTAGGTTAAACTCGGCAGTAATACCCGCCTTGTCATTATATGCATTCAGGATCGTCTCCGGACGCTTCTTCAGGTCGAAACCGATGAGGAAAAGGTCGCCAGGTTCCAGCCGTTCGCGCACCTGGAGGCAGAATCGCTTTGCATCGACAGGGCTCATATTCCCGATGTTTCCACCGAGGAACATGACCACTTTCCGCCTCTTTGATAGCGACATTGCTTTGCCCAGCATTTGCAGGTACTCACCTTCCAGCATCACCATACCCAGCTTAGGCATCTGCGCCTTCAGCTTCTCATTAAGTACCGAAAGTATATTGCCCGAAATATCGATAGGCATGTACGAAAAATCAGCCCCTTTGTCCAACAGATGCTGCAACAGGTAAACAGATTTGGTAGCATCCCCGGCCCCTAACTCTACCAGGTCGAAAGACGACCCGTCCGAAAGTATCACATCAGCAAGATCGGCTGTCTTGTTCTGAAAAATATCCAGTTCGCAGCGTGTAAGATAGTACTCGGGCGCTGCCATTATCTGCTGAAAAAGCTTGTCGCCCTCGCTGTCGTAAAAGTACTTGGAGTCCAGCCTTTTAGGACTGCGGCTAAGGCCATTAAGCACCTCCATCCTGAATTTTTGCGATGAGTCATCCTGCCCGTTTACCGCCTGCCCCGAAGCGCTTTTTGTTCCTAAATACATACTGCTAAAATTTGCCTAATCGTACGACAACTACAATCTTGCCATCAGCAGCCGTTTTATATCTCATATTGCTTCCCCCCTATCGAAACATAATATGAGTGCTGCAGCGTCTTGCAACTAATTCAATCTCAGTTCCAGTAGCTTTTGTTTGTACGCTTCGGGTGGGCTGTCTTTGAAGAGGAAGGCGTGTGCGCCTGCCTTTAATATTTCTGCTATCTCGGCGGGCTGCTTGGCAAAGGAGGTGGCTAGTATTCTTATCTGCGGGTATTGCTCCCGTAGGCTGCGTGCGGTATCGTAGCCATCCAGTACAGGCATGTTTATATCGAGCAGGCACAGGGCGGGCGGGTGCGGCGCAGCAGCCCCTAGTTGCGCCAGCAAGTCCTGCCCGTGTATGGCCTGTATGGTTACGGTAAAGCCCAATGCCGTAAGCATACGGCTTAGTTCCCGCAATAGCGGTGCATAGTCGTCGGCAATGGCTATGGTTATGGGTGGTGTAGTTTCATTCATAATGATGATGGTGGTTAGTAATACTTCCTGCTACGGCGGATGCCGTCGTCTTGGGCTATGTCGCGGACGTGGTGGGCAGCCAGCCAGAGGCGGAAGTCGGCAGCATCGGCGGGCGTATGGCTTACTACCCTGCCGCTGCGTAGCGATATAATGAAGATGCCCAGGCTATGGATGTAAGCCGATAGCTCCACTGCTGCATGGGCAAAGCCGGGGTAATACATGTCTGTGATGGTCATGGTAAGGAGGTGCATGGTGATGCGCATTAATAGTGTGGCAAAATAAGGTGACGGCTATATACTAGCCCAAACGCTAAGACAGCTATTTTAGCAGCTACAACTTGTATTTTAGCGTTTTGGTAGCGCAGGCTTTTTTATTAATATTATCTTTGACCCAACACATCCAAGTTATCTATGGAAAAACGGATTCACCACGGAAGGAACATTAAGAGGCTGCGCGAAATGCGAGGCATGAAACAAGAAGCATTTGCTGCCGACCTTGGCGAAGAGTGGACACAAAGAAAAGTATCGCTGCTGGAAACAAAAGAAGAAGTAGAACCTGAAATACTGGAGCTGGTTGCGAAGGTATTGAACATCACACCTGAAGCCATAAAGACCATGGACGATGAAGGTATGACCAATATTATAACGAACACATTTAACGACAATAGCAGCTACGGCCAAGGGGCAACGGGTTGGCATAACAATGGCAGTTTAACGATTAACACTGCTGAGAAGTGGCTGGAAGCGCTGGAGGAGAATAAGAAATTATATGAACGGCTTCTACATGCAGAACGAGAAAAGAATGACCTGTTACAAAAGCTACTTGATAAGAAGTAATGCAATAGCCGCCGTATGGCGGCTATTGCATTTATGCTTTGTTCTACGTGTTTTGCTTATAGCTATTGGTTACAAACCTGTCTGACAGCAGGCATACTTCTCGCTTGAACATAACTATAGGTTAACGCTTAATAATTGCAAGGACGAAGTGGGACACTTAGACCAGTGCAAGGATTTCCCTTTCATAATAAACTCCATAAATTCATGTGGAGAGTACATCAGAAAATCTATATATTTTTAAGCGCATTAAAAGGGGTTAAATCACACAACTTCGCCAACTTCAGACGTAAGGACTCTCTTTTTAGGTTATAGCTTTCCTTTCCTTTTATTTTCTTAAATCTAAATTCAAGTAGCGGTAAAAGATAGTCTTTCCCAGAAACCACTTTTAAAAGGTTTTCCTTGGTAAATGTCCACCTTTGACGTCGGTCATGAATAATTTGCAGATACTCTTCTTCGCCGATATTAGTGATAATTTGATCACGTATCGTACAGATGAGGCTATTAACCTTTTGTATATCTAAAATTGTCATGCCTCTGTCCTGTTTACATAGACTGCCAACGGATGTTGATACCGTTTTGATACCTAAAGTGTGTTCATGAGAGATTGAATAATGCAAGAACAAATCGATCAATGACTGCGAAAGACCAGTTAGCCATTTACTAAACCCCAATGCTTTTCTTATTTTGTCTTTGTCAAGGACAACAATATCATGGAGTACTTCTACAACGCCCTCTTCATCAAATAAAAAGTTCTCAACACAATACCTATCAAGAACATACAGGTGTTTGAGGTCTTTGGGGTTGTTATCAAAAACCAAATCTAAATCTCCATCAATGATATATACACGCTTTCGGTTGCGTGGCTTTTGATCATTTAAACATGCATTAACCACGTTTTCCCTACAGTGAAGCGAAATAATCTTGTCAATTCTATAGATGCGATCGTAGAGGCGTGAAAATAACGCCTTATAGAACTCTTCGTCATTCGCATCTTCAATGTATATGTCAATCTCATTTCTGTTTTTAAAAAACAACGCTAGAGTAGGTAATATGCCAGCTTTATATTTAAGCATTTTCTTGAGTGAGCGATAAATCTGAACAATATATTTCGTTTTCTATTGGGCCGATAATGGTAGGTGAGTGGGTTGCTAGGATAAATTGTGTCTGTGAGCTTGCTTGCATAATTGCAGGGACAAATATCTCTTGCCAACCCAAATGAAGTGAGATTTCGGGTTCATCAATGATAAAAATTTGTCTGTGGGCTCCGAAAATTAATTGGGCAAGCATGACTAGTATCTGCTTTTCCCCAGAAGAAAGTCTAAATATGTTGCTAGTTCTACCATTGGGAAGTACAATTTCGATTTCACCACCTTTTGAGATACGCAAGCTCTTGTTACCATCAAGAAAAAACTTGTTTGCTAACCTTTCGAAATTTAGGAACTGCTCATAGGCCTTAGCCATTTCGAGTTGGGCCGTTTCATATAGAGCGATAATTTGGTCTATCCGTTGCAGTTGGGGACTGTTACTAAACCATTGACTTAGGACCTTCATGTATTCACCCTGGTCATCTACACTTCCATTATGCTTATGAGCCAGTAAGTTTAACGCACTTTGTAAACGTTTTAATTCAGCAAAATAGTTAACGATTTTCTCCTCAAGACCATTTATTTCAAAATTCTTAGATGCATTCTTTATTCTCATTTCTATTAGATCTATATCTATAGATCTATCAATGATTGTATCAAGGCTCGTATTATGGATTAGGTCGAACGAAGAATAGATTAGCCTATTCTTCAGTTCATTCGCAATTTTAGTTTGTTCCTCTGTGTAAATGAGAAAAGAAGATCTTATTAGACTTTCCACATCTATCAAGCTGTCATACAAACTACCTTTAATGTTTTGGATTATGTCTTTTTCTCTCGTAAGTGATTCGAGATTGGCAAGGTCAATTTCGTTACCTTCATAAATTCTTCGATCGAGTCCTAAGAAAATTGGAGTGATGAGTTTCCGAATTGTTTTAACAACTTCCTGCTGAGAAAAAATGGATTCAAATCTTGAATATCTAGCAGCAATTCGCCTCATCTCAAACTGGCTGCTTTGATTAAAGTGAGAAGGTGATAAGTCCAAACCTCTTATATATCCATGTGTTGATAAAGTTTCATCATCATTCACTATTAATGTTAATTTGATTTTTTCTTCACTACTCGCTTCCGCCCTTACTACAAGCTTATTCCCATCTTCCTCACATTCTACCTCGGCAAAAGAGTAAACAATCTGAGTCAGATTATATAAACTTGGACTGAGTAGCCCTAAAATGAGTCGAATTGCTGTTGTCTTACCGGAGCCGTTCATACCAATCAAGAACGTTAAGTCGGTCCTGAAATCTATATCGAACTTCAGATAGCCATGAACATTTTTTGCCACAAACCGCTTGAGTTTCATTTTTTTAGCCTTTAAAAGATAGCGCTTAAAGATAAATTTTCATTCGGATTTAGAACACCGTTTTTAAACGGTATTTAGCCGTAACTGTCCTTAAAACGCTTCTAAGGACTTGTTGAGGTTAGCATTAAGCTACATCGGCTTAATAAGCTCGCTGCGTAATAAATACAATAGCATTCCGAACGATGAACGGTGCCAACGCCATGAAAGCTCCATAGTAGTACAAAGTTTACTGCAAAAACCGTGACCTATAACGCACAAACAAAGGGGGTGTACAAAACCCATCCTCGAGCGTCATTGGCTCATCTTTGCATACAAACCCCCTCGCTATGCCCAGAGCCAAAACCCTACGCCACTCAACTGATGCGCGCCATAATGAAAAGATAGCAGCCCTCGTAGGCGACCATGGCCCTGCGGGCTACGGCGCCTACTGGATGATACTGGAAATAATGCACCGCGAAGATGGTTTGCATATAGAACATACCAAAGCACGTGTGCGCAGGCTGGCAGGCCAGGTAGGTATGGAGGCTAATGTATTTGCCCAACTGCTGCGGGATATGATAGAGATATATGAATTACTAGCGGTAGAAGAAAACTACCTTGTATCGACCCTTAGCTATACCCGTCGTAGTAAACAAGACAAGCCTGTTACCATAGCACCTCAGCCAACTACCGACGAAGCCCCCACAGAGCAAGCACCCGCGCCCGAGCCTGACGACGAGGAGACCAAACGATACCTAAGTAAAGGATATAACAGAAATGGGATAGAAATGCATAAGTGGCTGAAGCTGGTGATATCGAGGCATTCACCGGCCATGGAGCGATTCCTGATGTCCCCTCTTATAGATCAGAGCATTTACATCTGCACCCACTATGAAATAGAAGCCATATTAACAGCAATAGACGAGCTGCAAGAGAACGCCGAACTGCGCGGGAGATGCAGCACCACCTACGATGCCATCAGGCGGGTACTGGATAAATAATAAACCTTACAAGCATCGAACAAAACCTAACTACCCCGCAAAGGCTGCACTGAAAGGTCGCGGTCTACATCTGCTGCTAATAACAAAACAACCATGACGAAAGCATCATTATCAACTACCCGTCAACCTGAAACAGGACTAATAAGACGCTCTGCAAATGAACGTGAGGGCTACACCCGCTCAAAAACAGAGTACTGCCCATATAAGGCTGCATTTTGCAGCAGCTATACATCAGCACAGCAGCAGCCTGACGGCAGCACAACAGCAGCACAACAGCAGCGTAGCGACAGCGCAACGACAGCACAGCAGCACCTTTACGACACCTTTACAGCACCGTGAGCGCCTATCATCCGTACATCAGCCAAACGACATACAGACATTGAAACGCAAAAAACAAAAAAACAAACAGCCTGGTAGCTTAAGCATTGTTAGAACGGCTATCCAGGTGCATCATTCAGATAGAGGAACACAGGGCTGTAGTAGTGAGTACGTGTGGTTATCCAAACAGAACAATGTAATGATCAGCATGAACGAAAACGGTGATCCTTATGAAAATGCTTTGGCTGAAAGGATGAACAGAACACCCAAGGAGGAGTTTGGACCAGGAAGGCGGCTGCCCTCAAAGCAGAAGGGCTTCCAGCTAGTGGATGAAGCCATATACCTATATAATAACATCAGACCGCATCTGTCGCTAAAAATGAAACACCACAAACCGTACATTTACAAAAAATCCCGGCACCCTGGGGCACCGGGACTGTCTTAAAACCTGTCAACTTATTTCAGGCTATTCAGAGCAATCGGTAATTCCGGAGGCAATGTAATTGTTATTGCCAGCCGCCACCCAAAGAACGATATAACTCTGTAAATGCATTCATTTGTTCGAGCTTTATATTGGCTAAGGTCAGCTCGCTTTGCAAGGAATTACTTTGCGCGGTTATAACTTCGAGGTAGGTGGCCATACCGTTTTGATATAATAACTGTGCGTTTCTGGTAGCCTGCTGAAGTACGCCTGCCCGTTCTTTGACAATTCTATACTGTCCCTCCAGCTTCTCAAGCCTTACGATTGCTCCGGACACCTCCTCTACCGCTTGCAGCACAGACTGTCTAAAACGGATGACTGCCTGGTCCCTTTCAGCAAGTGAAATATTGTACCTGGCCCTTATCTGTCCTCTTTGCAATAGTGGTTGAGCAATGCTCCCGGCTCCAATGCCAAATAGTGATGAGGGGATAGCAAACCAATTGCTGGCTTTAAAAGAGTTGATGCCTGTTGATGCACTGACTACCAGCGATGGAAAAAAATCGGCTTTTGCTAAACCTACATTTGCATTTGCTCTTGCAAGCGCAAACTCGCTACCTTTCACATCCGGCCTACTGCGCACTAATTGTACAGGAATGCCCGCATACACTGTTGAAGGAATAGAAAAACTGTATAAGGTACCGCTGCGTTTTATACCGTGTGGATACGCTCCCAGCAAAACACTCAGCGCGTTCTCCTGCAACTCGACTTCCTGTTCCAGTTGAGGAACTAACTGTAGAGCCAATAATCGTTGCGCATTAGCTTGTTGCGTAGCAAGCGCTGTGACTTGGCCAGCCTGTTGTTGCAGGCTCAGTATACGAACAGTGCTATCGCTAAGTGCCGCGTTCTTCTGAGCTACCTTGAGTTGCTCGTCCAGCATTAATAAATGATAGTAAGCTTGCGAAACCATGCTTACGATGTTAGTTTGAATAGCTCTTTTTACCTCTTCGGTTTGCAGATATGAAGCAAGGGCAGCACGCTTCCGGCTTCGCACCTTACCCCATATGTCTGCCTCCCAGGACAACCCAAGATTAGCGGTGTAATCTTCAATGTGGCTGGTACCAAGAAACTGTTCGGTCAATGAGCCATTTAAACTGTTCTTTGAAGGTATTGTGCTGGACACCCCTATATTTAAGCCAGCAGCTGGCAACAGTGACATACGAGCTTGCCTTAAGGAATGCCGGGCAATATCTATATTTCTAATAGCCAGCTGCATGTCCAGATTGTTAGCCAAAGCGCTGTCTATAAGCGCTTGCAGTTCCGGTTCTCTGAACAGATCCCTCCAAGGCAAAGTAGCAATCGTTTGCGTATCACCCGCTTTCCCGTTTCTGTAACTGCTCGGGATGTCACTTATCGGTGCTTCTATATCCTTAGAGATATGACAGGCCGATAGAAATATTATTAGGCCTAAAAAAAATTGATATCTTTTCATCATTGAATGATTCATTAAACGTGTTCAGAATTCAGTTGCATCACACTGCCATTAAGATCCTTGTTTTTGTAATGCCCATCTTTATGCAGGTGGGCGCTATTGCCATCTGATACATTTGATTTATTCCCTATTTTCTCCTGAAGGTGTTGAAAGACTACAAAAAGCACCGGGATGATCAATAATCCCAGAACCACACCACTTACCATGCCTCCCGCAGCGGCGATGCTAATAGCATGGTTACCCAATGCGGAAGGACCTGTTGCACTCATCATCGGTATCATTCCGGCTATGAAAGCCAGCGATGTCATAATAATGGGACGAAGTCTGAGTTTGGCAGCCTCCAACGCGGCTGACAAAAGCGTACTGCCTGAACGTCTTCTTTGTACGGCATACTCGATGATTAATATGGCGTTCTTAGCAAGCAACCCAATAAGCATCACCAGCGCTACCTGTACATAAATGTTATTCTCGATACCTGCCACACCTATAGCCAGAAATACACCAAGAACACCGGTCGGTATGGAAAGAACCACCGCTAATGGTAAAATGTAGCTCTCGTATTGTGCTGCGAGCAGGAAGTAAACAAACAGCAAGCAGAGGGCAAAAATGATGGCAGATTGAGAACCAGAGCCAGTCTCTTCCCGGGTAAGCCCCGAAAATTCGTAACTATATCCTGATGGAAGCACCGTTTTAGCGACTTCTTCCACCGCTTTAATTGCGTCACCAGACGAGTACCCTGGCTTGGGCATGGCATTTACGCCTATCGAATTGAATAGATTATATCTTGAGACGGTTTCGGGACCAAACACTCGCTTCAACTTAACTAATGTGTTCACCGGGATCATTTCTCCCAATTTGTTCCTCACAAACACGCCCGCCAACGCCGAGGGGTCTGCTCTGTAAACTGCATCCGCCTGCACCATCACCCTATAATACTTACCAAACCGGTTGAAGTCAGATACCTGTATAGCCCCAAAATATGACTGCATTGTTTGTAGTACATCGCGTACCTGTACACCCAGCTGCCTTGCCTTTTCATTATCGACCTCCATTTCCAGTTGCGGATAGTCAGCCTTAAACGAGGTAAAGGCAACAGCTATTTCTTTACGCTTCATAAGCTCACCGATGAATGTGTTGGCAACGCCGCTGAATTTGTCAAGCTTCCCCCCTGTACGGTCCTGCAAAACCATCTCTAATCCATCTATGTTACTAAAACCCGGTACTGTCGGGAAAGTAAATACAAAGAAGTTCCCACCAGGTATAGTTGACAGCTTCTGTTTTACTTGCTCTATGATTCCGTTGATATCTTTAACCTTACCACGCTCCTCTGTTGGTTTAAACAGTACAAAACCAGTTGCTGCCGAGGGGCTTGTGGCATTGGTCATTATATTGAAGCCTGAAATGACGTTGACCGCTTCTATCGCCTCTAAAGGCCTTAGTAAACTATCTGCTTCACGCAGCACCTGGGTAGTACGTTCCAGAGATGCACCGGCAGGCATAGACAATGCCATTACCGCAAAGCTTTGGTCTTCGCTGGGTATAAATCCTGTAGGTGTACGTTTTATCATTACTACTGTAATAATTGTTGCCAGAGCAAGCCCGCCAAGACTCAACCACTTATAACGAATTAATACTTTCAGACTATTGACATACTTATTTGTAAGCGTATTAAACCCTGTGTTAAATGCTGCAAAGAAGCGCTGCTTAAAACCGGTAGGCGTTTTATCATGCGCGCTACCCGAATGTGTATTTTTTAAAAACAAGGCACATAGTGCAGGGCTAAGCGTCAAAGCGTTGACTGCAGATATAACAATAGCTATAGCCAGCGTGAATGCAAACTGACGATAGAAAAGACCGGTTGAGCCTTTCATAAATCCGATTGGTAAGAAGACCGCCGACATTACCAATGTTATGGAAATGATAGCGCCGGTTATCTCACTCATAGCCGACACTGTAGCCGTTCGCGGGGGCAAATGGTCACGCTCCATTTTTGCATGCACCGCTTCTACTACCACTATCGCATCATCCACCACAATACCAATTGCCAGTACCAGCGCAAACAGCGTCAACAGGTTGATGGAAAACCCAAAGAGTTGCATAAAAAAGAAGGTGCCGAGTATGGCGACGGGCACTGCGATAGCAGGTATAAGCGTAGAGCGGAAGTCTTGCAGAAAAATGAAGACCACTACAAACACCAGGACAAACGCCTCTATGAGTGTATGTTTCACCTGGCCAATGGATTGGTCGAGATTCTTTTTGGTACTATAAAGCATATAGTGTTTCATTCCGTTCGGAAAACTGCGTGCAGACTTCTCCATCAGCTCATTAATAGCAATCTGTATCTCGTTGGCATTTGAGCCTGCCGTCTGCATCACAAGCATGGTAATACAACGTTTCCCATTCAGCATATCGCTACTGCCATAGGTGTACGTACCAAGCTCTATTCGCGCCACATCTTTCAAACGCAGCACAGAGCCATCTGCATTTGATCTTACAATGATATCTTCATACTCTTCAGGCTTTGTAAGTTTCCCTTTATACTTTATAACGTATTCAAAGGCTTCGCCGCTGCTTTGTCCGAAACGGCCCGGCGCGGCCTCCAGGTTCTGGTCTTGTATAGCCGCTGTTACCTCTTGTGGTGTAACACCATATGTGGCCATTTGCTCTGGCTTCAGCCATACTCTCATAGAATAGTCCTTATTACCAAATACGAATGCCTGCCCCACACCGGGGATACGTTTTATCTCAGGTACTATATTAATATTAGCGTAGTTAGACATGAATGCCTGGTCGTAGACTTTCTCGTCTTCACTGTACAAGTTGATAGCCATGATAAAGCTATTCTGCTGCTTCGCGGTGATAACACCTGCCTGTACCACCTCTTGCGGCAACTGATTAGTTGCCTGCGCAACTCTGTTTTGTACGTTAATTGCAGCCTGGTCGGGGTCAGTACCCAATTGGAAATAAACGTTGATCGTAAGCGTACCATCATTGCTGGCTGTTGAGTTTATATAACTCATGTGCTCTACACCATTAATTGCTTCTTCTAATGAAGGCGCAACCGATCTCAGTACGGTTTCCGCATTTGCACCCGGGTATACCGCCATTACTTGCACTACGGGCGGGGCGATGTCGGGAAACTGAAGCAATGGTAAACTGGTAAGTCCTAATACGCCCATAATTACCAACAGGATAGATATCACTGTCGCTAATACAGGTCTTTGTATAAATTTCTTGAACATAACTCTCGTTTTTAAATGATGATCTTATTTGGAAGTGACGGCTGCCCCTGCGTCGATAGGCTTGACTTCCATACCCTCTTGCAACTTGTCCAGCCCGTCAGATACAATACGACTTCCCTTGTCGATGCCGCTCTTGAGCACATAATCAGTTCCGGCCTTTCCTGTTACAGTGATAAGTTGCTTGGTTACTCTGTTTTTAGAGTCAAGAATATAAACGAATAGCTTGTCCTGCATTTCTGTTGTAGCTTGTTGAGGTATAAGGATGGCATGCTCATAGTCCTGCTGTATGCGAATCTTGCCAGTATTGCCGGATCGCAATATGCCGTCGTTATTAGGGAAAGTAGCCCTTAGGGTAATAGCCCCAGTTGTTTTGTCGAACTGTCCGTCGATCATATCTACTTTACCAGCTTCAGGATATGCAGAGCCGTCGGCTATCATCAGTGTCGCCCCCGGCATTGCCGATTTACCATCTTGGGTATACTGCTTGCGAAACCTTATGAACTCAGTTTCACTCATCGAAAAATACGCATGCACTTCTTTTACATCCGACAACGTGGCAAGGGGCGTAGGGTCCGTATTGCTAACCAGGCTTCCCTTTTTATATGGTAAACGCCCCACATAGCCGCTTACCGGGGCTTTAATGGTAGTATAACCCATATTGATACGTGCGATACCAGTTGCTGCGCGTGCCTGCTCGGCGCGCGCTACAGCCATCTTATACGCAGCTCTTGCAGTTTTTAGCTGTACTTCAGATACTACTTTATTCTCAACAAGCGGTTCCAGCTTCTCAACCTCCAATTGTGCAGCGGTTACAGCTGCATCTGCCGCATGGCTGTTAGCTACTGCATTATTAACCTGCTGGCGGTATGGTTGCTCGTCGATGCGAAATAAGGGCTGCCCAGCAGTGACATATGCTCCTTCGTCTACATAGATCTGCTCCAGATATCCGCTTACTTGCGGGCGAATAGCAACATCAGTTTTGCCCTGTATTGCTGCGGTATAGTCTTGAAACGTTGTCGCCGACGCGTCTTTTATGGTCAATACAGGCAAAGCAATTACCTTGGGTGCCTGGGTGTTTTCATGATTTTTGCAACTG
This sequence comes from Sphingobacteriales bacterium, assembly GCA_004144175.1. Lineage (GTDB taxonomy): Bacteria > Bacteroidota > Bacteroidia > Chitinophagales > Chitinophagaceae > Polluticoccus. The sequence goes on from SEFT01000002.1 coordinate 213,966, forward strand.
CTGAACAATACAGCCCATAATGCAAAAAGCGATAATAATAGTAGATACGTAGTTGATGTCCTTTTGTCCATATGTTCCATAATTAAAATGCAAATCAACCTCGCTTTATGAACCTCGCCGAGTAACAAATGACAAGTACAGTTTTATATGACCAATTCAATTCGTCATTTATTTGTTGGAAATGACCGCATTTCTTACTCATCTTTGTAATATGTGGCTGCAGTTATGCTTCGGATAGGGAAAAACATCATAGAAAATTTGTGGTTCCAGGAGTTTCTGGTTTTCGCGACGCTGTTTGTGTTGTTTACGCTGAACGACTGGATGCTTATAAATACCTGGAGCGCATTATGGCTGGGGCTTGGCTTCTTTGGCATCCTTTACGCCCACGCACAGTTGCATCGGTTCTTCATTTTACCAAATCTCCTGGAAAAACAACAGCCTATCAAGTATTTGATACAAGGTGCAGGGCTGCTGCTTTTATTTGGGGCCATTTTATCTACCTGCAAAACATACCTCTCACCCGACTGTTATCTGGTGAACCAAACCACCACAGAGCAAAGCTTCCTGTTCAATACGGCAACTTGCGCAGTAAGCCTTATAGCGATCAATGCTCCTTCCATAATGCTTCGATTCTACCGGCAAAAGAAGAAGGAGGCAACCTCACAGCTTTGCATGAATAATACGGAGCTAAATCTCTTACGATCACAACTGAATCCGCATTTTCTTTTCAACACATTTAATAACCTTTATGGGATCAGCTTACATGACCCCTCGCGCATACCCGAACTTATACTACAGGTATCTCAACTTATGCGTTACCAATTGGATAACTTGGACAAGGAATGTGTAACGCTACAAGAGGAGTTAACCTTTATAGAAAATTATATTGATTTGGAGGAGGAACGGGTGTGTTGCAGATGCGATATACAGTATGAATTCAAACAAGACAAGCCGCGGGTAGATCGTAAAATTGCACCTCTTGTATTGATTCCATTCATCGAAAATGCATTCAAGCACGGGGCTAACAGCATTGAACCATGCTATGTGGCTATAATAATTGAAGTAAAAAAAGACCAGTTGGAAATGACAGTTCGCAACTCCGTACCGAGCAAAAAGCTACCAACTGCATCTACCGGTATAGGTTTAAGGAATATAGAGCAACGCCTGCAAATACTATATCCTGACCGGCATGTACTTAAGAGATCTGTTTCGGAAACAGAATATTTGGTATACCTGTCCTTAGAATTATCTTGATGCTATGCCTGCCCGAAAAGTAAGATGTTTACTTGTAGATGATGAAACAGCAGCACACTATGTGCTGGTAAACTACATTGAGCGTATAGATCGCCTTGAACTGGTAGGGCAATGTCATAACGTTCTCGAAGCAATGAATTTTCTAAGAAACAATCCGGTTGATCTCATCTTCTTAGACATTAATATGCCGGAACTTACGGGATTCGATCTGCTACGCACAGTTAATACACCACCACCTGTCATACTTACAACAGCTTACTCTGAGTTTGCCTTAGAAAGCTATGATTTTGGCGCAATAGACTATCTGCTAAAGCCAATTACTTTCCCAAGGTTTCTCAAGGCAGTAGAACGCTTTCTTACTAATTGGGCGAGTAGTAATGAGTCCACCAATACAGAAGAGGTAGACACCACATTTATGGTAAAAGCAGATGGCAATTGGATTCGCATAGATCCCAAAGATGTGCTCTATGCGCAAAGCTTAGGCAATTATGTGAAGGTGTTTACAAGCAAGCAAAATCATCTCATCAGCATTACGACCGCCGAGCTTGAGCAAAAGCTTCCCGCAAACAATTTCATGCGAATTCACAAGTCATATATTGTGGCAATTGACAAGGTCAAACGATACAATAATCAAACGGTCGTAGTTAATGATGCAGAGCTTCCTGTCGGCATCACATATCGGCGTGAGCTCGCAGAGAGAATGAAGTGACTATTCCTAGACGTCAATTGGGCCCAAAATTGATCGTTCACTACATAATTAATTGCTGTATTTGGTAACGTATTTTGCTAAAGTCAATAGAAACGACTAAATAAGTTCGGGGATTGAGTTCTGCAAAAGGATATTTTCTAATCAACCTTGACGTCTGTTCCATTACTTAGGTGGTGTTATATGATCAGTGATGGACATTTTAAATACGTTTACATCCAAAACCATATCGTCTCACTACCAGTTACAGACGATTGCATACAAACTCAATAATATAGGAGCAGGGTTTGTACCTATAGATGCACTACCACTGCCGTAGCATACCGCTATCGGGTCAGGAAAACAGGACAAATCTGTGCAAATGGTATCTTGCCTATATAAAAGGAGCAAAAAATAGCTGTAAAAACGAAAAAAGCACCCTAAAAGGTGCTTTTTTCAAAGGGCGGAGAGAGAGGGAACTGAACCCTACCCCGAAACCCGCTATTTTCAATACTTTTATGGTTCTAGGAAAACCGAATCACCGAATTTTCCCCTCGTAAAATAACCCTCTTTCAATTGTGATACAAAGATACAAAACACCTGTGATAATACACGTAAACAGCTTCACTAGCTACTGTTAAGTCCTATTAACGGGTATTACAATGCCAGCGCCTGAATTGACGAATTGATTAACTTCCCTGTACTATCTAAAGCCTGAATTACATGGAAAAACGTACACTCAGCAGAAAGGAACTTTATGACCTTGTATGGGAAAAACCGTTTACTACACTTTCGTTATTGTATGCAATCTCCGACAACGGTTTGAGAAAGACCTGTATAAGGATGAATATACCTTACCCCAAAGCCGGACATTGGCAAAAGCTAAAATCAGGAAGAAAAACTGCTAAGCTCCCTTTGCGTACCGACATGAGTGTTTCCCAGGAAGTCATCCTTTATGTCAGAAACACAGGCAATGCAAATCACCTGGAAGATAACAGTACACCACTGCAACGTCTACAAGCAGAAATAGAAGATGCGATTGCAGACGTACTAACAGTGCCAAAGAAATTAGAAGAGCCGGATGAATATGTATCCGCTCTGAAGAATTGTTTGGAACGTCAAGAACCCAGATTCTCCAGATATATTGGAATGGTCAGTAGCTCAGACGCTACTCTTGATACGAAGGTGCATGTAACAACGATCGAACGTGCGCTTCTATTCTGGGATACATTTATCAAAGCTCTACGCGCAAGAGGCCACGACGTATGCATCAGATATTCCAGTACCTATGTTTTAGTAAGCGGCAGTGAATTTAAAATACTGCTTCGAGAAAAGACGACCAAAGAAAGTTATCGCGAAAGCAACTTAGATTGGACTCGATATAAACCCACCGGAATATTGGCTTTGCAATATGACACTTACCCACATAAAGAATGGAAAGATGGAAAAACGCAAAGTCTGGAACAACAGCTATCAAGGATCATTGCCTATTTGGAAATTGAAGCCGATCATAGAATGGCAGAGCGGATCATTCGTCTGAGAGAAGAAGATGCGCGAAAGGAACAGGAAAGAATAATCGCTGAACTGGAAAAGCGTAAAAGGGACGAGCTAGTTGATTTCAGGGAGCTATTGCATAAAGCTGACCGATGGCATAAAGCTCAAAATCTACGTAGCTATATCGTTGAAGTCGAGAAGCGGAGCAATAGTTACGACTTGGAAAATAACTCACTTAATAAGTGGCTCCAATGGGCCAGGGAGAAGGCGGATTGGTATGATCCCTTTATCGAACGTCACGATGAATTGCTCGTGGGCATCAACCGGGATTCATTGGATGACCTAGATGAAACACCTAAACACAAAAGCGTGTACCCTTACTATGTCTTGGAGTCTGGTAATTCCTATTTTGCATCGCAATGGAAAAACAACTATCGAAAAAAGGAGTAACAGTCAACCAGGCTAGAGCAATTCTCGGCGAGGATTACAAACATCTGACAGATGAACAAGTTCAGCTGTGCTTGATTTATTATACGATTGGGCGAAAATGGACTTAGATCAATTTATAAGGGAACAAGATACTATTCAGGGAAGTACCAGGCTATAAGTCGTGCTGCGTCCACCACTCTCGTCTTTTGCCAGTATATTTTTTTCAATCAAATCTTGGATATCCCTTAGTGCTGTATCCTGTGAACACTTTGCCAACTTAGCCCATTTTGCTGTTGTTAGTTTACCATAGAAATCATCCAGTAATCGATTTAGCATCATATGCTGGCGCTCATTTAAGGGAATGCCGCTAACCCTTTCCCAAAACTGCGCCTTTCTCAAAACAGCTTCTAGCAACGTAGCAGCGTTTAGTAACGACCGGTCGAGGCATCCTAAAAACCACTCTATCCAACCTGTGATATCCAACGTGCCTTTTTGGGTGCGTTCCAACATATCGTAATAGTCTTTCTTTTCACGTTCTATCTGTGCTGACATGCTGTAAAAGCGTTGCGAGCTACCATCTGCTCTGGTTAGTTGCATATCGGCAATTGCTCTCCCAATACGGCCGTTACCATCATCAAAAGGATGTATTGTTACAAACCAAAGGTGCACCACGGCTGCTTTCAGAACCGGGTCAATCTTGGATGTCTGATTGAACCACTCAAGAAAACCACTCATTTCGTGTCCAAGTTTACCGGCAGCGGGCGCTTCATAATGTACCCTTTCCCTACCCACGGGACCCGATACAACCTGCATAGGCCCTTTGCTGTCGTTCCTCCAGTTACCGACAATAATCTTATACATTCCACTTCGACCGGTTGGAAATAATGCAGCATGCCATCCGAATAGACGTTCTTCCGTGAGTTGAGTATTAAAATTTTGCGTAGCGTCTAGCATCATTTCAACCACTCCTTCAACATTTCTATCTGAAGTTGCTAAGCCAGCCACGTCAATTCCTAACCTTCTCGCAACTGATGAACGAACTTGATCCTCGTTAAGCATTTGCCCTTCTATCTCACTGGACTTGAGAATTTCAAGAGTAATGGTTTGCAGATTTGCTTCCTCTCTTAACTTGAAGCCAAGTGCCTCCATGTGTCCCAATAACCTACCTTGATTGTGACGTAACTGCGCAAGCGGGGCCGATAGTTTTTCAATATTCCAGCTTAATTCCGGCCAGTTTTTCAGTTCATGGATATACATATTAGCCGCATTTTGTGCGGTAAATATATACAATATTTACCGCAACCACATTTTTCAACGCATATTTTGCGGAGATTAGCATTTGAAATTTCGGACTAACTGTTGGAATTGTCGTTTATTAAAGAACTTAAATCATTTTTTCAAACAAAATTGAATAGCTGGCTAGATCTTTTATAGTCAGATGACTACACAATTGAATAGTAATAAATTTGTTTCAAATTTGGATCAGGAAACCTGAACAAGTGGTTCAAATTGTAATTTTAAGGTAATACGCCCAACTATGTCATCAAAGATCTTTTTGCAATCGTTACAAAGCAAACTAAAGGGAGGTAACGCACGCTCTATTCACTTGAATGCCTTACCCGGCCGTTTAGCAACCAGGTTGGATCTAAAGCAGTTCGATCTGATCAAAACTGACCTTGCTGACCAATTTTTGTCAAAACTGTTCAATCACGCAGCTTTTGATTTTAATATTTCATTCGATGAGATCGATCTGAATCAAGTCTCCTCAGAAACTCAAAAGAAACTAAGCACTATATCCAAACGATTAAACTCCATAATTATCGAAAATGAAGATTATTATAAGGAGCATGGGATAAAGACGCTTGGTTTTGGATATCCTATTCTAATAAAGAGGTCAACAAAAGACCCAAACAAAATAATTAAAGCACCTCTGTTTATCTGGCCGCTGGAAGCAATAAAATCTAGAACTAAAGTCAACGAATGGGTGATTGCTCGTAACAAGACAGTTCAAGCAGATGGGAAATTTGTAGAAGCCGACATGCACTCTGTAAGCATCAACGAGGTGCTTTTTTCTTTCATAAAAGGTGAAGAGGGCATTTCCTTACCGAACTTCACAGGTGAAGCGTTAGAAGACTCCTTGATAGACAAAGAGGAACTAATTGATGCATGCGCTGAAGTCCTTGTAGCGCTTAATTCCGGTTTGAAGGAGGATCAACTAAACTATTTACAAAAGAACTTCGAAACACCTGCTCAACTATTGCCAGATGCCAGTCAAATAGATAGCATTGCCAACAACAAAGCATACATTCATTTTGGTGGCATTTTTGGGTTATTCCGCGCGCAAAAAGAAAGCATTATTACAGATATTAGCAAGTTAATAGACCGTTTTGACGAGTTCCAATTTGACAATCTCGTCGTTGAAAACCTTTCCTCAACGCCATTTAGCGCTGTGGAGACAGACCCTAGTCAGCAAGCTATACTGAGCGCGTTAGGTACCGATGCAAATCAGATCATTCAGGGACCTCCGGGAACTGGTAAAAGTCAATCACTTACAGCGCTTATAACCAACTCTTTGGCCAATGGACTTAAATGCCTCGTTGTTTGTGAGAAAAAAACAGCGTTAGATGTCATCAAGCGAAATATAGAACGGACAAATCCTCAAATTGGTGCATTAGTTGGAGTGATCGACGATGTGAATGACGATCGAGAGGCAATTGTCGATTCTGTACGCGACCGCCAGAATGGAATGCCAGGCACAATTACACTGCAGCAGGCGCAGAAGAAGTATGACGCATTAAAAGTTGATTTGAAAGAGTCTGCCTCGTCGATTAATGTGCAACATCAGGCGTTAATGCAGCCGGTGTACGGCGAAAACGTATGGTCTCAGCTTGTTGGCCGCTATTTACATCTCAAATCCAAGTATGAAGATGTTCCTCTAAAGAATGTACTGAACTATAGAGATTTCGACATACAAAGCAAAAAAGGAGAGTTAGACGTTCTTCTGAAGCTACTTAAACGAGGTAACATCCTATACGATAAAGTAGAGAAACATCAGGAAACTTTTGCTTCATTAACAGACGAACTGTTTACACTAAAGTCGACTGGTGAGGCAAGGGCGAAGATCGAGCAATTTACTGCATTTGCAGATCCGGCAATACGCGAAACTAAAAAGCAAATTGAACAAATACAGGCTGCAGCAATCAAATGGCAGGATGGGTTTCTGGAAGGGCTACCTGCTAACATAACAGTAGAACTTATCAAGTATTTCGCTTTTCTGTTAGGTGAAACGATGACAACAGATAGCCTCCCAGAAGATTTTGTAAACGAAAAGCAGTTGATAGCATTGCAGGACTCGTTGGATTTGCTTGGGTCAAGGGCTCAGCGTATACAACAGACCTATAAGGATGGATTACAGCTAAACTATGATGACTATTATCAAAAGCTTGATAGTGCCATTTCGGAATATCTATCGTTTGCAGATAATAGTATACTACAATACGGCAATGGTCTTTTAAACAACAGCGGGGGATCTAAATTAAAAACCCATCTTCTTGGCTTATTTTCGGACAGGCATCGTCAGATAAAACAAATAAGATTAGATATCAGAACTAAGATAGCTAGTGTTCGTAACATTCAAATGAGCAAAAGCTACATCACCCATCAATATAATGATGGGCTTGAAACTATAGATCTAACCCTTTACCTGAACAATGTAAGGGAGCTTCACCAAAAAGCTACTCAGTGGGAAAAAGACTATCCTGCAACTATAGATACATATCTAGCGAATATAAGTGAAAAGAACTTTCATCAGGAGTTTTCAGGCTTAAGACTAGAGACCATCACCTTGCTACGTGAGTTCCAGGAGGTGGAAGAGAAAATAATCGCACAGTATAGTATAGAACCTCCAGAAAAAGCGATAGATGTCAATAGCCTAGTAACGATTATACCTATTCTAAAGAGAAAGCTAAAACAATTTCAGGACAGGCTGATCAGCTTTAGAGAACAATTTAAACAACGCTCTACCGAGTATGACGCTCTTGAATCGTCGTTTGTAGCTATTGAAGATTGCAAGCTGACAGGCAAAGTGATTCAGGATAAGTTGACCACTTATCGTAGCCTTGGTAACGCGACTAGCGTTTGCGATGAGCTATCAAAAAAACTTGAGCAGGTTCGTGAGAACCTAGCGGACTTCAGAGAATATCATGAATGGCGGGCGTTTTTCCTGTCTCAGGACTCCAAGGCTCAAAGGCTGATTACAAATATTCGCTCAAACTGGACCAGCAATTGGAGTGATGCATTTGAGTGTTGGTATCTATTCTGGGTACTTTCTCTTAATGAACCGGAACGATTGCCTAAGGGAGATCATGAACTTGTGTTTTACCAACAAAAGAAAAGGGAGTTCAACAATGCGCAATTGGACAGCATTGTCTCTTATTGGGGTGAAAAGCAAAGTAAATCGGTGAAGGCCTTCAAAGGCCGCGGGCTTGCTATTAATAGCCTGTTTAACAAAAAGGGCTCGAAAGGAATGCGTCGCAATTCTCTACGGTCTATTGTCCGGAATGAGTTTAATCTCTTCACAGATTTTTTTCCTGTATTACTGCTGAATCCCTCGGTTTGCAGTTCAATCTTGCCACTTGAAGAAGGGCTTTTCGACGTGGTCATTTTTGATGAAGCCAGTCAATTGCGTTTGGAAGATACTTTCGCAGCCTTAATTCGCGGGAAAGCAAAAATCGTCTCTGGCGATAAGCATCAAATGGCCCCGTCTTCTTACTTCGAAGGTGGTAGCGCACTCCTTGATCCAGTCGAAGAAGACGAACAGGAGGTCGATGATGAAGAAGCGATGAGTGGTCAGCTTTACAGAGAATCAGAACGTAATCTGGCTGACAGCGAGTCATTATTAGGTTATGCAATAGACAAAGGCTTTAAAGAATCTTACTTAAGCGTCCATTACCGTTCCCAACACCCGTTCCTGATAGATTTCTCTAATAAGGCATTTTATGGTGGAAGATTGATTCCTGTGCCGGCAAAGGAAAACTACACTCCGATCGAGTATATCCATGTAGGTGGCGTATACGAAGGACAGGTAAATAGAGAAGAGGCGACTCAGGTGGTAGCTCTTCTGAAGAAGCTTGTAACCTCATTTTCAAAGGACGACTGTCCGACTATCGGTGTTGCTACTTTCAATATATATCAGAGAAATCTGATTTGGGAAGAAATTGGCAATGAAGGTAAGCTTGATCCGGCTTTTGAAGCAGCAATGGCACAAATGGCGGATACATTCTTTGTAAAGAACCTAGAGAATATTCAGGGTGACGAAAGAGACATTATCATTATCTCAACAACTTTCGGCAAAAAAGCAGATAGCAAGTTCTCCCAGCATTTTGGACCAATAATCCAAGGCAAAGGACATCGCATGCTAAATGTAATCGTTACACGCGCTAAACAGAAGATATATCTGTGCACGTCCTTTCCATCTGAAGTGATCAGCCAATATCCAACGCTGATCCAGAAGAATGGCAACAAAGGTCGTGGTATACTATATGCATACCTGACTTATGCAAAAGCTGTTAGCGAGGGGAATTTGGAATTACGTGAAGGCGTATTGAACCTTCTTAGCCAATATTGCACAGACAAGCAGTATGATATTACAGAATTGACAGCTAACTCCGAATCCCCATTCGAAGATGAAGTTTACGAACGGCTCGCCCATAAGATCGGTAGAGATAGAATCCTGCAGCAGTACAAAATAGGTGGGTTCCGCATTGACATGGTCATACTTTCAAAGGAAAGCAAACGACCTATGATAGCACTGGAATGTGATGGAGCCAAATATCATGAGAGCCCTGAAGCTTACGCATGGGACCATTTCCGGCAGAAGCAACTGGAACAGTTTGGATTTTCGTTTTACCGGATATGGTCAACTAAGTGGTGGGATGCTGCAGACCGCGAATTGCAGTCGCTTTTGAAATTTATCGCTGATCAAGAAGCTAGCTGACTTAAGAACTGTTGTTGACTATTGATAGTACCGTAATTGCCAATTGGTATTTTTTGTATTTTATAAAAAAAGCCTGTCACGGTTATGACATTTGAAGAAATTGTTCAGCAGTTCAAAACTGCACGGGCGCTGCTCTTACTAAGAGCTAAAAACGCACCGTTTGTCATTTCTTTTTTGCAAAAAGCATTTTCTGATGCAAATGTCACAACAATCTCAAATGGGGAACTAAGAAGTAAGTTAGAAGGATATATCGAAGAACTGTCTTATGAGGAAGGAGACGATGAGTTGGATGCTGAGAGTTTGTTTGATGACTTCACGATAAGAGCAGCGCAGTATATCGAGCGGTGGAGCAATAACGGCTATCTCAGGAAATATCCGGGAGACGATGGTGAAGACCTTCATGAATTGACTCCTGATACAATTAAGGTTTTAATGTGGCTAGAAGACTTAGTGCCAAGGGAATACATTGGTACTAATAGCCGGTTTAAAGATATCTTTTTCAAACTTCACAAAATGGTTGAACAGACCAATGAAGACCCTGAATCAAGAATAGAAGAACTTGAGAAGAAGAAATGGGAAATTGAAAATGAGATTAACCTGATAAAACTGGGGAAAAAGCCCAATGTATTTGACGAGACTGAGATCAAAGAACAATTCTATGAGTTAAATAAAATGGCCAGAGAACTATTGGCCGACTTTTCGGAAGTAGAATTAAATTTTGAACAGATACGAAAAGATATTCAGAGGAAATATACAGAGCGAGACATTTCAAAGGGAGGATTATTAGTATTCGCCTTGGATGCCCTGGATGAAATAGACCAAAAGCCGCAAGGGAAAAGTTTCAAAGCCTTTTGGGAGTTCCTAATGGATGAGAAGAGGCAGCAAGAATTTACGATGCTTACGGAACGACTTTATCAAATCCTGAATGAAAACAATATCGATTACAATAACGATAAGTTTCTGAAAAATCTGAAGAGATACTTGCATATTTCAGGAAGAAAGGTGATTGATTCAAACAAAAAACTGAGTGAGAAAATTAGCCGGGTATTGTCAGAAAAAAATCTTCTGGAGCGAAGAAGAGCAATGGAGCTAATAGGAGACATCCGGCAGATGGCTTACGAATTGATCGATACTAAGATCAAGGACGAACAATTTATTACTATTGAGGATGAGCCTAACATCGGTCTTTTTGACCGGTGGCAACCTGGGGACGAAAAGGAAAATGTCACCAGTGTATTGTTCCCACAAAACACCGAGGAGGATGATATTGTTGATTTTAAAGTCCTGTTTGATCAGTTTACAATAGACAAAAAGAAACTTCAACAGCGAATAGACGCAATGCTAGAAGCCAGAGATCAGGTAACACTGAAGGAAATTATTGATGAATTTGGAATCGAAAATGGTTTAAGCGAGGTTGTCGGCTATTTTTCTTTGGCAACAGCGAGTAACCATCATATCGTTATTGAAGACGCAAAAGAACCGATAGTTATTGGCAACAGAAGCGTAAATGTTCCTATGATTATTTATACAAAGCTAATTTCAAACTAAGATGGAATCAAGAAACCAGCGAGTGCCATATGCCGCCTCTATTATCAAGCTATTGCAGGGCCCAATATATGCTGACGATAAAAATGTATGGCGTGAACTGTTGGGATGGCAAGCTGCCATACAAGAGTATTTTACGAAGATTGGACTGGAGCTAGTTATCACAGAACAAGACGGCTTTGCAAGAGTTCTACAGCCCGAAGCCGGCGAAGAAGATGAAAATCCATTACCTCGGCTTATGAAAAAACAGTCTCTCAATTACGAAGCTACCCTTCTTGCGGTAATGCTGAGAGAAGGATTAGAGGAGTTTGATGTGCGAAGCGAAGGAACAAAATATTTTCTCACTCAAAAAGAGATCAAAGAACGGATTGAGTTATTCTATAAAGAACAAACGAATAAAAGCAAACTTTGGCGAGACCTTTCGAAACCCATAACTAGTTTGCTGAATATCGGGATATTGAAACTAAACCGGGAGGACACTTCGAATAAGGACAATCACCAATACGAAGTAAAGCGGATTGTCAAGGCGTTTATCAGCAATGATAAATTGGAGGAAATAAAAGAAAAACTTGCTCACCATGTCAACTCTATTCAACAATAATAATTCAGAAAATGGTTATCGCCTGCGTTACCTGGAAGTATTTAACTGGGGAACATTTAACGGGAAGGTATATAAACTACAAACGGACGGCAGAACATCTCTACTAACAGGAGCAAACGGTAGTGGGAAAACAACATTGATTGATGCCCTGCTTACCGTACTTGTCCCAACTAATAAACGGTTTTATAACCAGTCTTCAGGCGCAGAATCAAAGAGAGAACGAGATGAGAATTCGTATTTCTGGGGATACTATGGGAAAACGTTCTCCGAACTGGAAGACAGATCCAAAACGGAACAGCTCCGACACAAATCAGAAAATCCCTATTCAGTACTCCTTGCCTGTTTTCAAAACTCCGGTACTCAGCATACTGTATCGCTCGTACAAGTAAGATGGTATAATAATGGTGGACTACAAAAAGTCTTTATTATTTCTCCTTATCAACTCAATATCAATGATCATTTTGGGAAAGACCATTTCGATTTGAAGGGAGATTGGAAAAAGAAACTCAAAAGCCAATTTAATAAAACAGAGTTATACAACAGTTTTAAAGAGTATGCGACCCGTTTCAGCGACTTGTTTGGTCTAAAGGATAAAGCACTTTCATTATTTAGCCAAACGGTTGGCATTAAAGTATTGGGAGATCTGACAAATTTCGTAAGACAGGAAATGCTGGAAGAATCGGATGCTGAAGAGCAATTCAAGAACCTCTATGATCATTATAGCGACCTTTTAGTAAGCCACAAGGCGATCCAGAAAGACGAGAAACAATTGGAATTACTCAGCCCTATTATTAAGAATAGAGAAACACTATACCTTGAACGAGTAAAAAAAGAAAATCTTGACTTTATTGATGAGCAGATGCAATTCTATTTGAACAAGGTAGAAGGCAATTTGCTAACTGAAGATATCGAACGAATAGAACACGAAACTGGCATTTTTAAGGAGGATGAAAGACTGACTTCTGAAAAAATAAAGAGCCTGGAACGGGACAAAGAACAGCTCATTGTACAACGAGCTGCACTAAATATTGACAGCCAGATTGCACTATTAAACCAAAAACTAATCTCAGAAACCGAAAAAAGGGATACAAAATCGACACAAAGCAAGAGATACAATGACCTTTGTAAAGAGATTGGGATAGACATACCAAATGACAACGAGAGTTTTAGTGACAACAGTAGAAAGGTTGAAGTGTTAAGGGCGTCCCTTTCAGTAGAGAAGGATACGCTTACGGAGCAAAAAACACGGCTAAAAATTGAACTGGAAAGTGCTGAGTCGAGAGCTACAGACTATCAAAAGCAGATTACATCATTACTTGAACGAAAAAACAGAATTCCCGATGATCTTATATATGCCAGGAAACGTCTGACAGATATTCTTGAAATTAGCGAGGAGCAGCTTCCGTTTGTTGGTGAACTGATTAAAGTCTCTCCAACAGAACAAAAGTGGGAAGATGCTATAGAACGCCTCTTGCATAATTTCTCTTTACAATTGTTAGTTCCTGAAAAACACATTAAGGCTGCGAATCATTTTATCTATAATAATGATATGCAGACCAAATTGGTGTACCAGAAAGTAGATGGAAGATCAAGACAAACTCTCCGTTGGTCAACGAGCGATGATGACCTTGTGAATAAACTTGAATTAAAGGAAACTGCCTATCAGGATTGGGTGGAAGCTACATTGATTGAACGATTCAACTATTATTGTACAGACGACCTTGATGTTTTCTATGGCTGTCAAAAAGCAATTACATCCAACGGTCTAATCCGAAATGTCAATCGTCATGAAAAGGATGATCGTCCTGGGAAATGGCATAAAGGGAAATATCGCCTCGGATGGGATAATAGGGAAACAATAAAGTATTTGCAGCAGGAAAAAAATAAAGAGCAGGCAAAATATGAAAGTATTAGTAAAAAAATCAAGGAGATAGCTCCTCGTATAGGCACAATCGACAAGACAATCAATATCGTTGGTGATACTCTAAGATACCAAACATTTGACGACCTTAACTGGCAGAGTCATGCAGAGAAAATAGTTGCCTTAAACAAACAAGTAGCAGAATTAAGCAAATCATCGAATGCATATGAAGCAATAGTCAGGCAAATTGCCGAATTGGAAAATTTACTTACAGAAGAAAACCAGAAAAGAGATTCATTCCTCAAAAAATTAAGTAATCTCGAACGTGAATACAATGAAAAAAGTGCTAAGGTTCAAGAGCTCAGATTTGAAGAGCTGACAGACAAAGGTGAGAGATCAATCCAGGTATTTTTGGAAGAAGAAGAAATAAAAATAGAAAGCGACCAGGAGCTCTCGCAATTTGGAAGCGTAGTAAAAAAGATTGGCATTAGATTAAAATCTAAACAGAAAGCAGCTACAGAAGCGGTCAACCAATTAGAGAAAAACATCATTAAGGATATTGCGGCGTTTACTAACCCCGAGGAGAAAACAATCAGGGAATTTCCAAATTGGAGTGGTGATGTAATGAATATAAGCGCTGACTTAAGGAGCCTTGATGACATTGAGGATCTCTATAAAACAATACAAACACAGCGGCTAGTTGAACATAAAAGAAGGTTCAGGGACTACATGGACAAGAGCATGTTAGATGCGCTAACAAGTTACCGTGCCTGGCTTGAGAACGAGTTGGATAAGATAAAGGACATGATCGACGAACTCAATGTCCCACTAAAGAAAATTACTTTTAATCGTAACCCTGACACATATTTACAATTGGAATATCGAGCAGTGCGTGGTGAAAATGAAATCAATATTTTCAAAGGTCATTTGAATGCAGCCATACCGAGTACACTTGACTTTGCGATGCAACAAGACGACAATTATAGAGAACAAGTATTTCAGAAGATAAAGGATCTAATTACAGAGTTACAAAAAGAAGAAGCGTGGCGCCGAAAAGTTAGTGATGTAAGAAATTGGATAACTTTTGGTGCAAGAGAATACTCGATGGCTGAAAATAAAGCGGAACAGTACCATGATAATACTGCAAGCTATTCTGGTGGTCAAAAGGCGCAATTCACTTACGCTATACTAGGGGCAGCTATAGCCCATCAGTTTGGAATTTTTCAGCAAGGCAGACAACATAAAAGTCTTCGCTTTATTACCGTAGATGAGGCATTCAGTAAACTAGACCCTGAGAAAAGCCGCTTTCTAATGGAATTCTGCGAACAACTGAACCTCCAAATACTAGTGGTAACTCCATTGGATAAGATAAATATTGCGGAGCCTTATATTCACGCCGTGCATTTTGTTGAGATAAAAAATAAAAAGAACTCAGTTCTTTACAACCTGACAATGGAGCAGTATTATGAGAAAAAAGATAGCTTTAAACAAATAGCTGAAGATATAGAATGATTACTCCTAAAGAACTTCTAGAGAAATCCGACAAATTGTTCTTCAAAATTGTGACAGCTGTTTTGAAAGGAGAAAGTTTATTCCCTCTGGTAATACCATCTAATAAAAACATTTTAAATTCTGGGTTTAGCGAGATAAGGGATGCTATTGTTCCCCTTTATATCAACTCCAAAGACTCAAAAGGCAAGGGATACTCTGTAGAATGGAAGGTTAAAGATATCGATGGTACGAAGCAGAAAATTCCAAACAAGATCTTTTATGACACTTTCGACGACTATTTGTTTTTTACAAAACGCGACAAGGACTATCTAAAAATAGAACAAGCTTACCGACAGATTGCAGATTCCTTTCCATCTGACTCACTATGGGCGATGAATCAAACACCCTTCTTGTTAGAATATGCTGACGCAATGCCGGATTTAGTGAAGGTCGCCCGTTATTTCTTTGACCATACCCCACCGCACAATCTTTATTTACGTGAATTGCCTATACAAGTTCATTCCAAGTTTATTGAAGACAATATGAAACCAATCAAGAAGATACTTGATATTGTCTTGCCAACAGATAAAATAAATTTAAATGAAAATGACTTTTCGGCGAGATACAAAGTAAAACGCCCCAATGTATATGCTCAAATTCGGGTACTAGATGACATTTTAAAGTCCACCTCAAAATTTAACGAATTGGCACTTACGATTGATGATGCGGCAGCATTAAACTGGCAACCTGATAAGGTGTTCATAATTGAAAACAAAGCATGTTTTCTTTCATTCCCCAGAGTCAAAAATAGTGTAGCAATATTTGGAGAAGGATTTAAAAGTAGGGTGAGCAAACATATCTCTTGGTTTTCCCAAAGTGAATTGTATTGCTGGTTCGATATGGATGCTGCAGGATTTGAAATGCTGAACATGATACGCAGTTTCTATTCTCATGCTACGTCCTTCTTAATGGACAACAATACGTACGAACGGTTTGGGCAGTTTGCAGTAACAAATATTAGCAGAAGAAAAGAGTTACCCCATTTAACCGACACTGAACAAAATCTTTATGAACTCCTGTTACAGGATAAGAAAAGGATAGAGCAAGAAAGAATAGAGCAAAATTATGTTGCACAATCGCTCCTGAAGCTGTAAGTCAAGTTGTTACCTACAAGGGGGCTTTACCATTATCATCCATAGGTAACTTTCATGGTGGTTGTTAGAATCTTAGCGACCTCAACAAATACATGTATTTACAACCATGCATTTTAATTAAGCAAATATCTACAGAACTACCTGAATTGTAATGACCTACAGGGTTAAAAAACTTAAGGGTAATTGCAAACCTTATCTAAATTGGCTAATTTACTCAACGCCGGAAAATTCCTAGCCCTGCCTAGCAGGTAAGCACTTGAAGCAGACGGCACCCCTAAATCTTAAATTCTCAGAAAACGATGAGCAATGTTCAAAATCGCAGAGTAGCTGCTTCTGAAGGCAGTAAGCCGTCACATTATTTTATTGGATGGGTTCTTATTCTTTCAACGATAGCCTACTGGGTTACAGACGAAAGTGAAACAGCACCTACGATAGTTAACAAAGTAAGTGTGCTTTCAAGTTGGGCACTGTCAACACATATCATCCTGACAACTTTAGGGTTAGTGCTATTATGGAGAAGCGACTATTCTAAAGAAATAGCTAACAAAGTCTCTTTAAGATTTTACGAGACAGTAAAGCTCCTACATGAGCGGGACGTCACTTCTTTCTCTGTAGAAAAAAGCGGTGAGACTAAGGATCCATGGCGTTCAACATACAATATAGTAAAGGCTTCACTGTTGATATTAACCGGCCTATTTGCGATATCAGTATTCTTTGCATTTATGCAACAAAATACCGATGTGCCGAGTTTCTCAATTGTGCTATTAATAGTCTTCTTTCCAATACTTCTAATATGGTGGCACATAAAAAAGCTTGACATAAATGATACCCGCACAATGAAAAATCGCATGTATGAGGACTTTGACATGAGCAAAGGAACTGCTGCCATAAAAGTGTTGGATAATCAGATTGCTTACATCAAGCTGACAAACGACAACCACTATAAAAAGATTGGGTTTAACCAAACAGAAATCATTAGTGGCACAACTTGCAGGATATTTGACTACTCATATTTCTCTATCAGAAACCCTAAACTGCATTTGTATGCTGGTGCCAAATCCAAAGGTAGTCAACTTGTAATTACTCTAAACATTTCACCTGACTTCTCAGCATTTCCGGTATTACTGACTGAATCGCAATATGGGTTTACGCAGGTATTTAATAATGATGAAGACAGCAAACGAGACGAAATCTACGGCATAATTCCAGAGGACCTTGTCCTAAAGTCACTTTCATCTATTAACCAGAACATCATCGCTCTGCAGCGCTATGACATACCAGAAGGTAAAACGGAAAAAGAGGTTAATAAAATGCTGAACGATGTTTTTGACACTAGTATTTATGACAAAATAGCTGAAGAAATACGTTCGCTAATCGCAAAGAGTTTTAACGAAAGACTGGGTACTCATAATGCTTTTAATGTCCAGGTAACAGTTGATGACCACCTCGATCGAGACGCCTTCGCGTCAGAAACGCAAAAGAAGTATCATGCGTACGCGGAACGTGAAAGGGCTCGCAATTATGCAAAGGAGGACAATAGTATTGCACATGCACAAACGGTAGAACTTGCAAAGATTGATGTGCTTAAGGCTGCTGTCGAGAAAGGTGCGCTTTCTCAAGATGCTCAGCAGAGATTGGTCTATACAATTACTAACTCAGACCCCAAACAACACACGTATTCCCTTCCAGTAAATCCATCAGTTCCCAATCAGATGTACATAGATAGCTACGCGAAGGAGTTAATAGACGCGCATGAGCATATAATGCTCAATCCTACAGATAGTGACGATGCAAAAATCGAATATTTGCAGTCAAAGAGCATTTTTAGGGACTATCCAAGAATTCGTCCGATTGATGTATACCAAAAATTGCGCGAAATGGACAGGCAAACTCGCGAGGTGAAAATGAGAGATGCCTTGCGTGAACTTATATCCACTATTAGCAACGCAAATGGCTGAGAAAACACATTTTGAGAATACTCCTTACTTTCAATGGAATTGCGAAGTAGATAGCGACTACTTAGCACCGCAGTTGGTTTATTGCGAAAGCAATTTTACATTGTATCGTATCGATGAAATTCCAAAGATAGCGGCGACAGCCAATACCTATGAGGTTCTGATATCTTATGTTATCAAACAGAAAATACTAGTTGAGAGCTTATTTGCAAGTATACTAGGAATAGATAAAGATTTGAAGGGAGCTTTTGAAGTTAGGCTTGAGAACGATCCTAGTACAAGGATTATTTCTACCTATCTAGTTTTAAAGTTGTCTCAATTCAATGATAGACGGTTCGATATTGAGAATTATAAAAGGCAGTTTGTAAGTCTTGTACCTGCCGAATTCGAATTGACTGAAATACATGATCAAGGGGAAAAAGACAGAATAATGCTGTTAGGAGAGAAGAAACTAGTTGAGATTGTAAAGACTCCAAAGTTTTTGAATATCGGCAAGATTTCTTCATTTGCTAAAATCGCTCATGAAAAGCTTCAGCTGAATGACGTCGGGAAACTCTTACTAAAGGTCCCAAGTGTACAATCGATCGAACCGAAACTCAATGACCTCAGCCAATTCTACAAGGCCTTGCAGGATTGTGATGAACAGGTCATAGTCAGGTTTTCAATAGCTCTTTGCGAAGTATATAATATAGAAAAAACGATTGCTCAATATTATGAACGGCTATTAAACACCGAGTATGAAACGTCGGAGATTAGTAGCTATATCGCATCTCTTGCAAAATACAAGATGGCTGAACATCTATGTTCGCTTAAAGTGCAGGTTGCTTCGAAGAATGTCATGCGCGCAAAATCAATCGCCAACATCTTTTGCGGTCAACTCTCCAATACGTCGTTGAGTTCCAACGTAATTTACAAGTCATTTTCAGTGCCGGATGAAGGTCCAATCGCAAACCACGACTGGTCATATTGCAATCATTACTATTTCAATTTTTGGGAAGATCGGGATTATCCATCACCCGGGATCGAGTCCTTCACCACCAGGCTTCCTTACTTATATAATACCATCGAATGTTGTGTGCCATTTAGAATACCTATTAGCTTGCCCGAAGGACTTCCTGGTATGGTAACAAAGACAATTAAACCTTTCTACCAGCCCAATCCCCAACAAATGGATACGGGTCGTGGGGGGTTCATTAGATTGGGCAAAATAATCGGTTCAGGAAAGAAGGGTGAAAATCAGATTGAATATAAAATTCCAATTGACGACCTTACAAAGCATGGTTTGATCGTAGGAACTACCGGTTCGGGAAAAACCAATACAACGCTTAACGTGCTATTGGAGCTCAAAAGGCAAGGCATACCTTTTTTGCTTATTGAACCTGCGAAAGCGGAGTATTTTGAAAAATTAAACCCCTACTTTAACGATTCGAAATCTCCGTTAAATCGTTATAATTTTACAAAGCCACTTAATGAGGATGGATCGCTTAATAAGAGTTTTTTGCGATTTAATCCACTAATTCCGGCTAAGGGAATTTCCGTGATGCAGCATATTTCGTTTATTAAGAGTTGCTTTTGTGCTGCGTTTCCGATACAGGGAATTATGCCTTTAATACTCGAAGATGCGCTTTTAGAACACTATAGGAAGTATTACCGTGGAAAGCCTGAAGCCGTTCTTTTCGACCCTAGCGAGGCGCCTTCATATCGTTATGATAACTCAAAGACAATTAGCAAGAAGTTAGGGAATTTGACGGTACAAACATTGTCACAATCGGTTGATGATGTGTTGAATGATGATAGCTATACAGAGGACGACAAAACGGAATTCGGCGCCTATTTAAAAAGGCGTATAAATTTCCTCACTCGCTCTGTTCTAGGTTATGCAATCTGCCCTGAAAAGTGGATAGACGCGCACGGAGACAGACAGAGGATCCAGGACAACTTAACGAAGATATTTTCAGAGTCAACTATCATTGAATTGGACGACTTGGCTGACAATGATGAGAAAGCACTAATAATGGCTTTTATTCTAACATATTTGTTTGAGTATAGAAAAAGTAAGGGGCCAACGCACGTCACTATCATCGAGGAGGCCCATAGACTTTTGGGAACAGGGAGTGTAAGTAGTGCAGGCAGTGATGAAGGTGGAAAATATATGGACGACAGTAAGAGCAAGTCCGTAAATCTATTTGTTGATATGTTGGCAGAGATTAGAGCAAAGGGGGAAGGGATATTAATTGTCGAACAGATACCCAGCAAATTAGTAGCAGACGCAATAAAAAATACCAACTTGAAGATTATGCATCGGATAACCTCAAAAGAGGATAGAGACTATCTCGGAGCTGCCATGAATATGACAGAAGCTCAACGAACATATGTTACGAATCTTAAAAGAGGTGAAGCTATTGTATTCGAGGAAAATCTTGACCATCCCATTTTTATTAATATCAATCGATTCACCGACTAAAACCACTATAACGATGACAACCGATAAGCAAACAAAAGGCAAGAATAACAATGACCACAAGAATAAAGATGTAAAGGCGACTGAAAGAAAGGTCGAAGAAACTAAAAAGAAACTTGAACAAACCAATGACGAGCGCAAGCAGCTGAAGAAAAACGTCCAGGCAGCAAAAGAAGTTTTTAAAAAGAGTGATAATGATGCGGCTAAGCTTAAGTTAAAACTCCAAAAAGAGGAAGAAATTGGGCTACTCAAAGCGGATAAGAAGGACTACCCTCGAGATAACAGTGGAAAAAGAATATCTGACAAGAAGGTAGGCGATTTTGTTAGGCCAATTGCCGGAAAAGGAACAGGAAAGAAAATTAACGACATAAATAGAATTGTCGAGAAACATGGAGGCAAGCATCAAGATTGGAGTAAAGACAGCACAAACGTTGGCAAGTTGTCAAAAAAGAGTGAAAGATCCAGTGAGATGCATAGTTATCAAAACAGTAAAATCGGCAAGACTGTTGAAATAAAATCCAAAGAGAAAACACCATCGGAGATCTCAAAGTCTATCAAAGAAAACAAAGCCGACATGAATATTAAGAAAGAAAGAAGATCTGAGAGTAAGCGCCTTAAAGGACGCTAGGCGGGAATCCTATTCAATCGAGAGTGAGTGAGAATCCGCAGTTCTTATTGATAAAGGCAAATCACAAAAATGATTACAAAACAACTTGCTGATACAATTCTACGAGAAATTGACATTCTGGAAAGCGACTATCGTTCTAATCAAGGCATGATTCTTACCGAAGACGACCTTAAGTGCAATCTTTTTGCTCGACTTAAAAATATACTTCCAGAACAATCACCAACTTTCAACCCCGGGGTAAACGGAAGCATGCTGCACTCTGAAGTAAAATTCTTTGATGAGCATGGAAAACTGTCTTTGATTCCAGACCTAACCATTATCGATACACGCTTTCTGAGTATCTATCACTCTATTGAACTCAGTATCGACCATAACAGGTTCGAGGGATTTAAACGATACTCAAGTAAGAACTTCGAGATTGGCGGCAATGCTATCATTATCGAATTGAAATTTTGCAGGTCTCAGGATGGCATAAAGGAGGGCGATATCAAATCATTTGAACGGGATATAAAAAAGATAAAGCGTCTTCAAAAATTGGTATACGAGCGCAGCGCGGGGAACGACTGTCTTTTTGGAATATTTGCTGTGTTCAATAAGACGAACGCATGCTGTGATGGGCTAAATACTTTAATAGCCAAATATGATGGTGTTCCGGACCTGCATATTGTTTCCAAAACGGGCAATGTGGACTTTTCTAATGTATCAGTTCATAGAGGTGGCCTTTTAACTGATACCGTTGCTTACTGTTAATGTTTTCACGTAGCACTTTCTTTTGCTTCTTTTCTTGCTGCGCCTGGCAAAGAAAAGATGCGCCCGATTCGGAATGCATCTTCACACTTAGTTTACATTCCGTTTTCTGTTTCAGGTAAAGAGCAGCTGTACTGCGAGTGTAAATTTTTCATTCTCATGTTTGCGCGGCTGTGTGTACTGTATCAGGCAATGCGATAAATACAATGCAGCGTGACCATCAAACAGCTGGTCAGCAAACAGGCTGCTATTGGTGTTCAAGCGTTTCCCATACTGTGTCAGCTTTTTTGCTGTCGCTCTTGATAGTGACAGCCAGTATTCAAAGTCGATAAAACCGTTAGCCCATTTGGATTTGATGCGCTGCTGTTCTTCTTCAATGGTTTGACTCATGAGTGCCACGAATTGCAGGAATGCGGGTATCTCTAAAGGGAACAGCTGATGCAGCAGCCTTCCTTTCTCTACGTTCATTAATTCGTCTAATGATTTCATATCCTTTCTGTTTTTGTTTAATTTTCCATTACTTACAATTCACAACTTTATCAGGGCGGGGGCTTATTGTCCCGCCCTGATTGTTTTTAGTTCATCTGAAATATATCGCTGCCGTGTTTCTGAAACAGTTCGCACTGACGGAATGCAGCTTGTGAGCGCAACTGTCCTGTACCAAACATGATAGACTTTAGCTTCGCTTCTCCGTCTTTGTACTCCTTCACATTCTGGAAATATCCCGTGATAGCGTTGTACGCACCGAACAAAGTCCCTTTGGTGGTTTCGGTCTGCTGTGTCGGGCTGTTCATGGCGTACATGAAAGCATTATTGCAGATATTATTGAAGATGGTGGATTGTTCTTCGCCTTTCCTGATGCCCTTTAGTACTTCGGGGCTGGGTGCCATTGCATGCTGTATCAGCTTCATCACTTCTTTGTCTGTGATACGCAGTTTTGCCCAGTGATTGAAGATGCTGTTCAGTTCACCCGCCAGCTGGTTAGATATATTCATAACCCTGTGCGCTTCTTTCAATCGGTCCTGTGCGCCTGCCGTGTGCCTGATTTTGATGGTATGTGACTTGTTGCCGAGTGCTGCGTTCAGCGTGTTCTGACACACGATGCGTACGGGTGTGAATGCGGCTGTAATGCTTCCGCTGCCGTCGTGTGAGGTTGTCAGGAACAGGTATTTTTCTATCAGGTCATCGCTGCCCACTTTGATATAGTCGGGCAGCTTTGCAGTGATAAATATCTTTTCCCCTTTGCCAAGTGCGCCTGCGGTTTCGTACTGGATGCCATCGCCGCCAACAATCGCATCGAAGAAACTGAAAGCGTCTATGTTCTGTACAATT
This sequence comes from Sphingobacteriales bacterium, assembly GCA_004144175.1. Classification (GTDB taxonomy): domain Bacteria; phylum Bacteroidota; class Bacteroidia; order Chitinophagales; family Chitinophagaceae; genus Polluticoccus. Next base: position 237,598 of record SEFT01000002.1, read on the forward strand.
TTATAATCTGCCCCGATGCGGTCACCAAGTATTGCGCCGTTGTCCGTGCGGTAGGTGAAGAACGAAGTATCAGAAACCGTTTCCGTACCATCTGAGATGCGGTGAATGTTCGGCAGCTTCACCACCTCGAAGTCAAGCCCTGCCAGCTGCAATGCTTCTTTGCTTGTGGGATAGCCTTCTACTATCTGTCCTAATCCATGCCATGCTTTTTGCTGTACGCTGAAAAAGCTGTGCTGTCCTGTCTGTTCGTTGAAATTGATATTGTGTCCCATAATTGAAAATTGATTGCTTGTTTAAAGATTGTTTCGATTAGAATGGCAGGTCGTCTGCTGTTTCAGGGTTAGGATTGTTTTGCTGTTGGTAGTTGGCTGTTGCGTAGCTGCTTTGCTGTTCCGTATTTCCTCCTTTGGGTGTAGCCAGTATTTTGATGGTGTTGCAGTGAAACGTGAGCGAAGCCCTTGCGTTACCATCCATGTTGTTGTAAGCCTGTACGCCAATGCGCCCGTATAACTGCACTAATACACCTTTGGTCAGCCGTTCCGCCAGCTTTGCACTTATCCAGTACGAGCAATTGATAAATGTGGTTAGCTGCTTACCCTCAGTGCTGCCTTTCGGTTTGTAGTAGTCATTAATGGCGATGGTAAAGTTGACTACCTGCCTTTCATCCTGCAAAGTGTTCACCTTTGCGTCTGCGGTTACTCTTCCTGTGATTTCCATTGCTTTTGTATTTAGTCGTTATCAAAATGTTTCTCTCCCGTTGTAGCTGCTATGGCGAACCCCGCACACCACCTCGTTCATATACTGATAGCGACCAGCCATTAGGACCGCGGAGAAAAAGACAAGGTTTTGCAGAAAAAATACGACTGCCGCAAAGCGTCGTCCGAAGGACACCGATCTGTCAACGGTAGTGGAGATTATTTCTGCAAACCCGTGGCCAGCCCCGTCCGGCAGGCGGGGTGCAGACCTTTTCTTTTGCAGAGCGGGACAATATCTTTGCTATCGAGTAGCTGGATGAGTGTCTGCTCTTGAAGAAAAAGTCCCGCATGAACTATGATCCGGTGTCATTGTATGCTGTTCGACGGGGGAACGCCGTAACGAAGTGAAGAAGGGAGCACGGTGATCTGCATACCCGTGAATATGTAAGCGATTCCTGGCTGGCATGTATGCCGCCTTAGGAATGTGCAGGTATCGCGTTACGTTCCTGAAGCGGAATAGTGTTAAACAGATGAACGGTGCCATCGCCACTGTAGTCCGGTAGCGAGTAAATGATGACCACCCAAAGAATACCTCAAAGGTGGGTATCTTTGTATCCGTCTGTTCTATCATCCATATTTCCATCTGACATGAAGCAAAGTCTTAATTCCCCGTGTGAATGCGGTAGTGGCAAAAAGTATAAGCGTTGCTGCGGCATGCCAGGCTCCAATGGCGTTTCTATTCCGTACATTTTGAAATCCTGTGACCGCTCGGCATTGCTTCAGACCTGGGGCGCACTTAACCTCATGCCGGAGAACCATGGAAAGAATGTCCGACTGGATAAGCTGTGTGCACGTACACTCCTGCAAAGCGGTAAAAGCGGCAACCTGCCCTCTGTTAACGAGATAGAACAATTCTTTACGAAGCAATACCTTTCCGATCCGGAGGAGGATCCAGACACCAATCTGTTTACAGACCTTATTGTCTTCCACGGTGGTGATCATATCGTATTCCCCGGTATCATGGGCAACGGAGTGTATGTCCTTGGTAATATGATGACCGCGATATTCCAGTTCGGCACCTCCGATCTGCCCGTTGAACTGGTGACCAATGCTAATCATCTCTGCAAGCTGGTTCTTGGGATCTCAAAGCTGTTAGCGGAAAGGGCCGGATATCACCGGTATATGCCAGGCGCAGCATCTGACAATACCATCTTCGTCCCGGAATCTTCACGTCTGGCAGACCTTCGCGCAGCTGTTACGTTCTCGCGGGCAGAAATGGCTGATTTTCTTTCCAGCGAAGGTATTTCAGAGGCTGCGCTTGCCCTTTTTGTCATTGACCTCCAAGACCCCGATCTTGACAGCCGGTACGGTCAAGAGAACCCGGTACTGTTGAAGCCTATCTATTTTGACGGGTCGAACTATATCATCATTTCGCCTGCTAACCTTGCGTACGCCTTGCTTGACCAGCTCTGGGCAATGGCGAACAACTGGCGTGGAGCACAGGCGCTGTCCAGGGCTTACCATCTCGTAACCTGGCTGCAGATGCAGGACCATTTGCAATCGATGGGATTCGTGCCACTGGATGTTCCCGTGAAGCCGGAGCGGCGTGCGCCGGTAGCGATGTACTGGGGTCCTTACCGGATCGATGATGACAAGATCGCATTGGTCCTGTATGTCTTTGACAATGCCTCAGGTTATCATTCCAGTGGTTTTGCCCGTTTTGATGCAGAGAACGCTTACCAGTTGAAGGAGGAGATCATAACGCAAATAAAAGCGGCACCCGGGATGGCCGACCAGCAGGTCATGGAAATCATGCTGATCTCGTCGGTCGGTCGCGCTTTTTACGTGCCCATCATGCCTCACAAGGATACGGTCGTGCTCAGCATACCTGTTCCGGAACTTGAGATACTTTCGCAGCTGAACAGCGTCAATGCCATTGACCTGTGGAAATTTGCGATTGCCCGAGATACCAAAATGCCTGAGACACCCGGCGTAGTTTTCAGCTTCCTGGATTACCTGAAGCTATATACAGATCATGGACACTCTTTCCACCTTTCTGACGATGCGCCATTTACGCATGTCTGGCTGGAGGAGGGGTACGGATCGAATGAGATGCTGTTGGAGGCAAAACAGCGCATGGACAAACATGCCGTATTGCGACATCTTGAAGAGGGCCCCGTCTACGTGACTGTCGAGCGTAAGGATTCCTATTCACCGATCTACGCAAGCCGTGGGGAGGCACTTTCTGCAATACTATATCTGCTCGTCGAAGGATTGTCGCAACCTGTCTGGGTAACGCCCGCTATGCAGCCGGTGCCCAGGCCGCTACGGAGTATGGTCTTTCTATTTACTGATGCGATAGCCTATTGGCTTTGGCAGGCGTCGGATGCACTCCAACCTTACCTGGGGCAACTTAATGACTCGCCGCTGACGATCACTTATGACTTTGAAGACGAGGATGCCTTTTTGAACCCAAGGAACGACAAACCGGATCGTCCGGCTTTAGAGCAAGCCTTTCAGGTAAAGGTTCAGCCGTCGGGATATCACCTGACCGTAGGTGCCGCAATCCTGCCATTCCTTGCTACGTCCGATAACGAGGGGGAACGGGAACTTGTCAGGCAGCTACTTCGCGGCTTTGCTGCTTTGCTGACTGAGCAGCATTTACCGGCACCGGCACCCGCAGAGATAAACAGCATGGTCGATGTTATTGCGCCTTTGGGCGTGAAGAAAAAGATATTCATTGTCGATACCGGCAATAACGTGTTGCTGGACGAGCGACATCTCCGTCACCACCGGTATGTCCAGGAACATGATACTTCTGAAGTACTCGATCAGATCGTTCCCTTACTCGGCCCTAAATGCCCGCCGGTCGGGATCATCTCCCAACTTAAGGACAAGAAAAAGCTGGCTTACGATATTGTGGGGGTGCTGTTCGAGGAACTCACCAAACAGATCAGCCGCTATGACTGTGAGTTGTTGCTTCAGCGGCTGATCGGTATGAACGAAAGTCTGAACCGGAAACGGGAGGATATTGTAGTTACTACGCCTACCAGGCTTGCCTGTTACAGAATGTCCGAGGCCTTTATTGACGATCTGAGGGAACAAAAGGGAAAACTCACCCGCACATCTATCGCAGTGCGGTGCCTGATCGAACACGTAGCCGCTGAACAAGTAGCTGGCAAGGAGCCGCTGAGCGTCACAGCGATCGATAAGCTCGTTGCGCTTATGGACGAGATCGTTACATGGGGTATGCGGGGAGACCAATTGAACTATTCCTTCTTTGACATAGAATTATCAGTATTGGCCGCGGGACGGATTGGCATCGAAAAGAAAGAGTTTGCAGAGATATTTGCACCTTACTATGCGACTAAAACAAAGGAGGACATAGAGGATGCCGGCAATAGCTTTAAACATAATTTCGAGGAGTGGGAAGAAATGGATAAGACTTCTATGCCGAAGAATATAGATGATGCCTTTACTGCTGACCACGGTATCTCCTTCACGCGCGTTTGCGCATTTATTGATGCAGTTTCTTCTGTAGGTGCCGCACAGGATAATGACTACAGTTTCCATGATAGCAAAGGCTTCCTGGATGCGATCAACAAAGTGGCGATTGCTCCCTTTACACCGGATGAATATGGTACGGCCGTCGATCTGCTAGCGCTTCGCTACCGTGGGAAAGTATCGCAAAAACCGCAAGGCTGTGATAACTATGATATTTCACCCTGGCGCTTCAACCGCCGGCTCTCGTTGTTGCGACGTCCGATGGTAGTATTGACAAAACCCGATGGTTCAGAAGTTTTCTACTGGGGATTCAGGGGTATTATGATGACCAAACGTTATATCTATGATACACTCAGGTCCGGACGTCTGAAAGTATCCGAAGGTAGCCAGTTGGCAAAAGTAATGGGTAAACTTGCTAATCAAAGAGGTGGTTCACTGGTCGATAGTGTTTACAAACTGTTGAATGTGCCGGAATGTATCGTAGCGTCCGAAGTAACGATCCGGCCAGGTGGTATTTTCCAGCATGATAGCGATATTGGCGACATTGATTGCCTGGTGATTGATGCGGCATCCAAGTCTGTGTACAGCCTGGAATGTAAGGCTATGGCTCCAAGCCGTAATGTGAAGGAGATGGTGGAAGAGCTGTCCTAGTTAAGGGGAAGTGATTCGGAAAAAGGATGGATAGACAAACATCTGGGGCGCGATGCATGGCTGAAAAGCAATAAAGATCTGATAGGAGCCCATTATGGCACTGATGTATCGGGATACGAAGTTGTCTCGCTGTTTGTTACCAGAGAAGAGATGTTGGCGCCCCATCTGATCAAAGACCTTGGATTACCGTTTATCACGCTTTATGATCTGCAGCAATCCGGGTTGACGTGCCTGCGTGCCCTGAGCTATAAGCAGGTTTCTCAATAAAGCCGTGGAAATGCCGTCCTTCCGTAATAGCTGTTTTCGGAATGAGTATATCCTAATTATCTTGTGACCAACCTAATCATCGTTATGAAACTGACCGCCAGGCAAAAAATAATAGCTGCGAATATTTCGATACTCGTTTCCCTGATCGCAATATGCATCTTCTTTCGTGGCCCTATCGCTCAATTCCTGAGTATCTTTTTCGTGCGCCCTGTTGTCTCCGGTTTTGAGAACACCGGGCCAGCTACCATAGCGATGCTGGCGTTTCTGATTGCAGTGGTGTCGTGGATGTGGCATTCCGGCACCCGGCTATTCAACCTTGCGGTCGCATCTATCGCTGTGTTGTTACATTTGACACAACGCTGGAACCCTTTCTGGTCATTCTATCCCTTCTTCGGAAGCTCAGCGATCTATATCTGGGACATCGTTGTATTTGCTTTGGTGCTGCCTTCACTGAGACAGATTACTAAAGGCGAAGGCAACTCCATTGACGCAGATGCTCACAAAGGCTTTATTGAGGAAGAACCTGTTAGAGATGAAAGCGGCGATAGTTTCAAGCGTGGGGCTGTTGCGGCTCGCGTTGCCGAGATGATACTTGCGACAAAGAACAAGCGGTCTTTTGCTATTGGCATTGTTGGACCCTACGGAAGCGGGAAGACTTCATTTATCAACCTGATCAGGAAGGGATTGCCCGAAGCAGATGTGGAGCTTATGGAATTCAATCCCTGGAGTACCGACAAGTCAGAAAATATCAGCAGGGATTTTTTCGACCAGTTGGCGCATCAGCTCTACTATCTAAGCCCGAACCTCAGTAGCCTGATCACTACTTACTCCAGGAAGTTAAGCAGATTACACTCGCAGGGAGAACAGCTGATGCGGCAGTTCTATAAGTTCTCCAGCCCAGAAAAGAAGCATGACGGCACCTACCACCAGATCAACCAACTGCTGGAAAGGTCGGATAAGAAACTAGTGGTCATTATTGATGATGTAGACCGTCTGTACAAAGAGGAAATCATGGAGGTCCTCAAGCTGATCCGGAATACCGCCAATTTTGCCAATATCATCTACCTGGTCGCTTACGAGCACCGTTTTGTACAGGAAGCGATCAAGTCTATGAACGCAGAAGTATCGGATAGCTTTCTGGACAAGATCATCCAACTGGAGATTCCCTTGCCTAAACGAGAGGAGCACGACCTGCTTCATATATTGGAACAAGGGCTTCAGCCGGTTATCACTGCGGAACATTACATCTCGTTGCAAAAGGATATAATAGAACATGGATTCAAGCTTGAATTCGATCTCTCGTTCAGGCGTGCATTCCGCAATTCCAGGGATGTGATCAAGTTCATGAATGGGTTTAAACTGATCTATGGCCCAATGAAGGATGAAACCCTGTTCCCCAATCTGTTCATACTGGAATTGCTCAAGTTCCGGTTTGTAGAGGTGTATGACCTGTTATATGATGAAAGGTCGGAATGGCTGTCCCTGACACCTGCGTCATCCAGGCACGACCAGTATTATGAACTGATCGAAATTGAGCAGGATGGAGAAAAGCAACTCGCAATAGAGCAGGCACTTGGGAAATACATCAAGGGGCAGCGTGTGCTGATAAGGTCACTGTTGAGAAATCTCTTTAATGACTACAGCCTGCAAAAGAAATCGAAGCACTCGATCATATACCCGATGTATTTCGAGCGGTACTTCCGTTTCAGGATCGCCGCGAAAGATATGTCTGAACATTCCTTCAAGAGCCATTGGAGAGAAGGTATACAGGGCATGAAGAAACACATTGATCAACTCACTAAGGACGGGCTCACCAAACAGCTGACTGACCGGATATTCCAGGAAAACCCAACCAACAGACAGGATTTTGAACTGCAAATCCAGAGCCTGTTTTACATCGGGCCGAAGTATGTAGCGGAATTTGGTGTTATTTCCTTCGATCAATCCGCGTTGATCAACAGGTTATGGGATACGGCTTTGGAGCTAAGTAAAAAATTCTACGATGGTAGCAGTTCGGCGTACAAGTCTTTTCTGGAGCATTTACTTAAAGCAGCTGAACCACCATTTCTATTTGAGAATGAGTTCCTGTTCGATGCCAAAAGGACCAGCAGAGAGTTGCCATTGTCTAAAACGGAGATGACTGCCCAGCAGGTGGAATACTTTCAGGGCCACGTGTCCAGGCTTGGACTTACAGACGATGCCATGTGGATCCTTTTTGGCATAAGGTATTACTATGAGGGTGATAAATGGCATTTTGAACCTGATATCATTCCGGTAGCCAAAGAAACAATAGTGCAACATGACCCGATACATTTTCTGAGATATTCCATTCATTTTGACATTCGGGATAAACGGCGAGTGATGGTGGAACCGCAAATACTGGAGTTTTTCGACAATGCTAACGCGTTGCGAGATTTTGTTGCCAATCATACTTTAGTTGATGCACGCGTAAAAGAAGACTACCTGAGGTTCTTCGACAAATGGGAAACCGCAGGTGAGAACCAACTTGTTGACTACGTCTTCCTGAAAGAGCTGTCGAGGGTAAATCAGAATAAGGGCGAAGATGATTAGCAAAGTATCCGGTGTCTTTTGAGACCGGGAAGAGTCCGGCAATCAGCTACACAGGAAAGGAGGACTTTATTCGTGAAACAAATCTTTACATATCTATTCCACGCAATAGGACGGAACACCTCAATCAACAATATATTGAACAGCTCAGGAACCAGCATAACAGGGGTACAAACTGGATACTGGTCGTGTTAGCTATTATTGCAGGGATCATTCTAGGAGCTATCCTGTTCTAGCGGATCACCGGTATGGAAGTCGAACACTTCATTTCGTTCTTTGTGTCCCAACTTGTTCTCCACCAGCATCTGCAGTTTTGAATGCCTGGCCTTGGAAGGATCGAATACCCCGTTTAATTTGAGGTTTGCCAGCCGCTGCTCCAATTTTTCATGGGAGCAGCAAGTAGAGCACTGGTCGCAGATCACCCAGCCGTTAGGGCACGCTTTCGAAATCCTGTCGTCAACGATATTATTGCAGCGCCAGTTCATGCAATGGATAAGGTAAACGCGACCGTGGAAAGCCCCGCATTCATTATTCGTGCAGTGAAACGTATTGACCCGGTAGAAGGCGAATTCCGATGTTTCAGCATCGCGAAGCAACCGTTTGCATGAGTGGCATTGCAGCTTTGTAAGAAGCCTGTTTGCCCGGTTTACCACGCTTATAAAGCGATAGTTCTCATCTTCGGAAAACGGGAGCTGCAGTATCCTGATAAAATCCCTTAAGGAGTACAACGGCCATTCCGGTTCTATGTGGTCGGTCTGGCATGGCTGGTAACACTTTCTGTTGCAGCACCAATAGAAAGTCCGTTTGGTTTCTTCTTCGTACTTCGAACGTACTGCGTCACAGAAAGAAACGCCCTTCGGAATCTCCTGCCTTGCATCATCATACGGTTGTTTTTCAAACTTGTATCCGTGGCGGATACCGTCGATCTGCACTGTTGACGATATCTTGTCGAGTGTAAAAGAATGCCCGGCGATGCGCACCGTATCATATTCCACAGGGAAAAGCCGGTCCCTGATCTTTATTTTCCAAGGCTGGTCTGCCTTTGTAACCCGCAGGGTATGGCGACCCTCGCAGCGTTCAAATATCTTGTCGAAGCGTATTATGGTATCTACTGACTCATCTGCAAACCGCATGGCAATACCGGAAAGCAGCTGTTCCCCGGGAGGCAACTGCTTGTCATGCAAGTCGAGCAAGATCCTGCATGCCAACAGCATGTTCATACCTAAATCCAGCTTCGATACCTGCCGGATCTTTTCCAATAGAATTGCCGTGCTGAGTCTTCCGCTGCTTACCCATGCACAGGTCCTCCTGAGCCAGTTTATTTGCTCATCTTCAGACAAGAGCCCTATCTGCTCCGTCCATAAATGCTCGGTTACACTGTCAATATCCCCGGCGATCCAAAGCTTTGCGCGCTCCGCATCGGTACAGAAAGGTTGTATATGTTCCAGCATTTCGACCCGCTGCGTTTTGCTTACCGGCATTCGCTTCATGATCTCCAGGATCTGTGGAAGGCTCACTTGTGTCAGATCAAAACACTTAGGGAACAGCGCTTTGAATACAACCGGTATATCTGCTCCACTGCAGAGCCGGAGTACCGTCTGCAATGCCGCCGAATAGTCTATTTCCGGCGCTTGATATGTTTCGAACCATTTCAGAAAGGCAATATCATGCTCCTGAAAAGTATGTGTCCTGCTTTCCCCAATATATGTATAGTTAGCTTTTACCCATTGGATATAGCCGACGGCTTTCAGAAATGTATTGGCTAGCTGGCCGCCGGTGATCAGACCGGTAACTTCTGCTTTAGAAACAGGCAGATCTTCATCCTCGTACTCGAGACGTCCGCCGCCCCGGGAAAAGAAATCATCCCTGGGCAGGCAAAACCACATAGCTGCCTGCTGCGCCGGACTCAGCGCGGCGAAGAAGACATCCAGCGCCTTAACGGGAGCATCGAGCGTCCAGAACACCAGCCTGGCGAAGGTTCCCGCCGTTGGACTGGCGCGCATCTCCGTCACGCTTTGAACGTAGAAGTCCCTGACAATATCCTCCGGTACAGAATAAAGCGCTGCGATGCTCAACTGGTCTATGCGTGACCTGAGAAAAGCGGGATCCATATCGTATTTCGTCTCCTGCCATAATTTCAATCGCTGATCTGCTGGGATACCAGCGTGCAGTATGTCCAGCGCCATGTCACGATCCAGAATGGACCGCTCGATATCTATGAAAGACATCAGCGCATTAAAGTTGTTCCTGCCATTATAGTCAGACAGGTGTGATTGCGCAGCCAATGATCTTCCGAGTATCACGGACAGCTGCCGTTTTATGTCGGTCCTTTTTTCTTCGGGCAGCAGCTCCACTGCCTTGATATAGGTATTGAATCCATTGTTATCCAGCGTTTCGGTATCGCGCAGCTGCATCATCAATACATCGCACATGAGATCGTCATCATGCTGATTCCGGAGGCGGTATAAGTGCTCTGGCGTAATCTTTTTGTAATGCGTCCGTATAAAGTCTTCAGGCAGCGGGGGATCTATACCGGCTACTGTGCGTCTGGACCAGCCATCATCACCTTTTGGACGGACATATACTTTGGAAAGCCATAGCGGCAATAGGATGTCCGGAGGCGTGTGATCCAGGTAGTGGCCGATCAGACATTCCAGAAAATACCTGCTTTGAGTTTTGGGGCGATGTGAAATTTGCATGTCGTGATGCTCATTTCCCAAAGTGGTATCGGCTACCTCATTGTATTGCTCTAACAGAAAACCATCCAGTGTCAATATACGATTCTCGAAAAGGATGCAGGTCAGCACAAAGTGCTTCTTCAAACGTTCCAAAGTTGAGCCGGCAGCAACCCTGTCAAAATATTCTGTAAGCAATGAGTAGGTAGCTGTCGGCTTTTGCTCCCTGAAGATCTCGTTCAATGCGCGTACGATGATGCTGTAGCTCTTGTATGTTTTTCGGTAACTCCTGCCGGCAGCAGCTACTTCGACCTCTACCAGTTGATCGCCTTCGATCGTTGCCATTACATCATCAAAATCCTCCTGTACGACGCCCCGTACTGTTGACGCGCGGTTTCCGCGATTGTTCAGCCGGTTGCGGAAGCAGCATACATAGCCCTGTATCAACAGGGCACTATCACCGGAAAAGTCGGTGCCGTGAAAGAAAATTTCGCCAAGGCCAGGATGGCCGATCTTGCCGAATCCCTTCGAATGATCAAACCATTTTACGACTCCCAGGTACTCATTGCTGTCCATAAAACAATATACATATTTTGGTTGCCCGTGTTATGGATATCTTTCCGCTGCGTGATATCTGGAGCCTTGAATATATAAACGGCAAATTGTTTGCAGGTCTGGAGGAAGGCGGTTTATGGTATCACGGCAATCTTCCGGTAATGGGTGTGCAAGGTACTCCGGCGTTGACAGGCGAAAGCATCAGGGTGTACCCGAATCCTGCGAATGACATACTTCATATAGATACAGATACTGCTGTAGATATCTACCTGTATGATATGGCAGGGAAGATTGTCAGGGATGCGCGTGCGCAGCGTTCTATATCTCTGGAAGGCCTTCCGTCATCCAATTACATAACAGTGATACGCAATATGCACGGCACTGTGCTCAGCAGCAGTATCATCAGCAAACGTTAGGGATTGGGCAGCGCAGGTTTACAGGCGGCATCTTTACAGGTGCTGCCTTTTTATTTAGCGATTGCCTCAAGACTGTCGGCGATGGCTTGCAACATCGGGACCGGGATCGCATCCATGTTTGCAATCCCTTTTGAAAGTGCACGAAACTTCATTTCGCCGTCACGCTCAAAGACCACCTCCTGTTTATCGACGATAATGTAATATCTGAACGTGTATCCGAAAGTCTGCAGCCGGGCTGAAAGTTCCATCTCCTGACCTTCCAATACGACAGGGAGGTTAAAATAGTGTTCCATAAACTCACCGCAATAGACACCTGTTTTTTCTTTTTACCAAAAAAAGCTGTGAATATATTGGCGCTGTAAGATTCGGGATGAACTGCTTACCTTTGATCCGTTAAAAATACTTGAAGCGTTTGCTTTCAAGTCTCGCCTTAGAAAACTGGTAATTTTTAAATGGGAACGAGACTGTGATATGCCGACGCTCACGCCAAAAGGCGTGGGCGCTCGCTTATCCGTTCCCGGGCATTACCAGTGCCTCTAAGGCGGTAGGTGGAGACCTGCGCCTCTTTTTTTGCCGGGTCATCAACATGTAAACTATGATGCAGGACAAAATCAGGCTGGCGGTTGCAGATGATCACATGCAGTTCCGGCGCGCGGTCGTTGCCCACCTGGAAAGGCAGGGTTTTGAAATTCTCTTTCAGGCTGGAAACGGGGCGCAATTAATAGCGCAGCTGGAATACGCGGTTGCGTTGCCTCATGCCTGTCTCCTGGATATTCACATGCCGGTCATGGACGGTGTCGCGTGTATCGAGGCTATCCGGAACCGCTGGCCAGCAATCATTCCCGTTGCCCTATCGATCGATGACGCTGCCGAAACAGCACAGCGGGCTATGGCCGCCGGCGCCGCTGCATTTTTTGTTAAGGGTGGCGACCCGGTTATTCTGAAGGCAGCCATTGAATCACTGGTGCAAAAAAGGGATGCATGATGCACCCCTTTTATAGCTACATGCGCTGACCTTTGCGTTGCCTCGGCTTTTTAGCTTCTTCCTGTTCCGGGCGCTGCTTTTGTACTTGCCCTTTTTGTTCTGTCTTTGTCTGCCGCTGATTTGCAGTGTTCTTTTCGGAGACGTTTTCCTGGTACACTTTCTTCATATGGGCATCATACAGGTTCACCGATTTGAAACGCGGGTTTGCTTCCAGGAACATCCGTTCTTCTTTGCCATCTTTGAGGAAGGTCACGGATTGAATATTGCCTTTCTGCAGTGAACGCATCATTTTGCTTTTTTGCTCCGCGTCTCCCAGCTCTTTCACAGGATGTTTGCTGACCGCCATTTCCAGGTCATAGCCGTAGTTCGCCGTGAATTGCTTTACAGGATGGTTGTTGTGTTTGTCTTTACTGTCCATGTCCAGCTGCACCCATGCATTATACCGTTCTCCCGCCTTATTCACCAGATCTTTATTCACGGCTCGTCCTGACAGCAGGTTATAGCCTTCTTTCATTGTAATGCCCGCATTTTTATTGATATAAAAAGTCTGGTTTTTGTTTGCACCATCCGGACTGGTAAGTGTAGCATCGTATTTATTGAAAAAGTACATATCGCTGTTATCAGATTTTCTGAAATGCAGCGTAGCGTTCATTATGTCCTGCTGGTATTTTGTCTCCGCATGCAATTCGAATGCAGGCGGCTGGTCTTTGATATTCCTTGCCAGTTCCAGGTTCAGCTTAGCGTCAAAGCCCAGGTATTTCAAACCCTCCTGGAGATACTCGAGATTTTTCGTATTCATATCAGTTGATTTTATTTATTGTTTGCCGTTACATTCGGAAGACTTTCCACAGCTTTTGTGATTTGGATCGGGCGCGCTTTCAGCAACGTCTTTGTGGGGATGCCGCATTTCAGGTTCCGTCCGCCGTTTTTTTCATTCAGGGTTATGACCAGCCGCTTATCACCTGCGATCACCTGTTTGGGCAGGATGGCAATAATCATGCGCTCGCTGTTACCCGCAACTGGCTGTTCGCTCCCGATAACCATTACAGGTTCCAGCTGTATTTCCTGCGTTGCTGTCCGCTTCACTTTTTTGGCATCGCTGATATGGAAACCCAGCTCTTGGATATTATAGGTAACTGCTGACGTGTTGGAGACGATGAGTTTGTAAAGAAACCAGTCACGGTACAGATACAGGCCCGTAAGTTTCAAACCTGTTTCGTACCGGTTGTCTGCTTCATTACGAATGTTTCTCCGTTCGATGGAAGCCTGCGCTGCCAGTTGTCTCAGATAAGTTTCATTGGTCGATGCTGCGGATAGTGACACCGGAGCTGGAGCTGACAAAGGTGTTTTAACTGAGTGCGCTTTTTCTGCATCCACTTGAAAAGCCAGCACAGCGGGCCTTGCGTTATAGCGGACGTTGAAGTGATAGAATCGTCCATCTGAGGTTATAACCGAGAGATTCGTTTCATCGAAACCATCTGATGCGGCCTTTACCCTGAGCACATTTTCAACAGCTGCAGCTTTCTGTATAATGATATCGTCACTGCCCCGGTCTACATTGGTTATGGCAGCCGGGAATATCAGGCTCGTCGTCTTGTAGCTCGTTACCTCCAGCTGCCTGGATGACAGCTCCGCGGTATGCACCCGCGAATATGTCTGCGCCGCTGTCTTTCCGAAGCAGCAGATCGCGGTCGCAAAACTGGCCAGCAGGCATGTCATTTTCATTTTCGTCTTCATCATTATTATCAGTTTGAGTTAACATTTTCGTCTTTCAGTAACACTTTATAACCGGCCCTTACCGATACCTTTACGAGGCGTGCCTTCTTTGTCAGCAAACTTTTGGCAGCCTGGATACCTACGCCTGCCGCCTGTGCTGTGAGCGAATTTTCGACGCCGTAGTAGTCAATGCCCTGCACTGCATCCTGTGCGGTGTTTTTCGCTACATCACGGCTGATGGCTCCCGGCATGTAGATGCCGGCAATGCCATCCATGTCATAGGTGGTGAGGCTGACAGGAAGCAGGCTGTTCTTATGGCGGATCGACTGTACAGCTATCTGCAACCGGTCGCCGCTAAGGGCACAGGTGCCGAATATGAACGTACCTTTGGGTATCGAGACGCCGCGTATCATGATATCGTCCTCTGTCCGGAGTTTGATCGTTGATCCTGTAACAACAGTGGTGGTCTGGGAGATGATGGCGGCGACAGCGGGGCCATCGGGTTCTTCCAAAGCATCCGTTCCCGACCATTCAAAGAACTGCCCGCCCTGAGCTCTAACAGCCATGGCTTTTTGGGGATTTCGCGTCTTGTTTTTTCCTGCGGAAAGCCCGGACAAGAGATCCGGCGCCCCTTTGGGGGCGATGGTATATACCTGCTTTTTGTTTTTGATTGATTGCGTCCGCAATTTCTCCTTTGCACGCTGCGGATCCTGAATGTCCAGGATCTTATCCAGCATCGCATCCAGTTGCTCCATTTCCGGATCTGGCTGCATTGCGGCAAGGCCGTAGCCAGATGAGATGTCCGGCGGGGGCGCACCGTTAGATGATTGCGGCTGCAATGCCTGAGATAAAACGGCCATTTTGCTGTTTACCTCTTCTATATCGGGATCGGCCAGGTATGAAGGGGTTGCTGTATCCTGCCATCCTTCAGCGACGAGTCGCTGGTAGTATGGATCATTGCGCATTTTTTCTTCCAGCTGCAAGGAATCAGTGGCTGCGCTTTGGTAGACAGTCATCTTATCATCACCGGCGGTAAGATCTGCTTTGGGTTCGGGCAATGCCGTGTTCAGCCCTGTATTCATCTCATTCGGCTGCGCGCTTGCATCCGGGCCGCCGCCCAATGCCCAGAAAAGCAGGCATAGAAACGGCAGCATCAGCAGCGGTATGGCAACCATCACAATCCGGCCTCTTTTTTCTTTTACAGTGAGTTGTTTCATCTGGTTTGTTTTTAATAGTTATTATAAAGTGCCCACACGGAACGGAAACTGTCTACCAGTCCTTCGCGGCCATCCAGCAGTGTGTTTTTAGCAGCGTTTGAGTCAGGTAGTGTGTCAAGGCTATCCAGTAACCTTTTAAATGCAGTGAGCGATGGCGGGGGTCTGCTAAAACGTTCCTGAGTCTTCTGGTGTATGTTCAGCAGTTGAATGTTGCCCCATTTATACCGGGCGACAACAGGTTCCTGGTTCACCATGACGGTGCGGAACAATGTCAATGATAGACAGCATCCCATCAACAGGAGTAGCCTTCTGAACTGGAGGGATTTCCAGAGCTTCCGAAATTGTATTTGTTTATCATTGCTTGCCATGGCTACCGGTTTTGAATGTTGATGTCGTGATTGTCCAGCGTTGTCCACTTTTCGATAAGAAAGCCGTGTGGATTGTTATCCGAGCGTGCGACATTTCTCATCAGCCCATTTGTTACCAGGGTACGGGTCACTACAGATGTTGCCCGGATGACCTTCTGCTTTCCATAATAGGTGAAGCGATAGGGATAATCGTTAATGTCAACAACGATACTGTCGTCCGTCACTTCCTGGCTGACATTGCCCGATATCAGTCCGGAGTAGTACCCGTTCTCCCTGAGGTTATCATACTGCCGCTTGGCGGAGTGGTCCGCAAGGTTCAGGGCCTTATTGGTATTGAAGCGTATCATCTTATCGTCGGGATCCAGAGTGAAGAAGTAGCGATGGAAAGTGCTGATGTGGTCTCTTGCTTCGACTGCGATATTGTCTTTACGGCTGGCACTCACAGCCTCCAGCGCTTTGCCATTTGCCAGGACATATATGCGTTGCTGGGTGCGGTCTGCGAACTGGTAGCTTTTGAATAAAGCTATGGTGGACAGCAGTGCACTTGCTACCATTGCAATAATGCAAAACGTACGGATCTGCCTGAATGCGGTATCTATATTTTTCATTTGCTGAAACATATCCTTGTATTTTATTGTTATGATTTTCCGGACAGTTTGTCCTTTAAATAGCCTGCTCCGTGTCCGATGCTGTTGCCGATCGCTCCGCTTATCCCTTTGCCGGACCTGCCTTGCTTCCCTTCGTCTACGTAGTGACCGAAGTTGCCAAGCGAATTTGCTGTCTGGCCCGCCTGGCCGGTTGCCATGCCTGCTGCACCTCCAGCCATATTGGTAGCTTTGCCGAGCAGCGCGTTGCCACCACCGGCGTGCATGATGTAGTTAGCCACGCTCGGTACGGTGAAGTAGCCAATAATGCCGATGATCATGAAAATGAGATAGGCTGTATCCGTGCTGTTGAAGAAAGTATCACCGCTGCTGTTCACCTGCTCAATGTCCATTTTTAGCATGTTCTCCTGAATCTTGCCGATGATGCTTCCGAATATGTTGGCTACCGGAAGCCAAAGAAACACATTGACATACCTTGCCAGCCAGGCTGCGATCGTGTGCTGAAATCCGTCAAACACAGCCAGTCCGAATACCAGCGGCCCGAGGATGGCGAGCACGATGAGATAGAACGTCCTGATCGTATTGATGCATAAGGCGGCAGCTTCAAACAGCACCTGAAGTACCTCGCTCATCCATTGCTTAATGGAGCCGCGGAAGTTATAGGATGCTTTCGCCATGGCAAAGCGGATGTCATTGCCTATACTTTCAAGCATGCCTTCATCGGAAGCTGCTGACTCACCGGGATGTGTGTAGCGGTACCAGCTTTCGCGGTCACCCTCACCGGATTCACCAACGTACATGTTCCAGGTATCTGAATTTTTCAGGGCGCGTTCCTTTTCTTTCAGCAGTGCATCGATCGCCTTATTCTCGTTTTGTACCATGCCTGAAGTTGCAGTTACCGTAGGCTGCAGTATGCTGTTGATGACGCCTATCACAGAAGGGAACATCAGGATAGCAAGGCCAATCGCAAACGGGCGCAGCAGCGGATATAAATCTACCGGCTCTGCCGAGGCGATATGACGCCATACCCTTACAGCGATATACCAGGTAGCCGCGAACCCCGCTATTCCTCTGGCCACTCCCGTCAGCTGCCCGCACATAGGGATCATTTCATTATAAAGCTGATCCAGCACCGCCTGAAAACTGTGCAGGTCCCCACCGACCCCCTGGGCAGATGCAGTAAGCGGATATACTGTCAGCAGCAGCAAAATCAAAAGAATTAATTGTTTCATGCGATCATTTTTTTAAGCCGTAAAGTTGTTTTTCTGTGTTGATCTGTCTCAGCTGCTGCCCCCGCTGATGTTGCAGCAGCAGCGCCTGCGCATTGAATCTCCGCAGGAAGGACAGCTTGGCACTGGTATCGTCGGCGATCCTGTCGATCTGTTCGAGCCGTTCACCATCCGACATGCGCAACTTTGAAGCGGTGACAACCATGGCGAGTGCGTCGAGATTCTCCATGCTTTGACGGAAGAGGTTACGGTATACTTTATCCATGTAGTCTATTTCCGGCTGCTGAAAATTCGGATCCTGCCGGAACCTGCTGAGCGCCTCTTTGTATTCCCGGACGATATGAGCCTGATCCCGGATGATGTCCTTCACGCGTACGTAGTTACGGACGGCGGGACTGACCTGAAGCAGTCCCTGAAGAAATGCATCATGCAGGTTAAAGCTGCCCTCGGATATTCCCTTTACTGTATTGTAGCCTTTGGTCAGTATGGTATAACCGTCATACATATTTTTCAGAATCTTCCTGAGCTGTGCCAGCTTCTCATAGTTCAGTACCAGTTGCGCGATCTCGTCTGCCTGCGCGCCAGCTTGCATGGGTGATAAAAGGGAGCAAAGGCATATCCCTATGCAGAAACGCATATATCTTTTCATAGCTGTTCGTTTTATGGTTGTTCATATTGGCGCTGCAGGTGTTTTATTTCCAGCTGCCGGCGTTCCCTGTCGGTAGTCAGCTGCTCTATATTCCAGAGCAGCTGGCGTATAGCGTGGTTGAGTGCAAATGCATCCCGCTCTATTCCGGTTATCCTTGTGATACGTACTTCATCCGTCATGTTATATGCTCCATCAGACAGCAGCGTTTGCAGTTCCTTACCTAAAGCCTCATTCTCTTCCATCATCACATGTTTTGTCCTGTTCTCATAGGCATCTGCCGGTTTGAGGTCCAGCCGCTGCATGCGTAGTAACTGGCGGTTCGATCCCAGGAGTGCTGCTGCATGCCTGGCCGCGGGGATATTCCGCACAGACGGGTTTACGGAGTCAAGGCTTTTAAAGTAGTCCGTATGCAGGTTGAGGTCACCTTTCCGGATGTCTCCCCATAGGCCCAGCCCTTTTTGAGAGATGTCATAACCCTTTTTTACATAGCCCAGATACACCTGATACAGGGCTATCTGCTGCAGCATGTACCTGCGCTGTGTACCTTTCTGGTTGAAGAAGCCACCGAGAAACTGGGCACTGGCTGTGCCTGCTACACATGCCATCGCAGTGATCCAGATGCATAATTTCAAAATCATGTTATTGGCTTTAGTCAGTTGATAATTGATACAGTTTCCTTGTGCGGTTGATATCCTGCCGCTCCGCTCCGCGGCGTATACTCAGCAGCCGGTTCTGATTATTGAACGTGCGCAGGTCGTCATAGTTGCGTTGCATTGCGGCGGCGACCGTTGAGATCTGTTCCAGCCGTTCGCCATCCGACATAGATGTTTTACCCGCTGACGATACGACCAGCAGCTGATCGAGGTTACGAACGCTTTCATCCAGTATGCCCTGATAGATCCGCTGCATCTGGCGCAGCTCGTCCTGTGTGAAGTTTCCCTGAGCAGCGAAGACCTGGTATGACTGCCGGTATTCTGAAACGATGCTTGCCTGCTGGCGTACGATATCACAGACGGACTGGTACCCGCTGATCAGTGCCTTGACCTTCTTCAGTTCATCATAATAGTCTTCGTACAGCTTTCTTTGTTTTTCCGACCAGTCGGAGATCTCTTTGAGCTTCGTACGTGACAGCGTGTTCTCCAGTGCTTTCTGGGCATTCTGAAGTGCTATGGTTTTATTTTGCAGCTTCTGTACACGCAGGTCTATCTGCCTGATCACCTTTTTCACTGCAGCTTTGATGATGTCGATGATCGGTATTTGCGCAGCAGCGGGGGGACGCACGGACATCACCATTATAAAAGTCACCAGTGCTATTGCTATCGTTTTTTTCATATCAGCTGTTTTCAGTTTTAGCGGTTCGATTCCCTTATATCCCTGGCCATGGCGGCTATTGCCCGTCTCATGTCTCCACCGTTCAGATGCATGTATTCCATCAGGCGCACCTTCTCCGATTCCTCTGTCGTGTAGGCGAGATATTCTTCCATGGACACTTCGGTAGCATACACACGTGAGCGCACACCGCCCAGCGATATAAATACTTCTTTGTACCTGCGCGCCGGATCATTGGCCTTATTGATGGAAAGGATCAGCGCTTTTTCCTTTTCTGTCAGCCCAAGCAATTCCTGTATCTGATCAAACTTGTTCTGGTATTTGGACTGGTCAAGCAGTATCTTGCAATCGCTGTTATTAATGATCGCCTGTTTCACTACCGGCGAGCTGATAATATCTTCGACCTCCTGTGTTACCACAATGGCCTCTCCGAAAAACTTTCTGACTGTTTTGAACAGGTACTTGATGTATTCAGCCATCCCTTCTCTGGCGATCGCTTTCCATGCTTCTTCTATAAGGATCATTTTCCTGATGCCTTTGAGCTTGCGCATCTTTGAGATGAACACCTCCATTATGATGATGGTCACTACCGGGAACAGGATCGGATGGTCCTTGATATTATCCAGTTCAAAGACGATGAAACGTTCCTGCAGGAGGTCAAGGTTTTCCGTTGCATTCAGCAGGTAGTCAAATTCGCCACCGCGGTAGTAAGGGCGGAGGACGTATAGAAAGTTATTGATGTCGAAGTCCTTGTCTTTGACATTATCGGCACGGAGACGTTCGACAAAACGGGTCTGCAAAAATTCATAGAAGGTATTAAAGCAGGGAAAAAGCTCCGGCTGTGCTTGCAGCTCCTCGTAGTATAATTGCAGGGCGTTTGACAGTGCAACGTATTCGGACCGGTTGAACACTTCGTTGTCTTTTTTCCAGAGTGCCAGTAACAGTGTTTTGATACTTTCTTTCTTCTCGGTATCCAGTATGTCTCCTTCAGCGATGTAAAAAGGATTGAACCGGATGGGGTTTTTCTCATCGTAGGTGAAATAGTAGCCATTTACCAGGTTACACAATCCTTTGTAGCTATGACCGACATCCACCAGTACAATATGCGTTCCCTGCTCGTAGTAGCTTCTTACCATGTGATTGGTAAAAAATGACTTGCCGCTTCCGGAAGGACCGAGTATGAACTTATTCCTGTTGGTGCAGATCCCTTTCTTCATCGGTTCATCAGATATATCCACATGAACCGGGCGGCCTGTGAGCCGGTCTCCTAACCTAATGCCTACAGGGCTAATAGATGAACGGCAGGCACTTTCCATATTCAGAAAGCAGGATGCCTGTTCTGCAAACGTGTCGAAGGTGTCATTCATCGGGAAGTCTGCCTCGTTGCCCGGCAGGCCTGCCCAGAATATCTGCGGGGCACCTACTGTTTCCTGCCGGGCGGTTGCATCCATTTGTGCCATCGAAGAGGCTACCAGATTTCTCAGCTCTTTAAACTCTGTCTTGTCATCTGTCCAGGCCAGCACGTTGAAATGTGCTTTGACCGGCATGCGTTGTTCACCTATTGCTTCGTTGAGGAAATCGTTGGTCGCATCTCTGGCGATGGCATTTTCACGTGAGTAGGCGGAGAGCGATTGCAGCCGCAGCTTTTTACTTTCCAGCCGCTTCAGTGTTGCGGTCGTGTCGTCGATAAAAATGTATTGGTTATAGATATGGTTGCATGGCAGCAGCTGTCCCAGCGGTGAAGCAAACCCGACACTGAATTTTGTTTTATCCGTTGAGAAGCGGTCGTAGTTGATCCTCGAACCGCACAATGCCGGCAGGTCTTCCACATCACTTAAGGTATAGAGCTGACAACTGTTGTTACCGATGCGAATCCCATCTGTAAAGGATATATCATTGGTGGCCTGCGATCCCTGTGCCTGCAGGAAGCAGTACTGTTCCAGCAAGCCGATATACGCATCGCTGCCGGTCAGCTGGTCTGCGCCGACCCTGCGCAGCTGCATGAAACCGGTGTCTGAAAGGATACGGGCAAACTGGCCACCTGCGTCCAGAAACTCCTGCAAAAGCTGTTCATTCAGATTTTCCTCCGGCACCAGGTGCGGACGAAACAAACCTGAAACAATGGACGATCCTGCACGCCGGTTGCCTGGTTTTTTAGTCAGCATAATGAAGCAGCGATGATTGAGAAAAGGCCGTTCATTGAAAAACCGCTCGCTGCTCCGATGCAGGAAGCTGAGATCCGGGGCATCGAAAGCCGCTGTATGGCAGTCAGCAACGAACCAGTCCTGCTTGTGGAATACGGATTGCTTCGGCAATACCTTGATCGCCTTGACCCATGCCTGGTGCATGGATTCATATTCTGTATTGGACAGCGAGAAAAGTTCAGGCAGTTCCAGTTCGAATACGATGGTGATGTCGCCTGCGGCGGACAGCAAGCAATCTCTTTCCACCTTGTATACCGGAAAGATGCGCTCTATAGCAGTGGCTTTATTCATGATCTGTATTTAATTGCGTGAACACCTTCCTGGTGCGAATAATGATTGCAGAAGGCAGCCGCTTCTGTGCGACCTTCTTCATAAGACCATAGCGGCCATATTTTTTGCTGTAGCGCGATACCTGTGCAAATAATACACTGCCCAGCGAGCCTACAAGCAACAGGCAGATATACATGTGCACACCCAGCAGGTACAGCGTGGCGAACAGCAGCAGTAAAGCAACCAGTCCGATACCGAGATAGGCAATGTATTGTGCCTTCAGGCCCTTGAACTCGATCTGTTTGTTTATGCCCTTGTTGATATGATATACACTGTTCATAGTTAGTTGCTTTTAGACAGGAATTGCCTGACGGCTTTTGTCAGTGCCTGTTCTGGTCTGGATGCCGGACCAAGGCGTGAACGGATGGCGGAGGCGGACTCTGCCAGCAGTATCAGCAATGTCAGTCGTGCCTGGAGATCAGTATCCTGCGTTTCAAACTGGATCCTTACCCATTGTACCGAGAGTGGCAATACGGTTGCCGCCGGTGTCAGCTCATAGCAACCATTTGTCTGGTTGTCCCAGAGTATGAACCAATCCTGCTGCTGTACCCGCAGCCGGTCGAGCGATAGCTGCGGCGAGCAGGCTGCTGCTTTTTTACCTTCGATAAGAAACATGTCTTTGGAGTCATTCAGCAGATAGCGCAGGTCATTGATCCTGATAATAAATGGAGTTTGCATAGCGTGCTTTTAGATACCGAAGAATGATTTGAGTACTGTGGCTACAATGACCAGGAACACGCAACTGCCGAACCATGCAGCAGCCACCTTGCCCGTGTCGTGATCGCCGCTGTTCCATTTCTGAAAGACTTTCACCGCACCAACCAATCCGACAACCGCGCCGATAGCGTACATCAGGTTGGTACCAGTATCGAAATAGCTTTTCACCTTGTTGGTTGCTTCGTTGATCCCGGCGTTACCGTCCGCACCCTGAGCCATTGCTGCTATGCTCATCATTTGGGTGACCGCAAGCGCTATGATCCTGTTTGTTCTACGTTTCATGTTGTTCTGTTTTTAGTATTTGTGATTTATTATCAGGCTGCCTGCTGGGGATAAGGAAAATTCCAGAGGCCATTGACTTCTTCCAGGCTTAATGAATCATTGAGCATGGCCTTGCAGTTATCGTGTATATACTGGTTGATGGAGTAGCGGTATTTGCTATCGGCGATCAACGGATACTGCGCCAGCAGGGAAGGGAAAAAGTTCCGGACATCGTCACTGTTGCCTTCTCCATCTTCGATCACGCGCAGGAGCGTTTGCACAGACTCCATCAGATCGGAAACATTACCGAGCAGCAAGCCTTCCGGTGACAGTTCTTCCTTTCTGCTGATCTCGATGACCGGTGTGCCCGAATCTTCTGAGGCGACCATAAAAAATGAACTGTCTTCGCCCTCGTCAAAGCCGGGTGTACCAACGATTTCATTTGCTGTATAGCCGGGTCCGGCTACCGGTGGCTGATACCTGCTGAGGTATGCTGCTGTGGGTTCTGCTTTTGCAGCACCCATCAGCGTACGTTCGATCACCGGCTGCAGGGCAACGCCCGGAGGAAATTTGTTTTTTTTGCCCAGCAGAAGCGTCAGTAATTCGCCGGGATAATACACCAGTGCAATGAATCCGTAGTAGAGGATCAGCACCACTCCAATCGCCGTCAGGAACCAGGTCCAGGAAATTTGTGATAACATGTCGATTTGTTTTTTTGTTCGAGAACAAATGTGACATCGATCCAAAAATCTTTTTGACAAGTTGCTATGTCAGGTGGTGGAAATAATTTCAGAATGCTTGACAGGCAAGGATTCCGGGTAATCCGACCGTTTCATTATTTATCAGTAAAGAATATCTGAGAGGGGAAAAATACCCTTGTGCGGGGGAAGACAGTCATGTATATTGGGGCAAACCTCATCAAAAACCATCTATTATGAAATCAGTCAACTTGTTATTAACCATGCTGCTGGTCATGACCTGGCAGCTGGCATTTGCCAGAAAAGGTGAAAAGGATTGCGTATCAAAGGATCCTCTGCCAAAAGATATTTTCAACCGGATGATCGTGAACGATATTACCTATGCGATCGTAGGAGAACACACGCCTGTCAGCGGTATTAAAGTAGACGTTTCAAAACCTGAAGCGACGATATCCGGGGTATTTCGCCCCAAAAAGGACAAAGCAATTTCGCTGATAGGCTTTGAATTCAAGGGCGGGGTTACAGACCGCAACTTCAGTTTCCTGAAAGGAAATGGTGAATTCAATACCGCATTTGAAATACGCCCCTCATTCTACATCATTCCGGAGCGGAGCAGTGGAAAGTATGGTGTGTGCCCGGCAGCAAGCAGTATGTCAGATCTGATTAATGCACGACACGATCTTGCCGACAAAAATCGTTTGGCCCTCCGTGATACATTTAATGTTCTTGCCTTTCTCCGCCATCATCATATGGCACCCTTGACAGACTGGGAGGCTGCACCGGCGTTAGCCGCTGCGTCGCTCACAGATGCCCAGAAAGAGATCCTTATATACTTTATAGAGACATCTCAGGGAAGTCCGGGATTCGGGTTGACCAAGGACAAATCAACAGCTCAGATACTGGCAAAGATGCCTGACCTAAACGCTCCAGGCGGCAGTACTGACATGAAAAAATATAATGACAAGGTGTTCCTTGCCTATGAAAAATACAAGAAAGCAGAAGAGGATGCAGATGAGGCTTTGATCAGCAAAAAGATCGCAAATGCATCGCATATATGGACCAAAAAAAGCTATTGGTGGTATACGGTTGCACCCTTTGCCAGAACTGAAAAAGTAAATCAATATTATACAAAATATGAAGGGAAAGATTCCCTGTACTTTAAGCCGGACTACCAGTTTTATGGGGGACTAAGCTTGTATGCGAATCACTACATTGTATTTCCAAAAAAGACAGCCCACCTGATACGCTTCGGTCTAACGGGGAGCTATGCCAATAACCTGACCACATTGACGAGTTTCAACTACGAAACGGCTACTCCGTTTTTTGCACAAGGGCAATCGGTTACTGACAAAGTCAAAGCGGGTACCGCATATAATAACGATGACATCAAGACTGCCTTAATGGGTCAGGTAAATCTGGAGTACTATTTGTTACCCTTGAACACCCTCGTGCCAGGCTTCTACTTTTCGTCCAATCTGAATGTCAGTGATCTTTACAAGTTGCCTAAGATTGCAGGCAGGACGGAAGATATGACTCAGTTCAGTCTTGAAACAGGACTGGTATTCAATGTTAACAGCAGGGAAAAGGACAAAGAGAAAAGCATATTCTCGCTTTTATTCTACATACGTCATGAAGACCTTACTGATAAACGCCGGACACCCGTTGCTACAATGATCGAGGAATCGAAGGAAGAGTTTATGAAGCGTAATGTAAGTGTCGGAGTCCGTGTTGGTATTCCAATCAATCTTCCGCAACGTCAGTGACACATTCTATCATAGAAAAAGGAGGCAGTCATCTGACTGCCTCCTTTTCGATTAGTGCATAAATGATCTGTCATCCGCATCATCCATGCGTTGAACCAGATTGTCGCGCATTCCATCGATAAAGCTGGTACGGTTCTTCTTCCTGATCCGGATCGCCTGGTAGGTGCGATAGTAATCACCTAGCTCAATATTGAATACAGATTCGAATACAGCTGCAATCTGCTTAATATCTGCCTTTGCCTCGTTAAATACACCTGATGTCTGCAAGCCATACATCAGTTCAATCAGTGCAGCTTTGGGGCCAGTCCATACGAGCTTCAGGTCGGAGAGCTTCCGGATAAAAGATTGTTTGCATTCCTCCGTTGTCAATCTGACGAGTTGTTCCTCCAGGTAGGTCTGCAGCCGGGTGTGTGCGATGATGGTAGCCATCAAATGGCTATGTACAGTCGAATACTCCAGATCATAATCCGGATGCAGGATATGTGTATCCAGTTGTCTGCCATCTGTGTCCCTTAGAAAGTACTTATCATCGAGGTACGTTTCTGCGGTGAGGTGATAGCGATAGAAGTCCCTATGCTGTTCTGCATGCTCCTTGAGTCTCTCCATTTCCCGCACCAGATATTTTTTTACCATCTTGTCTTTGCCCAGGGGACGGTAAGTTTCTACCCGGAGCACTTCTGAATGGTAAATGACCAGCGCAGAAAAGCGGGGTTTAATCTCCTTGAAGAAGCGAATCTCTTCTTCGTTAGACTGAAAGGGATGCTCTCTTAGCCAATCCTTCAGTTCTGACATCGTCTGGTTAGCCAGGACCAGCGATCTTTTCGAGAAGCACATAATATTTAGTTGCTCCTTCTCTAATTCATGCAGCTGTCTTTGCAGCTGTCCCATCATTTTCTCTGTCATCTCCATATGCTTAAAATGTAATCAGGTAATTCTCGTCAATAGGCATTTTCGTTTACATCAAAAATACGGCGGGCTGCGAGCTGTGCCTATTGACTTAAATCAAGATGGAGGTGAACGTTGACATTTGTCAATCAGATTCTGTTAATAATATTTAAAACAGCTGCTTTATCCAGATTAGACAAAGGAAATCCTTTGCCTTGCTGCATGCGGCGGATGCGGGATAATGTTTCCGGCTTCACGTGAATCATAGAGGCCAGGTACTTTAGCGGCACTTTCATAAAGTGATCCGGAAAATGGGTATACAGGTTAGCATAACGCTGTTTGGCTGACTGTGCCAGACAGAATATATAAAGCCGTTCCAATTCTATGTAGTAGTCATTCATGATGGAAAGGGATATGTCACGCAGCACGGGAATCTCGCGGTACAGGTACCGGATGTCTTCCCGTTCAAACCATATGAGTTCGGCTTTGCTGATGGCCTGTAGACCGATCATGGATGGCTTTCGTTTTATGTAGCTGTAAGTCGAGGTAAGGAAGTGATGTGGTAATGTCACCCATACAGTGACCTCTTTATCCTCTTGTCCAAATACCGTGCGCACCATGCCCGTATTCAGAAAATACATGCCGTCGCAATAGGCTCCTTCAGTAAGCAGCCAGTCATGCCTGCTGTAGGACACGATCTTTGCCAGGGATGCGATAAGGGAAACCTGCCTTTTGTCCAGTGGTGCAAAGGATTTAAGATAGTGGATGATCGGTAGGATTTTTCTGTCTGTCATGAGCCTTTATTTAGAATTTCTGAGGGTGGTAAAAAATTCAAAAGAGTACTCGGATATCGGCCGGCGGAAGATCCGCATTGTAAAGTTTAGATATACCGATGTACGGTAGTTGTCCGTCCGGACATTCTTCATTTATCTCTAAGGACCACTTGCTTTCCTGTATTGGCTGGGTGGCTGTCCATGATAGCGGGTAAACGCACGCGTAAAGCTCGAAAATTCCATGTAGCCCAGCCGGATACCAATCTCACTGATCGACATGTTTGTGTGTACGATCAGCCGCATGCCTTCGAGCATTCTATGCTGCAAGATAAAATCCCGGATTGTCAGACCTTCATGCAATCGGAACTGACGCTTTAACGTCGTACAGCTCCATCCGAACTTTCTGGAAAGCATCATGGTGCCGAGCTCCTGGTCCAGATGTGTGAGTATATAGTTTTTTACCAGTTGCAATTTCTTGAGATAAGCGGGATTTGCTTCCTCTTGTTTACCGGTCGTCTCCAAATAGAGGCGCAGTAATTCATAGCACCGGGCGTGCAATAACAGTTCGAGCCCCGGTTTTTCCGTGTCAGCATTGAGTACTTCTTCTAATATGCTCCGGTTATGAAAGTCAATCAGGCATGGGGGCAGTTGGAGGCCTTTTACAGATCTGGCCTGGATGGCTTCTGTAATCTCTGCCAGCATTTTGAAATGCCTGCTAAGATCAGCTAGCAATCCGGTGCTCAATTTGATATGAACAGCCCTGTATTTGCCGGAAGCCATCTGTATCATAAAAGTCTCGCCAGGCGGAATATAGAAGAGATGTGCATGTCCTTCATGCAGGTGATGCGCAGAATAGCTTTCCGAGGTTCCCTGAGTTTCACCTTCCAGCATATAGTGGAGTATAACCAATGGTTCATCGGCAGTAGCGGGCACAGTCAAATCGGCCGTCAGTACCAACTGATGCACACTGATGACAAAATCAGTCATGTGCGTTTCTGCGATTGACCAGCTTCCTTGCGGAAATTGGTAGTTAGCAGTCTTTCTGCCGGACACCCCCGAACTGTCTATCTGTCCCGGCAGGCTAACCGGTTCGTTGTTTTCATGCAATAGGTACCTCATAGCCCCTCCCTCAATTGGCTAAATGTAAACCGGATTTGCTACCTGTAATACGTTCGTTCGAACGTATTACGATACGGCTTTTCGAACCTGCCACAGGCTTTTCGGCGAGGATACTTTCGCCACCATTCTCCACCCGTTAAAACCAAACCGATGAAAAGAACGATTATGAATGGTGTGCTGCTAATAGCCATATCAATAACAAGCTGCAAAGATTCTGTACAACATACGGCTTCCAATCCTGCATCACCAAACAACACCTACGATCTGCCGGACCGTCCTTTCAGTAAACCAATTCTTATTGACAGCGCGAACAGAATGATACAAAGCTATTTAACGAGTATTCATCCGGACGTCAATAACGATGCGATCAAATCCCTCATCTTTGACGCGGACCTGCTGCGTGAATATCTTAATGATTCGAGCCAGGGAAAAATCAGGCATATGAAATTCTTGTTTGCGCACAGGTTATCCTATATCAACGATGGACACTTTGGACAACGGCCGGACAGCAACAGTAACGCGTTAACGATGGT
Source organism: Sphingobacteriales bacterium (assembly GCA_004144175.1). Taxonomy (GTDB): domain Bacteria; phylum Bacteroidota; class Bacteroidia; order Chitinophagales; family Chitinophagaceae; genus Polluticoccus. Next base: position 266,310 of record SEFT01000002.1, read on the forward strand.
ACTCATTGGTTACGGTGCCAATGGGAACTATATCTATTATAATAATTCTTATGCCTTAGACTTCTGTCAGCCATGTCCAAGGGAATGCCCCGACTTCGGAACTGCGTCAGGAGACCTGCTATCGCAGTAAATTTGGCGCATGGGTTCAACAGCCAGATTCTATATCTATATCGCCATATTAATCTTTGCGTTTGTATCCAGTCTTGTCCGGTTCGGCAAGCTGGATACTGCATTTAAATACCTTTCGGTCTTGCTGGGTTTAACGCTGTCGGAAGAGATCATCGCGCACATATTGGCCAGGACATACGGAAACAACATGATCGTGTTTCATATTTATTCGCCTTTACTGCTGATCTTAACCAGCGCCTATTATCATCATGCAAACCCCGTGATAAGAAAGTATAAGATCGCATTTGCCGTTGCGGTCGTTGGCACGATGGCAGCTATAGGTAATACCATCTATCTGCAACCGCTGCACGTGTTCAATACCAATTACCTGTTATTTGTTGGATTCTGTGTGATAGCTATGGCCCTGATGACATTCTACCATTTTTACGTGGATAGCAGCCATGTCAGTTTACTGAAGCATCCTGATTTCAGGGTATCACTTGTGTTGTTGTTTTACTGGAGCAGTACATTTATCAGTTTCGCGTTTCACGAGGTGCTGGAAGATGCCGCTTTTCATTTGGTGTATCTGTTTATATGGGCGGTCAACCTGATCACCTATGCAGCGCTTGGCCTTATCTTTTCGTTGTACTCAAACACACATAGGCATGCACGATAAATACTACATACCCCTCATCATATTTGGCACTTTGGTGTTCATTATGTTCGTCTTCATACTGACCACATTCCTGATCATACATAAGCAGCGTCAACGCAGGTATCAGCTGGAGCGTAGTGAAACCGAATATAAATACAGGAACCAATTGCTGCTGTCCCGGCTGGAAGTTGAGGAACTCGCGCTAAAGACCGTTTCCAGTGAGATACATGATAATGTGAACCAGATACTGGGAATCGTTCGTATGAGCCTGTTCCATGCGCGGCAGTCCTATTCTCGTGAAGAAACTGACGCCACAGTAGACGAAGCAAATGATATGGTGAAGGATGTAATTGACAACCTCAGGAACCTGAGCCATACGCTAAGCGGCAGCGGCATTAATAAGATGGGTATTATTAATGCCATTCGTAAGGAACTGGCCAATATCCATGCGCACAGCCAGGTGCAGACAAAACTGGTATGTGAAGAAGAAGACCTGCCTTTGGAAGGCGAACAGGAACTGCTGGTATTCCGTATTATCCAGGAAGCATTGAGCAATGTCATTAAGCATGCATGTGCCTCGATGGTCGAGATAGCCATAACCTATGCAGGAGATCAGCTGGCGATCAGTGTCCGGGACAATGGTGTTGGTATCACAGCGGATCACGACGCCCGGGATACGGGCGGAATAGGGATGGTAAATATGCACGAACGTGCCAAGATACTGGGAGGCACCCTTACCATTGAATCAGAAAAAGGAGCCGGATGCACGCTCCGTTTACAGATGCATCTGCCGGAAGTATAAACTAAGAAGAATATGGACCAAAAGAAAGTTATCAAGATCGCTATCACCGAAGACCACAAAATAGTAAGAAAGGCAATCGCCACTTTTATAAATGGATTTGGAGGATTTGACATACTGCTGAACTCTGTTAATGGACAGGATCTGATACAGCAGTTGGGAAGAATGAATGAACTGCCCGACATCTGCGTCCTTGATATCAATATGCCCAAGATGAATGGCTTTGAAACACTTGATGCCCTGCGGCAGAAGTTTCCCGATATCAAGGTATTGATACTGTCGATGTATGAGAATGAGCAGACCATTATTAAGGCATTCAGCAAAGGTGCACGTGGATATCTGCTGAAAGACAGCGAACCCCTTGACCTGAAGCAGGCACTCATCAGCGTGTATGAAGGTGACCTGTATCATCCTGACCTGAAACTGAGCCGTTTCCATGCACGGCTGAAAGGCAGGCACGAACCGTCGCTGCCGCGCATCTCTGAGAAAGAGATGGAGTTCCTTCCATATTGCTGTACAGAATTGTCCTTAAAGGAAATCGCGAAAGAGATGGGTGTAGCCTTAAGGACAGTGCAAGGATACAGGGATTCACTGTTCGATAAACTGGGAATGAATACGCGGGCAGGCCTGGTCATCTATGCCATTACAACCGGGTTGGTGCCGATGCGCTACTAAAAGGGCTTTACAGTCAAATCTAATATGTCTGACCGGGCAACCTCGCACGGTCATTCTGCTTCAACCTTTGTGATGCAGGCGGGCAGCTTATTTCCCTGTCCCGGCATCCATCATGATACGATACTCCGTTAACCACATGCGGGCGAGCTGCAGCGATATGACATCGCTTAGCAGCCTGCTGCACTCCATTCATCCACCGTAGTGAAAAGCAGATTTCGCTATCCATCGTTTTTCTTCATCATAAAACAATAATCATGAAACAAATCATCTTGTCATCATTATTCGTGGCGCTGGCATCAGGCGCTGCAATCGCACAAACCTGCAACTGCACCACTATTTCGGGGACACTCACAACAAGAACACTCGATAACGACCATTGCTGGGAGCTGGATGGCTGTGTGACCGTTCCTAACAATGTCACCCTTACGATTGAGGATGGCACCAAGATCTATCCGCAGGCCGGGAGTGCGCTTGTTGTGCAAAGAGGCGGCGTGCTCAACGTTAACGGCACCGTATCCAACCCTGTTATTTTCATTCCCAAGCTGATCGCAAACCGTGCATATGATGCATGGGAAGGGGTCGCAATTGCCGGGCGAGGTATCAACAACGGCACCTCCGGTGATATAGTGCTGGATGGAACGTGTTCTGTAACCAGCGGCGGCAATTCCAATTCGGATAATTCCGGCAGTATTACCTATATGCAGCTGCATTATGCAACCTATGGCCTGCAGTTGGGCTCTATAGGTACAGGCAGTACGATTGACAATATACAGGTAACCTATTCCAGTAACAATGGTTTCTCTTTCCGTGGCGGTGCTGTCAAAGCAACGCACCTGGCATCGTACAATGCAAAAGGAAATGACTTCTTTATCAGCAATGGTTATGTCGGAAAGATGCAATACCTGTTTGGCTTCCGTAAAGATGCCAGCGCCAACCTTGCTGCAGGATCCAGCGGTATGGTGATTACCAATAATGCTGCGGGCAGTGCTGCTACGCCGCTTACGAGGCCGGTCATCACTAATTACACCACCCTGGGGCCATTGTACTGTAATGGTTCTGCCAGCACCAATTTCAACTATGGATTGCAGGTAGCCAGAAACGCACAGGCGGGTATTTACAACAGTGTAATAGCAAACTGGAAGGATGAAGGTTTTCGTATTGACGACGTAGCAACCGTTACCAATACAGACCTCGACCTGCTTAACTATTCCTATAATTCAATGGAGTCAAATGGCAGTGACTATGGTACGGGTGCTTCATGGTCTACAGGCTGTACGAACAGCAGCATGATCGATTGGCTGACCTTTGACGTGCTCACTTCGTGCACTGAAGACGGCAATCAATATGCAGCGGGTATTTCTACATTAGGTTATGATAATACAAGCATTTGCGGAGGATCATCTAATCCTGACTTCAGCCTCAATACCGGGACTACCAGCCTCAATGCTCCATCTTTCTCACCGTCAGATCTGAGCAGCGGATTTACAACTGTCAGCTATCGTGGTGCATTTGGCAGCACAGACTGGACAGACACTTGGACGGACTGGGCACCGCAATCGACGGCATATTGCGAATCACCTATGCGCCGTGGCGGGAATGACAACGGACTCAGGCTAAGTCCTAATCCGGCCAACAGAATGGTAAGTGCATCGTTTAATTTGACTACGGCCGGCGACGTTCAGCTTGATGTCATTGACCCGATCAATGGCAGGATTTACCTGTCAATACCTAAGCAAAAAATGGAGAGGGGTCAACAGACTTTACATTTAGATGTTTCATCATTACGTATGGGCAGTTATATTGTCCGTGTAAAATCTGCTGAAGTTATGCTTCAACAGCATTTGATGGTTGAATAGTATGCTGATAGAAAAAAGAGGAATGGCGAACTGCCATTCCTTCTTTCCAAGAAGTTTGGCCTTAGTCCCTTACTTTAATGTTTTGAGAGGGAAGTAATCCATGGAAGGATATACAGACATCCTTTGGTATATTAACATTTTAAAGGCATGGCTATGTTTGCAAAAAACTGTCGGATTAATATTTTCCATAGCGTTGTAAGCGCTTACTGTTAGCATCGATATCAAACGGTCCTTTTTCTTTACTCATGGTACGGCGAACTCAGTTTGCTACGTTTTCATGTATAGTGGAATAGCAGAACCACCGATTGGTATTGCCTTCAAACTGGTACGGTCTTTCTTATCTTCTTCATGAGCAATCGCCAATGCTGTATACATCACCGCTGCCCGGGCAAGTTTCAGAAGATTAAGGGTTTTTCCTTGCAAGTCGCCTCTTGAAATGGTGAAAGATATATCCGCCTCCTTAAAGCCAACGCCGGAAAACTGAATATCAGATAGTACTTTTATTCCTTTGTGTTCGATAAAATTTCTTATTAAAGCGATTTCTTTTGCCGCAGGGTCCAGCACGGTGTCGAAGTCGTCCCTTTTCTCATATAGGTCTTTGCTCAACCAGTAAAGGCCCCTTAACGCCCAATTCTTGCTATTGGTAAAAAAAGGCCTGAGTGTTGCAGCGTTGCGTCCAGAATACCAAAGACTCTTAAAACTCACGCTGAAAGAATCGATCTGTAGCTCCAAATAGTCATTGAGCAAAAACGCAATTTTATCGAGAATGGAATAGGCCATCCTAAAAGCAATTTTCAGTTGCTCAACATAAAAGGAATACCGTACAGCCTGCATTGTTTCAACCAATATCACGTCAACATCCGAAATATGCGGGGCCAGGCCCAAGCTGGAGTAATAATATGAATAGCGCGCGGTTGCAAATTCTTGTTTTATCTGATTAAACAGGTCGAGCACTACCGGCGGCCGGTTTGCCCGCAGTATTAACGTTGGAAGATTCAGGCAGTCATGGCAGGCGTCCGTATATGCCCCCAAATCATTAAGCGGATTGATATACATCTTATTGTCCAAACACCACTGCCGATAGGATCTCAACTCCTGGTCGTCACCCATGTCAAAGTTATCGAGATTAGGTAACGCACGGGTATACTCTTCCGGGAAGTCCTTGACATAATTATGTAGCCAGTCGTGATGCTGCTGCATACCGTGCAGTGCCTCATCATGTAAATACTCCGGGAATCGCAGTGCATCCTTGAAGTGATGATATGCAAACAACAAGAACAGGTTAACATGGATATTGTCATAGAGCAACCTCCCGTAGAAATACAAGCCGTTAGCTTTATTGCCGATTGCCATAGAAAAAGATGGCAGAATATCGATTGCATTATTCCAGTAGTCCTGGGCTTCGACAAACCTTCCAATGTAGGAAAAGGAGTTACCAAGATTTGTATAAATCTGGCATTGCCTTTCTACCGGAACATTTTGAAAGCCTGGCGATAGCAGGGCGGTACGCAAACAGAAGATTTCTTTTGTTAGCTCCTCTGTTTGAAAATTCCAATCTTCCTCAGTATAGCCATATTTGAGTTTCCTCAGATAACTCCATCCATTTGAAAGGTCATACTGAAAAACGGTAAAAAGCTCCTCCGGCAATTTGCTGGTTTCCACCTGATCTGAAAGTTTAAAAGCATGTTCTATACCATTAACACTACCATTGTCATAGGACAAATCGAAAAGCGATCCAATAATATCCACCTGTTCCTGGTGGGACCTGTCAACAACAGATTCAATTCCAAGCAATTCCTCAAATAAGCCTGCATTCATACCTATTAACTAATTTATACTTTGTCGCTATCTTTAGGCTGTTCGCAAGCGCATCGCGAATATTTAGCCCTGATTCTATGACAACTATTCTTAAAGGTAAGAAATCAATCCTCTTAGTCTTGCCCTTGACCGTACTGTTAGTTACAGCAGGATTCGTAATAGGTGACAGATGCCAGCTATTTATCATGAGCAGAGAACAGGCCTATGACCTGTTGAAGGAGGTTCTTTCCAATTATATCAGCCTGCTCGGCATAGGTCTGGCAATCATCGCGGTATTATTCGCGGTAATCCAGCTGGCATATAAGAGGCTGAGCATCGTGGAAATTACACTGGAAAATACATTTTTTGCTCCATTGTTTTATTTTGGAACAATCAATAGCGCGTTCTGCGGGCTACTAATCTTATTTAATCCAAGCTGTGATGATCATTGCCTCGTCAGCGATTATTTCTTTATCCGGTTTATCGTAATTGAAAACTACCTATTTGTCGGATTCGTTGGGTTACTGTGCTTGGTGTTCTATAAAACTGTGACATTTACCAACTTCGCAAAGATTAATGAGGCGTACCTTAAAAATATACTAAAAAGGTTAAAGAGCGAACAGAATGCCCGGCTTGATAGTCAACACAAAGAAAGTCTACAAGAGTACAGTTATGAACTCAACGCTGAAGTAACAAACGGGATCGCTGATAACAGGCTCGTTACGGTCGTAAAGATTATTGACGTATATACCCAGGCATTAGGAATTAATCCGAACTCCACGTTGCTTATAGACTATAAGTGGCGGTTGGCTGATTGGCTCCATCTGGCATATAAAAGTGAAAATGATGACCTGTTTGGTGCAATCATAGAAAACTGGCGTAACCAGTTTTCTATGCTGGTCGGCTCGAATTCTGAAAACATAGGAACTGTTTTCAACCTACCTGTGATACTTTACAATAAAAGCACAACAAATGCCGATCTGAAATTTCGTCAACATGTTATACAATCATTCCCGATAAGGTTGAAGGAGCTTGCGCTTATGGCAATATGGGAAAGTACTGACGATACTGCTATCATCAATGAAGCTAAATTTAGTTCCGTTGAAATTATGATCAAGGAATTCAATGACCTTATAAAGGTTATTTGTGACCAACTTGATGACAAAGGACTAGTCGAAACACTTCAAAATTTAAAGCAGGTAAAAGATGTCCATAGAGTAAACGATCGTTATCGTGATCTAAAGTTCAATCAAAGGCTGCATAACGATGTTCAGGGGGCAGACAGGACACAAATGGAAAAATTTCAAAATTTCTATCTGCTGATATTCGCTGTTGAATTTGGCAATCTGTGTTGGTTATACTTCCGGCTTTTTAACTATGATAAAGACTATAACAGATTTAAACAAACAATAGAAGCACTTGAGCGATATACCTCATGTGATCGCGAAACACTAATTGAGTATACTACAAAGATCTTCTATTGGGAGCGGCAGCTCGGATGGAATCGATGGATATGGAATAGTGAAGAACGTCTTGACGGAGAAGTCTATTTTCTCGAAAATGAAACGACCTTTCTCGCGCTCGGCTTTATTATTAAACTGATGCGGTCGGGATTTGAGGAATTTGATTTATCTGATGAGATGATTGAAAGAACAGAAGGACTGGTACACATCTGCAAAGAGGTAATTAAGCGATACCAGGGAGAAAAGGAAATATGGATGGTATTGCTTGGGCTGGGTACCAGCCAGCAAGTTGATGATATCCTGTCCAGAACTGTTGACGTCTTAAATGGTCTTTCGATAAAACGTGACAAGATCAAGCAGACGCAACTCATAGCAGAGCCACTATCAAAAGATAAGGTTCAGGAGTTTAGAACTGCAATAGAACTTCAATGGAATCAAAGCAGGATTGTAGCCAAGATCTTTGAGTATTTCAATGCACAGCTTATCAACCCGGAGCAAAAGCTTAAGATCATTGGCATGATGAGAATTAATTTTAAGGGGGGACGTACTATGTTCGTAGAGAGCGGTTATCAAAAAGTACACGGAATAGAATGGGGACATAAGGTAAATGACGCCGTTTCCGAGCATCTGATAGAAACTGTTTGTACCGGCAAAGACGTTGCCACAATAAATGCCCGTAACGCTGAAGAAGCTATTGAGGCGATTTTTAGTCATGATAAACACATCAATATCGTATTTATAAGCTATGGGATATGGTATAAACTGAGTAACGTCCTGCTGTCCTCCGGCAATTTTGTTCAAGGAGAGCATATGCAGGTCAAATATCCTTTCCCGGCGGCAGGGATATACAAGGACCGACTAATCATCGTTCCCCTCTCCAGAGTACGGCTGCTTGCTGACACGCTAGTCGGTATTTCGCTTCCCAACAGTATTAAACTTTTGAGGCGCGAAAATCATGAATGGGTTCAGGATAAGCTACAGGTGGATATTTTTGAAATTGATCAGGCAGAAGCGTCAAGCATCATTAAAGACAATAACCCTACAGCAGATGAAAATGATCCGGAGCTTATAAACGAGGTGATGTCAGGCATCATGATCGAGATAAACGAAACGCTTGATTTCGAAATAGAAGATGCAAAAAAGATGGCAGTGGTAAAACTGCCAACTTCAAGATAAACCTTAGCATTTCTGGGTGCGTTGCAATAATTTGCTGACTTTAGAATGCTCCGTTATAATTCCCGGAATGGTTCTCGCTAACTTATCTTCCAAGCCACTTCGAAATGAGTCGGCTTGATACCCGGGTTTGATGATAGCGAAGTAAAATTTGCTATGCGGTCTTTGTCGCAAAAAAACTGCCTGTCTAAATAGATGATGCCATTTTGGACGATAGCCAATTGGTAGTGCTGAGTGTTCATTAATGCAAACTCTACCTCATTGCGTGAAATAATGAAGTTGTCTTCCGATGACGACTTTACTTCAACGTAGTACCATTCGCTGTCATCGTTATCATCCAGCTTATACCTCATATCGTAACCCGCCAGATCATCCTTATTAATAGTAAGGTCAGTTGAATAGCGGGATAACCATTGAACGACAGGGTAAGAGGCCTTTAATTCAGAGTAAACAATTTCTTCGGCACGCTGTCCTGCAGCATTTTTTCTGGTTTCGTTACCTCCGGAGTAAGTGCCAGGTGTACGTCCCGGCCTGTTGCTTACAGAAACACCTCCGGTAAGTCTGCCGGAATCAAATGATGTAAATTGAATAGGGTTCCTCGGTGTTGGTGCTGTAGGCTTGTTGGGACTGGGAGTAGGAGCATGTGTCGGCCTTTTCCGCGTCAGTATAGATTCAATGGCTTCTTCGATGATCTTGTTATTGCCCTCAAAAAAGAGCAGACTCTGTATCTCAAGGGTCAATTCTTCCTGCAATAAATCAGCGGCTTCAAGAAGGTGGGTATAGTAATTAACGATTGCATGCTTATTACCTTTTGTGGTCAACTTGAGACCGGAGACCGTGTTTAGTTCGGCTAAGAGCAAGTCAGAATGATTAATACTCAAATTGAAGGCATGCGTTCGCGAAAGCATTACGGCTGCTGCTTCTGCTTTCCCATTATATTTCTGACATTCACTCAGGAAGCCACGCTGTTTTTTTTCACTTTTTCCCGACATCAGCTTCCACCATGCAAATATCCAGGGCTGTTCAAAGTTAAAACTGATTTTATGGAATTGCTGGTAATGCCATGCTTCCAAACCTGTGAATTTGCTGTCTGCAAGATAAATTGCAGACGGCATTATGCCTGTTTGCTCATGAAGCTTTTTCAATAGCTTATAACTTGCCAGAGTTGACCAGCTTGTATAATCTATATCATCGGCATCTTTATGGTCATATTGCAATTCTGACAACAGTATGCCATAAAGCGCCTTTCTTGAAGTAATGTATGCCGGAAGCTCAAATTGCTTAGCGGCTAAAACAGCTTTCCAGAATGCTGTTTCCTCCGCTGCAAGTCCAAGTAACGATCTAGCCTCTTCCAGTACAGGAAACAGGGAAGCTGCCTCAATATTGTATGTGGTGTGCCGTAAATCACCGTTATCCTTAAAAACTGCCTTAAAATCCTCTTTGTTCTTCTGCGTGTCAAACAGCATACAGAGTATTTCAGCAAATGCTTCACAGAATACAGGCGATTGTTTCCACTCTTCCATGTATTGAGCGACATCTGCGCAAAGACAGTAATTCCGGTCTCCCAGAGGTATAAACTCTCCAGGAAGCAATTGTTTTGGCGAACCATCGTTTACTGTGTATGTAGCTGAAGCACAGACGAGGATATTCAGTTTTTTCAATTGGGCGGCAGAATCGATTCCCCCTATGCCATCCTCATGTAAAGATGTGACGTCTCTTCTTCCAGCAGCATCTTCTCTAAGATTATTAAGGCGATACGTCAACAGGTACGGTTTGATTGTTTCTACCCAGTTTTGGAAGTACCTATTGGCCTGATGTGTTACTGGCGTCCCCTGTAATTCGATCTTGAGGCTTTTGAACGTGTTTATGCTAAAGGCCTTTGATATCTGCGGTGCGCCCCGTTTTCTGGGGAAATCAAATATCCAGTATTCCGAAAGCATGTGCTCTGGCAGTGTTGCGTTGTCGGTATAATATACCTCCCTGCTTGGCATGAAATGCCTTGATCCGCCGCGTGTAGCCCAAACTTTGAGATCGCTGAGGTATTTGGAAAAATCCTCACTCTCTCTTTGCTTAAAATATGCCAAGGCAAGCTCGTAGAGTTTTCTGGGTGACCCAGCCTGCTGGCCGCAATCTTTCAATAATTTGAAAATATGGTCTGGTGAAAGCTGAGCAAAAGAAGTTACCGCGCCCAGTTGCCGAAGTGTATCTATGATCGTTGATTCCGAGATGTTGAGTTTACTGAATAGCTCGTGTTTCAAATTTATCCAATGTAATCCAAGTTGTCTGGCTACCTCCTCGTCGGCCACTACCTTAGCGAAGGTTTCGGCTTGCGTAAGCTGGTATTTGAAATAGGATGGCTTTTTGTAAACCTGAGTTGTTATACCGTTGTATGTATACGAAAATGATTCGCCATTAGCATCATCCCTTAAGAGGCCATGAAGCGTAGGATCGGTAATAATCCAAGCAAGACAATGTTCCTTTGAAAACGAGTCGGAATTAAGGATTTGTTCGATGGCGTAGACTGAAGATACTTCATATTTTTTATAGGATTCATAATCAGGTCGTCCAACAGCATTAAAAACATATCGTACGTAACCGTCATCGGCCCAGCGTTCGAAATTTCGTATTTCCCGCCTAATGCGCGTGCGCCGGTTTACGCCAAGCCAGACGAAAAACTCTTCCTGCACAGTAATGGGCGCGTTACCATTGGCAAGTTTCCAGAAATCGATATCAGCGAGAAAATCCGCACCTGTAAAGACTCCACTGAACAATTGTTCGTTTAAATCGCCGGCAGGGAAGCCGTTACCTAACATCAATTCTGCGGAACGTTTTGTTTCCCCGCGCCTGTTGCGAAGAAAAATTGTTTCATTTATTGAATTGCGCCTATCCTGATTAGCTGAGAAAATTCGAAAAAGGCAACTGACGTACTCCCTATAGAGCCGATCAATAGATTCTTGCTTAAGGTTTGCACTTCTTTTTTTTGTAAAGGCTCTGGTGACAGATCCAATTACGTCAGTAATATCATTTGAACCGAGGTTAAGTACATGACCCAGAATACGTTTAAGTGGCCTTGATGGATCCTCGTTTCCGATTTCATATGAACTTGGATGTTGTAGTCATCAGAACGTTGCTTTATTATCAATCATAGTAGAATTAAAACTTCAAAAACCACAGGTTGTTACTGAATATTGCTGTATATTTTATATCAGATAGTCAACAAAGTGAATCGAGATTTATGATCGGAAAGCCAATCAATATAATCACAGCCGCGTCTATTTTAGGTCTAAGACCGTCAGGTGTAGAGCATCTAGCTGATACACTACTTGCAGCCGGATTGGCGGAAGCTCTCAATGCAGACAGTCCAATTATCCAGGTGCCATTGTTGAATGGTGAGTATAACAGTCACAGAGACAAAAAGACACAGTGTCTGAATCCGCAATCCATTAAAGAGTTTTCTATTAACCTAGCTAATATTGTGGTCTCAACAATTGAAAAGGGATTTCCATTAGTGCTGGGAGGTGATTGTAGTATCTTACTTGGAATCATGTGTGGACTGAAAGGGCATAGTGATTATGGACTAATATTTATGGATGCGCATGCAGATTTCTATCAGCCAGAACAATCGATAACAGGTGAAGTAGCAGACATGGACCTGGCTATCGTTACCGGCAGGGGACCGGAGTTGCTCACCAATATACATAGCAGACGACCCTATGTTGCGGATAACAATGTTATTCATGTCGGCCAGAGGGACTGGAAGGAAACCAAGCATTACGGCTCGCAGGATATCAAAGAAACTGATATCAGATGTTTTGATCTTCGGAAAATAGAAGAGGATGGTACAGAAGCTATAGGTGATAAGGTATTGCGTTATATGGACGGTCAGTCTGTTAATGGATACTGGATTCATTTCGATACAGACGTAATTTCTGACAAGGAAAATCCGTCTGTGGACTACAGGTTGCCGGGGGGACTGACGTTTGCTGAGACTTCACTATTGTTACAATCCCTGCTCGCAAGCGGAAAAATTACAGGCATGAGCGTCAGCATCTTTAACCCATTACTAGATCCAAGTGGTATGGTCGCAAACAATTTGGTTGAATGCATCCGAAATGGATTTCAATACAGAGCATAATTGGCAGAATTGCTAACTAGCAGAAGCTATTCTTTTTTCAGTATTCATTACGCTCGCATTCTTAAGATGAATGTTCATTGGTGAAACCAGCTTGTATGGTCTGTTAAATGCTTCCTGTGATAATTTGAAATAAGCCGCAAGCTCACGGATGATTTCCTTTGACAGCCCTTTTTTGTAATTCAGGATATCTGAAACCAGCCCTTTACTTACATGCAAAGACGTAACAAGGTCTTTAGCTTTTATCCCATGTTCCGCCATCAATGATTTCAAAAGTTGAACTGGATCAAGTTCTCCGAAAGTTTTGTGATCATCATCCCATTTTTGAACAAGCAGGGTTAGTAGCTCAATTTCGTCATTCTGAGCAGGTGTTCGCTTTGACATATCGCAAAGTCCTTCCAGTGCGCTGCAGTATTGATCATACTGCTTTTTTGTTTTAATGACTTTATATTTTAAACTCTCCATATCGCTTATGTTGTTCTAATAGATGGATATTGAATATTGCTTTTGCTGATTGCATAGCTGCGTATATTGGGCATGTGTTCCAATCCAACAGACAAACATGTGTATCTGTTTATCTCCAAAAAAGTATTTACATATCATTCTGTAGTTGTTGCCGCCGATATTGAAGACAACGCGGTCTGAACCGTTTCCAAGTAAATCTGCTGATCCATAACTTGCCCGTATATCTTCCGGACTCATCCAATCTGCGTACTTTAAAATATTCAGCCAAATCTCAAAGGAAGGCCGGCTTCGCGCATTCACCATTGCGAATGCCTCGATTGTCTGCCTCTTAATAAGATGCACTCTCATAAAATGCGATATAAAGTTACAACAAAGTTCACAAAACGTGAACTTTGTTTTTAAATTAGGTTAGGATATTTCACGTTAGATTGTTGCTTAGTTTCTGTCTCAACAGTATCATATCGTCACTTACTTTGCGGTCGAGAATTTTAGCGTAGTGCTGCGTGATCTTGATATTTTTATGTCCAAGCATCTTACTTACGGATTCTATCGGAACACCGTTGGACAATGTAACTGTAGTGGCGAAAGTATGCCTGGCAATGTGGAATGTAAGCACCTTGTTGATTCCGCATATATCGGCTATTTCTTTAAGGTAAGCATTCATTTTTTGGTTGCTCAATACGGGCAGAACTCTGTCCTCGGCCACACATTGCGGGTGATCACAGTATTTGTCGATAATTGATTGGGCGATAGGAAGTATTGGTATGCGTGATTGAGTCTCCGTTTTCTGTCTTTCTGTAAAAATCCATTTCTCGCCATCGAGACCTGGAGAAATTTCCGAACGTTTTAGCTTTTTAATGTCTGCGTAGGCCAGTCCCGTAAAACAACAAAAAAGAAAAATGTCACGAACCTGGTTCAGTCGATCCGTTGCGAAAGATCTATTGGCCATATCCTGCAATTCGGTGTCCGACAGGAAGTGACGTATCACTTCTTTTTTAGTCATTTTGAATCCTAGAAATGGGTCTCGCTGAAGCCATCCATTTTTGATGCATATATTGACAATCTTCCGGAAGTTGGCTATATATTTCATAGAAGTATTATGATTACAATTGCGAACGCTCTTCAACCAGAACTCGTATTCTGTTACGAATTCATAGTTTAACTTGTCTATAGCGATGTCTTCAATGTTGTATTTCCATTTCAAGAATGATCTCGTATGGTCGAGTGATGTTTTATATCGCTCCAGTGTGGCAGGAGAGTAGTCCTTGTCCACCAGCTGAGCCATTTTACCATTATGCTCAGTAAATACTTCGCATAGCATACGAGGCCTATCAGCTATTCCCGACCATTTCGCCTTAAACGTCTCAGCGGTCAGTGGTTGCTCGTTCTGCTGAATTTCCCGTTGATAGGTGTAGACCTTTGCACGTATCGTATCAAGAAAAGTATTAACTCGTTTGGCTTCTTCCGAGTGACCCTTCAATCGTCCCGCTTCTTTCGACCATTTGGAACGTTCAACATAGCGGTGTGTACTCGTTTCAAATCGCTGTCCGCTGATTGTTACTCTAAGATAAATTGAGACTTGATCGTCCGTTGCTCTTTTAGTTCCCTTGATGAAAAAAAGAATGCTTAACCTCGTTTCCATAATTGTCTGCTTTTATTGGTGTTCAATTTAAATTCTTTGAAAAGCAGGAATTACCAAGTTGGTATGTCTGAGAGCCTTATTTAACAAGGCTTTCGTCGAAATTCGGTGCATCAGCACTGTTGGGTTTTCTGATGCACCGAATTTATCACCTGCAGACTGAACAGGATTGGCTGACTTTAGACAGGCTAAAAACAAAAAAGCCCGTAAAACCAACGTTTTACGAGCTTTTGAACAATTTAGGTTTTGAACCCAGCGGAGAGAGAGGGATTCGAACCCCCGAACCTGTTACAGTTAACGGTTTTCAAGACCGCCGCGTTCGACCACTCTGCCATCTCTCCGAGGACAAAATTATATAAGCAGCCCGAAATTCAAAAGATTTTTTTCTGCCAAGCCATATATTTTATAAGAACATGTTAAATAGCCCCGCACAATACCAACATAAAAACTATTGTAAGCCTTGCTGCGTATGTAAGAGGTAAATTTGCCATAATGTATCAGCTACTTAAAACAACTGCGCTATTTTCATTGTTGTGTATACAGCTAAGCGCTTGCGCACAGAAAAACGACTACGAAAAATCGAAAACTTTTAAACAGATGACCAATACACAACCGACAGGACAGGAACAAAAACAGGAAGTAGCCACATTCGGAGCCGGGTGCTTCTGGTGCGTGGAAGCTCAGTTTCAGCAATTGGAAGGGGTAAGCAAGGTAGAATCGGGCTACTCAGGCGGCATCATCGAGAACCCCACCTACAAGCAGGTATGCACCGGCACCACCGGCCATGCCGAGGTGATCAACGTGTACTACGATCCATCGAAAATAAGCTACGACGAAATGCTGGCTGCCTTTTGGACCTCTCACGACCCTACGCAACTCAACAGGCAGGGCAATGATGTGGGCACACAATATCGTTCAGTCATTTTCTACCACAGCGACGAACAGAAACAAAAAGCGGAGGAGTACAAGAAAAAGCTGAACGAAGAAAAGGCTTATGATGGCCCTGTAGTGACGGAGATATCGCCGGCAGTTAAGTTCTACAAAGCAGAAGACTATCACCAAAACTACTACAACGAAAACGGCTCGGAGTCTTATTGCGTATTCGTGGTGAAGCCGAAGCTGGATAAATTCAAGAAGGTATTTAAAGACAAGCTGAAGCAAGCGCACTAAAAGCAATACGGATATTACCATAAAGTAGAATGTCGCCATATGCGGCGACATTCTACTTTTAACAGGGGTCGTAGGAAAACAAGAGCTATGATATTATCGGAGCAGGGTTACGTTACCTGCGTAGTTCTCTACGCTGTTGCTACTGCCAAACCTCGCGCTAATGGTATAGGTATAGACGCCCATGGGTTGCTTTACACCATTCATGGTGCCGTCCCATCCCCGTCCGCTTAGGCTGCTGGTCTCGAACACCACCCCGCCCCAGCGGTTGAATATCTTCATATTGAAGCCGGCAAGGTTGGAGGATAGCAGTTGGCGAGGCAGGAAGTAGTCGCTGGTACCATCGCCATCAGGCGTGAATGCATTGGGCACGTCGATATAGCAGTTACGCTTTACCAACACTTCATCACTTGCAGTACAGCCGTCTATGGTAACACTAGCCACATACACACCCGGCGATGCTACCCTTGTTACAGGGCTATTATCGGCGCCCGCGTGGTTCCATTTCCAGCTGGCATTTTTGTTGTCCTGGTTTACGCGGTCTCTTAAGTAAAGCGGCCTGGCTCCCTGGCATATAGCGGTGTCTGTTCCGAGGTCGATTTTAGGTAGTGCTTTTACATTGATTTTCTTTACTACCTGCACGGTAGGGCAAATGCGATAGTAAGCGCTCAGTGTAAGGTCATAAACACCCGGTGCATCATAGGCATACGATAGCTTATTACGGCTGCTGAGCAAGTTGCCATCGCCCATCATCCAGGAAGCACCGGTAGAGCCAACAGGTGAAAATACACCCGTCAGATCGATGCTCTGGCCTGCGCAAACTGCCTCCTGTGAAACGGTAAAATCAGCGAAGCCGGAAGAGTCTACGACTACTATATGGGTAGCAGTATCCAGGCAACCCAGGAAGTCCTTGGCAATAAGCCTGACATTATAGACACCGGTCTTCTTGAAGATATACTTTACGTCGTCATTAGTTATTTCATCTGTTCCATCCATCAGGCTCCACGTATACGAGTGCAGCCCGAAAACCGATGGTGAGGTCTTATTGGTAAATGCCACTTGTGTGTTCTGGCATACGCTATCATCATCCACTGAAAAATCTGCTACCAGCGGGTGGTTCAGCTCGACCTCTTTTTCAAGCGTATCCTTACAAAAATCGTTTGCAGCTATCAATCTTACTGTATAGGTCTTGGGCTGCACCGTGTAGCCATGCATAGGGTGAGCATCTGTCGAGTTGAAACCATCGCCAAATGCCCATGAATATTTGTTACCGCCAGTCGACTTATTGGTGAAGGTTACCAGATCTTCCTGGCAGCCAAGTTTTATACTGAAGTCGAAACCGGCTTCCACTTCGGGGTATACATCAAAGAAGTGTGTAGTAGGATCAGACGGACATCCTGCAAGCGAGCTGGCAACTACCGTGTAGTTACCTTCCATGAGGCTACTAACACTCAACCTGTCCTGATCTACCCCGAGGTGCGTACTGCCATCCGGGTAGGTCCAGGTATAGACAATACCGGGAGCACCGGTAGAACTTGCAGACAACTTATCATCCTGACCCGGACATAGAGGACCTATTTGCTTGATGCTGGGCTTTGATGGCGTAAGGTCTATATCTGTACCCGGTATAAATATATTGACCGTATATACGCAAGCACCCACAGTTATAGTGACGGTATAATTGCCTGCACCCAATGGCGGCATATTGGGCAGTGTACCATTTTGTGCAGTTGAAAAGTTTCCACCAGGCCCTGTCCACTGGTATGAAGCCCCGGGAATACCGGTTGCAGTAAAGTTTACAGGCCGGTTCGAACATATTGGACTTGTAACAACAGATGCCGTTGGGGTGAGTGTACATGGCTGCGCTAACGCCACGCCTGCAGTTGAGCAGCACAGCAGCAATGCGGGCAACAATTTCGATGTCATATAGAAGGCGGTTTCAGAAATAGACATCTGCTTTTTTGAGAATGTAAGGGTCGGATACAGAAATTTTCAAGAAAATCCGGACAATAGTAACCCGCGGTTAAAATTATCTATTAATAAAAGTACAAGATGCGAAAAAGGTGAGCTGAATAAACAACTCACCTTTGTATTACCCGGCTGCTCTCTGCCTTTGTAATTAAGAAATTGCAGCCTTACGCTTTGCTTTTTCCCATACTGCACTCTGGCCACTGCGGAAGTATCTGTTGATACCTGCAATAACTGCGTAGTTCATAATGCAGAAGTAATATGGTATAAAGAATAGCTTGATCTTCATCTTACGCTGCTCCAGCATCAACCCTATCAATGCGGTACCGTAGAACATTACCTGCCCGCACATCAACAGTTGATAGATAACAGCATCTGTTTGATTCACCAATAGTATATTTAGGAAAAATACAAGTATCATCAGGAACGGTGTCACGGTCCAGCGGAGTACACGATGGCTGATATACTGGAAAGTGAGGACCGGATATTTAATAGGATTGAACAGCTTATTGAGCCTGAGTATAGATTGTATGCCACCTGCTGCAATACGTACTTTACGTTTCAGCTCTTCTTTGATGTTGGCAGACGATTCTTCTACTGCATAAGCATCCGGCTCGTATACGATACGGTAACCCTTCTGTGCGATGAGGAGCGATATCATGAAGTCATCCAGTACGGTATCATTCTGCACAGGCTCGTACAGGAAGCGGCGGATGCTAAAGAGTTCACCTGCTGCACCTACTACGGAGTATAACTCAGAATCCCATTGCTTCAGCTTCGACTCGTAACGCCAGTAGAAACCTTCGCCCGCAGTAGCATCTGCCGTAGCATCCACCTTCACGCGTTTTTCACCCGACACACAGCCAACAGAAGGATCAGCATAATGGCGTGCAATATTAATAAGCGAGTCCTTATTCAGGAAAGTATTAGCATCCGTGAATACTACAACATCTGTTTGCACTTCCTTCATAGCACGGTGTATGGCATGTATCTTGCCTCTACGCTCCGGGCTATGCATTACTTCCAGTTGCGGGTATTCTTCAATAATGCGTTCAGACCCATCAGAAGAACCATCTGTAACAAAAAGCAGGCTTAGTTTCTCCTTAGGGTAATTAAGATCGAGCGTATTATTGATCTTCTCCCTCAGTATATCAGCTTCGTTATAAGATGCTACTACCAGCGTCAGCGTAGGTAGCGTATCCATATTCGTTTCTACCCTTCGCTTGCCCTTAAACAACCTGCGGATAAGCACCAGCAGATAAAGCAGCACACCGTAGCCAACGAAGGTGTAAAACACGATAAACAAGCTGGCCCAAAACATCTTTTCCATAGCAAACACTTAACTTAATTAAATCGGTATCCTAAATCATTACTGTGCGTACGGTGTGTAAGGTTCCACCATATGCCTTTAAAAAATGCATTTATAAAACTGTATTCTTTTTCTACTACGTACCTGAATATGTTGCGTGGCGCTACCACTGCTAAGAAGTAACAGCAGAACACAAAACAAGTAAGCGGCGATGTATTCTTGCGGATAAAGAGAATACGGTTACGTGTCATGAAGTATTCCTTTAGCACCGTCTTCTTACCCACCGACACAGATTCTTTGTGGTAGATGAGCGCCTGCATATTTACTGATGCCTGGTAACCTTTTGCTTTGATACGATCGCACCAATCCATCTCTTCGTAATAGAGGAAATAATTCTCGGCCATCATACCCGCTTGCTCCACTACATCGTGGCGCACCATCATAGCTGCACCATGTATATAACCTGTCGTACCCGTACGGTCGTCAAACTGCCCCTTATCCTGCTCGTACTGTCCTACACAGGCATTGCGGCAGGTGTAGTAGTTCATCGGCGTAAAGCCTGCGTACTGCAAAGTCTCGGGCTGATCATAATAGCATATCTTGGGAGACGCGATACCAATCCTCGTATTACGCTCCATGTAGTTTACCATTGAAGCAACCAAGCCTGGTGTAAATTCCGTATCGTTATTTACCAGGAACAGATAATCGCCCTTGGCTTCTTTGATGCCTAAGTTGTTGCCCCCTGCAAAACCGAGGTTCTCTTCCGAACGGATAAAAGTAATATCTGGATATTGCAGCTTCCAGCCCGGCACAGGGTCGGTTTTGCTGGCATTGTCCACTACGATGATCTCGATATTCCGGTAGGTATTATGATCAGCGATCGACTGAAGCAAGGCTTCAGTTACCTGCGGCTGATTATAATTGACTGTGATAATAGATACAAGTTTCTGTTCCACTTTGCGTTCAATACTTCTTCAACACTTAAATATTATCCTGCGCTGGCAAATCGCTTATTCCATTGCATTGCCAGCCTGTATTTGCATTCTTTGTAACCTACTTTGAATACGTCGGTAAGATTGTAATCTATATTCCTACGCAGTGCATGGTATCCAAACACCATACCACCCAGGAAGGTTGGGATGCTTGCCAGCGCCACACCATACACATTCCCCAATAAGTACAACCCTGCGAAATCGCCCACTACATTGACAACCAGCATCAAGGTTACTTTTATCAGGTTAAGTTGAGGTTTGTGCAGCATATCGAGCGTGATGCCCTGGAAACGTTCTATGGGGAAAAGAATACCGAAGAGCATAAATATCCTGAAGATATTGGCAGCTTCCGTACCCATGTACTTAGCACCACCTAGTGTACCTACAAGTACATCGGCAAAAAGGATTGCACCAAGTGCCAGCGGTAACACAAGCATAGTAAGCGTACCCGCATACTTCTTCATAATGCTGCTCACTTCCTCTTTGTCGTTGCGGTTAGATGCTGCAGACAGTGTTGTGATACCCGTGGCCATAAAGCTGCGTAATGGTATCTCTATAACTTCCATGAGCCGCTGAGCCAGGTTGTATATAGCTACCGCAGCCGGACCCAGCATAAAGTTGATGATGAACGTATCGGAGCTACGCAGCAGGCTGGAACTAACTGTAGTGCCAAGGCTGAATTTGCCGAATGTATATATCTCTTTGATTCCGCTTTTTGTTCTGTATCCAATGGTGGTCAGGTAAGCCCACTTTTTAGCGAATATGACCAGGCAAGTTATCATGCAGCTAATCAGGTTAGCCCATATAGCATTTTGCAGCGTAAGCCTGTTGGTAGCGATCAATGCCAGTATGAAAACGATAAAGCTCCCTTGATTGAGCAGACGTATATAAAGTATCTTCCCAAACTTGCCTTGCGATTGCAGTATCCAATGTGCAACTACTATCGGTAATGTAAACGCAAATGTGATACTAAACCATTGAATAATAAGCTTTGTACCGATGTTATCTATATAAGGTAGCGCAAATAGCGATGGGATGGTTATGATAAATGGAATAGCCGTGACTAACAAACCAAGGTACCAAATGCTGCCTAGTACTTCATTTGCGCGCTTCTCTTCTACACCTGTATAAAATTTGATAAGAGCCGTTTGCAGGAAGCCCGTCCTCACACTATCCATCAACACAACTACCGCCTGGAAGAATGCATATCCGCCTACTTCGGCAGGTGTAAGGTGGTGGAACAATAAGCCAATCGTCACTACACTTATCACTGCCATCACCGCGTTTCCTGCCAGCGACAGAAAATGCTTATTATGAATGTACTTATTTAGTCCTGCCCACATTATCGTTGCTTCTGCGTACCCAATTATTAAGAAGTGTATTTATCTACTACCAGTCAAATCTGTTCTTCGACGTCTTTGTATCATGATCGGGCATAGGTACAAACATCTCATGGAAGCGTTTCACCTCTTTCGTTGCCCTGCGCACAAACGCTTTTATCAATGAGCCATCCAGCCGTAGTGTGCGTGGTCCTGTCCAGGCACGTATATGGCTGGCGCGTACGGCCTTCACTTTACCGTGTTTCATCAGGTCGAAGCACATGCGGCCATCTTCGCCCCTTATCTTCTCCATTACAAAGCCGATCTTTAGTGCAGGCTCTTTATGGTATCCGAAACTCACGCCATAGGCATTCAGAAAAGGGCGTTTCACATGCCTTATCTCCGCCATCATGTCCTTCAGTTTCTCCCATACGAACAATTGCCAGCGTGGAAAGCCCGGCTCAGCGATAAAAGAATATCGTCCGTACACACATACAACACCTTCTTGCTGTAGTGAATCTATCATTGTATCGACCCAACCGCTGGCATAGATGCAGTCAGCATCGGCTTGTAGTATGTATTTTCCTCTTGCCTCTTCAAGGCCTTTTTGGCGGGCGGGTCCCCACCCTGCTATATGTTGAAATGCAGAACGTACATGCAGCCTATCCAAAGTATCCTGAGTACGGTCGGTCGAATTGTTATTCACGACCAATATTTCCATCGGGTACTTAGTCTTCGACCTTGCAAGACTGGCAATGGTCTTCAGTACATTCACCTCTTCGTTCATCGCCGGTATCACCACGCTCACGACAGGCTCATTACTCTGAAGCTTATCCAAGTCGCGATTGATCTCGTCGAAAAGAGATTGTGGTACTTCGTCAACGCTATTATAATTAAAGTTGTGCTGCTCTACCCAAGCCGGATTTTTAAATATTGCCATACTACGTCTTTTACACTGCTAATTGTGTATCCCTGTTCATCATTTTTAAACTATTCAAAAATCGCCCCATCACATTTTTCCAGGTATGGGTATTGGCGAAGCTTACGCGCGCCTCTTTCAGAAAATCATTGTCCTCTGCCAGCGCCCGCTCTATATTACGTACGTACGATTCGTTGGAATCAGCCAGGTATACATGGTCGGCAAATACCTCGTACATAGCCTTGGTAGCCGTTGCCACTACGGGCCGTCCCATCGCAAGGTATTCATCTATTTTCAGCGGATAATTATCCCGTGTCAGTTCATTCACTGTCTGCGGATTGATGCAGACGTCGAAATGGCTGATATAGGCAGGCATATCCTTCGTGTTCTTCTTACCGAGAAAATGTACATTTTGTAAATGATGCAATGCAGATTTGCGAAATGCAGGAGATTCATCGCCAACCAACACCAGGTTCCACTGCGGCCGTGACTTTGCAATATGCACCAGCAAGTCTATATCCAGACGGCTCTCGGTAAGCGCGCCACAATACCCTACAACAGGACCTGATAAACGGGCGAGTTCAGCAGGTTTTTCCCACTTTACATATCCATTGAACAGGTCTGTATTGCAGCCATTGCCTATATAGTATGAATGCTGATTGATGCCCTTTGCCATTTCGGTAAACCCGTGCGAATTACAAACGATGCAGTCCGCTTTCTTCATCAGCTCCGGTTCCAAAACCCTGCCATGCCTTTTCCAATAGTCAAATGCCAGCGTGTAGTCGCGGTATAGGTAGATATAATAAAGCGGATTCAACAGCTCCTTTAGGTGGAAGCTGCGGAATATGTCCTTGTCGTTGATGAGTATATATTTCTTAATACCCAATGCATTAATAGCTTTCCCGATCTCGTTTGCAAACCTCCGGTTGTTCACCAGGTTCAGCATCGAGAATATTTTTGTAGAGGGTATCCAGTTTATCGACTCGAGAATAGAGTGCGGATTGTACATCCACAAATTGTCATCCAACTTGTGTAAATTATTCTCCTTCCTTTTTATTTCGTCGATGTGGGCAGATATGAATTTATCATTGGTGGACCGCAGCATTGTTCTGCGGTCGATAGGCGGGTTAACGTATAAGACTTTGTGATTCTTAGACAGCTCCTTTGCCAGACTCGTAGAGGTCGACTCACGGTCTGTGTTTATACGCTGGAGTGTCACAAATACAAAGCTGATATCGTCCATAATTCCTCTTTTATCAGGCCGCAAAATTAATTACTCAATGGTTGCAGACCGGTTAACATCACGCGGTTTCCATCCTGTGCTCCTTGCGCAGGTATCTATTAATAAGTTTCGAAAGTTCTTCTACACGTATTTCCCAAGTGTTTTGTCCGGCAACAGCTAACCTGTGTTTCCGGGTTTCGTCATCCTGTTGCATCAAAGCAGCATTGATCGCTTCTGAGAACGTCGATGCGTCTGTGCAATAAGTAACGGCCCCTGCTGTATACTCCTGCAAATCCGGATTGAAGTCAGTAGCTACCACCGGATTTCCTGCTCCCAAATATTCGAACAGCTTAAGCGGGAAAATAGTCGCACTGAATTCATCCTTCTTAAACGGAATGATGCTCACATCAAAACCTTTCAATACGGATGGCATCTCTGAGTATGGTACGGCACCGGTCAGGTGTACGTTTGGTGTTTCAAACATCCATCCGGGCACATGTTCCTCTATGATTGGCCCTGCAAAAACGAAGCTTTTATCCTTATTAGCTTCAACCAATGCCTTTATCAGATCATAGTCTATCCTCCGCTCTATATTGCCGAAGTAGCCAACAATCGGGCCCTTTATACGTTCCAGAGTTTTATGCACTTCCACATCTTGCTGGAGGGCCTTGCTGCTGTGTGCTATATCAGCGGCATTTGGTATGAAGAATGTATTCTTGTTTATCTGCTTTTTCTCTTCGTAAAGTTGCTTACTGGTGCATATGATCAGATCGCTCTCCGATACTATCTTCTGCTCCGATATCAGACCGTGTTTCTTCTCATAATTAAAAGCTAGTGGATCTACACAATGATAGATTGCCAGTTCGGGTGATAGCTTCTTAGCAATACCCGGATAATAGAAGTTGAAAGAATTGATGTAGATAAAATCAGTGATGTCATATTTGCTCATCACCTGCTTTATACGATGCAGTATAATAGCTTCATTGATGTTCAGCATCGACCGGTACATCTTACCTTCCGGTATCCAGTTGATCGACATCAATGGCGGTGTTATTACGATCTTCAGGTTGGGTGTATCGGTATCCAGCATGTCGACTGGCTTGAAGGAAAAATAGTCTTTCCGCTTACGGAAACCGGATGTCTTTCTATTAGAGATACAATCCTTCCAGGTATAAGGGTTGTCAATATAAAATACCCTATTATCCTTTGCCAGGTGACGCGCTACAGTATAGTTTGTAGACTCTATCGGACTATCAAACTTGGTAATGCCCAGCATTATGATATTTTTCCCTTTCAATGTCATTGTATGACTATAACCGGTTATTGTTGTAGCTTAAAATCTTCTTAAAAAATCCGTGCTAACTAGGAGGCGTTAATTAATCTTTTTTGCTGGTCCAGCTTCCAGGTCACTACTATGAGCGCCAGCACCAGGTTGAAGTACACGTTGATGGGATACTGCACCAGACCCTCCTGTGGGTAGTTACCAATATTTAATGCAAACACTATCAGAACCATAGCCAGGCAATAGGTCTTGAGCTCGGGATCCTTTATGCGGAAATAATTTGTGATACCCGTCTTCAGGATAAAGAAGAAGTAGGTGCAGAAAATGAGTAATCCTACCCACCCCATTTCTACCGCTACGCGCACATAACCACTATCCGGCGGAAACTTAGCGAGGAATGAATTGGGGCTAAAACGCTCACCCCATACACCTGTGGCACCCAATCCCCCACCCATCGGGTGGCTTTGAATGTATGGCTGTATCTTCTTCTGGTTTATTGCCCGTAGGTTGAACGACGCATCGTCCGATGGCTTAAATGCCGTCTGGAACCTGTATAGCGTATGGTTGCCGGTAGGCATCTTAATAAGTACCACCATTGCCATAGCGAGCACACATACCGCCATAAAAACCTTCTTATTATATTTCAGCACCATAAACAGCATTGCAGCTGCCGGTAATAATACATAGGCACTACGCGTACCCGAGAAGAGCATCGCAACAAAAAAGAATACGCCGAGGAAAGCCAGCAATACCTTTTGCTTTGTAGAATATGGGCCTACCATCAGTGCAAAGCAAAGTATAGAGCTAACGACCATGTTGTACGAAAAAGTCATCGGGTCGGTAAAGATGGAAAACTTGCGCCAGCTACCGGCGATGAAGTACAGCGCTTTATATTTAGGGCTTGAATCGAGCCATGCCAACTCGAACCCTGCAAAACCAAAGTACTCTTGCTTGAACGCATACGCGGCACCTATAAAGCTTAGCGCTATCCACAGCTTCATAATGTTGCGGATGAACTTTACGTCGCGTATATAGTACAAGAAGATAAAATAGGTAATAGCTACCACGGCTACCGTACGCACCGTATACACCCACGCAAGGCGCGATGCAGCAACAGGGTTGAGTGCTTCTACCAGGTTATACCCGATCCATATGAGGATCATAACGCTGATCGCATTATTGAAGTAGCCCCAGTTGCGCTCACGGCGCTGCCGTATTATCACACCCAAAAGCATCAGCCCTTCTATGGCATCCATTACCGTACCTACCGGGTAGTCGACCCCCAGCTTGGAGGTGAACATGATAAGGTAAGCAAGCGTAAGCAGTATGTAGATACCAGCCTTAGGATAGGCAACAATGGTATAAGCCACTGGTAGCACAAAAATACCTACTAGTATTACGTAGAAAGACTTGACGCCGAAGTTGGATATGGCTACTGCAAACAGTGCAGAAAAGAGTATAAGTATTGAAGCCAGAATGACCGGATTAATACCCTTGCGTTTCTGTGGCTCGTCTACGCTTAGGTAATAGGATGATTCTTCTCTGTTGTTATTATTCTCGAAGTACATTGTATGCTGTGTTAGAGAAATAAGATTTTAAAGAAGAACATGTATGATGTAATAAAAGCAATAACTAACGCTACTGCTTTTAATATTTTCGATTTATTATCCAGGTCGTCCGCCTGCTTCACTTCCTTTTCTCTCATTTCAATTTATTATTGATTGTCCTGTATTACTGAATGTCGCGTAGCTACCGAATACTGGTTTGCTTTCCTTGCCTTCACTAATGACACCACTTGCAAAAACATAAACTTAGGTATACCACGCAGCGACCTGTAAATTGCCTGATCGGTTTCGGAAACCAGAAGGGATATAAAGAACCCGGTTAAGAAAACTGTGAATCCAAATACCCAAATCATAGCTGCTGCGGGCGCTACCAATACATTAATAAAAAGGAAGCCAACACTGAGTAACAGGAATATAAACAACGGCGGCCTCAGCAATACAACTCCAAATGCCACCTGATTCCAGTTAGCCTTAACCAGACCTCTCATGGTCAGCTTAAAGCCTAATGAGAAATACTTGAACCATGTGTTTATCCAACGCGCGCGTTGTTTCACCAATTGATCCGGCTTTGAGGTTTTTTCATCATACACGATTGCCTTCTCAGCAAATGCTATACGCTCACCTTTCTCCAGTATTTTATATTGCAATACCTTATCAAAGCCAGCACCTTTTACCGGTGAGCCTTCCAGGCAAGCTTTGTACAACTGAGTAGTAAATGCCATACCCGAACCGGCAAGTGTAGCCGAAGAGCCTATGCCGTAAAGCAACTTACCATCGTAATAATGGTAGTATTTATCCCTCGCTGCATCCAGGCAAGCATAGGTTGTATTGAGGTTCTTTGCTTCACGCACGCCTTGTACCGCATTGTATCCGCGGTCGAAGTATCTGTTCAGCTCGTTTAAATATTCAGGGTCTACCAAGTTATCGCTATCGATGATCGTAAGTCTTTCGTGTTGTCTTACAAACCTTTCGATGGCATAAAAGTGCGACCCCACGTTGCTGGCAATAGTTTTCTCAGGCCGCAACAATATAACCTTATTGGTGTCAAACTTCAGGTTCGATATGTCGCACTTATCTGCTACGATGTAGATTAGGTAGTTGCTGTAGTTAAGCTTCAGGATCGAGTCAACAACTGAGGGCAACAGGTCTGTTTGCTCGTATGCTGTTACAATGATCGCATAGTCAGCCTCATTTACGGCAACAGCAGGCTTATACCTGCTGAAGACCTTTACAATGCCGAAGATACAAAGGAGCAGTACAGGAAACACAAGATGGAAACCTATGATAAACTGTACTGCTACCCAGATAAAACTGCCTATAGTCATTTTTATGCTGCTTTATACTTATTGTTCATTTTAAATTTTGCGCCTGCCTTGAACTTCTTGAAGAAAGACTTCTTTGCTTCTTCCTCCTGCTGAAAGCCCGGAACTTTATTAAGTACCAACCCTGCGAACTTGGAGCCCATACCTTTCAGGTACCTCAGCTCATGATGCATTTCTTTATCGAATGGCTGGCCTGCTTCTACCACTGCTATTACTTTGTCTGTAAACATCATCCACTCTTTAGCTTTTGCCTTATTGATAGTCTCAAGGGCGTTAGTCTCAATAATGATGACGTCGTACATACTCTTCAGTTGGTCCATTGTCCTATGTACTGTCTCTGGATCTGTTACCTCAAGGATAGAGTTATCACCACCTTTATTACCGATCACTGCAATAGCTGTGCTGTCGTTCACCTGCTCATCACCGCTACCAAGCAGAAAGGTTTCGAGGAACTGTGACTGGCCATTGCTGTTGTTGCTCAGGTCGGGGTTCATGAAGTTACCATCGATGATAAGCACTCTCTTATTTATCTTGGTAAGTGAATAAGCAAGGCTCTTTGTAAAAAATGTCTTACCGGCACGTTCACTAAAGCTTGTTACAGCTATTATCTGGCTATTTTGCAGATCATTCTCGACTTCATAACGCACTGCCCTCATCAAGTTCTTAAACATCTGACTGTTGGGATCGCTGTTGTGTGGATTCCATAGCTGCTTTAGGTCTGTTGTACCCAGCTTCATTACATTCAGCGCTCCAAGTATTGGCGCATCTGTTACCAGCTCCAGCTGGCTCACTGTGTATATAGACCTATCGAAGTAGAACATGATAAACAATACAAGTACTGAGAATATCAGGCTCATTACACCCGACAGAGCTACTATTACCATTTTCATGTTGGGCTCTGCTTCGGGCGCTGCCGCGCGCTCTATCTGTTTAATAGGCAAGGTAAAGCTGGCAGCCATTACAGCTTCATTATACTTAGTAAGTATTTCCTGGTATTCCTTTTCAGCAATGCTTACGGCATTTTTCAGGGCATCAACATTGGCTGCGTTAGGAGCTATCTTGCTAAGACCGGCGTTCAGTCTGCCTATCTCCTGGTCATAAGTTCCAAGGCTATTTTTAGCCATTGCATTTGACACTTCGAGGTTAAGCTTTTGGTTAGCCAGGTTTTCCCTGGTAGAAGAAGGATCATACGATGCCACTTCAGACTGTCTGATGATCTGTGACTGAAGCCTGCGCTGTACGGAGTCCATCTTTACTTTGTACTTAGAATCGAAATCGCTCTTGATATAGGCGTCGTTCAGGCTTTGCAGCTCTTCTTTAGTTTGCACGATATCCTGGTTCAGGCTCGCCAACTTGTTGTCCAACATACCATTGCTCCCCGGCTGAAACTTACGGTTAACCGTATTGAGCGCTGCAGAATAAGCTATTGCTTCCTTTTGCGCCATACCTTTACGCGCCGCTACATCCGCCATCTGAGAGTACAACGTCCTTGTCTGCTCTTCCAGGTCAACGATGTTGTTCTTAATTTTATATTGGTTAAGCGCATCCAGGCTTACCAGCAATGTATTTTGTTTCTGCTTCAGCAAGCTGTCAAGGTATTGAACCGCCTGACGCTTGTTTTGCGATACTACGCTTGTGTAATAACCAATGAAGGTACTAGAGATCGCATTGAGTACGTAGGCTGACAGGTTAGCATTGTCCGACTCAAACTCCATTTGTATGAAGTCACTATTGTTCTGACGGTATACTTTCAGGTTCTTTTTGATAGAAGCATGATCGTAACCCATAGAATTCAGCAACTCATAAAATTTAATATCGCTGATGGCACTACTACCTTGCCTTTTTTGCAATTTGTTGTTCAGCATAGCTACCAGTGCAGAACGCTCTGTAGCCGTCAGCTTCTTCACCATTTTGCTGGGCTTGCGGTAGGGTGTTTCAGCCTGCAGGTCGTGTAGCATCAGGGTATAAGAAACCTTGTCGAGTATCTCATTCAGCTGAATGGTCTCTATCAGGTTGTTAAACTCCTGGTTTACGCGCGACTCGTGCTGATATGGATTATCTTCCAATAACAGCTGCTGCGACCGATCAGCGATACCTGTAGACAATCTCGACTTAGAGATGTACTTGTCAGGTAGCTGGCGTACCAGCAGCAGAGCTATTACAATAGTAACTATCGGAACAATTGTAAGAATAGCCTTTCGCCTCTTCAGCGTCTTAAAAAACTCTAATACCTCAGTCATTATTTAACGTTTTCTAGATCTGTACCTATTATTTCTTCGAGGCTGGCTTTTGCCATCAGCACCGCAGCTTCCGAAGCAACTTTTTCTTGCGTAAAATTGGCATGGCTCATCAACACCTGGTTGTAAGAGTCGAACGATACCTGTCCTTTTTCAAATTTAAATTTCATGTTGGTCAGTGCGCTTTCTGCATCCAGCACCGCTTTAGTACGTACCCTCAGCAGGTTTGTTTGCTGCACATAGTTGAAGTATCTGTTCTTCACCTCTGTTTCCAGACCCAGGTTCATCGCATCGCGGTCGTAGCGTGCTGCATTAAGCTCTTCTTTAGCCATACGCACCTGTAGTGGTTTTTGGGCCAGTACACCTACGTTTACAAACACACCTACCTGATAACCTTGCAGGAGGTTGTTGTTCCTGATATCGCCAGAGCCCGAGGTTCCTGTGTTAGCTACAGCCGGGTTGTACAGTGACACGCTGTTTCGCGGGTTGTAGATGTACGATGCTGTAATTACATCGAGATAGCTGATCTTAGTCCTTGTTACGTTTGCTTTAGCTACATTCACCTTTGCTTCAGACCACTTAAATTTCGGATAGTTCGCTCTAGCCGTTTCTACCAGTTTATTCAGGTAAGGCATAGAAACATCTTGCATCATTGATTGTTGTGCATTTGAATTCGCTGATGCTGCAATCGAGATTAGAATCGCGGTAATTATTTTCTTCATGGCATTTTGATTTTTTTACACATCACATTTACATTGTTACACGTCGCTTTTTTGCAATGCTGCAGGTAGTGTACGCAGCAATATCTTCAGGTCAAACTTCATGCAGTATTTCTTTGCGTAGAAGTTGTCTAATTTCTTTCTTTCTCTTTCAGACATTTCCTCGCGTCCGCGGCGGCTTATTTGCCATAGTCCGGTAAGGCCGGCCGGGGCTAAGAATCTCCAGGTCCACTCATCCGAAGTAAGCATCTCTGCTTCGTAGAACGGAAGGGGTCTGTTACCCACCACGCACATATCACCTTTTAGGATGTTGAGTATCTGTGGTAGTTCATCTATACTCGTTTTGCGTATAAATCGTCCGATACGGGTAATACGCGGATCGTTCTTAAATTTTACGAATGTTGACGGTGCTCCGTCGGCTGTATATTGGTTCAGGGCTTGCAGCTCTGCCAGTCGTTTATCCGCATCCGGATACATCGACCTGAATTTGTAGAAGTCGAATATTTTAAAACCGGCCCCTACTCTTTTGCTCTTATAAATAATCGGGCCTTTAGACTCGAGGCGTATGAGTAAGGCCACTAAAAGTAACAACGGTGAAAGGGCCAGCAACATAGCCGATGCGAAAACAATATCGAAGATGCGCTTGCCTACCGGTAACTTAAAGGTCTTGATTACCTCTTCGTTAGCAAGTTCTTTTAATGACGGACGAATAAGCTTGAATTTTATCAGAAAATTCAACCGCTCGTATATATCATTTACAGGGTAAGGCGCTTCGTAATAATCATGTACTTTCAATTGCATCGCCCGGGTCCTCCAGGCTGCATTCGGGGTGTCCGAAAGCAGCACTATGATGAGACCTTTAAGCATTATATTGGCTCTGAGCTTTTCTATAAGCTTGAAACACTCACCTTGCTCGTCTACTTCCAGCAGCAATACTTCGGGAAGCGAAAGCAGCGATTGGTTCAGCAGATATTCATTCAGTTCTGCCAGTGTCTCGCATTCATAAAATTCGGTAGAGAGTGACAGCTCATAGAGTACTTCTCTTGTCTGCTCCGACCGTACGCATCCTACGACACGCGCTCTAAGCGAGCTATTGATGTTGATATTACTAAGCTGTTGTTGCATGGTACCTTACAGAAATCAGTTCTCCTATAGTGTCTTTCAACTTTACAGGGTTGAACGGCTTTGAAAAAAATGCATCTATTTTAAAACCAGGTGCTTGGAATACCGTTCCGCTTTTCAGTACAGCTGACAGCAGAATGATTGGGGTGTCTCTGTAGAATCCGCTAATCTTAAGATTTTTCACAAACGACATATTGTCCATACCAGGGGTCATCAGATCTGAGATAATAAGCGAAGGATAATTACCTTCTTCAAGCCACCGGAATGCCGATATAGCGCTCACCTTACTTACTACTTCATAGTGTTCAGAAAGGAGGTTATGCAAGAATTTCAACATTACCGGGTTGTCATCTACTACTAAAATCTGAGCTTTCGTTTTCATACTTCCAATTTTTAAGAGTCTTACAATTTGTCTTTTAAATAAATCCTTTCGACTAAACTTTTACCTTTCTATCCGAATGCTCCTGATTACCTTTTCTTCGTTTTTAACAGTAATCCTGAACTTCCTTTTCTTTTTTTACAACTGATTCACAATTCTTCTTAATCTTCGTTAAATTCTTACGAGAGATAGTATTTAATAACTATACCAAGGTACCTGACGGCCTCTGGCATATAACTTCAAATTATAAACATCTACATTCTTTTAACTATGATTTACAGTGAAAAACATTTTATAATTAAAAAATAAAAAATATAAA
>SEFT01000073.1 GCA_004144175.1 Sphingobacteriales bacterium
TTTTCACCTTTCCCTTACGGTACTGGTTCACTATCGGTCATTGAGGAGTATTTAGCCTTACCAGATGGTGCTGGCAGATTCACGCAGGATTTCTCCGGTCCCGCGCTACTCAGGATACCACGCGTCCACAACAATTTCTACCTACGGGGCTGTCACCCGCTATGGCCCTCCTTTCCAAAAGGTTCAGTTTGATGTTGCTTTCTAAATGTGGTCCTACAACCCCTGGGGGGCACGCCCCCCAGGTTTGGGCTCTTCCCTGTTCGCTCGCCACTACTTAGGGAATCATTAGTTATTTTCTTTTCCTCCAGGTACTTAGATGTTTCAGTTCTCTGGGTTGGCTCCCTTTCGGGTGATACACCTTCAGTGTAACAGGTTGTCCCATTCGGAAATCTCCGGATATATCGCTTGTATGCAGCTCCCCGAAGCTTATCGCAGCTTACCACGTCCTTCATCGCCTCTCAATGCCAAGGCATCCACCATACGCCCTTATTCGCTTTAAATAATTTAGCGTTATTGTTTCGCCACGTTCTATTGCTCTATGTATTCTATTCACTACCTGTATAATAAATTATACAGTTACATGTTTTGATTTTTACAAAAATTGCTTTCCCAATATGTCAAAGAACTTTGCTGACCTTAACGATAACTACTCTTGAGTCATCATCAGCATTTGAAGATGTTATGGTTGCGAACCATCAGCCCGATACCTTTGTATCAGCACATCATTTATCATTATCTGCAGTTACCGCTAGTTTCTATCACCGTTCTATCCCTTCTCCTGAACAAAAAAAGTGGAGGATATCGGAGTCGAACCGATGACCCCCTGCGTGCAAGGCAGGTGCTCTAGCCAGCTGAGCTAACCCCCCATCGGTAACCTTGATACAATATTTTTAAAGAACTTGTTTGTTAGCCGTAAGTGCTTAGTATAAAAAACCGAATGAAAATAACAGCTTCCTACTTCCTACTTAAGACCAATAAAGAGTAGACCCATCCAGATTTGAACTGGAGACCTCTACATTATCAGTGTAGCGCTCTAACCAACTGAGCTATGGATCTATTTGTAAGCTTAATCCCTCAACGGGCTTCGTTTACCAATCATCCCTCGCCTTATCAGCGCCCTCGGGCTTAGAACTACTATACAAAGAACTTAGATAAATGTAAATTGAAAGAGAAAGAGAAAATAACAGCCAGGCTTAAAGCTCTAAAAAGGAGGTATTCCAGCCGCACCTTCCGGTACGGCTACCTTGTTACGACTTAGCCCCAGTTACTAGTTTTACCCTAGGCGGCTCCTTGCGGTTACCGACTTTAGGTACAC
>SEFT01000074.1 GCA_004144175.1 Sphingobacteriales bacterium
AGGTCCAGTAGTGTATGGCACTACATTGTTGTTGACATAGAATTTGTAGGTCATGCCCGTAATGGAAGGAAGCTTATTGGAACTGTCTATCAAACGTACACTATAGGTACTTGCTCCAGCTGTTGGACAGATGACATCATATCTTAGATTGGCAACGTATGGTATGGTTACGTTGGTTCCTTTGGATACCTTGCACGGCTGTCCTGCACCGTTAATATAGGTTACGGTATAGCCTACTCCATAATACCCTGACTGTTCATAGGTATAAGTTGCAGTATTCGATGTAGTGATACCATCATTCCATAGAATAGTTGCGCTTGCACCTGGATTATAGCTTGCCGTAGCAGTAACGGTACCGCAATTATTGGTTGCTGCTATTTGAAGGTTCGGTGCGAACGGAAGCGTACAATCAACCGGCTCTGAACAATTTTTTTCAAAGATTACCGCATTGGTTATTGAAGAACAAGTGCCATTGGTAACTTCGGCTAAATAAGTTCCAAAGTCAGCAGCTATATATTTGCTGTTGGTTACATTGTAAGGTCCGGAAAAAACCTCGACACCATTCTTAAACCATTTAATGGCTGTGGTACCGCCATATCCGAGTTGTTCTGTCGCAATCAAAGTGCGATCTGCTAGGGTGAATTCAGAAAAGGAACATTTTGTCTTATAACCGCCCGGAGTGACATTTGCTACCGGAGCCATTGCAACTGTCACATTTCTTGTAGCCACTACAGTTGAATTGCAACCATTGGGATTGGTGATGGTTGCTGTTACAGTATAGGTCGTGGGAGAGGTAAGCAATAAATTGTATTTATGCGTTGGATTTGTACTTGTTATTCCATTTCCAAAATTCCAAGTCACCGTACCACTTGTCAATGGTGGATTTGATATAAGTGAAAAGGTATAAGGGTTCTGGCTGCAGATGGTTCCTGTAACCGCTGCAATGCTGATTTGTGGTGAGCCTACGGTTACGGCAAGTGTTCTTGTAGTCAGTACACCGCAATGCATTAGTTTCAGTATCAGGTTAGCTGTTGTGGGTGTTGCAAACTCATTCCAAAGAATCTGAACAGTGGAAGATCCGTTTTCGGAACTTAGCGAACCAACATTAGGTGGATCGATGCTCCATTCGTAGCTATCTGCTTCATCAAATGGAAAACTATAATCCTGATAGCTACTGGCACAACTGTTTATAACTGGTGGATCAACTATTGTCGGCCCCTTAATGTCATTTGGAATGGTCGGTAATTGCAACGGTATGGTAAGAGTACTTGAAAGACAGTCAGCATCTTTTCTAATAAGCTTTAC
>SEFT01000013.1 GCA_004144175.1 Sphingobacteriales bacterium
TACTTCAGATGATTATCCTCGGTATACAGTACCCAGTCGATATTGGGATATACGTTCTTATATATTACCCTGCTATATGCAGCAGCAGCGCCTTTGTACTGCGGCAGATAGTAGTTCTCACCGTACTGTTGTTTGCTCTCTTCAATTAACTGTGCGTTCTTGTTAGCACCTACCAGCACTACATCCATGCGATACGTTTCTGTTTTGGTGCCCGCATTCATAAATGCCTCAAAGGCTGCTCGCGCCTTGTCCCGGTCGGTTTCTACGCCCGCTTCAGGAGGTGTAGGCTGATTAAGTGCCTTACTCCATTGATAGTGTATCTGCCCATCACCGACGAAGATGCTCATGCCCGGTGCCGACATCTTAAAGTCAATGTCCTTACGGGCTTTATTGAACTGGTCTGTTACCTGCCCTTTATTTTGGATAAATGATAATGGTGCGGGTGCTTGCGTCGCCGTATTTTGCGAGCTATTGCCTTCTCCAGCCAGTGCATAATGGGGTAATAGATAACATATCAAAGCTGCGAAACTTGCAGCGCCTGAACGTATATATTGTATCATATAGATGGATTAACTGATACAATATAGCAAATTTTACATGGATTTTACAGTGCCGTAAATGAAAAAAGCGCATCAAATGTGATTTGACGCGCTTTTAATAATCGCTAGTTAATACTATAAATTTCCTCTCTTCGCTTGTTCTCTTTCGATCGACTCAAACAACGCCTTGAAATTTCCGGCACCGAAGCTTTTAGCTCCTTTGCGTTGGATAATTTCGAAGAACAGGGTAGGACGGTCTTCAATAGGCTTGGTGAATATCTGTAGCAGGTATCCTTCTTCATCACGATCTACCAATATCTTAAGCTCTTGCAGCGGGCTGATATCTTCATCAATGGTGCCCACACGTGCATGCAGCTCTTCGTAATATGAATCCGGAGTATCCAGGAACTCGACACCACGCGCTTTCAGCTTACGAACTGTAGCTATGATGTCGTTAGTAGCAATAGCCACGTGTTGTACGCCTTCGCCATCGTAAAACTCAAGATACTCTTCTACTTGTGACTTCTTCTTTCCTTCTGCAGGTTCGTTTATCGGGAACTTCACATAGCCATTACCGTTGCTCATCACCTTACTCATTAGGGCAGAGTATTCGGTGTTGATCTGTTTATCATCGAATGACAGGATGTTGGCAAAGCCCATTACATCTTCATACCATTTCACGGTATCGTTCATACGGTTCCAGCCAACATTACCTACGCAATGGTCTACATATAGCAGGCCAGTTTCTTCAGGATTGTAGTTGCTGGTCCAGGACTTATAACCCGGCAGAAATGGGCCTGTATAGTTTTTACGCTCTACAAACAGATGCACCGTTTCGCCATAAGTAAAGATACCTGCCATACGTACTTCACCGTATTCATCGGTCATCGTTTTGGGCTCCATGTATACCTTGGCTCCACGGCTGGTAGTCTCTTCTAATGACTTGTAGGCATCGTCAACCCACAATGCCAGTACTTTTACACCGTCACCATGTTTATATATATGCTCGGCCATCGGGTTGCCTGAGCGGAGTGGAGTAGTAAGCACCAGGCGCATCTTGTTTTGCTGAAGCACATATGATGCGTAATCTTTAACGCCTGTTTCAGGGCCGGCATATGCCAGCGACTGAAAGCCAAAAGCCGTTTTATAATAATGTGCTGCTTGTTTTGCATTGCCCACATACAGCTCTATATGGTCAGTACCATTAATTGGCAAAAAATCCTGAGCCATTGCCATTTTTGCGCTTACTGTAAGATGTTCCATTTCGTTTTATGTTAAGAATTATAATGGTTTACTAATGTTATTTACTCGGCCCAACTCATCATGTAGTTGTTGTCCTCTATTCCTTGGGCGTCCACCGTCATCTGTAGTGGATGAAAGGTATCAACCATAACGGCCAGCTCTTTAGTTTCCTTTGCGCCAATGCTCTTCTCTACCGCGCCGGGGTGCGGGCCATGCGGTATACCGCCGGGGTGCAGCGTGATCATGCCGCGGGTTACATGTTTACGGCTCATAAAGTCACCATCTACATAGTATAGTACTTCGTCGCTATCAATATTGCTATGATTGTATGGTGCAGGTATAGCATCTGGGTGATAATCGTAAAGACGCGGTACAAACGAGCATATAACAAAGTTATGCGCGTCGAATGTTTGGTGTACCGGTGGTGGCTGGTGTACACGGCCCGTGATAGGCTCAAAATCGTGAATGCTGAATGCGAAAGGATATTCATAGCCATCCCAGCCCACTACATCGAAAGGATGCGTACCATACCATATTGGGTAGAGCAACCCGCGTTTTTTTACATGGATCAGGAAGTTGCCTGTCTGGTCTATAGTCTCCAGGTTCTGTGGCTTCCTAATATCGCGCTCGCAGAAAGGTGCATGTTCCAGCAACTGTCCGTATTTGCTCAGATAGCGTTTAGGGAATGTTATCGGGCTGAAAGACTCAACAATGAACAAACGATTGTTTTCGTCATTGAACTCGAGCTGGTAAATAGACCCCCTTGGTATTACCAGGTAGTCTCCGTATGAAAATGTTATCTGGCCGTACTGTGTCTTCAGCGTACCGGTACCTTCGTGAATGAAGATACACTCATCAGCATCGGCATTCTTGTAAAAATCAGTAGTAAAACTCTTTTGCGGAGCAGCCAGCGATATATGTACATCATTATTAAAGAGTACTGTTTTGCGGCTCTTCAAGTAGTCGGCATCAGGCTTTACACTAAACCCCTGAAAGCTACGGTGCTTCAGAATGTTGTCTGTTGCTGCTTTCGGTCTCACATCTGTGGGCTCTTCCACCTTAATGATCTGTGTAGGTGGGTGCGTATGATATAAAAGTGAATAATTAGAAGAAAAGCCCTCCGTGCTGAAGAGTTGCTCTGAGTACAAGCCGCCATCAGGCTTACGGAATTGGGTGTGGCGCTTGTGCGGAATACTACCTAATGAATGATAATGTGGCATTACAACGCTTGTTTAGCCAAAAATACAACATTAGCCAGCTATTACAATAATACTTAGCCTATACTGATATCAATCATCCGGCTATTACCATCATTTAGTCTGTGAAAACGAACCTTCCCGAATTTATATCGTTGGTAATATTATTTATAATATGGTAGTAATATAATCCTTGTGGGAGATCTTTTATTTTTAATTCTCGCAGGTTATTTATTGTTTCTTTAAGTATAATACGGCCTAAAGAATTGACAATAGTCAACTTTCCGTCGAAAATATAGGTTGGTAACAGGATAGTAACATTGTCGTGTGCAGGCTGCGGAAAGACCGACACGCTATTTCTTTCTTTCGATTCTTGCAAAATAATAGTTGGAGGGGATACCTTATATACCGGACAAGTATCGGTGTTGCCTGATGGTATGGTATACAAAAGCGGCCTTATACCGTTATTTTCGAAACTACACAAGTCGTGACTTCGTAATGGAGCCGGCCACATTCTGTAATCATATGTCAGGAGGATGCCCTCTACATACTTTAGGTTCTTTGTTTCAAACACTTTGTGGATCACATTGTTTATCGCAATGGCTGACACGGATTTGATAACGTAGTCGTTTGCCGAAATCATCCATGGTATAGTATCTCCTATTGTCCAATTGTAGTCAAAAAAAACCTCCTCCTGGTAATTATTTACAGGATTCAGGAAAAACACCTTGTCCAGTGTAGTATCTTCCCTTATGCAAAGGGGAGGCTGAGGCGGATAAAGATATAGTCCGTGAATGAGTTGTCTATATGAGATGCTATTTATAATTGTATCATTTATATAATATTCTTCTCTGTTAAATTCCCATTCGGAGGGTGTCCTTCGTCTGTCGATAAATTTTGCGGTATATACCCATTTATTACTGGTATCGGTAAAGCGTATTTTCTGCGCTGATACACTTGAGGAAAGGACTATTAGCAGTAGACAGAAGATAATGCGGAACATAAAATAGGATTAAAAAAGCATTGTAAGCTAATCATTAATAACAACTTTACCTGTATAAAAAGTTACAGCGGTATCATCTGTAATTCTATAAAAATAGATGCCTTGGGGAATTTCCAATCTCAATTCGATCTTGTCCTTATTCTTAAAATTATTTGTTAGAATGATGCGGCCATGTTTATCTGTCAGAACGAACGCCCCGTTTTGAATCACTGATGGGAACAAGATCGTAATTTGGTCTTTTGCGGGCTGAGGGTATACTGTCACTCTATTACTATTATTGTTTATCGTTTCAACAGAAAGGGCTGTATCTGAGCAATTATTTTGATTATTCCCGGGCAGTGCGGGAATATTTGGCCTCCCCGTCTTATTATAAAAGCAAGTAAGAGCAAACCCTTCTGCACGCATTGTTCTACGGTGGCTGACGATTCCCAGCCCCTCAATATAGTATGTCGGATCATGACTTATGGTTCCATTAGGCGCATAATCATTCGTTATAGCACGTTTATGATAAACATTATTTATTAAAATAGAATCGATGGCCTTTATGATTGCGGACCCGGAACCAATTTTATCGCCAACTTTCCAATCTTTTGGTGAAGTAATTGTGAAACTACCGTATGACACGAAATTAATATAGATTAAACTACCATCGTTATTTTCTCTTACGTACGAATAAGTAGTAGTATTATTTGATGCTTTATAACAGGCAAGCCGTAAATAAAGAAGGCCATTTATTATAGTATCGCCTGAGAAGTAGTGCTTTGTACTAAACCGTAACATTTTGAAGCCCGGCCTTCCATTTTCCCATTCTTCGTGAATAAAAGTCCATTTATTATGCTCATCCCCAAACCGTATTTTTTGAGCATAGGATGGGAGCGAGATTATCAAGATGGCAAGAAGCAGTAGGAGACGGTGCATAGGAAACAATTTATAGTAAATAGTGTTCAAATATTGTACTATAAAATTATACGTCTGTCATGAGAACGTAAATATATATTGCTAAACGCTACTATGAAGAAAGACCGCTAACAGTCCCGTAACTAAGCCAATAATAGCACCGGCTATACCCAGCATCTTTAGTTGCGGCCGCATTGCTGCAGCTATCTGTATGTCTATGGCTGATGAATTATTAAGCTTATCGGCGATCATCTTACTTACGTCAACATCCTTCGCCAGGGATGTAGCATATTGAGAAATAACCTGTGGCAGCAGCTGGTCTATTTCTTCTACCATTGCTTCCTTGATCTTTCCTAATGTGCTCGGGCCAACGAATGTAGCGATGACCGGCAATTTCTCTTGCAGCTTAACTTCAAGGAACTGGTCGAGGTGTGCTTCGATGGCTGGTGTCAGCTGTTTTAGTTTCTTGGGATCGGATAATTTTGCGCTGATACTATCCATATCTACCATAGCACCAATGGAACCTGCCATTTGCGTTACCAGCTTTTTAGAGCGGGCTTGCGAAAAGAATATGGCGACTGCTATTTGCATCATGAGCCAGCCGGCAAATGCACATATAAAAGGTATGAGAATAATTGACATTGATTGCATGTATAAAGCAAAGTCCCGCCATGCGACGGGACTTTGCGAAAATAATATTTTATTAGCTTCTTATAAAACTAGATAGCTTCCTTGGAGATCATAGTCAGATAGTTTCCATAGCCGCTCTTTTTATATTTTTCGGCAAGTACCAGCAGTTGTTCTTTGCCGATGAAGCCCTTACGGTAGGCTACTTCTTCAATACAGCCAACTTTCAGTCCCTGGCGTTTTTCAATCACCTCTATGAACTGACCGGCTTCCTGTAATGAGTCGAACGTACCTGTATCGAGCCACGCAGTACCACGGTCCAGCACACCAACTTCCAGCTTACCTTTCTCCAGATACACCCTGTTTACGTCTGTTATCTCCAACTCACCACGAGGTGACGGCTTGATAGACTTGGCTATCGAAACGACTTCGTTGTCGTAGAAATAAAGACCGGGAACGGCATAATTCGACTTTGGCTTTTCCGGCTTTTCTTCGATGCTCAATACTTTAAAATCTTTATCGAA
Source organism: Sphingobacteriales bacterium (assembly GCA_004144175.1). Taxonomy (GTDB): domain Bacteria; phylum Bacteroidota; class Bacteroidia; order Chitinophagales; family Chitinophagaceae; genus Polluticoccus. The sequence goes on from SEFT01000013.1 coordinate 6,029, forward strand.
CTCCACCACGCCGTATCGCTCGGGGTCGTGTACCTGGTAGGCAAATACTACGGCACCATCTGGGTTCACTTTCTTAGTAAGCAGTGTACCCATACCCGAGCCGTAGAATATATTATCGCCCAGTACCAGCGCTACAGAGTCATTACCTATAAAGTCGGCACCGAGGATAAATGCCTGTGCAAGACCATCGGGTGACGGCTGTACGATATACTCAAACTTGCAGCCGATCTGGCTACCGTCGCCCAGCAGCTTTTTAAATGCCGGCTGGTCTTCCGGGGTGGTTATAATGAGTATCTCATTGATACCTGCCAGCATCAGTGTCGATAGCGGATGATAGATCATCGGCTTGTCGTAGACGGGCATCAGTTGTTTACTTACCGCAATGGTAAGCGGGTGCAGGCGGGTACCGGAGCCTCCGGCAAGTACAATACCTTTCATTAGTTGCTTGCGTATTGAGTATTATAATATTTTTGATAGTCGCCAGATGTAACGTGGTCGAGCCATTGCTGATTATTCAGATACCAGTCGATGGTCAGGCTCAGGCCCTCTTCGAAGGTAACTGATGGCGCCCAGCCCAGTTCTTTATTTATCTTGCTGGCATCTATAGCGTAGCGCTTGTCGTGGCCCGGACGATCCTTAACGTAAGTGATCAGTTTTTCGGACGTACCGGCTTCGCGACCTAGTTTTTCATCCATTTTCTTACACATCAGCTTTATCAGGTCGATGTTCTGCCATTCGTTAAAGCCGCCTATGTTGTAAGTCTCGCCGTCTTTACCGCTATGGTACACCATATCGATAGCACGGGCATGGTCTACCACATATAGCCAATCGCGAGTGTATTTACCATCGCCATATACAGGCAGTGGTTTATTGTTGCAGATGTTGTTGATGAACAGCGGAATCAGCTTTTCGGGAAACTGGTTCTGGCCATAGTTATTAGAGCAGTTGGTAAGTACAAAAGGCATATGGTACGTGTTGCCATAAGCCCTTACCAGGTGGTCAGACGCTGCTTTAGAAGCAGAGTAGGGTGACTGCGGATCGTATGGCGTAGTCTCGAGGAAGAAACCTGTTTCGCCAAGCGAACCGTAAACCTCGTCGGTAGATACATGGTAGAAACGCTTGCCCTCAAAATTGCCTTTCCACAATTCACGCGCAGCGTTCAGCAGGTTGGCTGTACCCATTACGTTCGTTTCAATGAATGCATTCGGGTCAACGATAGACCTGTCCACATGGCTTTCAGCAGCCAAGTGTATCACACCATCGAAATTGTATTGTTTGAACAGATCGTTGATAGCTGCAGCATCCCTGATGTCGACCCTTACAAATGTGTAGTTAGGTTCGTTCTCAATGTCTTGCAGGTTTTCCAGATTGCCGGCATAGGTCAGCGAATCGAGGTTAACGATACGGTAGTTCGGGTATTTCTTTACGAATAACCTTACAACGTGCGAGCCGATGAATCCTGCTCCGCCTGTTATCAGCAATGTTTTATCCATACTGCTAAAGTAAAAACTAAATGATTAGATACCGGTAAAATCCTGATTAAATAAAAAAAGCTCCGGAAAGGTAACCTCTCCGGAGCTTGAATATCAATAATTACACCAGCTTAAACGTTTCGATGAATTTGGTAGTGAAGTTGCCTTTCCTGAAATCTTCGTTTTTCATAAGCTGCATATGGAAAGGAATGGTCGTCTTGATGCCTTCTATCACATACTCGCTCAATGCACGCTCCATCGTATTAATAGCTTCTTCGCGTGTTTGTGCTACAGCTATTACCTTCGCAATCATTGAATCGTAATATGGAGGTATCGTGTAGCCCGCATAGATGTGTGAATCTACACGAACACCATGGCCACCCGGTGTATGGAGTACGGTGATCTTACCCGGACTAGGACGGAAGTCGTTGTACGGATCTTCGGCATTGATACGGCACTCAATGGCATGCATCGTAGGCTCGTAGTTGCGGCCGCTGATAGGTACACCGGCAGCTATCTTTATCTGCTCTTTTATCAGGTCGTAGTTGATCACTTCTTCCGTTACACCATGCTCTACCTGTATACGGGTATTCATCTCCATAAAGTAGAAGTTGCGGTGCTTATCTACCAGGAACTCGATGGTACCAACGCTTTCGTAGTTGATGGCAGCCGCCGCTTTTATGGCAGCTTCACCCATTTTCTGGCGCAGTTCAGGCGTCATGAACGGAGAAGGTGATTCTTCTACCAGCTTCTGGTGACGGCGTTGTATAGAGCAATCGCGCTCACTGAGGTGGCACACGGTACCAAACTGGTCGCCCGCAACCTGTATCTCTATATGGCGCGGCTCTTCTACGAACTTCTCCATATAGATACCATCGTTCTTGAACGATGCACCGGCTTCGGCTTTTGCTGTGCTGTAAGCACGCTCGATCTCCGCTTCTTCCCATACCACACGCATACCTTTACCACCACCACCGGCAGTAGCTTTCAGTATGATGGGGTAACCCATTTCCTTTGCAAGGTTCTTAGCTTCTTCTACGCTTTCGAGCAGGCTTTCAGAACCAGGGATAACCGGCACGCCGGCACGTATCATCGTTTCCTTGGCGGTCATTTTGTCGCCCATGGAGCGAATCATTTCCGGTGTCGGGCCTATGAACTTGATATTGTATTTAGCGCAGATCTCAGAGAAGTTGGCGTTCTCGGCAAGGAAACCGTAGCCGGGATGTATAGCATCGGCATTGGTGATCTCTGCCGCTGCCATGATGTGCTGTATATTCAGGTAAGAGTCAGAACTCTGGGCCTTACCTATACAAACTGCTTCGTCGGCAAAGCGAACGTGCAGGCTGTCTTTATCCGCAGTAGAGTAAACCGCTACGGTTTTTATACCCATTTCGCGGCAGGTGCGTATGATACGCAGCGCTATTTCTCCGCGGTTGGCAATAAGTATCTTTTTAAACATGAATTTTGATTTGAGTAATTAGCTGATACGATGATTAGCTAATTAGCTGATATAATGACAAACTGATTACTGACATTCTCTTTTTGAAACATCAGTTAACCAGCCCTGCCTGCCGGCAGGCAGGTTATCATCACATCAGCTAATCGTTTTACTTATGCCGGTTCAACCAGGAAGAGTGGCTGATCGTATTCTACAGGCGACGCATCGTCGGCCAGTACTTTTACGATCTTACCGCTGAATTCACTTTCAATTTCATTGAACAGCTTCATTGCCTCGATGATGCAAATTACCTGGCCTTGTTTTATTTCATCACCCACATTTACAAAAGATGGCTTGTCAGGAGATGGGCTGCGGTAGAATGTACCGATCATTGGCGACTTGATAGTGATATATCCTTCGTTGCCACCGGTAGAAGCAGATGCCTGCGACTGTGCCGGAGCAGCTGGCGCCGACTGGGGCATTGCCTGCGGCAAAGAAGCCTGAGGTGCTGCCGCAGGCATGTGCATTTGCTGCATAGGCGCCTGTACGGCTACAAACTGGGTTTCGCTGATGGTCTGAGCTTGTTTAATAGTGATCTTGAATTCACCTTCTTCTATGCTCAGCTCACTGATATTAGACTTGTTGATCGCTTTTATCAGCTCTTGAATTTGTTTGAACTCCATGAAGGATGTCTTTATGTTAAAACAATGGATGAGTAATCTTAATAAATTATGACTTTACACGCTCTATATAAGCGCCGGTCTTAGAGTCGATCCTGATCAACTCGTCGGTATCAACGAAAAGCGGTACCATAACCGTAGCTCCTGTTTCAACAGTAGCAGGTTTCAGGGTGCGTGTTGCAGTGTCGCCTTTTACGCCCGGCTCTGAGTAAGTGATCTTCAGCACTACGTTAGGAGGAAGCTCCACGCTCATCGGCAGTTCCGTCTCTGTATTCACAAGGATAAAGCACTCCTGACCGTCTTTGTACAGTTCGGGGCGCTCTATTTTCGATTCTTCCATTAGTATCTGCTCGAAAGTCTCGTTATCCATGAAGTTGAATCCGCTTTCGTCCTTATATAAGAACTGGTATGGGCGGCGTTCCACACGCACCGGATGTATGTTTTCGCCGGAGTTCCATGTATGTTCTATAGAGCGGCTATTGTCAACACCTTTTAATTTTGCCCAAACTTTCGCTGCTGAACGCGCTGTTTTATTTTGTCCAAATTCTACTACTGAATATAGGCTACCATCTAGTTTGATGATGATGCCGTTGCGGATATCTGCTGTTGTAGCCATAAATTGTTTTTGTACGGATTGCAAAAGTAATCATTATAGGCAAAAACCGAAATCTATTGAAAAAATGAAAAACGAACAGATTTAGCCTGATTTCTAACGAAATCCGCCGGATTTAGGATGCTATTTTAATAAATCACCCCATTTAGTATCATTTTTTCAACCGGATTGTTACCAAAGTCGTAAGGAATGTAGGCCAGTGATGGCATCTCGCGGGTAATTATCAAGTTAGCTTTTTTGCCCGCTGCTATACTGCCTATTTCGTCCTGCAATTCCATTGCTGCCGCACCGTTCAGGGTTACCGCATTTACCGCCTCTTCAGGCGTCATCTTCAACTGGGTACATGCAAGTGTAAGCAGGAACGGCACACTACCCGAAGGACATGAGCCTGGATTGTAGTCCGTAGCCAGGCATACCGGCAAGCCTGCATCTATCATTTTACGCGCCGGCTGGTATTGTATACCGAGGAAAAAGGCAGCTGCGGGCAGCAGGGTAGGGATAGTATCAGAACCCCTTAAAGCGTTTATTTCTTTTTCGCCTACACATTCCAGGTGGTCTACACTGATGGCGTTGTGCTTTACGCCTACCTCTACGCCACCTGAGTAATGAAGCTGGTTGGCGTGTATCTTTGGTTTTAATCCATGCTTCCAGCCCGCTTCCAGTAGTCGTTCCGTTTCGGCTACGCTAAAAAAGCCTTCTTCGCAAAACACGTCCATATAATCGGCCAGGCCTTCGCCGGCTATCATAGGCAGCATTTCATTTATGATGAGGCTAAGGTAGCCTTCGTGGTATTGCTTGTATTCGGCAGGGTAGGCATGGGCAGCCAGGAAGGATGCCTTTATCGGTATCGGGGCATCTTCTTTCAGCCTGCGTATTACGCGGAGCATTTTCAGTTCGGCTTCGGTATTTAGTCCATAGCCGCTTTTAATTTCTATAGCACCCGTACCTTTTCTTATTACCTGTTGCAGCCTTTCATAAGACAGGTCGTATAGTTCTTCTTCGTCGATCTCATTCAGCTTTCTGGCAGAGTTAAGTATGCCGCCGCCACGCCTGGCTATCTCCTCGTAGCTTAGCCCATTGATTCGGTCCACAAACTCGCGGTCGCGGGGGGCTGCAAACACCAAGTGCGTGTGCGAGTCGCACCAGGCAGGCAATACCAGCTTACCGCTCATGTCTATCACATCTGTTGCCATCACCATTGGCGGGTCATCCATCTTACCGAAGCTGTGTATTCTGTCGTCTTCTATGTAAAGCCACGCATTTTCTATGGAAGGCAGCACCTTCATAGCCTGTCCTTTTACGATGTTTTTCCGCGCCGTTCCGGTCTCTATCTGGCAGAGTTGTTTGATGTTGGTTAGTAGCAAGTGCATTGCTTTGCTTTTATGGCTTCAAATGTAATGACTAGTATCTGAAGAATAACCTAAATAAGTTTCATGCCTTTAATTGGCAGATTTGAGCAGACGATATTCTTCTTTGATGCTGTAGTGCTTGAAGAAGATGTACATGCCGTAGGCAATGGTAAGGGTGTACCAGATGGCTATGACCCGTGACGCGAAGATGATCTTGTAATGTACGATTGGCAGGTAATCCTGAAAGGTTTTGTCGAGACTCAAAAGGTAGGCAATGGAACCGAGGATATATAACTTATAATCGCGCGAATAGACTGCATAGAAGAAAAAGAAGATAATAATAGGATGTGCATAGCGCTCGTGCATCTGGGTATTGAAGTAGAAGAAGTAAAGTGCAATAAGCCCTGTGGTCAGGAAGAGCAGCTGCTTGGTATCTTCTCCTAATTCTAATCCCGATTTCCTCAGTCTTATTGTTCGGAAGAACAGTGGAAGCAGCGTAAGGCCGCTGGTTACAAAGAACAACAACAACCCGGTGTGCTTATACGACAGTAGGAAGTACCTTTTGGTATCGAGAATGAAGTAGGGGTTGCCCGGCTCAATAATGTACCAAAGATTAAAAGCATTTACAGAGACCTTCGGATAAAAACCAACTGCACCCGTCACCACGTTCCATACCTGCGATACTTTACCGGTGGCTATGAACGGCGCCAGTATCAATGACATGGTCAAACCGCCTGCCAGTACGATGCCAATGACTTGTTTGATGCTTTTGACACTGTATATATACAGAATGACCAATAACGGCAGAAAGATGATGGTTTGCAGTTTGGTACCAAGTGCCAGTACAAACAACACCATGCTAGCAATGGGGGCATAAATAGCCATCAAAAGGGAGAAGAATACAAGATTGGTATGGATACTATCGACCTGACCCCATGCCATGCTGTTGAATAGGTATGCAATGTTAAGCAACAAAAATAGGTAAGGAATGGGCTGCCGTACCAGCCGCTGCCTGAAGCAGCACAACACTACAACCGGCAGAAAATCAAAGACTAGGGAAATAAACTTGATGTAGTTGATGTTCTCTTTTATATAGAATTCACTTCCCTGTACCAGGTTATAAAGATGGAGCAGGTACAGGAAGACCGGGTGATAATTCACTGTAGGGTCATCGTAGACATTGGTAATGCCGTCCTTGTGGATCTTCAGCGCCCAGTTAACCCAAAACTCAAAATCATAGATCATATGCCGGGTGGGCATAATGAAGATGAAGAGCAAAAACAGAAGCGCTACTTCTATCCTGGCTTTTTTGAGGTCTTGCATTGATTGTGAAACAGTAAGGAATCAAAAATAATAGAAAAGGGCAGAACAGGCCGAAAAGAAAAATCCGCCGGTTGAAAAACCGGCGGATGCTATTAAAAACAAATCAATAATTATCCAAGATATACTTTCAGCGCATTGCTGTAGCGAGCCTTTTGCAGACGCTTGATAGCGCGCTCTTTTATCTGGCGGATACGCTCTTTAGTAAGATCGTATTTTTCACCTATCTCTTCGATGGTAGGACCATGATCGCCTTCCAGACCGAAGTAAGCTGCCAATATCTCTGCTTCGCGGATGCTGAGCGACTTGAGGATACGGCGTATCTCATTACGGAGCGAATCTTTCATCACGTCGTCATCTGTATCAGATGCACCTTCCAATAGGTCGCCCATAGCTACGTCTTCAGCCTCGTGTACCGGGGCATCGAGTGATGTATGGCGGGTATTGCTGGTAAAGATGTTGGTGATCTCTGTTTCGCTCATTTCAAGGATCTCTGCCAGCTCTTCGGTAGAAGGCTCGCGTTCGTTTTCCTGCTCAAAAGCGATGAAAGCTTTATTGGCCTTATTATAAGTACCTATCTTATTTTGTGGAAGGCGCACCAAACGACCTTGCTCGGCCAAAGCCTGTAGTATAGACTGGCGAATCCACCATACGGCATAAGAAATGAATTTAAAACCTTTCGTCTCATCAAATCTCTGCGCCGCCTTAATCAATCCCAGGTTTCCTTCATTGATCAGGTCACTCAGAGACAAGCCCTGGTGCTGATACTGTTTTGCTACCGATACCACGAAACGTAAGTTCGCTTTAACCAGTTTCTCCAGCGCACGCTGGTCGCCCATGTGTATGCGCTGTGCAAGCGTTGTTTCCTCCTCCGGAGTGATCATCGGAATTTTGCTGATCTCCTGAAGATACTTTTCAACCGCTTGCGAGTCCCTGTTGGTAATCTGGGTAGCAATCTTTAATTGCCTCATAGAATATTAACGTTTAAATTTTTCGTTCTGAAAAAGATTTGTACAAAAGACAAGGAACTATGAAAAAAAGTTTGTTCAGATTGACACGATCCCCTAACTTTATATTTCCCACAAAATGTGTTCCACTTTTGTGCAGGATTTTTATACTAAGTTCCAGTTCTCCTGCATCATAACGTCAAAAGCTTTACTATATTGTCTCGGGTTGGGTTATTCTTTTCACCTATAGGGCAATAGCTTACAAATTTTTTTACTGATTTTCATCAATTGACATACAAAGCTATAACCCATATGTCAAAAATGCTACCTTTGCGCCTCATAGTATTGTCAATTTAACATTTCATGCAAAAGGACCTGTACCAACACCCGGATTATTATCTGGTAGATGAATTGCTGACAGACGAGCACAAGCTGATACGCGACTCTGTACGCGCTTACGTAAAAAAGGAGATATCTCCTATCATTGAAGATTACGCGCAAAGGGCTGCGTTTCCAGACCAAATAATCAAGGGGATGGGCGAGCAGGGCTGCTTTGGTCCGTTTGTGCCTCAAAAATATGGCGGAGCCGGTCTTGACTATATTTCTTACGGCCTGATGATGCAGGAGTTGGAGCGGTGCGACTCAGGTGTGCGGTCTACAGCCTCTGTACAAGGTTCGCTGGTGATGTTCCCGATCTACAAATTCGGTAGTGAGGAGCAAAAAATGAAGTACCTGCCAAAACTGGCAACAGGCGAGTGGATGGGCTGTTTTGGCCTTACAGAGCCGGATCATGGCTCGAACCCTGCCGGTATGACTACAAACTTTACTGATGCAGGCGACCACGTTATCCTCAACGGATCTAAGATGTGGATTTCTAACGCGCCGTTTGCTCAGGTAGCAGTTGTGTGGGCAAAAGACCCCAACGGGGAAATTACGGGACTTATTGTTGAGCGTGGCATGGAAGGCTTCAGTACTCCCGAAACGCATGGCAAGTGGTCGCTTCGTGCTTCGGCAACGGGCGAACTGGTGTTTGACAACGTAAAAGTCCCTAAAGAAAATATACTGCCGGGCGTTAAGGGACTTAAAGGGCCTTTGTCTTGCCTATCGAGTGCACGCTTTGGTATAGCATGGGGTGCATTAGGTTGCGCTATGGATTGCTACGATACTGCACTGCGCTATGCTAAGCAACGCGTACAGTTCGACCGTCCGATCGCAGGCTTCCAGCTTACACAGAAGAAACTGGCCGAAATGATCACCGAGATCACTAAGAGCCAACTGCTGAACTGGCGCCTTGGTGTGCTGCGCGACCAGGACCGTGCTACACCTGCTCAGATATCTATGGCTAAACGCAACAGCTGCGATATAGCTCTAAAAGTATCGCGCGAGGCACGCCAGATACTGGGCGGTATGGGTATTACCGGCGAATTCAGCATCATGCGCCACATGATGAACCTGGAATCGGTAGTTACTTATGAAGGTACGCACGACATTCACCTGCTGATAACAGGTATGGATGTAACAGGTTTGAATGCTTTTAAATAGTAGTGCCTGCATAGTTTATAAACATAAAACGGCTGGTTTTCCAGCCGTTTTATGTTTATAGCAATTATTTCCGTTTGAATGTAGTTTCAGCAGAATAAACGTCATACTTATTCTCCTCAACGAAGTGCTGCAATACAAACTCGCTATCACTAATTATTTTGCCATAGCCATGTATTAAATGGCCATTTTTATTTGTTTCTCTTGTAATGGTTAACGTTCTTTCTTTACAGTCCACGACCACATCACATTCAGGCAGGTGATAAAGCCCTGTGACATGTATCTTATTGGTCACCGGATCTATCACACTCACCTCACTATCAAATGTACCCCATTAGAATTGCGCCCTGTAAGCCCCGCTCATATGATTTACACATGTATTGTACAGGATGATCGGCGACTCAAGTCGCTTTTCGGCTCCTGAAGACTGTTTAGCTAATAACAGGAGTGGAAATTTTCCGGTAGTTGTGTCTTTCGATATTATAGTTACCTCTGTTTTAAAAGGTGGTATCCCTATTGAAGGCTGTAAGGTTATCCCAATATTCGAAGGCAGATCAACAAAAGAGAGTTCAACCTGTTCCTTGGCTCCTCCGGAATATGCTACATCTATAGAAAACGATTTCGAAGTTCGAATTTTAAGCGATGCTGCATTCCATCCAATGATATTATAGTTCATACGCGCATCGCTTTCGGATGAAACAGGAACAGCACCGTTAGCTGAAGTTTTTTCTTTGTGGCACCCTGCAGAAATCAACAGTAGCAGGCATATGGAAAGGGTTATTAGTTGTTTCATACATATTAAACGCAGATGAATTTGGGAAATTGCATCATCGTACCCAAATAAACTTAGGATTAAATGTAAACATTTACTTTACAGCTATTTATTGCCTAGTAACATCAAATCAATATTTTTGTTCGTACACATAGGCTTTAGATATTTATTATATTAAATATGGGTTGCTATAAACACTACTCCTTCGATCTGTGGCTGACGTTAATAAAGTCAAATACCTTATTCAAGAAAACACGCAGCCGCATTTTTCACGAGCAATATAATTTCCACTCTCGTTCATTAGAGGAGGTTGAGCATATTTTCCGCAGTGTAGATGTGATGGCTAATACTATCAATGAAAGAACGGGATTGAACATGGACGCGTATGAAATGTACCTGATGGTTATTAGTCTGATGAACGATCATAAAGTGAACCTGCATGACATTGACATCGAGGCACTGTATTCCGAAATGGATAACCTCCTATTCGAGTTTTTGCCACAACTGTATAGTACCGATACGATACCCGTATTAGCCGAAATCAAAGAACATGATAATACGGTCAATATCCTAAGTAATACTGGCTTCATAAAAGGTTGCACATTAAGGAAAGTGCTGCAAGAGCTGAAAATGGATGTTTACTTTGACTTTCAGCTATACTCAGACGAGGCAGGTTTTTCAAAACCCAACAGGCAGTTCTTTGACCTGATGATTGCAGGAGCCTGTAAGCTGCAACCACTTGAATTACAACAAATACTTCATATTGGGGATAATATAAAGGCCGATATTGCGGGAGCGGCCGGTGCCGGTATCTGTAGTTTACAGATCAATTCCAACGATGTTTCCATTAAACAACTGACCAACCATGTCCCATCACGTTTACTCACTACATAAGATACAAAATGATATATCATTTAGCTTTTCGCCAAGCGACTATAGTCTGTTTAAGTACGGCGACGAGAGCATAGCTAATGTATTCGGTACAGGGCTGGCTGAGGGCTTTATTAAAAACGTATTAGCGACGCATAAGCCACACCAGCAACTGGTTGTGATATCCAGTCCGTATTCTTTCATTCCCACTGCTACCTTTGCCATGAAGAAGTACTTTGTATATGGCCTGAACCGGTGGCTGGCAGAAAAGGGGCTTCCCGTAGTGCAGGAAACAAAGGTGCATCGTACAATCACCTACAAAGAAGACTATGGAGAATTGAATGCGGAAGAAAGAATGCGCCTCATAGGTAATGATTCGTTTCATGTAGACTCCTCATTCCTTGAAGGCAAAACCCTTATTTTCCTCGATGACATTAAAATAACCGGCAGCCATGAACGCGTCATCCTGCGCATGATGGAGCAATACAACCTGCAACATCATCATACTTATATGCTCTATTTTGCGGAGCTTATCAATAAGGATATACCTGCCAACATAGAGAACCATCTGAACTATTACGCCGTAAAATCTATTTTTGATCTGAACCCGATTGTCGGAAGCGGTCATTTTTGTTTTAACACACGCATAGTAAAGTATATATTGTGTTACGAACATGATGCTTTTTGCGTATTTATGCAGAATAAACCGGAAAGCTTTTGTAATCAGCTGTATGATCTGGCGCTTGGCAACGGCTACCACCTGATGGATGAATATTCTAAAAATCTGAATTTTATAAAGGATAACTTATTTACAAAAAAATCAAAATTTGTAACTGATGGCAATTAACCTGCAAAAAGGACAACGGGAAACGATCAATGCACCAAAATTCGTGGTAGGACTGGGCTGGGATGCGAATAGCTCATCTACTGGTACGGCCTTCGACCTCGACGCTTCTGTATTTGTAATGAATGAAAATAAGAAGCTGGTAGCTGACGAGTTCTTTGTATTTTATAACAATGCAAAAACACCCGATGGCGCAATTGAGCATACAGGTGATAATCTTACCGGTGCAGGCGATGGCGATGACGAGCAGATACGTATAGACCTTTCGAAGATCGACAGCAGGGTGAATGAACTATGTGTAGTAGTAACCATACACGACGCAGACAACCGCCGTCAGAACTTTGGGCAGGTGCGCAATTCATTCATCCGCATATTCGATGCAGATACTCGTACGGAATTATTGAAATACGAGTTGGAAGAAGATTTCTCTATCGAGACAGCCGTTGAATTCGGACGTATCTATAAGCGTAATAACGAATGGAAATTTGAAGCTGTCGGTGCCGGCATGAAAGGCGGCCTTCAGGATTACTTAAACAAATACAACTAATAATAAACTCCTAATACTATGGCAATAAATCTTGAAAAAGGCCAGCGCATCAACCTACAGAAAACAGATGGCGCAAAGCTGCTGAATATTTGTGTAGGCATCAATTGGGGCGCTATCGAAAAGAAGGGTATGTTCGGCTTTGGCAGTAGTAAAGAAGCAGTGGATCTGGATGGTAGCTGCGCGCTTTACAATGATTCTAAAAAGCTGGAAGAGGTAATATACTTCGGCAACCTGAAATCGAAAAATGGTTCAGTAAAGCATAGCGGTGATGACCTTACCGGCGATATGAGCGGTGATGATGGACTGGATAATGAAGTAATAACCGTAGACTTCTCGAAACTGAACGATAGTGTTAACTACGTAGCTTTTGTACTCAATAGCTTTAAAGGGCAGGACTTCGCTAAGATACCATTTGCATCTATACGCATATACGAAGGCACTCCTTCGAGGGTAAATGAGGTTTTTGCCAAGTTCGATATTGCCAACGGACCTGGGTTTGCAGGCCACGTATCTATGGTAATGGGCGTATTTTACAAGAAGAATGGTGAGTGGAAATTCAATGCCATAGGTGAGCCTACCAAGGATAAAAAACTACAGGAAACACTGGAGACCGTAACAAGGCAGTACCTGTAATAACGAAGCTATTTATAATCATACTATCTTTTGCACATGGAAGATAACCTGTCGCTGACGCCGGTACAGTCTAACAAAATAGATAAAGACGGCAATGTAAACCTGAGCGCCATAACGCCCGACGAAGAGCGCAAGTACCAGGATCTTGGTAAGGACCTGAATCCGCGCGATGTAAATTCTATATTGAACTACGGTGCTGAGCTCCAGAATTCGATGGAGCGTTACAGCAATCAGTTCCTTTCTTCTGTACGTACACAGGATGCGGGTGAAATGGGCACACTGATAAATGACTTGCTGGGAGAGCTGAACTATATAGATGTAGATGAGCTGAATCAGAATGCAATTACGCGTTTTATCTCCGGCATACCATTCCTTAAGAAGCTGGTATTTGATGCTAAAAAGCTGTTTCAGAAATACGATACGGTTGTCAATAACATCGATAAGATAACCAATAAGATAAAAGCAGGAAGGATCAACTCCATAAAGGACAATAGTTCGCTGCAAACTATGTTTGATAGCAACATCAACTACATAAAGCAGATGGAGGAGTTGATCATTTCAGGTCAATTGAAGTTTAAGGAACTGAATGAGCAACTGGCGCAAATGGAAGCCAATCCATCGGCCTATCAGGACTATGAGATAGCCGACCTGCGTGAATACATCAATCGCCTGGACAAACGCCTGGCCGATCTTAAGGTGGTTCGTTATATTATGCTCCAGTCGCTGGCGCAGATAAGGGTAGTGCAGAATAACAATACATCTATTGCCGAAAAGGCGCAGTCTATTGTCACTACTACTATACCAGTATGGAAGAACCAACTGACCATTGCTGTGGCCCTTTACAGGCAAAAGCAGAATGTGGAGATGCAGAAGAAGATATCTGAGACCACCAATACCATCCTGCAAAAGAATGCCGAGTTGCTGAAACAGAACAGTATAGATGTAGCGCGTGAGAATGAGAAAACAGTTGTATCTATCGATACGCTGAAACGTACTACACAGGCGCTGATTGAGACATTGAACGAAGTAAAACAAATACATCAGCAGGGTGCACAGAACAGGACTGTGCTGAACTCAGAGCTTCAAAACTTGGAAACAGAGCTGAAAAAGCACGTTACAAGCATGACCTAAGTAATAGATGGAGGAGGGAAGACGTGCCATATTGCAGGAATCGAACAGGATGCTGAGCAAACTACAGTTGCTCTCTGTATTCTTTGCCGATGAGGTCATATTTGCAACATTCCTCCGTACACAGGTCATACATCAGTTATTCGAGAAAAATGAAGAATTGGACATCAACAAGCTGGAACTGTTTCACCTACAGTTTACAGCTTCGTTGATAGACCTGCTGCGCAAGATCAAGAAAAGCAATGAGCAGAAGGTGCTGCTGATGATGGAAGAAGTACGCATCAACCAGGAAATGATTGAAAAGGTACGCGAGAGCGGTTTTTCCGAAAAAGCCTATCACCTGGAGATGCAGCGGCAGTCGCTAAAAGTGAAAAGGTCATTACAGCAACTCTTCCGCGTACTTTCCGAAGATTCTACAGAATATCCCTTTAGCAAGAATATCAATTCATTCAGCTCACGTTTTGCATCGGGGCACTACTACACAATAGATGCTGCGCTACTAGCCCTGCTTACCACTTACGATGTTTCAGAGATTTATACGAATGCACACGCTATCATTCAGAAAAAACTGATGGGTTTGCTGTGTAAGCATGAATTTGAAGTTGTGTTTTTCTGTGGTTTGGCGTCGGGTAGCGCTGTAATGGAAGTTTATAAGATAAAAGACACAAATATCCTTTTCGTCTTTTATCCTGCCCGGAACCTTTTTTTGTTATGCGATACGGTGGAAGTAGACCATATAATGAAGACTGCAACCATTGAAAAGACCAACAATATCGTTCAGGATCTGCTTAATAAGAATGACCGGTTGAATAGTAGTATATCTGTTGCAAGGATTGCCATCCCCTTAGAGATAAAACAATTGATATCAGACCATTATAAAAAAATATCAGATATTGATTTTTTGCAAAGTATGCGCGATTTTGATACACAAATGAACATCTTAAAAACGATGATTAGCACAAAAATCATCTAATTTTGCTCCTTATTCTTTTCTCATGGACCTTTTACACACGTTGCTCGGCAACGACATACAGGCAGGACTACTTATTATCCTGAACCTTATCGTTATTGAAAGCCTTTTGTCGGTAGATAATGCCGCCGTACTGGCCACTATGGTGCTAGACCTACCAAAGGATCAACGCGAAAAAGCGCTTCGTTATGGCATCATCGGTGCGTATTTTTTCCGCGGTGTTTGCCTGTTGCTGGCCTCCTGGCTGGTAAAGATCTGGTGGCTGAAGCCATTGGGTGGACTATACCTGCTTTACCTTGCCTTTAGCTTCTTTAAGAAAAAGGCAGAAAGTGAAGACGAATCGATTGACAAAAGCGAGAATAAGCTATACAATGCCATTGTTGGCGTAATGGGTAATTTTTGGGCTACGGTTGCATTGGTCGAGGTGATGGACCTTGCATTCTCGATTGACAATGTATTTGCGGCTGTCGCTTTTACAGACAATTTATTTCTTATATGCACAGGCGTGTTCATAGGCATACTGGCCATGCGCTTTGTAGCGCAGGGTTTTGTAAAGCTGATGGAGAAGTTTGCTTTCCTAGAGACGATAGCCTTTATAGTTATTGGCGTATTGGGTCTCAAACTAACAGTATCTGTCTATACCCATTTTGCACATGAATCCCCGGTTGCTAAATTCCTCGAAAGCGAAGCAGCAGATCTGTTTGTTTCGCTCTTCACGGTAGCTATTTTTGTTATTCCGGTTATCACTTCATTGACAATGAACTTTCCTAAACGCGCAGCATTGGACGCAGAGGCGACGGATGTAGAAAGCGTACCTGTAATACGGAAGTAATACTTTCTCTCATTTAATATTGGTTAAATGGCTGACCACAAGTCAGCCATTTACTTTTAGCATTTGTTACATTAGCGGTCATTACAGCCTAGCTACCTTCGCTTTGGGTATTTGCCGATTGCCATTTCTGCATTTTTTCCTTTTCGTTTATGGATACTGAAACTTCAATTCTGATCTTATCCTGCTTGTCTACCTTTAGCACATACTGATAATCGCAATCGTATATTGGCTTGTTGTTGGCGTCAAAGTATTGCCAGTTTACTTTGCATTTTACGATCCGGTCTGTCCAGGCGCGTTTGCTCCATACCTCGGGGCGGGCATGGGTAATGCCAAATTGCTTGTAGAAACCTGTTCCCTGGTTAAAGAGCCCTTCCAGCTTACTGGCTTCGGTAAACATGGTCGAATTGTCATCAGACATAAACAGGCATGGCAACATATAATGCTGCGCCATGGCCTTTGTATCGAAGCCCTCCAAGGCCCTTGCATAAGAATCGAAAAAATCGCTCACTTTGTATAGCGCTTGCTCACTCATCGTTTTGGTTGTTGGTTTGGCGAAGTTAGGTTGCAGGCAGTAATGCTGCGCTTATTATATCCCGTTGAAAACAATTTTGCCAAACTAGCTAGAAATTAGACGCCATCGTGCTATTTTTGGCATCAAATCATAGCGCTTGAAGACCCTGCTCGATCATAATCAACTGAATATTACGCTGCAGCGGTTGGCACACCAGCTTGTAGAAAACCACCTTGGCTTTAAAAACACGGCTATAGTAGGCATACAGCCCCGCGGCGTATGGCTTTCGGACCGTATTGCGAGGCTGGTAGAACAGATAACCGGTAAGAATAGTATCGACTACGGTAAGCTGGATATTACCTTTTACCGCGACGATGTACACTCTGGCAGCAGCCTGCATATCCCTTCGCATACCGATATACCCTTTAGCGTAGAAGACCGCAGGGTAGTGCTGATAGATGATGTACTACACACCGGCCGCACGATACGCTCGGCTATGGATGCGCTGATAGACTTTGGCAGGCCAAGTAATGTAGAGCTGATGGTATTGATAGACCGTCGTTTCAGCCGGGAGCTGCCTATACAGCCAGATTACATAGGGCAGACGGTGGACACCATCATAACGCAGAAGGTAAAAGTGTACTGGCAGGAGAAGGATCAGAAAGATGAAGTGGTCCTAATTGATTAATACAAAAAGAAACAACAGAAATAAATGTCGCTATCGGTAAAACATCTGCTGGGGATAAAAGAACTGCAAAAGCAGGACATAGATAGTATTTTTCAAACAGCCGATAATTTTAAACAAGTATTGCAAAGGCCTATTAAGAAAGTGCCTGCACTACGCGATACTACTGTTGCCAATATATTCTTCGAAAACTCAACCCGTACCCGTATTTCTTTTGAACTTGCTGAGAAAAGGCTGAGCGCTGATGTGGTGAACTTCTCTGCCTCGGGTTCTTCTGTATCTAAAGGCGAAACGCTGATCGATACTGTGAATAACATACTGGCCATGAAGGTGGATATGGTGGTTATGCGCCATTCGGCCAGCGGTGCGCCCTGGTTTCTGGCTAACCACATAGATGCAAGCATTATCAATGCAGGCGATGGCGTCAATGAGCATCCTACACAGGCATTGCTGGATGCCTTCTCTATGCGTGAGAAGTTGGGCGACCTGAAGGGGAAACGTATTGCCATTATCGGCGACATCATGCACTCGCGCGTGGCGCTGAGCAATATCTATTGTCTCAATAAACTGGGCGCAGAAGTAATGGTAGCCGGCCCGCCCACGCTGATACCAAAACATATAGAAGAACTGGGCGTAAAGGTAACCTACGATGTAAAGAAGGCACTTCAATGGTGCGAGGTAGCAAACGTACTGCGCATACAGCTAGAGCGTCAGCACAAGCCTTTGTTCTCTACACTGCGTGAGTATGCATTGTACTATGGCGTCAATAAACAGATGCTTGATAGCCTGGAGAAAGAGATTGTAGTGATGCACCCCGGACCTATCAATAGAGGCGTCGAGCTTAGCTCTGACGCGGCAGATAGCAGCCAGTCCATTATACTCGATCAGGTAGAGAATGGCGTGGCCATCAGGATGGCTGTGATATACTTACTTTCGGGTAAGCGGGATATTGTGGAGTAACTAGCCTTACTTCTTATACACTACAAACCTCTTGGTATTGGTCGGCATTTGCCTGTAACCGTTTAGGTCAGCCCTCCACAGGTAGCAGTTACTTCGATTCTGTCCGTCAGCTATGATGTATTGCGCGGAGTTTAATTCAAGTGGATAGTATAGATCTATCTTTTTATGACGTTGCATATACGCCATAAACTCGTAGTTCTTGTCTATACCGGGGGCTGCAATCACGCTTTCGGTTGCCGGCACATGCTGCGAAATGGTGTTTACATCTTCTATTATTTCATGGTCGCGCCCTATGGTACCGGCCTTTCCGTACATGAGTGCTAATGCTACAATGCCGGCTACTCCAAAAAGTACATTCAGACCTTTCATGTATCGTGTACCCAGCGTATATCGTTCAGTAGGCTGTATTAAAAAAGGATACATCAGCACGCCGCCTGCGATCGCAAAGTAGGGAAGGGCAGGCACGAGATAAAAGGACCTAACCTTATAGCTTACCATCAATGGCAATGATGCGCTAAGTCCGATCAATAGAAAGAATAATACGTGCTTTTTTCTATCCGTCAATAAAGCTTTTCCGGTTTTTAGCAGTCGCGACAACACGTACACCAGTACACATACCCCCACCATTATCGCTACTTCGGTAAGTATCATCAGCACGATGTCGAACCTGCCGAATTCAGAGGCTGTGTTGTCGCTCATACCTCTGAGCGACCCAACTATCTGCCAATGGTAATATATATTCAGGTAGTGCTGCGGCTGCGGAAACTGCCATAGAACGAGATAAATAGCAGCAACAATACCTGCCATCAATAGCGAATTAAATATAGCGCGGGCAAGCTTTCCATCATTATAAACGATGGAATAAACAGCAGGCACTATCAGCGGGAATAGTCCGGACAGCCCTTTCGTAAAGCTGGCGCAGAATAGCAGCAAAGCAGCTATAACAACATGTAACAGCCCGTTGTTTTGCTTACCTTTCAAAAGCACCACAATGGCTGCCAAGTCGAACATCGCCATAGTGCTGTCCAGAATGTTGTTAGGGTATGCCCAAAGTACGGAAGGCATGAAACCCCAGAAAAGTAATGGCACCCACCACGTAGCTTTAAAACGATCGCTCACATCGATCGTCCTCCAGCAGCCTCTAATTAAGAATACAGTAATAAGCCAGATGACGAAGTTGTATATCTTTTCGGTGCCGTAGAACGATCCGAATATTTTGAAGAAAACAGCCTGCAACCCGAACATGAGCGGCGGGTGAGAAAAGAACATATCCGGCCCGGCGTAGTAGGGCACCCAAAAGCTGCCCATCCCTTCAGCCATATTGCGCGCTATGGATGCATAAATAAGCCCATCGAGAAATAGCCCGTACTGCACCGAACGATCAAGCAGGAAGATAACCAGCAGCAGCACAACCAGTATTACAAAAGGTAGCTGTCTTTTGTAATGTGAATTATTTATCAAGTATAGGTGGGTTTTATACAAAGATATATCGCAGGGTAAGACTTCATAGCGATGCGCTGTATTAAAAACACCCTTTTTCTTATTACTTGGTTTTCAAATTGTATCTTTGCCCCTTGTTTACCAAAATAATCTAGAGACGTATGTCAACCTGGTTTCGTCGTATCAAGAAAGGTATATTGACTACTACAGAGGAGAAGAAGGAAGCGCCGGACGGACTGTGGCACAAATGCCCTGAGTGTAAGAATACTAATACCGTACAGGAGATCGCCGATCATTTCTACGTTTGCCCCAGCTGTAACTATCATAACAGGATCAATGCTAAGGAGTATTTCGACATACTGTTCGATGAGCAGAACGTTGAATTGCTTTTTGAAAATATAGTACCCAAAGACCAACTGGGCTTTGTAGACGTAAAGCCTTACGAATCGCGCCTGAAGGACGCTCAGCGCCAGACATCGCTCAGCGATGCTATGACGGTTGGCGTTGGCGAATTGAACGGAAACGGGCTGGTTGTTGCTTGTATGAACTTCAACTTCATTGGCGGTTCTATGGGCTCGGTAGTGGGCGAGAAGATATGCCGTGCGATTGATTACTGCATTGCCAATAAGCGGCCGCTGATGATCATATCGAAGTCGGGTGGTGCGCGTATGATGGAGAGCGCCTTCTCACTGATGCAAATGGCTAAGACATCGGCAAAGCTTACGCAGCTGGCTAA
The DNA here is from genome assembly GCA_004144175.1 of Sphingobacteriales bacterium. GTDB lineage: Bacteria > Bacteroidota > Bacteroidia > Chitinophagales > Chitinophagaceae > Polluticoccus. The sequence continues at coordinate 26,315 of SEFT01000013.1, forward strand.
GGCAAAACTGCCATACATATCCCTGATGACTGACCCTACTACTGGTGGTGTTACGGCTTCATACGCGATGCTGGGCGATATTAATATCTCTGAGCCTAAAGCGCTTATAGGCTTCGCCGGCCCGAGGGTTATTAAAGAAACGATCAAGAAAGATCTGCCTGCTGGCTTCCAGCGTGCAGAGTTTTTGCTGGAGCATGGCTTCCTCGATTTCATCGTTCAGCGCCAAAACCTGAAAGAAAAACTGTCTACTGTTATTGAGTGGTACGTGAAATAAGCTACAGGCTTATTCATCAAAATATTTAACCGATCTGCATCCTTGACCGACAAAGTATACATAAAGAACCGGCCGGCTACCTTCGAGTATGCCATTGAAGACAAGCTGACAGCCGGTATGGTACTGATGGGGTCAGAGATTAAATCGATACGCAACGGGCGTGTAAGCTTTAATGATGCCTACTGTTATTTCCACAAAGGCGAGATGTGGGTTAAAAGCCTGCACATAGGCGAATACGTGAATGCAGGCTACGCCGGGCACGACCCCGTACGCGAACGAAAGCTGCTGCTTAGCCGGAAGGAGCTGCGCAAGTGGGAGCAAAAAATAAAGGAAAAGGGTTTCACCATTGTCCCGCTGGCGGTTTTCATCAATGAGAATGGCTACGCTAAAATCGACATAGGATTGGGCCGCGGTAAAAAGCTACACGACAAGCGGGAAACCGTCAAAGCCCGCGAAGCTGATAGAGAAATAAAGAGATTCCTGAAATAGATAATATGATCTACGACAGGCGGCGTATCCTAAAGGCTTTTTTGATAATGTTGGTGCTATTAGTTTTTGCCGTCGGCATAATAGTCGTTATTGCGTTTGCTTCCTTTCTTAATAGTTTTGCTGGTCACATGGAAGCCTTACATAAATAGTCAGTTCAATGCAATAAGAAAGCCGCCTCGATTCAATCGGGCGGCTTTTTCAATATTGTTAGTTTCAATGTGGTGTCAGTTGTTTCCAACTGACACTATAATCTGGTTACTCTACTTCTTCGGTAAAGTTGATGCCGTGGTGGTGCAACTCTGTAAGTACCGGCTTGTATACCGATGGCATGTTCGGTATCAGAACACCTACCGGAGGTGTTATCTTTTTGTTCAGCACCATCCTGGCCAGTACGCCCATTGGTAGTCCTACTGTTTTTGCCATAGCAGAGTGCTCACGGTCCTCGCCTTTCAGCACCATGGTGCTGGTCAGCTTTATCTTTTTCTCTTTGTGTATGTATTCTACCTCGTGCTGCATCACTACCATATCCTTGTCCTCTGGCTTCATTTCCCATTTAGGGCCAAGGGTATCGAATAGTATGTCGGCAGAACTGTATTTCTTCTCGGCCAGTTTCTTTTCATCAAACAAGCCAAGCCAATCCATCATGGATATTACATTGTCATTTTCAGCGAGGGCTAGCTTCTGGGCTACCTGCTGAGGCAAGCTTACACCGTTCTTGTAGCCGCTTTTTTGTTGCAGCCAGCCTGCGTAGCTCATACCGCCACCTTCGAAGCTGTCATTCTCATCGGTAAGGCCAAGGGATACAATTGCATTCCATCCTTTGCAGAAGCTGGGGTGGCGCAGTGTAGCACGCAGAAATGTTTTAATATCCGGTATGTCGTAAAGATCGAGGTAACGTACCGAGTCGCGGTTGGGATAATAAGCCAGTTGACCAAGACCACTCACCTTGATCTTCTTATTATTCTCAAACATCTTCTCGTAAGGTACTTCTACCTGTTTGCCATTTTGCAGGTACTGAGCGCCACCTTTACCGGCATTCACAACATTCTTAGGGTTCCAGCTAAACTTGTAATGCCATGGATTATCGTCCGACTCGGGAGCAATAAGTCCACCACAATAAGATTTGAAAGAAGTAATGGTAGCAGCTACGCGCTGTATGCTGTGTATGATCTGGCTGGCCGTCATGTGGTCGATACCCGGGTCGAGGCCCATTTCGCACATGAACATAAGGCCTGCCTCGCGTACCTCTTTATCCATAGCCTTCATCTCCGGAGAGATGTACGACGATGTGATGAGGTTCTTTTTATGCTTCAGGCAGTCTTTTGCCAGAAAGATGTGAAGATCAGGAGGCATCAGCGACACGACGATATCGGCACGCTGCACCAGCGGCTCACGCTCGCTATCTTTCTTGATATCGATAACAGCTTTTTCGGCAAAAGGGCTATCGCCAATCTTTTGCTCAATGGCCTCGGCGCTGCCATCCGCCACTATCACTTTCCATTTGTTCCGTGAAGCGTGGGATAGCAGGTAATTAATCAGGTAAAGGGACGATTTACCGGCGCCTGCAACCAGTATTGTCTGCATAAGAAAACTGTGAGAATCTAAAATTTAAAGGCCAAAAGTAATAGTATTGTCGGGTTAAATCAAAGTTTTCATAATTAATATTTTTTTACACGTCCTTAAAATTCATTGATTTATGGTGGGAATGATATGGAAGAACAGCGCACCATCGCTTGATAGTCTGAACGATCTGCGTAAGAGTACGCTTGCTGAAGCGCTGGATATTCGCTTCATAGAAGTAGGCGAGAACCATCTGAAAGCGACGATGCCGGTTGATGCAAGGACGCATCAGCCTTACGGATTGCTGCACGGCGGCGCATCGGCAGCCTTGGCCGAAACCGTTGGCAGCGTAGCATCGGCATGCTGTATAGACCAGCAACAGCAGATATGCGTGGGCATCGAAATAAACTGCAACCATGTAAAGGCAAAACGTACCGGTCTTGTAACTGCCACAGCCGAACCCTTGCACCTGGGAGCAACCAACCATGTTTGGGACATAAAAATCCGCGATGAAAATGAGAAATTGATATGCGTCAGCAGGCGCACTGTTGCTGTTCTTAAAAAGCGCGGATAAACTTATTCACATATAGGGGACAAATGTTGTTAAAATGCTTGATTTATTGGCCTTTCCGTCGGTCTTTATCGGCATAATTCGTTATATTTGCGTACGCATATTTTATACCATTTATGGATCAAAACAACCAGGATTTAACCCCTCAGGATAGTGCCAACGATTCGAATAAGATCATTCAGGTAAACATAGAAGAACAAATGAAGACGGCTTACATCGACTACTCCATGTCGGTAATAGTAGGCCGTGCCCTGCCCGATGTGCGCGATGGATTGAAGCCGGTACACCGCCGTGTACTCTACGCCATGCACGAACTGGGTATCAACTTTAATAAACCATATAAGAAATCTGCCCGTATCGTGGGTGAGGTGCTTGGTAAGTATCACCCGCACGGCGATAGCTCGGTATACGATGCCATGGTGCGTATGGCCCAGCCATGGAGCATGCGCTACACGCTGGTGGATGGCCAGGGTAACTACGGTTCTCAGGATGGCGACGGCCCGGCGGCTATGCGTTATACAGAAGCCCGCCTGCAACGCCTTGCCGAGAGCATGATGGAAGACCTGGATAAAGAAACGGTCGACTTTTCGCTCAACTTCGATGACTCACTGCAAGAGCCTACGGTAATGCCTACGCGCATACCGCAGTTGCTGCTCAACGGTTCATCCGGTATTGCCGTGGGTATGGCCACCAACATGATGCCGCACAACCTGTCGGAAGTGATCGACGGCTGTATAGCATACATCAACAATCGTGAAATAACGATAGAAGAACTGATGCAGCATGTAAAGGCGCCTGACTTCCCAACGGGTGGTATCATCTTCGGTATCGAAGGCATCAAAGCCGGTATGCATACAGGCCGCGGTAGGGTAGTACTACGCGGACGGGTAGATATTGAGAATACGAAGAGCGGTAAAGAGCAGATCGTAATTACTGAAGTTCCATACCAGGTAAGCCGCGATGCGCTGGCCGAGAAGATCGGCTATCTTGTAAACAATAAGATCATCGAAGGCATTACCCACGTAGCCAATGAATCGAATAAAGATGGTACCCGTATAGTAGTGGAGCTGCGCCGCGATGTGGTGGCACAGGTTATCATCAACCAGCTTTATAAATACAGCGAACTTCAAACGTCTTATGGCATCAACAATGTGGCCCTGGTAGCAGGCCGCCCGCGTACCCTGAACCTGAAAGACCTGATATCGGAGTTCGTACACTTCCGCCACGAGGTAGTAGTACGCCGTACACAGTATGAACTGCGCGAGGCTGAAAAGCGTGCGCATATATTAGAAGGCTACCTGATAGCGCTGGATCACCTCGACGAAGTGATCGCTCTTATCCGTAGCTCGGTGAACCCGGACGAGGCTAAGACCGGCCTGATGGAGAAGTTTGGCATGAGCGAGATACAGTCTAAAGCTGTGTTGGAGCTGCGCCTGCAACGCCTGACGGGTATGGAGCGCGACAAGATACGCGAAGAGCATGCCGAAATCATGAAACAGATAGCTCACTTCCGTGAGATACTCGCAAACGAAGATCTGCGCTACCAGATCATTACCGATGAACTGCTGGAAGTAAAGAAGAAATTTGGCGACGAGCGCAAATCGGAAATACAGTACCTGGCTAATGAAATGCGCATTGAAGACCTGATAGAGGAAGAAGATGTGGTAATCACCGTTTCTCATCTGGGTTATATCAAGCGTACATCTGCAGTAGACTATCGTTCGCAACGCCGCGGTGGCCGTGGTGCTATGGGCGGTCGTACCCGCGACGAAGACTTTATCGAGCATTTGTTCGTAGCCTCTACACACCATACGCTGCTGTTCTTTACCGAAAAGGGACGCTGCTATTGGCTGAAAGTGTATGAGATACCCGACGTAGACAGAAATGCTAAGGGCCGTGCGATACAAAACCTGATACAACTACCTACCGACGATAAGATCAGGACCATTATAGACATACCAAACCTGGAAGACAAAGACTACGTGACAAGTCATTGCATCGTTCTTTGTACCAAACAGGGTATCATCAAAAAGACTTCGCTGGAAGACTTCAGCCGTCCGCGCCAGAATGGTGTGAACGCGATAACGATACAGGAAGGCGACCAACTGCTGGATGTATCGCTGACTGATGGCAGCAGCTATATTATGATGGCCGTGCGCTCGGGCCGTGCCATTTGCTTTGAAGAGAACAAGGTGCGTACAACAGGCCGTGGTGCGATAGGTGTATTCGGTATAGAGCTGGATGATGATAAAGACGAGGTAATAGGTATGCTCTGTGTGCCGAAGGACAACGTAAGCAAACAAATACTTGTTGTATCGGAGAAAGGGCTTGGTAAGCGTACGCCGTTCCTGGAGAAGAATGAAGAAAGCGGTGAAATGGAGCCTACCTACCGCATCACCAACCGCGGCGGTAAAGGTGTAAAGACCATCAGCATTACCGAAAAAACCGGCGCATTGGTAGGCTTACTAGCGGTAGAGGAGAAGGACGACCTGATGATTACTTGCCGTTCGGGCCTTACTATCCGTATGGGTGTGGCTGCTATCCGCGAAGCAGGGCGTGCTACGCAGGGCGTGAAGCTGATAAACATGGACAATGGCGATGAAATTGCAGCCATTGCACGTATTGAAGAGCAAGAAGTAGAAGGCGAAGACGATAAAGAAGCGGCGGGTATAATAGATATCAATCCCGCTCCTGAAGCTTAATAGCCAAGCAGTTCTGTAATCTTTGTGTAACTAATAGTGTTAAATCTCCCGGTAGTATCTTATCGGGAGATTTTCTTTTTTAACTTAGCGCATCTTTTTTTAAACAAACAGAAATGAAAAAATCCATTCTGATCGCAGCTGCCATGGGTGTCACTATGTCGGGCTGGGCTCAAAAACAAAACATCCAGTCGGCCAACAACTACTACAGGGATAAAGAGTACAAGAAGGCACTGGAGTATATCGACAAAGCAATAAACGACCCATCAACCAAAGACGATCCTAAAGCGTGGTATATCAGAGGCAGTATATATATGGCCATGAACGAAGACCTGGCATACAAGGCTGAAAAGCCTTACCGCGAAGCTGTTGCGTCGTACATGAAAGCGGCAGAACTGAAGCCAACCTACGAATCGAGTGTAATAACACAGAATCTGCTGGCAAGCGCCTATGCATATTACAATGATGCAGTGAATGAGTATAATAATAAGAACTACCAGAACGCAACAGATTTCGCCCAGAAAGTGATTGCCATTCGCAATTTGGAAGGTGGTAAGCGTTATGCAGCTAATAAGCCTTTCGATACAGTAGCCGCACAAGGCCTGCAAATAGGTGCCTTCGCAGCTTACTATGGTGAGAAGTATGACGCGGCTATTCCGATGCTGACAGCTATGAAAAATGACCCGATCGCGAAAAATGCGAACGTTTATTTGCTGCTGGCCGACATCTATAAAAAGCAAAATAGCGATGCGCAGTATCTTGCTATACTGGATGAAGCAAGAAAACAGTACCCCGATAATCAAAATATCAGAAACGAAGAACTGAACTATTATATAAGGACCGGCAAGCAAGACATGCTGATAAAGAAGCTGGAAGAAGCAGTAGCTGCTGACCCTAACAGCGCTGAGCTTCAGTTTAACCTGGCTAACGGATATAATGGAATGGCTAACCCTAAAGATGCCAGCGGTAAAGAACTGGCTAAACCTGCTAACTACGCCGAACTACTAGGTAAAGCAGAAACGGCGTATACAAGTGCATTAAAAACTAGCCCTAATAATGCAGAATATAACTACAATGCGGGTGTACTTTATTACAACCAGGCAACAGAGTTCAACAATCAGATGAATGCCATTAAAGGCAACTCGGCTGCTGAGCAGAAGAAATACGATGATTTGCTGAAAAAGCGCGATGCTATGTTTGCAAAAGCGCTTCCTTATCTTGAAAAAGCTGCTTCTATCATGGAGCCAAATCTGACATCATTGGGCGATCAGGATAAAATGACCTACCGCGCGTCGCTGCAAGCTTCGCGTGAAATATATGCCCGCCAAAACCAATTGGATAAAGCGGCTGAGATGAAGAAGAAGATCGAATCGATGTCAAGATAATCTGGTGACGGCAACCGTTATTTAATTATATAAGAGCCGTAGCCAGCCTGCGGCTCTTATATATTTTACAGAGTATCTAATAGTCATGTATTAGAAATACAAATCATTAGATAATAAGATTTTTTAAACTATCTTTGGCAAAATTTTTTTGCTCGTCGAGAGCAAAAAGTATAATACAAAAAATGGTAAAGAAAATAGAGATCGTGCGTTTTGCGCCAAAGAATGGAGAAGGGTTTTATGACTCGCTGAAGAAGAAGATCGACGCCTATTTCAAGGATAACAATATTGATCCTCATGCCAATACAGCTATGAAGGTGAAGACCTTTACGATTGTAGCTATGTATCTGCTACCATATAGCCTTATGGTTTCGGGCATATTTGCCGGCAACTTGATAATGCTTTACGGTATGTGGTTCCTGATGGGTGTGGGTATGGTAGGCATCGGCTGCTCTATCATGCACGACTCTAATCACGGTTCTTACTCTACTAATAAAACACTGAATACCTGGTTGGGTAAGATCATAGCGCTGGTAGGTGGTTATGAGGTTACCTGGAAGATCCAGCATAACATTCTCCACCATACCTATACCAACATTGAAGGGCTAGACGACGATATAGATGCCGGTGTGTTTTTAAGATTTTCTCCGCACGCTAAACGTTACAAAGCGCATAAGTATCAGCATCTTTATGCTTGGTTCCTGTATGGATTACTAACGCTTCAGTGGGCTACCATTAAAGATTTCAGGCAGGTTTATGACTACCACAAGAAAGATCTGTTGAAGAAGGAAAAACTGACCCTTTCGCAGGCTATGCTGCAGCTTGCTATATATAAGGTATTGTACTACGCCTACATCTTCGCGATACCAGTATTTGTTACCGGCTTACCATGGCAGCATGTATTAGGTGGCTTTATACTGATGCACTTTACGGCAGGTCTGGCGTTGTCGTGTATCTTCCAACTGGCGCACGTAATGGGCGAATGCGAGTTCCCGGAGCCTACCGATGATAAGAAAATGATGAATAGCTGGGCGGTACACCAGGTACTAAATACTGCAAACTTCGCTCCGCGCAATAAGCCTCTTTCCTGGTTTATCGGCGGCCTTAACAGGCAAATAGAGCACCACCTGTTTCCGCAAATCTGCCATATACATTATAAAGAGATAGCTAAACTGGTGAAGCAAACGGCACATGAGCATGACCTGCCTTATTACGAATACCCAACTTTCAGGAATGCTTTATTGCAGCATGGCAAAATGTTAAAAAAACTTGGGGCTGCTTAAGCCGGTTGAATTTGCACTTGTTTAATTGGTAGTAAAGGTTATCTTTAATATTAAATAAATCTTCATCAAGTGCAACAACAAAAAATTACAGGAACTGTAAAGTTCTTTAATGAAGGCAAAGGTTTTGGTTTCATTAAACACGACGACTCTGGTCAAGAAACATTTGTACACGTTAGTGGTCTCAAAGACCAGGTCAGGGAAAACGACCGTGTAGAATTTGAAATGGAACAAGGCAAAAAAGGCATGAACGCTGTGAACGTTCGTGTATTACGATAAAATACTGCAAGTCAATATAAGCCTCTTAAGACCGGATATACTCCGGTCTTTTTTGTTTTGCTAAAACAGGCTTAGCTGCTGCAAATCATCAGACCTTTTATTCGGTTTCTCTGCTTTTCCAAAAAACGTACGGCCTCCGTACTTCCACGATTCGTCGCGCTCTTTCTGTATCAATTGCTCAAAATTGCTGTTTGGTTCAAAGCTTGCCTCTATGCGAGTAGCTGCTTTATGCAAGTTCCTTATAGCATCGTTCTTTTCACTATTCCCAAGCTTTGCTTTATTTATCGCGTTTTCCAAAACTTGTATGGCCTCATCATAAACCTTGGTAGGTACAGGAAAGGGGTGACCATCTTTGCCGCCATGTGCAAAGGAGAAGCGTGCAGGGTCTTCAAAGCGCGATGGTGTACCATGTATCACTTCGCTCACCAGTACCAGCGACTGCAATGTCCTCGGGCCAACACCTTCAAGCAGTAGCAGCGATTCCATATCTATAAGTTGTCGCTCGTGTGCAACAGCCAGTACGCTGCCGAGGCGTTTAAGGTCTACATCCTTTGCCTTTACATCGTGATGCGATGGCATCTGCAGCTGCCTTACCTCTTGTAGTAGTCGGGTAGGGTTTTCTTTTGTAAGGTCGAGTACTCCGGTGCGGGTACTGGCGGCTGCTTTGTCGGTAATATTAATGATCTGTCCTTGGTTGGGGCCATATATAAATGTATGTGGCTCCTCGATGAACGACTTTATGGTTGGCGAATGCCAGTGATAACGACGCGCTATACCGGTGGCATCATTCATGCCTTGCTGTACTACTGCCCATTCGCCCTCATCGGTTACTACGAACGAGTGCAAGTATATCTGAAAACCGTCCTGTATAGCGGTGTTGTCTACCTTAGCCGATAGTTTGCTATTACGTACCAACAGGTCGCCGTCCATGCCCGTTGCGTCTGCAATCCTGATCAACTCGGCTGGTGTTTCGCGCGAATGCTTGCCTTTACCACCACAGAAATAGATACCCAGTTCTTTGGAGCGCTCATTCACCGAACGCTTCAGTGCGCCCATCACAGAAGTCGTGATTCCCGACGAATGCCAGTCCATACCAAGCACGCAGCCCAGCGACTGAAACCAGAACGGATCGCTGATGCGCTGAAGAAATGCAGACTTGCCATATTCTGAAACAATTGCTTCGGTAATAGCTAGGCCCAATTTGCTCATGCGCTGGTACAGCCAGGGCGGCACTTGTCCGTAGTGGAGTGGGAGGTCGGCATAGGAGCGGCTCATAATAAGTACCTAAAGTTACGAAGATGGTCTCCTTTTATTCAGGACAGTTTAGGCAGTTTTCAGCAAGTTGCCTATCTTGACCACACTTAATAACAATACATGCGAACGGTCTGTTTTGTACTACTTCTTTTCTGCTCTCATTTAGTTGCTGCCCAGTCCGGCGAAGAGATCATTAGTAAGATGTATAGCAAGTACCATGGCAAATGGCACAAGACGCTTACGTTTGTGCAAAAAACCGAATTCTACAAAAACGATTCGCTTAAGGGAACGCAAACTTGGTACGAGGCAATAAAATATCCAAATCTGTTTCGCATTGACTTAGGCAGCCCCGACAGTGGAAATACATCTTTATGGCGAGACGGGATTGCATATCGGTACAAAAAGCATCAAATGATATCGTCACGTGGTGATGCAAACGAGCTGATCTTTTTATTGGGTGGGATGTATTCTTATTCGCTTGACTCGGTAAAAAATATGATGAAGTCGTTTAAGTTCGACTTATCGAAATCTTACGACAGCGTTTGGCAGGGGAACAAAATATACGTTGTGGGCAGTGACAGTGTAGGACAGGAAGCCGATCAGTTTTGGGTTGATAAGAAGAGGTTGGTTGTTGTACGACTTTTACAATTTACAGAAGGCCGAAAATCGGACGCTCGGTTTAGCGGGCACGTCAAAAAAGGAAATAGCTGGGTGGAGTCGAAAGTCGACTTTTACATAAATGATAAGCTCGTTCAAAAAGAATTTTATCAATCGATCTCTACTGATGTATCTTTGCCTGACGAATTTTTCCATCCTGCTTTGCTGTTTGATAAGCATTGGTATAAGAAAGACTAGGGTTGGTCGTAACTGATTGGAGATCGTATCATTTCGATATCGATTGCCAATTTGTCACTCTAATTCCTAGAGATTGTACATTTGTGCAAGGCGCTATCGGATATAGAATTTCTTATATGTATAAATAATATCGCCTTTTTATTTGAGAATAATTCTTAATGTTATTATATATGCACAAAATGTAAATCCGATACATTGTATGTTACGTAGTAACATACAATGTATCGGATTTAAGCGTAATGCGAATCGCACGACGTCGATGGCATAGTTGTTTTCGAGATTCCAGCAGTTGACCAATAGCAAGAATGGGCGTACAAGTCGGGTATTAGCGCTGATACCTAACTTGCAAGCTCAAAATAGTGGATTTGGTTAACTCTGGTGAGGACGAATTTTCAGGATCACCATTTTAGAGGTAGGTGTGTTGCTCTTGTCGGCGGTACTATCGATTGGGACCAGAACATTGGTTTCCGGAAAATAAGTAGCCGTACATCGCTCAGGGATACTAAAGGGTACCACAATAAATTTGTGAGCTACACGCTCTACGCCACCGTGATAATTGTAAAGGTCGACAATTTCTCCAGCCCTCAATCCGGCCTTTGCTCTGTCAATTTCATTCATAAATATTACCCTGCGCTCATTATGCACTCCGCGATAGCGGTCGTCCAGGCCATATATGGTTGTATTAAACTGATCATGACTGCGGATGGTCATCATCATATATTCATCATCAGCCAGCTTCTGCCTTACAAGCTCTGCAACATTAAAATGCGCCTTTCCTGAAGATAGCAGATTGAACTTACCGTTGCGCGCGGTATTGGGCAAATAGAAACCTCCCGGCATACGGACTCTCTGATTGTAGCTATCGAACCCGGGTATAACTAGTTCAATGTCATTTCTTATATAATCGTAGTGCTCTTCATACAGATTCCAGTTGACAGTAGATCTATCACCGAATGTGGCCTTTGCCAAACGACAAACAATAACAGGTTCGCTTAATAACTTATCTGATACCGGTTTCAGCCCACCTTTCGACATTTGCACTACACCCATGGAGTTTTCACAGGATATAAACTGCTCCTCGCCATTTAGCACATCCTTATCGCTACGCCCGAGGCAGGGTAGGATGATTGCCTCTTCGCCAGCAATAAGGTGGCTCCGGTTAAGCTTGGTCGATACCTGTACCGTTAGTTTACAATGTCTAAGCGCTTCTGCGGTATAGACGGTATCAGGCGTCGCAGAAAGAAAGTTGCCGCCCATGGCAAAGAAGACTTTAGCTTTTTGTTCATGCATGGCACGGATACATTCTACCACATCGTACCCTTGTTTGCGTGGAGGATCAAAACCATATACATGTGCCAGCTTATCGAGGAACGATTTGGGCGGTTTCTCGTAAATGCCCATAGTACGGTCGCCCTGCACATTGCTATGTCCACGGACAGGGCAGGTGCCGGCACCGGGTTTGCCAATACTACCTTTCAGCAGCAAGAGGTTTACTACTTCTTTAATGGTATCTACCGCATTTTTATGCTGGGTCAGTCCCATGGCCCAGCAGGCTATGATCTTCTTTTTATGCCTTAATACTTCAGCTGTTTCCTTTATTTGTTCTACCGAAATGCCGCAGGCTTCCGCCAAGTCATCGAGCTCATACTTGCGGATATTTTCGATGTATTCGGCATACCCGGTTGTATGTTCGCCAATAAACTCATGATCAAAAACGGAGCCGGGGTGCGATTGTTCTTCTTCCAGCAATAATTTGGTGATGGCTTTGAGCAAAGCCATATCGCCATTCAGCTTTACCTGCAGGAATATATCGGTAAGGCGGGCCTTTATGCCCAGCGCACCTTTCACTGTTTGCGGGTTACTAAAACTGATAAGCCCGGTCTCAGGCAGGGGATTGACAGATATAATTATAGCGCCATTTTCCTTAGCCTTCTGCAATGCCGATAACATGCGCGGGTGGTTGGTGCCGGGATTTTGACCAAGAATAATGATTGCCTCTGCCTCGTAAAAATCCTCCAGTGTTACCGAACCCTTACCGATACCCAGCGATTCGGTCAGTGCCACGCCGCTTGACTCATGGCACATATTAGAACAATCAGGCAGGTTATTGGTACCATATTCCCGAACAAAAAGCTGGTATAAAAAGGCTGCTTCGTTGCTGGTGCGGCCAGATGTATAGAATACTGCTTCGTCTGGACTTTCCAAATCATTTAGATGACCGGCTATTTTCTTAAAGGCTTCTTCCCAGCTAATAGGTTGGTAATGTATACCACCCTTAGGCAGGTACATAGGCTCGGCCACGCGCCCTTTTTTGCCAATTTCGTAGTCGGTAAGGCTAGCTAGTGATGCAACAGAATTTTCAGCGAAGAACCTGGCAGTCAATTTCTTAGTGGTGGCTTCTTCAGCTATTGCTTTAGCTCCGTTTTCGCAATACTCGGCAATGGGAGACCGCTCATCGTCGGGGTCGGGCCATGCGCATCCGGGGCAGTCGAAGCCGTCTTTTTGGTTCACTTTCAGCAGCGCATTTACACCGCGTTTCAGCCCCATCTCCCCAAATATGTGTTTGGCGGTAGATATTACGGCGGGTATGCCTGCGGCTACATCTTTCGGTTTTGACAGCTTTAGGCCGGTAAAATGTTCCGGATTTTCCGCATTAGGCAGTTGTTGGTCTTTGCTATTCATTGCCGATCTGTCCCGGTGTTCTTGGATTATCGTAATTATCCGACTGATCTTCGTCCACGTCGTCGAGGCATTTAAAGTCTTTTTCGATCAGGATACTGAGCTCCATGCCCTGAGTGCCTTGTGGTATTGTTGTTTTCATACCTATTTGCTCCGTATCGGTCCATTCTTTGGCCATCGTGGCGGGTATGCTCAGCATCACCAGGTTATTGCCCAATGTGGCGGTTATAGCCGCTTCGTCCGACACCTTCATAGCATATATAAATACCCCGGTGCCAAATTGTGTGCGCTCTTCAACATATCCTTTCTCCGCAAAAGTGGTTACATCGGTCTTGGTGAGCCTATACCGTACCGAATTTCCTTTTATCCTCAGTTTCATAGTATTATTCTTTCTTTTCCTGTATAAATATTAAACCGCTCCCGCCGGAGGAAGCCTACCAGTGTCATATTTGACTCACTTGCCAGCTGAGCCGCCAGGCTGGATGGAGCACCTACCGCAGCCACCATTTTTATCCCGGCCATAGTCGCCTTTTGTATCAGCTCGAAGCTAGCGCGGCCACTCAACAGCAATATATGATCGTTCAGTGGCATCAGCCCTTGCTCCAAAGCTACACCTATTAATTTATCCAATGCATTGTGCCGGCCAACATCTTCGCGCAGTATCAGCAACCGGCCGTCAGCGCTAAATAACGCACTGGCATGTAAGCCACCGGTTGATTCAAATACATCCTGGTGACTGCGTAGTATATCGGGCAGCGAGTGGAGTAGCGAAGCACTCACGCGCAGGCTGTCGGGCGAAGCTGTGATATTGCAAACCGTTCTCACCGCATCGATGGATGACTTACCACATACTCCGCAACTCGATGTCGTGTAGAAGTGTCGTTCCAGCTTGGTCATATCGGGCATTACTTGTTCATCAATCGATACACAAACCTCGTTGCCCGAAAAACCCGATTGCACAGACTTTATATGATGAAAATTACTTATGATACCTTCGGTAAACAGAAAACCCACCGCCAGCTCTGCATCATTACCCGGCGTACGCATGGTGATGGAAAGGTTCTTTTTTATGCGTCTATCTGCAGGCCCGTATTCCAACGATATTTCCAGAGGCTCTTCTGCAGCCAGCATGTCGTCGGCCTCACTTACATTTCCGCCTTTTACTTTGGTTATAGACTGCGGGATGATTGCTGGCATAAAGTAAGTTTAGTGAAGCGATTCGGATATTAGTTTTGCTTTAATACTGGCAGCACAACAGTCGACGCACGTTCAGCATCATGATATATCCCGATGTCCGACTTTATAAAGTCTTTCTTATCAGCGGTGTATATATTGACGAACTGCTGAGGGTTACGGTCTACCAGGGGAAACCAGCTGCTTTGTATTTGTACCATTAGCCGATGGCCCTTCTTAAAAGTATGCGCTACATCGGGTAAGGTTAGTTTAACCTCCGTGACCTCATTAGGTACAAAGGCTGCCGGGCTTGTGAGGCTGTTGCGGTAGCGCCCACGCATTACCTCGCCGCGTACCAGCATCTGGTAGCCATCCATAGGGTAGTTAGTGCCGGTTGTGGCCTTGTCATCGTACTTAAATGTATCAGGGAACACATCTATAATTTTTACGACAAAGTCGGCATCGGTGGTAGATATAGATGCAAATAGATTAGCTACTACCGGCCCCGCCAACGTAAAGTCTTCATTTAGTATTTCAGTTTGGAATACCAGTACATCGGGCCGTCTCGATGCAAAACGCTGGTCGTCGGTCATATATTCTTTTACACGCTTAAAATGTACATCTTCTGTATACAGTACAGGCTTCGAAGGGTCGCTGGTGTATTGTGCGAATGAATTTCTGTGGACGGGAGTCGATTCAGTAAGCTCGCCACCCGGCTGAAGATACATAGACGTATTGCTGACGCCTTGAGGAGGCCATTTCGAAAAGGTTTTCCATTCGTTAGAGCCTGTAAAGAATACATTCGCTTCTTTGATACCGCTGATATCACCTTTATCTTTCAAATGATAATTAAAGAAAGGGACCTCTATATTCTTCTGGTACCATTCAGCGGTCTTACTGCCAAAGCGGACGTTACCGAGGTTTTCACCCGTGCCTTTTGCCCAATAGCCGTGCGCCCATGGCCCCATCACAATTCGATTGTCGTTTTTGGCTTTTTGCTCGATAGACTCATATAGGCGCCATGCACCAAACAGATCTTCCGCATCGAAGAGACCGCCGACAACCAAAGTCGCAACATCATTAGGAATGTTTTGAACATGATTGCGGGTATTACGCTCCTGCCACCATTGGTCGTAATCAGGGTGAGCATAGAGGTTTTTCCAAAATTGGATACTATCACCAACCAGCTTTGCAATATCTTTAAGCGTACCGGCTTCAAGGTAGTATTTATAGTTGTCCTTAGAGGTATAGTTGAAGTTGGTATTCCAGAGTTTGGTTGGCTCTGGGCGCGGCTTTCCGAAGATTGTGTAGAAATTAAAAGCATCCATGAGCATAAATGCCCCATTGTGGTGAAAATCGTCCCCAGCGTACCAATCCGTCACAGGTGCTTGTGGACTAACGGCTTTTAATGCAGGATGATTGCTAAGCGCAGCCATAGTAGAGTAAAAGCCGGGATAGGAGATACCAAATACACCAACCTTACCATTGTTGTTGTTAATATTTTTGATCAGCCAATCTATTGTATCATAGGTGTCTGAAGCCTCATCGATCTCTCTCCCTTGTTTGTTATATTTATAAGGACGTACATCTACAAACTCTCCCTCGCTCATCATTCGGCCGCGCACATCTTGCAGCACTATGATATAGTTTTCGCGCAGGTATGCCATCCAATGCGTGTTCCAAAATGCCTTGAAGCTGTCATTACCATAGGGTACAATAGAATATGGAGTACGGTTTATGAGGATAGGGGACTTTTCAGAACTTTTTTTGGGAGCGTAAACTGCAGTATAGAGTCTATTTCCATCACGCATCGTGATGTAGACCTCCCTCTTAGTATAGTGCTTCCGCACCCATGCGGAGTCGTTATTTTGTGCAAAAGCAGATTGCGCGCATAAGCACATCAGCAGGAGAATCAATGCGTTTTTCATGTGTTAAAATAAATAATAAAAAAGTTTGCTTTTTCAGTCTGCTTTAAATATATTTACATACGATACATCGGGGTAGATTTCTGCGTGGATTTTGTATAGTATATTGATTGGCAAGTTGCTGCTGGCTTGATTTTTTACATATATATTACAAAGGTTACCTAATTCCACACTTTTAAAAAGTCTGTGTTTATGAGAAGCTATCAAAATCAATTGGAAAGATTCAGTACGATTGCGAAAAGGCTTGTGGACGATCATTCGGCCGAGCTTTATACGCGTTGTCAATTAGGGTCTTATCAAATTGTAAATGACGTTTACTATAATCACTTAGATGGTCTGAGTAAACAGCTGAACGAGCGTGCAGAGCAATTTATTGGTACTGCTAATGCGGCGAACGATGATCTTAAATCAGAGATATGGAATACGTGCAAGAAGTACATTGATCAATTCGTTAAAAGGAACCAACCGGACAGATAACTGTTATAATCAGGAACAACAAGATATAGTAGGGCGACTCATTAGAGTTGCCCTTAATTTTTTTTATGCTCGGAAGAGAATACAATCAGCAGTCTAACAAATAATACTAAGATTTCTACTTAACATAATGTAAAGACTAATATGACGACCCAAACATGGTTTAATCATGTAGTCATAGTAGAGTGGTGTTCAATAAATTTCGAAGTAGGAATTTTCCACTTCGTTCGCACTACAATATTAAGAACAGTTTGTTAAATATGCAAGAACCTGCTAAAATATTCTTAAGATTTTTTAAAAAACATCCAAGCAATGAACGAAAAACCAGCAGCAATAAGCAGCCACTTATAAGAAGTTACGGCAGCTGGCTGGGTTGATGCAGTGGTGAAAGTGATCGGTGATACAGCTTCGCCAAGAACGCCAGCAGAGACGAAACGGGCACCATTGCCGAGGATAGTATTATTGTCATTCATAGAGACAGATATTTCAGGTAGAGGTATTGAATTTGATGTATTATTGTTACTAACGTTCGGCGTGACATTGACAGGAACCGAGTTGATTACAGGTGTACTTATGACAGGACGGCCACCCGTTGAGAAGGCTGAACCGCCTGCCATTGTACCACCGCTTGAGCTTATTGAAATCATTACAGCTTGAGCTTCTTTTTACCTGTGATGAAGGGAGCAGCAAGGCCACCAACAATAATGATAGGGATTGCCCAAAGGGCTTGTTTAGGCTGTATACTCATGCCTGCAATGTTTACAGGCTTTTCAAGCAACGATGGTTGAAGATGTGCATACATAAAGTCGTCTTTACCTTCAAAGCGCAGTGCCTTACGTTCAGGGCTAGAAGGCTTGCTATATTGAGCGAGAATAGCCTCACCCTCAAGCCGTCTACGCTCCGCGAGTGCAGCAGCTTCAACGCTTGCATTTTGGTTATTTTGCTGGTCGTTTTTCTTGCCCTTAAACATGTTGAGGAAGTCATTCACAAGACCTTTTGTGTCCTTAAACAGGTTTGTAATGTTTAGTTTTTTACCGTCGGAGCCTTTTGTCGCTTCGCCGAGCATTGCCATAGTAGCCGGATCCATTGTTATATTTTTTCGTAGTAATAGAAATGATATTGTTGTGTTGCGCCTGTATTATCCCAGAGGCAATTATAGCCCATAGTAGACAGGTAATAATTACCCTTCGGAAATTCTATCTCTGACAGGTCGATACGCGACTCAATAGCACCAGAGACAAGGCCGTCAAAACCTATTTTTTGCAGGCTTTGAACATTACCGTTAAAGTCCTTTACCTGATAGGGTGAAGTGCCCGTTATTGCGCCATTGGCAGCGGTTGCAAGCCTTGCAGGAATCCACGGAGCATCAAACTTATTGCCGTGGTTATTTTGCATTACAGATAGCTGATTGTCGGAACCTGCTTTGAATGTTTTTACTTTCAGTCGATAGGCCATTAGTACCAGTTGGTTTTTATGAGGTCAGGAACACGCCACAGGCTTATAGATTTGCCCATAAGCACAGATTCTACACCATCAGTTAACGCCCTTGTAGCATCTTCTTTAAGGCTTGTCTTATACAGGGCTTTGTAATAATCGCACATGATAGCTACATGTTGCGCAGTGGTAGCGGTTTTCAGTTGGCGTATAATTGTGTCCTCATCATCCGACCAATCACCTATGGACTGGTGTATGATACGGGCAGCATCTTGCAGCTTTTTACGTTCCGGTTCGGGGAATGTTGCATAGGTCTTTTCAATAGTCGCAACCTTTGCGCTATCAACGGCACCCGTTACCGTATCGGTTATACCGTTCGTAACGCCAGCTATCAGCCCCTTTACGGCCTTAATAACAGGCCAGCCTATGACAAGTGCCAGCGCGCCACCGACAGCGTAGAAAATGAGCTTATATTGTTTCAGTAGTTTCATTTAATTGTTGTATTGGTTGATAACTTAAATCCTCATAAAAAATAATATTCGGGTTTGCATCGGCAAGGAGCGCACCAGTCGAAGTACCGAGCCTGTATGTACCAGCGGAGCAGTGAAACGATGAATAATCAACACCACTTACAGGCAGGAACAGGGACGGCACAGAGTCATTACTCAAACCCATCCTAAGCATTAATGAACCTTGCGTACAACGCATCAATGACGGAAAGTAGTACAGGAACGCTGCGAGGTCACTTGCAGCAGCTTCACTAACGACTATAAAGGGTATGAAGGGACGAGGGACAAAGAAAACACAAGCTTTGGTTTGCGCATAGCGCAGCGCGTATCTATCCTGAAAAGTTACAGGTGCTTTACGCGATTGACCCGCCATATTGTTTATACTTTGCAACCACGTCAGCATACCTCTTTGTGGGCTGGTTTACGTTTGAATTCGGAAGGGAAGCCCATACTTTACGAAGCTTATATATCGCTTTGTCGAACCTCCCAGCAATGATGTCACCATATGCGCCCAGTTCTGCGATATATTCAGCGACGGCGAGGTCTTGGCTGGCGGGAGAAAAATCCTTAAGGCCAAGCTTTTTACGAAGCCTATCCCATGTCGACCATATAAACTGATAGGCACCAGCAGCAGAGGTTTTGATTTTTTTACCCGACTTGTCTGTGTAATCAAAGTACTGCCTAGGATGGTCAGCAAAAGACGTAAAACGCCTAAAGCCAAACATGATATTATAACCGTCCGAGACATCCGTACCCTCACACCATCTAAGCATTAGCAGGAACGCTTTTAGATTGCGGTTTGTAGGATCTATTGCGTGTATTATTCGTTGTCTTGCCAATTCGATAAGGTTAGGGGCGAGGACTGCTAATGAAAGCAGCCCCACGCCGATGTATTTAAGCTGATTGGTTGAGTCCTTTGCCATATTTATTCCAGATAAAGGCAACCACTGCGATGACCGCAGGTATCAGGAGCCATTTAGCCCCGCTCATTTTGCTTCCGTAATATTTGCTCACGTTTTTTGTTTTTTCGTTTTATAATAAGGTTCAGAATAGTATTAGCCAGCGTTAACGCTACAGTGACAACACCCAGCACATTACCTTTGGGTAATACCTCAAGTACTGGCTGAAAGTCCATAGCAAGAGGAATACCGATAGTCGCAGCAGCGCCATTACTAACTATGTTCAGTATCTTGTGTGGTAGCATCTTTAGGCGTTTCTTTCTCTTGGCTAATTGTCGGTTGCAATGATTGAAATCGGTCGACTGCAAAGTCTATGATCTCTTTTATGATAAGGCTGTAAGCAATTGCTTTGCTTATCATGGCCAGCAACGACATAAGGCCAGCGGTTTTGTTCTTAGTGTTCTTTATCATCGTTTATCGCCTGTTTTTATTACCCGACTGACCGCAATAACCGCCGTTGGGTGCGTTAGGATTGATAGTTATACGCTCACTGGGAACAACCAGCTTACGGAAGTCAGGATAATAGAAAGCCGAGGCATTATAAGCCTGTCCCATAGGTGGCTTAACGGTTACCATCCATATCTCATACTTTGTCCCGTTCTTAGGAGCAACAAGGGTTTTTGTCTTGCTGGTAGGCTTCGCGAAGTACCTAAAGGCACCGAGCTTTGTAGGGCGAAAACCACTGATATAGGGTATTGAATGACCGTTACGGTTTTGATACGTCCCAGCTTTTGCGCGGGTACGGCTACGGGGCTGACCATTCGATACGCGATAGTTACCTGAACGGAAATCTCTTGGCTGACGGTCTTGCCAAGGAGCAGGACTACGGTAATTGCTATTGTAGTTGTTATTGTAGGCCATGAGGCTATTTTTTAAATAGTTTGAAGATTCCGAATAAGGTAGCAGCACCAAGGCCGACGGCAAGTGTTGTACCTAATACGGTTGATATTTTTGCTTGTGCAAAGCCAGCTTGGAAACCCTTTGCATTAGTAGTTTGTGCTGTTTGTCCGAAGGTTTGAACGCTTGCGCCAAGGGCAGCTGCAATACGGGCTTTATAGTCGGCTTCTGATTCGCCAGCACGTCTGTTTGGGATTCCATTGATATGCCCATCTGATAAGCCATTAATGATACCGTCGAGTGCATTGCCAGCGATAGTGCCACCTTCTTTTGTTTTAAATAGATCGTCTAATAGTCCCATAATTTGTTTGGGGAATGTTGGCAGCCTTACGGGGCTACCAACAGGAGTTATAAGAAAGGAATAGGGTTATAGACTGTATGACGAATTATCTTTCAAAGTCCTCGTAACCGATGAAGTAAAAGTTACCGTCAGCAGGTAGCGTTATATCTCCACGGGTGAAGCCTTTCAGGCTGAATGCGCGCCAGTTGTTCTGTATAAGGGACAGGCCGTTGACCAAAAACACGGTATCACTTTCCGCAGATGCTATACCCGTCAATTCTTCGGCTGTTAGGTCTAAGTCAGCATCGGGGCCTTTAAGGTTCAGCTTTGTTACGTTTGCTGGTATCATGATAATAGCATGATTAGGCTTTAGTTCAAATTGGCGCGGTGCGTCTTTCTGAACAGCAATAATGTCATACTTCATATGATTGTTACGACGCTGGTAGTTGGTGTAAGTGAACAGCTTTATAGTCGCATCGGCAGAGCCAGCACCGCCACCAAGACCATCATTGTACATAGCCGTTTCGGTGATAGCAATACGGATATAATCACCGTTTCTTACAGGTATTGTACCTTGTGCTGCGAGGTCGAGCGAGAACTCAGCAGTATAGGTAGTATGGGTAGCTGATGCAGGGTTAGCACTTTTGATTGTGACATTGCCCTTTTTGTTACCGCATATTTCGGCTATATCGACCAACTTAGCATCAGGCACGATTTGTAATTTATCGCCACCTGTCCAGCGTTCTACGACGATGCGGGAAGTACCCAGCATAGTATTGAAGTAGCTTAACAGGGCTTCGGCCTGCATGATACCGGTAGTGCCGAGATTCGCCATAGTCGGAGCAGTAAAGGTTGCACGAAACAGCACCTTTGAAGCATCGCTATCTATGCGAATTTCCTTTGATTTGTCTGATAGTTTTAAAAATCCTCTGTACATTTTTGTTCGTCTGATTTGATAATGCAAACGTACAATGGGGTACAGGGGGTGTTTGCGGGTTTTGGCTATTTTTGGCTGGTTTTGGCTGGTTTTGGCTGGTTTTGATAATCATCTAAGGCCATGCCGTAGATAGGGGCTATATCAGTCAGCAAAAGCCGTTTCTTACCAGTCTTACGCCTATCTTCCGCTATCCAGCGTTCAGCAGTACGTTTTCCGAGAGAAAACATGTTCATGTAGTCTTTATATCGTAGTGCGAAATTTGACATTAGAATGTTATTTGTTGCTGAACATACGTTGTGGGATTATTAGGAGCAGTTACAGGAGGTATCGGGCAGGGTAGACCTTCAACTAACATGGTTAAAGGTTGCTTTGCATCGGCCTTTCTTACGCGCCTTTTACGGAAGGAGAACAGAACACGCGCACCGTTCGCCCTGGCATCGTGGACAACTACGAAACGGTTCTTTTCACGATTATAACGGCGATTGAATGTAGCAAGCAGTTCCCCGTGTCTTACATATTCGGTATAGCGTTTTTCAGCAATTTCAGCGGGCTTTATGCCAGCTAGACCATGCATGTAGCTTTTGTAAGTTTCGTTACCCTCATAGTCCTTATCATACTTTACAATCACTTTTTCATACCACTCATACATATCATGTTGCTGGAGCAGGTTTTTCATTACCACTATCGCATCTTCCACGTTCATTTTTTCGTCGCAAACCTGCTTATACATGTTGTGTATCGTAAGCTTGCTTTTATAGACGGTATCGCGCTTTTTAAGCTTCGACAGGTACATTTCAGATGTTTTCTTTGGGAGCACATCTATACGCTTACAATGAGTTGTGTTTTTACTGTTTTTATAGACGAACTCAAAGAAGTTATTTGTAAACAGCGTTACAATACCCAATTTAAAGGCATCCGAGCGCAGATTTTCTATTATCTGCATAGGGGTAAGGGTTTGGTCAGAATCGAATGTCAAACGAGAAAGAAAGCCACTTAACATGCGAGCCTCAAAGCGGTCTACATCACCATCCTTTATCGACAGGCCGTTACGTTTCCAAAAGTCCTTTATATAGGGCTTATTACCCTTTTCCAACTCTTTACTTTTGTTGTATACCACTACCTGTTTATTACCCTTTGGGGAGCCTAATTTGTAGCCGTTTGGCATACCCGTAAGGCGGTTAAACTTATACGCGCTTAAGGTACTTTTACCAATCATTTTGTATTGCCTGTTATCGTCTATATCTATGCGCGTTTCTTTGAGCAGCGGTCGTAGGTAGTTCAGGCCATCGATGGCAATATCCAGCCTTGATATGCGAATCATTTGATCAACGCAATAATGGTTGAAGTGATAGACCTCATTGTGCCATTTGCCATAAAGCAGGTGGTTTTCCAGCTTCACTATGGTTATCGTTTCGTCCTTTGACTTTTTCGGGCTGATTTGCAGCGTAAACATATGCTCATTACCTCTGTAAAGGTGATAGAGCCATTTATAATGCTGCGTACCGTGGCCTGTATAAATCCAACGAAAAGTGCCATATTCAAAGTCAGTTCCCAGCACCATAAGCTTGCCTAATTTGAGGCGTACAGCGAACTGGAGCCAGTCTATCGCAATAGTGAATTTATGAGCAGGATTGTAACGGTGAAGGCAGTTATACTTAATGCCTTCACCGTGCGACTGTGACATAGATTTTTGCTTCGTTCTACGCTTGGTAACGGTTGGCAGTTCATTTGCAAATTGAGCGGAATTATAACGCATATAGGAGAGATAAAAGTTAGTTGAGGAAGCCACGAGAACTATCATTAGCAGTTCTACGGAAATTCTTTGAACCAGGAGGACGACCCATATTAGAAACGATTGTTGATTTAAGATGTTACGAAGCCAAAGGGGCTAAAGCCCCCGCCAAGGGCACCCCTTTGCAAACCCGCCCTTGGAGCGATAAGGTTTATAGGCTGGAATTACTTTTGAATAGAAAGAGGCAGTATCAATAGGCAATCAACACCATCCGCATACAGACACGCGTATACTTCGGCAATGGTTATGCCTAACGGTATTGTCCAAACAACACGTTCAGCCACATTACGGGCTGATACGTACCATATAGATGCCGTGTACATGGTTAGTTGATTTCGACTATTTGAAGATGCTGGCAACCCTCGTATTCGCGATTAAATTTGCGGACACACTCGTCTATATTAGGACACCATAGAGTAGTGCGCTTTACGCAGTCATCCCAGTAGACTACCTCATAACGCTTTACTGGAGTAACCTTATAATAGAAATCATCACGGCGATTCATAGCTGGTCGACTTTAAAGGTTAGAGACAAAGAGGCAGCATACAACGCAGCAGCTTTAGCCCGAGCAGCAGCAGCATTGGCAGCGGAAATCACATTGAAGCCAACATACCGCTTACCAAACAGGGTATAGGCTTTTACTTTGAAAACTTTCATAGCTGAAATTTTAAAGCCCTGTATGGACATAGACATACAGGGCTGTGATTGTTAGATTTGTTTGCAGTTGATTACGCGGAAGCAAGGACTCTCAAACTCAACATACTTGTTTTCAAGCTTCTTGAATGCTGTAGCCTTGGCCGATTCTTCATCACCGGCAGATTCTTCCACACATTCATGCTGAGGAAGAAAGAGATCAGGAGAGGAGACATGAATGTCCAGGCGGAATTTTTTAGACTGTACCGCAGCAGTCGTTCTTGTTTTTGCCATTGTTTATGATTGATTGTTTAGAAACGAGCTTTGAGGATGGTACGTAGAGGCGAGAAATAACACTTATTCATACGCTTGCGATGGGCAAGAACATAGGGGTAAGACAAACCCATAGACGTCAGTTCAGGCCTAATAAAGTCAGGCCTTACAGAGCGCGGATATTCGCGCGGTTCAGCTACGAAGGGAACACGGTTCTTATGCATGGCACAGGGATTTTACAAGCCATACAATAGCGCACAGAATACCACCATAACAGGCAATATTGAGCACAATAGCAAGGAAAGCGAAAAGGATTACAACCCAAGGGCAGCGTGACTCATCCCGTCTTTTGAATTGATTTTTGGTAAGCATATGTTTGAAGTTTAGTCTTATTGTTTGCTAAACTCAAACGCTGTTGGAAGGACGCTAACTTGTCATACGCTTGCCCTACTGAAAACCAACAGAAATGATAGTTACGGAGATATTGCTCCGCTGGCGTGTAAACGTATACCCGTTCACTCATGACTTTAATGACAAGTCCGCGCCAATGTATGCTACCACTTTCTACAACAACTTTCTGTCCGTTATCACGCATGTGACGGGACAAACGCCGAAGCAGGGTTAGGTTGGTTGATATCTTTGACATATATTTGTCTCAGATACAGGTGACCGACTACTTCGTTCGCAAAACTTCTATAATCGGTCACCATTTCAGTAAGGCTCAAATCTTGTTCCAAAAGCAATTTGAGCCTTAATTTTTACTGACACTTCTACTTAACATAATGTAAATTATAGAACAAAATTATGTCTAGAACAAGGACTTACACGAAACTTATTACAATAATCAATTTAGCACACTAGATTTGCGAAATAAAGGTGCATATGATCATTGACTCACTTCAAAACGCAGTTAGATATAAATCGCTTCATCCGCTTTTTGCCAAAGCGTTTGAATACGTCTTGTCTCAATCTTCCGAACAATTTAAATCCGGTAGCATACAGATCGATGGAGATAAATTAAAGGCTATCGCTATTGAGGCTAATGGTTCGTCATCTGAGGAATCATTAAAAGGTTTCGAATGCCATGATAGGTATATAGATATCCAAGTATCCCTTAGTGGTAACGAAACTTATGCATGGAAACCGCGTGAGCACTGCGAACATCCGCAGGCATTGTATGACGAGAAACGAGATGTAACATTTTTTAATGACGCTCCAGATACGTTCTTTAACTTACAGGCCGGGCAGTTTGCAATATTTTTCCCCCAAGATGTACATACCGCAATGATCAATGCAGAGGGACAATCGATACGCAAGATTGTAATGAAAGTATTGATCGACTAAAAAACCACACGTATATAAGAAATCCCTCAGTATTTGTAAGGCGTTCTGTTTTTATTTGTCTTTGGTCTTTTTACGTATTACATAACCTGGCCTTGCTTTTACTTCTTCAAATATCCGCCATACGTATTCGGCAATAATGCCGAGACTGAATAGTGTTAGTCCCGAAAAGAAACCGATGATGGTAATGGTAGATACCCAGCCTGGCACTTCATCCAGCTTCCAGAATGATTGATTGCCAAATAGCCTTCCGTATACATATATAATAATCAATAAAAAGGCAAACAACGCAAAGCCGATACCTAAGTATGTGATCAGTTTAATAGGAAATGTGGAGCTGGAAAAGAAGAAGTCTTTTGCCAGGTTATATTTTTTCTTAAAGCTCCAGCGCGATTTCTTGTTGTCTCCGAATGGGCGGATATAAGGCAGTGGATATGGATCAAAACCTAGCCTTAATATTTCAGTTATGGTAGTGGTGCGTATTGGGTGGATGCGTTCGTTCAAAATATCTATCACCTCGCGGTCTATAAAGAAAGAGTCTGCCCCACCCGGTGGAAACTGGATATCAGAAAACGCATTCATGATCTTGTAGAACAACTCTGATGTATTGCGTTTCATCCACGGCTCATCGCGCATCTCACGATGGGGAACAATTACCTGATGTCCCTGCTCCCATAGACGGTAGGCCTCTACAACGGTAGTATATGGCAGTTGCTCATCATCGGGCACCAGCACGGCGCAGCCGCCGTTACATACCGATAGGCCAGCAAATGCCGAATAGTGACTTGTATAGTTGCGGCTCAGCTTGTAGGCAAATACATTTGGATATTGCTTCTCGAGCCCGAGCGCTATCTGATAGGAGTTGTCCTTCGAGCCATCATCTACTATTACCAATTCAAACGGAATGCGCTCCGGGCCCAGTACTTCATTGAGCCGCTCGTACGCCTTCGGCAATCTTTCTTTACTGTAGTAAGAAAGCAATATTATCGACAGTACCTTATTGCTTGCACTATCGCTCATTAAAAAAAGCTTGTATTTGTTGCGCAACTTCATGTACCATACCCTGTGTCATACCCGGCCATAAAGGTAAGCTAAGGCAGGTATCAGCAATCTTTTCGGCCAGCGGAAAATCTCCTTTTTTGAAGCCCATACGCGCATACGCTTGCTGCATATGCGGTGGTACCGGATAATGTATCAATGTGCCAATACCATTATTTGCAAGGTGTTCTTGCAGTGCATCGCGCTTGTCCGTGCGTACTACATACAAATGATACACATGGGTAGCATTTGTCGCTATTTTAGGTAATATAATATCCTTTGCACCAGCAAGCGCGTCATTATACCAAGCAGCAATCTGTCTGCGCTGTTCTGTCCAGCTATCCAGGCGGTTTAGCTTGATGCGCAGGAAGGCCGCTTGTATCTCATCGAGCCTCATATTGTGCCCGATTACTTCATTATAGTATTTCTTTTGGCTGCCGTAGTTGCGTAGGGTCATGATCTTAGTTGCCAACGTTTCGTCGTTCGTAGTTACACCACCGGCATCGCCCAGCGCGCCCAGATTTTTACCTGGGTAAAAGCTGGTACCATTCACATGCCCCCAGCTACCTGCTTTTTTGCCATTATAGGTCGCACCCTGGCTCTGCGCATTGTCCTCAACAACGTATATATTGTGTTTCTGAGCAATGCGCATGATCTCTTCCATTTCGCAGCACTGGCCGTATAAATGCACCGGCATAATGACTTTGGTTCTAGATGTAATTACCGCTTCGATTTTTGCCTGATCTATATTATATGTTTCGGGATTCGGCTCAACTAAAACAGGCGTAGCACCAACGTAAGAAGCCGCCAGCAATGTAGCAATATAGGTGTTTGATGGAATGATAACTTCATCACCCTCGCCTACCCCCAGCGCTTCCAGCGCCAATTGCAGTGCATCGAGGCCATTGCTGACACCTATGCAATGCGGCACTTCGTTGTATACAGCATACTCTTTCTCAAATGCTTTTACCTCTTCGCCCAGCACATACCAGGACCGGTCGTAGAATTTTGAAAAAGCATCCATCATTTCCGCTTTCAGCGGCTTATGCATTCCATCAAACTGTAAAAAAGGTATATTCATTATAGTTTTATCAAACCTTCAGTCGTCAATTTGTATATACTCCCATCCTTGCCGATAAATGTATCATTGCCTGCCGGGTTCAGCTTTTCACCATCCTTATCTATCCATCCTTTTATTTTTGCAGGGTTGCCGTACACCAATGCATAGTCGGGTACATCACGGGTTATTAATGAACCAATGCCTGCCATCGCATACTTACCTATACGTACACCGGCCAGTATGGTTGAATTAGCTCCTATGCTGGCACCCTCGCAAACAATTGTTTGCGGGTATTCTACCCTCACCTTGCTACGCGGCCTCAGGTCGTTGGTAAACACCACGCTCGGGCCGATGAATACATTATCCTCCAACGTAACGCCATCCCATATATGCACACCACATTTCACCGTTACATTGTTGCCTATCCTCACTTTGTTCTCTACAAAGCAATGGCTGTTGATGTTACAATTGTCTCCTATAACAGCCTCAGACAGTATTATGGTGAACTGCCAGATGCTGGTATCGGCACCGATGTATTTACTCTTTACGTCAGCTAACGGATGGATCATATCGGTATCACCTCATTTTTATAAGCCAGGTAGTCTTCGTAAGACCTAAGGTAATCCAGCTCGTTATAGCCATGAGATGCTAAGACCAGGCAGATTGAACCACTCGAGAAATTTATTTCGCTGGCCCATATCATGGGCGGTATATGCAAGCCTACGTAGGGCCTGTTTATCTGCACTACTCTTTTGGTTCTGCCATCATCGAGCAATACCTCGAAGCTGCCACTGGCTGCTATCAAAAACTGATGACATTCTTTATGTGCATGCGCCCCTCGCGACTCACCGCCGGGTATATCGTACAGATAAAATATGCGGTTTACATCGAAGGGAATCTTTGTATTGTTTTCTACAACAGTAATATTACCTGCCCGGTTCTTTATTTTTCCCAGGTCTATCAGCGAACAGTCGTACACCGTAGGGTTGGTTTTATGCATTTTGTTTCAGGTTTTTAAACTGATCAAAATCCCTCAGGTAGTCGCCTTCGTCATAAGCACAGTCGCTTACGATCAATGCCAGCGAATTGGTAGAAAAGTTCTCCAGCTCCCGCCAGTACATGCTAGGCACGTATAAGCCCATATAACTTCTGTTGAGCGATATTTTGTGTCTATCTTTTCCATCGTGCAGCACCACATCAAAGCTGCCCGATAAAGCGACGATCACTTCCTGCTGTTCCTTAAACGCATGACCACCCCTCATTTCGCCGCCAGGTACATCGTATATCCAGTACACACGCTTTATGTCAAACGGTATCTCTGCGCTGTTTTGAAAGAACGAAAGGTTCCCTCTTTCATCCAGTATCTTAGGGAAATTAATGATTCTCATTATGCTTCAGGTATCAGCCCAAAGACAAATATATAAATTCGACGCTGTACCTCTGTATATAAAGGTTGCTACTTCCGTTCCTCCACAATGCACTTTATTGTGGTATCCAGCTCTACATCATATGCCTTGCAGGCTGCGTATGCTTCGCGCGGCGTCATCCGGCCAAGGCGATATATCTCCAGGCTGTCACTCATAAAAGTTGTATCCTGCTTTCTATAGTAGCATACGCAGCTGTAGTGTGAATTGCGTGTGCAAGAGCTATTTACGAGCAACAAGATCAATGCGCCCAATACCAGTTTTGAAGAAAATGTCATTAATAACAGTCAGTTTTAGGCTACTTGAACGGTGGTATGTAATTATATATTGTCTGTGTCGATACTCCAATCCGTCTGTAGCTTGCTCAGGCTTCTGTATAACCCATCAGATACATTCAGCAGTTCCTGGTGCGTACCGGTCTCTTTTACAAGGCCGTGTTCCAATACAATGATCTTATCGGCATTACGGATGGTCGATAACCGGTGTGCAATGACGAACGAAGTACGGTTTCGCATGAGATTATTCAACGCATCTTGTACCAGTGCCTCCGATTCAGAATCGAGTGAGCTGGTGGCTTCATCCAATATCAATATAGCAGGATCTTTTAATATAGCCCTGGCGATGGCTATACGCTGACGCTGCCCACCCGAAAGCTTGATACCCCGTTCGCCGACTACGGTTTGGTAACCTTCCGGGAATGTGCTGATGAACTGGTGGGCATTAGCTTTTTTAGCAGCCGCTTCTACTTCTTCCTGCGTAGCATCGGTTTTGCCATAGGCTATGTTCTCGAATATAGTCCCACCGAAAAGTAACACATCTTGCGGTACCAGCGCCATTTGCTTACGCAATTGCGACAATGGTATGGAGGTTGCGTCCTTGCCATCAAACAGCAGCTTGCCAGAGGTAGGATCATAAAAGCGCAGCAGTATCGATACCATAGTACTCTTACCTGCACCACTTGGGCCGACTATCGCTATCTGCTGTCCTCGTTCAGCAGTTACATTGATGTCTTTTAATACTTGTACTTCAGGCCTTGTAGGGTAGCTAAACGCAATATGTTGCATTTCAACCCTACCCGACAGCTTGAAGTTATCATCTACATTGCCCTCTGCAACAGTCACATCCTCAACTGGTTCTATCAATAGTTCTCGCACACGTTGTGTTGCACCCAGTGTCTTTTGTAACTGGCTGTACATATCAGCAAAACCCGCCATAGAACCGCCTACGAATGCCGTGTAGACAACGAACGCTGTCAGGTCGCCGAATGATAGGGTACCCGCCTGCATCATACCCGCGCCATACCATACCACCAGCACAATAGCGCCAAATACGCTGAATAACAGGAATGACACGAATAATCCACGAAACTGCCCATTACGGATAGCCATGCTTACTACGTTATTGATACTGCTGTTATATCGGTTGATCTCAAACCACTCATTAGAGAACGACTTTACATTACTGATGCCCTGCAATGTTTCCTGTACGATGGTACCTGAATCGGCCAGTTGATCCTGTGCATTGCGGGCTAGCTTGCGTATATGTTTACCAAAGAGTATGGCGATAATAATAATAACCGGCACTACCGACAACATGAGTAATGTAAGCCTGGGTGAGATGAAAAATATAAGCCCCATGCCAATTATCAGAGTCAATATTCCCCGAAGTATTTCCGCTAGTATAGTGGTCACGGTGTCCTGTATCTGAGATACATCGGCGCTGATGCGGCTGCTCAGCTCCCCCACCCGACGCTGTGCGAAGAAATCCATCGGCATACGTATCATGCGCTTGTAGATGTCCTTACGCAGGTCGGCCAATGCATTTTCACCTACCGATGTGAACAAGTATATGCGCATGAAGGAGAAGATCATCTGGATACTCAACACACCGATCATCATCAGCGCAATGGTACCCGGCGGCTGCCCTAGTTTCCCTTGATTGATGTCGTTCGCGCTATCTATCAGCTCCTTTAGTAAGTACGGAAATGCAAGTGTGGTAACGCTGGAAAGCGCAATGAATATCAGGCCCGCTATGAACTTGCCTTTGTACGGCTCTATATATTTAAAAAGCACCAATCCTTCCTTGATACTTTCCTTTGTCAGCTTTACCTTGGGTAACTCTTCTGTTTTTTCGTTGCTTTTTCTGGGACGTGCCATGTTGTATGGTGCCCGGGCAGTACCTGCGCGGGATGTGCAAAGTTACGAGCCTAAAGCTGTTATACCTTATATTTTCGGGGAGTATATCCGTTACTTCGGTGAACAATAGCCGGTGCAATCTTTCGGATCAAGGATAATAATGATAGTTATATAAAGACTTTAAAACTTTTTTAATGCTCCGGCTGTTTACTTTTATGTAATCTTAAGGCATCCTGATGAAAGTATTATTGGTAGAAGACGAGCCGGGCGTTGCGTCGTTTATAACACGCAGCCTCGACGAAGAAGGCTTTGAAATAAGCCTGGCTCCTGACGGGCAGTTCGGGCTCAGTATGGCTAAGCAGTATAGCTTCGAGCTAATAATACTCGATATTATGCTGCCCGGCATCAACGGGCTGGAGGTATGCAAACAGGTACGTGCGGCTGGCATTGAAACGCCGGTGCTCATGCTAACGGCACTCGGCACTACCGAAAATATTGTAACGGGGCTGGATGCCGGTGCCGATGATTATCTGGTAAAACCCTTCAAACTGGCGGAGCTACTTGCCAGGATACGTTCGCTGACGCGGCGCAAAAAGACTAGCGAACCTGTCGCTACAGCGGCCACTTTGTCGATAGCCGATCTTTCACTAGATACGGACAGAAAGACCGCCACCCGTAGCGGCAAACAGATCGAGCTTACTGCTACCGAGTACCGCCTGCTGGAGTACCTGATAAAAAACAAAAAGCGTGTACTGTCGCGCATGGACATATTAGAGCAGGTATGGGGGGTCGATTTTAATATGAACACAAAAGTTGTTGACGTTTATATCAACTACCTGCGCAAAAAGATAGACAAAGACTTTGAGCCCAAATTGCTGCACACATCTGTGGGTATGGGCTACATTATGAAAGAAGGCGAATAATGAAAATACAAACCCGGATAGCCATCATCTTTGCCATTATCACTGCTATCATCATTTCGGTAGCCAGCAGTGTAGTGTACTATTTTGCCAATCAGAATGCCTACGAAGACTTTTACCGCCGCATGGAGCTTCGCACCATGATCGCAGCCCGAAATGCACTGGAAGCAGATGAAGAAAACCTCGAAGCATTTAATACCATCAGATCGCAGCACTTACAAACTCTGGCCCGCGAACGGGAATACGTAGTTCCGGTGAATGACATCCGCAACCATAACTTCAAACTACTGGACCTGCCCGAAAGTTTTTACAACACCGTAATGACCAAAGGCACCGCCCGGCTAAAGGAAGGCGTCGATTTTTACACGGGACTTTATTACGAAGACAACCAAGGAAATTTCGTTATTATCTTATCGGCCCGCAATGAGGTAGTAAAAGAATACCTGGCTAATCTTCGCAGCGTACTACTTGTTTGCCTGATAGCAGCGCCACTGGCAGCATACGTGGTTGGCCGCATCTTCTCCAAGCTGATCTTGAGGCCAATAAACCATATTACAGCACGCGTAAAAGACATAAGTGTATATAATCTTCACCTGAGGCTGGAAAGCGATCGTAAAGATGAGATATCGGAATTGACCACCACGTTCAACCACATGCTTGATAGGCTGGAAACAGCGTTTGAGACACAGAACAACTTTGTAAGCAATGCCTCACACGAATTAAACACCCCACTTACCACCATTATTGGCGAGACCGAGTATGCTTTGCAAAAGCTAAGGTCACCGGAAAAATATCAGGAGTCGTTAAGCATCATACAAAGGGAGTCGGAAAAGCTGCATAACATTACCAAGAGCCTGCTGCATCTTGCGCAGACCGGTTTTAACGGACAAGCGCTTAATGCTGAACCTGTTAGGATAGATGAGATACTGTACAATGTGCAGCAAACAGTTGACAATATATTTCCTGATAACAAAGTATATATCAATCATTCGTTAATGCCGGAGAATGACGACAAACTCGTGGTAAATGGCAATCCTCAATTGCTGGAATTGGCGTTTGCCAACGTGGTACTCAATGCGTGTAAATATTCATCGAACAAGCCTGTACAGATATTGCTGGCGGCCACCAATAGTTCAGTAATGGTGCTGATAAAAGATGAAGGGATAGGCATTCCCAAGCAGGAGATAAAATATGTATTCGATCCTTTCTTCAGGGCATCTAACACTAATAAATTCAAAGGCTATGGAATTGGCCTGCCGCTGGCGCGTAATATTGTGCGCTTACACTCTGGCAACCTAATAGTTAGGTCGGAAGAGAACCAGGGCACCGAGATCCAGATCGACATACCACTTGCAAGCGAGGTAAGAAAACGGTAAGAGATTCTTGCCGTAATCTTACCACATTATTACAGAACTTTAATCAATACCTTACCCCATCCTAATATCGTAGTTGCAGCTTTGTATCAAAAGTTGCGGACTATGAAACATATACTGATTCCAACAGATTTTACGATAAAGTCGCTACAGGCAGTAAAGGCAGCAGCTGATCATTTTCATGATGAGCGTATCAAGATCACTTTGTTTCATTTGCTGGAACTTCCTTTTGGCATTGGTGATATGCTATTTAGGCTCAACAGCCATAAGAATAGTAAATTGATCGATGCCGACTTTACCAATGCCTGCCAGATCATCCAAAATAAATATCACTCATCGATAGAAAGTATTGACACCGTTTTCGGTCAGGGCAGCACGGTCTCTTACCTAAGCAATGTGCTTGATGGCCTGGATATCGATTTAATCTTCTTACAACAGAACCTCAAACTTACACAACCGGATAAGCGCAGCATTAACGTTGTGCCCATGCTCTACAAAACCAATTATAAGATCATTGAAGTAGCAGGCGCGCAGTTATCAGAGAAGGTAAATTTCAGCATTGCAGACCTGCTGGTGCAGTCTACAAGTTTCCAATAATCAGAAAAAAAAAGATGAACTATGTTACTGAAGAATAATATACCAATTAAATATGTGGCAGGAAAGATCAGGAAAGAGCTCATCATCGTAGCCCTGTATTGTATACTTATAGCTATCTTATATACCAATTTTCATGTTACTCGTATATCTATGCCTTTGAGCGTACCGATGATCATGGGTACGGTTATATCGCTGCTACTAGGTTTTCGCTCCAATCAGGCATACGACCGTTGGTGGGAGGCCCGTACTGTATGGGGAGCGATAGTAAACGACTCGCGTACACTGGCACGCCAGATACTGAGCTTTACCGATAACGAGTATAAGAACCAGGAGTCAGAGCAATTTGCAGAGCGTTTTACCCGCAGGCAAATTGGCTGGTGTTACGCACTTAGTCGTTCTCTTAGGAAAAAAGATCCGCTTCAGGGTCTGGAAAGGCACCTGTTGAAAGGTGAGATGTCGCATCTTACAAGATATAGCAACGTGCCGACGGCCATCCTCGAGATACAAGGCCGCGAGCTGAGCTATGCCCTGCAAATGGGCTGGGTCAACCAGTTTCAGCATGTGGAGCTGGACCGCACTTTGACCAGGCTTTGTGATGCGATGGGACGTTGCGAGCGTATCAAGAATACGGTGTTCCCCGCCACATATAGTTTGTACATCCATTTTGCAATGAACTTCTTTATCATGCTATTGCCTTTTGCGCTTATCGAGTACTTCGGCCTGATGGTGGTACCTATGGTATGTGCAATATCTGCATCTTTCATGCTGATCGAAAAAATGGCTATTCATCTGCAGGATCCATTTGAGAACCAGCCTACAGATACACCGATGACCGCCATCTGCAAAACTATAGAACGAGACTTGCACCAGATGCTGAACGATTATCGTATAATGGAAGAAAAAGAAGAGGCAGTCAGCTTCTACGTAATGTAGCAGCAGGCGCTATCTTAAGCAAATGCTTATTACATTTACCATGTGACAGGTAATGATAAAAATAATAGAGCCATACATAGATTAACAGCCCTATGGGCACTGTGCGAGAGCGGCTTGGGAGGCTGGCTGCACGCACTGAAAATACCGCTGACAGGTTTTCTTGTTGGCGGTTTTGCCGTTGTCATCATATCGTTGCTGGCGCACTACAGCCGCAACAATTTTAAGGCGATGATGCAGTCTTTGTCTTTGGTGTTGTTGGTTAAGTTCACCGCGAGTCCTCACTCGCCCGGCCCCGCTTATATAGCTGTTGCCTTCCAGGGAGTGATAGGTGCTTTGCTCTACCGAATCATACCCAGCTTCTCCATTGCGTCGGTTGTCTTTGCGATAACTGCTATGGTGGAGTCGGCAACACAGAAGCTATTGGTAATGACGCTGATATTCGGCAAGTCGATATGGGCGGCACTGGACGGATTGTACAACAGCATCAATAAAGATTTTGGCGGCCCCGATGCGCCTTCCTTCAGTATGTGGGTCATCGGTGTTTATATAGCTGTATATGCTGTGTGGGGCCTGCTGATAGGGCTATGGATAGCCGGGCTGCCTCGCCGTATAGAACAGCAATCAGCAGCGATACGCGACCAGTTTCATACATGGAAGTCCGGCAGTACGGAGATACCGGTACCCGCTAGGAAAAGAAAGAACAAATTGCTGTTTCTGTTGTTGATATTGGTAATGATTGTGACTGTATTCCTTACGGCTAATATTACAAACGGTACCGATCAGGCATATTATATCATTGCACGCACGTTATTAGTATTGCTGCTTTTGTTTGGAGTGGTAAACCCACTCTTGAAATGGGCGCTGCAACGCTGGGCCGGCAATAAAAAAAGCAAAGCAGAATTACAGTCGCTGCTAGATATGATGCCTGAGTTACGTGGCTACATTGCACCCTCCTATCACCTGGCAAAAATGCAGCACAACGGACTGAAACGCTATACCGCTTTTCTGATGATACTTATAGTTATAACACTGCAACCTACGAATGAACATTAATAAGATATACATATTCACAGGGGCCATTCACAGTGGCAAGACGACCACATTGCAAACATGGCTGCGCAATAAGGAGCTAAACGTGGGCGGCATACTGGCCCCCGATGTAGATGGCGCCAGGCGTCTGTATGATATTGCGCGCAACAAGTTTCACGATTTTGAGATGACTACTGATCATCCTACAGATGATATACTGATGGTGGGCAAGTATCGTTTCAGCAAAGAAACATTTGCTACTGCACGCGACATCATGCTACGAACAATTAAAGAAAACCCTGAATGGATGATCGTAGATGAACTGGGCAAGCTGGAACTGGAAGACGAAGGGTTAGAACCTGCACTTACAGACGTTATCAACTACTACAAAAGCGATGAAGCAAAAGGCAGGCTGATACTTGTAGTGCGCGATCATCTACGAGACAATGCAATAGACAAATACGGCCTTAGCTCAGACATGATGTTGCACAAAACCTTCTTCGAATGAGTAAGTTATATGGCTTGGTAGTTTGCGGCGGGAAAAGCAGCCGTATGGGAACCGACAAAAGTATGTTGGATTATCATGGGCAGCCGCAGCGTTACCATCTGTGCGATATGCTTTCGTCGCTTTGCGAACGCGTTTTTATTTCCTGCAACGAACAGCAGTCACCGTCTATTCCCGGGCAATATGCTGTTGTTACGGACGCTCCAGAATATGCTGATGCCGGGCCAATGACAGCGGTGTTAAGCGCTTTCAATGCACATCCTAATGCAGATTTTTTGGTGGTTGGTTGCGACTACCCATTTATTTCTAAACAAGACTTATTGGAGTTATTTAATGTATCGTATGATGCATTAAATACCGCCGCTTTTTACAACAGTACTTTTAGTTGCTACGAACCATTGCTCGCCATATATCGATCAGATGCCCGTGAAAGACTACAAGATAATTTCAAGCGCTCAAGACATTCTTTGAGTCGGTTTTTGCTCGATATAGATGCATCACGCATAATTCCTCGTAAATCAGAGACCATTAAAAGTGTCGATACCTATGAAGAGTATGCTGAAGCGAAAGATATAATTGAGAATATAGACCCATAATTAAATGGTCCAATATCGCTTTCCCTACCTTATATCACTACGTGGCTAAAACTCATCAACACACTGTAAAGCTATACACAAGCCGTACAACAGCTAATCCACAACTCCAACCAAAAGCTGGATCACGCATTAAACAATTCCCCTCACGCTGTTACAGATACCGAAAAAGACGAGCTCCCCATAATCAATTTCAGAATTCATTTTCCATTTTTTGCTATAACCTGAGAATCAAACAATTACATACTAGTATACACGCAAAATAGTATAAGTTAATTTTTAGGCACAATATTCCAGACTGTGAGGAAACTTCTACTTTTTTATGAGACCCTTTTTTACCATGCTCAAATGTATTTTTGTTATTGTCGCCATGTTGCCAATTTCTACGACGGCCATCGCGAAGACTCCCGAATCACCGGCCTCTGCTAAAATTGCACTCACTGAGAACAAAGGCCAGGTTGTAGATCAGTTCAGGAAACCGCGTACGGATATCGATTTTAAATTGTCAGGTGGAGGTGTAAACATTTTTATTGGTGATGGGCAAATCCATTATCAATGGTATAGGAATAGCAAGCCCGGGAATACCGTAACAAAGGAACCCGGCATTAGTAGCAAAGACGAGTCCCTAAAACGATACCAGGACGGCGCCGAAATGAACGCATACAGGCTCGATATGATACTTGTCGGCGCTAATCCTAATGCCGAGATCATAAAAGAAGAGAAACAGTCCTATTTCGAGAACTATTATCTGGCTCAATACACAGGTACAGCATTTACTTTCAACAAAGCTACATACAAAGACATTTATCCTAATATTGATTGGGTATTATACACAACAAGCGGCCAGCTAAAATATGATTTTGTAGTACACCCCGGTGGAGATCCGAAACAGATCAAACTAAAATACGAAGGTGCAACAGCTATGGAGATGAAAGGCGGTGCTGTCGTTGCCAGGACGCCACTTGGTAATATCACCGAGCAAAAGCCTTATAGCTACGATGCAGTAACCGGAAAAGAGATTGCTTCCTCTTTCACACTGGATGGTCACACACTCTCATTCAACATCAGGTCAGAGGTAAACCATGATCTAGTTATTGACCCACTCCTGAACTGGGCTACATACTATGGTAGTACCGAAGATGAAATGGCAGAAGACGTAGTGACCAATAGTGCAGGACATATCTTTATGTGCGGCTGGACAACAAGCTTTACTAATATGGCCACCACAGGCGTACACCAAACAACTCTAAATGCGGTTACGTCCGATATAGATGCTTTTATAGTAAAAATGACGGATGCTAATACACGTGCTTGGGCTACCTATTACGGTGGCGGCGCTCAGGATTGGCTTTATAGCGCAGCCATTGATCCGGCAGGTAGCTTATATTTCGCCGGAGAAACAAAGACTTATACCGGTCTTGCAAGCACGGGTGCGCACCAGCTAGACAACGGTGGCCTTTTCGACGTACTGGTCGTAAAAATTGACCCCACCGATGGAACCCGTATGTGGAGCACCTATATAGGCGGCTCGGGAGATGATGATGGATATGTGAATTGCGATGCTGAAGGTAATGTGTACCTATGTGGCGAAACCTGGAGCAATACGGGTATTGCAACTGCAGGTTCGCACCAGCCTGCACTCAGCGGAGGCAGAGATGGCTATTTGATCAAACTGTCGCAGCATGGCGCCCGCATTTGGGGTACCTACTTCGGAGGCACGGACCATGATGCCGCGCAAAATGTAGTTTTCGATACGTCAAATAATGTGATCATCTGCGGTGCTACAAGAAGTACCAGCGGTATTGCTACCTCAGGGTCTCATCAGAGTACATGGGGCGGTGGTGGATGGGGCGATGGCTTTCTAGCAAAATTCACAAATACGGGCTCACTAATATGGTCTACTTACTATGGTGGCACGGCCGAAGACGCTTTCCGCGATTTGGCTTCTGATACAGCAGGCAACATATATGTCAGTGGATACGCGTCCAGTACTTCTAACATTGCCAGTAGTGGTGCCTACCAGTCCACTCTAAATGGCGCATACGATGCTATTCTGGTGAAGTTCAATGGATCGGGGGTAAGGCAATGGGGTACCTATTATGGCGGAAATATAGAGGAAGGCGGTTACGGGATAGCGCTGAATACAGACGGACATATATTTCTCTATGGTGTTTCCAGCAGTACCACGGGCTTAGTTCCGGCTAATGGACTGCACACTACAGCGGCAGGCAACGGAGATGCCTTCCTTGCAGAGTTCGATAATAATGGTATGTTGTGGTGGTCCACTTACTTTGGTGGCGCGGGAATAGAAAATGACTGGACTATGCCCGTTGGCAACAGCGGCGGTGGATATAGAGGTACCGGTGGCAATATAAATATCAACAACGGCAAACTGTACTTTGTAGGAGGCACCAATAGTACCTCTGGCATTGCTACCCCAGGCGCCTATCAATCCGTATTGAATAATAATCCGCCACCGTATACTTCCGATCCGTCTAATTTCGATGGATACCTTACATGCTGGCAGGTTGGCGATACGCTTATCGGCATCAACGAACCTTTTACAGATACTATTGTCTGTCTTGGTAGCACTATCACACTCAATTACAGCATCACCGGTCAATACGGTGCCGGAAATGTATTTACAGCGCAACTATCAGACACGAACGGCACCTTTGCCTTGCCTATAAATTTGGGCAGCATAACTTCGACAAATGCCGGTTCCATCCTGGCTACGATACCTGATAATATACCGCCAAGTTCTAAATATCATATACGCATAGTGAGTTCCCTTCCCTGGCGCAGCAGCAGCTGTGGCTGCGCTACCATTACTGTCGCGGCTTATCCTGACCTTATAGCTTCTACGGATAGCATTATATGCGCAGGACCTAATGCAACGCTGCAGCTTAAAGCAACAACGACTTTTAGCGGACCGCTCACATATAAATGGACGGGCAACGGAACATATAGCTTCAATTCGACTTTGCAAAATCCGGTAATTACTCCGGTTGAGTTTCAAAGAACAGGTACATATATAGTTGCCGCATCAAACAAGGGATGTACCACTTATGACACTTTAGAGGTATTGGTCAGGCCCAACGTCGTAATAACTTCGATTGGCTATAATAACCCTGTATGTGAAGATGGCGTACTCATGCTAAACGCAAATGCGCTTCCAGCAGGAGCTACTTTTTCCTGGAGTGGTCCTGGCGGCTTTACATCGTCCGATCAAAATCCGCTGGTTGACACAAGTGCAACGATGCCGATGGCAGGCATATATAAGGTTACGGCAGCACTAGACGGTTGTATCTCACCGGTTGATTCAATCAACGTAGTAGTAAGGCCTGCACCAGCTGTAAGCATTACCGCAAACCCGGGCTTGGCTGTAAGCCCATCGCAACAGGTAACCTTTACTGCTACGGCTGCCCATGTTGGTATAGCGCCTAGATATCAATGGTACAAGAACGGACTCATACTTACAGGAGAAACGAATGCAACATTGATAACTGATGGATTATACTTCTCTGACCAGATAAGTGTCGACGTCGTAACAGAAGATTCCTGCGCCATACAAATGACAATCTCAGACACTGTCACTATCGGGCATCCAACAGGCTTAGACAACAGCAATAATCCCAGGGCAATAAGCCTTTACCCCAACCCTAACAAAGGAAGCTTTAAGATAGCCGGCATTACAGATAATGAACTATACGGAGAAATAACTAACACTGTTGGCCGGGTGGTATATCGTGACCAGATAAAGCAGACATCCGGAGAAATAAATATGGACACCAGACTACCGCAAGGCGTATACCTGTTAAGATTGTCGAATAGGGACGGCTTCAATCAAACAGTAAAGTTTACAATAACAGAATAAATCATAGTACTGCTGAGTATAACAAAGGCCGCTTTATTGCGGCCTTTGTTGTTTATTGTTATCTACTATAATTACCAACCCAGTATATAGGCAAATATCAGTGGCGCTACGATCGTAGCATCGCTTTCAACAATGAACTTCGGCGTTGTAATGTCCAGTTTACCCCAGGTAATTTTTTCGTTTGGCACCGCACCGCTGTACGAACCGTATGAAGTAGTGCTGTCGCTTATCTGGCAGAAGTAGCTCCAGAATGGCACATCGTGCATTTCCAGATCCTGATATAGCATAGGCACCACGCATATCGGGAAGTCGCCTGCAATACCACCACCTATCTGGAAGAAGCCTATACCCTTGCCCGAGCAATTAGCACGGTACCAATCGGCCAGCCAGGTCATATAGTCTATACCGCTCTTCATAGTGGTGCTCTTCATTTCGCCTTTTATGCAGTAAGACGCGAAGATGTTGCCCATCGTGCTGTCTTCCCATCCCGGGCATACGATCGGCAGGTTCTTTTCAGCAGCAGCCAACATCCAGCTATGCTTCGGGTCTATCTCATAGTCAGGCTTCATTACTTCGCTCAGCAGCAGCTTGTACATATACTCATGCGGAAAGTAGCGCTCACCTTTTTCATCGGCATCCTTCCAAAGCTTTACTATATGCTTCTGTATACGGCGGAAAGCTTCTTCCTCTGGTATGCAAGTATCCGTTACACGGTTAAACCCATCTTCAAGCAGCGCCCACTCATCCTGCGGGCTCAGGTCGCGGTAGTTTGGTACGCGCTTATAGTGCGTATGCGCTACCAGGTTCATGATGTCTTCTTCCAGGTTGGCGCCGGTACAGCTTATTATTTGCACCTTATCCTGGCGTATCATTTCTGCCAATGATATACCCAGTTCAGCGGTACTCATAGCGCCGGCCAGTGTTATCATCATTTTACCGTTCTCCATCAAATGCGTCTCATAACCTTTAGCCGCATCCACAAGCGCCGCTGCGTTGAAGTGGCGATAATGATGTTGTATGAATTGAGAAACCGGACCTTTGTTCATAAAATATGTATTGTGTTGTTTTGGTTGATGTCTTTTATCTTAAAAACTGAGAGACGCCACAAGTGCGTCTCTTAGTATGGTTTGAATATCAGTATAGTATTACGCTACTTTTTCGCCTTCAGCTATAGCTTTCTTTACCCACTCCGTAGTAATCGACTTCGGACGCTCGATCGGGAAGCCCAGTGCACGGTCCCAGCAAAGGCTGGCCAGTACACCCAGTGCGCGCGACACGCCGAACAGTACGGTATAGAAATCTTCTTCTACCAGGCCGTAGTGCTTCAGCAATGCGCCTGAGTGTGCATCTACGTTAGGCCATGGGTTTTTGATCTTACCTGTGTTCTCCAATATTGGCGGCGCTACTTCATACACGTTCCATACGGTTTGTACCACTGGGTCGTTCGGGCAATGTTTCTTCGCAAACTCCATCTGTGCAGTAAAGCGAGGGTCAGTCTTACGCAGTACAGCGTGTCCGTATCCCGGTACTACTTTACCTTCCGTCAGGGTTTTCTTTATGTAATCAGCTATCTGCTCTTTAGTAGGCGCTTCAGTGTTCAGGTCTTTTTGCATTTCCTCTATCCAGCGGATCACTTCCTGATTGGCCAGTCCGTGCAGCGGGCCTGCCAGACCAGTCATGCCGGCAGCAAACGACAGGTAAGGATCGCTCAGTGCAGAACCTACCAGGTGCGTAGCATGTGCCGATACGTTACCACCTTCGTGGTCGGCGTGGATGGTCAGATACAAGCGCATCAGTTCTTTAAAGCTTTCGTTGTCGAAGCCCATCATGTGTGCAAAGTTTGCGCTCCAGTCAAGCATACCATCCGGCTGGATGTGCTCACCGTTTTTATATTTACGACGGTAGATGTAAGCAGCTACGCGAGGCAGGCGTGCTATCAGCGTCATTGTATCTTCGTAGGTATATGACCAGTATTCTTTTTTGCTGATGCCGTCGTTGTAGGCTTTAGCAAATTTAGACTCGGTTTGCAGTGCCAGGATAGCAACGCAGAACTGCGTCATAGGGTGTGTAGTTACAGGCAGCGCTTCGATAGAATCGAATACGTGATTGGGAACGTGTGAGCGGCGTGCCCATGTAGCTGTTATATGGTCCACATCTTCCTGCGAAGGTACTTCACCGATCAGCATCAGATGAAAAAGACCTTCAGGCAGCGGCTCATTACCACCTTCAGCCTTAGGCAGCTTATCCCTCAGTTCAGGGATAGAAAAACCACGGAAACGAATACCCTCGTTAGAGTCCAGCAACGATGTCTCTGTAACAAGGCCCGGTATACCACGCATACCCTGGTAGGCCTGCGCAAGTGTCACCTCACCTATTTTCATGTCACCATGTTGCTCAATAATGCTTTTGATCTCTTTGAGTTGTTCGTCAGCCTTGGCTTTGAAGCTGTCTTTAATGTAGCCCATAAACGATTATGTTATTAAGATGGTATTGAAGAAATTTCTGAACTTGACAAAGGTAACAAAACAGAGATACCTTTTTGACGCCTCAATAATAAATAATAATAAACAGATTATAGACACTAACGGATAGATAACTTTTTGTGTAATCTATAGGTTGATGAAGGCTATATCGGCATCGGTACCAAAGGCTTCTGCCACCCTGGTGCTGTGCGTATCGGTCAGTATCACCTGCCCGAAACCCGGGCCGCGAATGATGCGCAGTAAGGCTTCCATCCTATTTTGGTCGAGCTTTTCAAATATATCATCTAGCAATAATATGGGCAGATGGCCCTGCTCCATACTCAAGTAGGCATACTGGGCCAGTTTCAGCGCAAACAGAAAACTTTTCTTCTGCCCCTGCGAGGCAAATTGCTTTAAAGTGATGTCGTTGAGCAGAAAATTCCAGTCGTCTTTGTGGATGCCCCGAAGCGTACGCTGCATACGCAGGTCGTGCTCCAGCCCCCTGTCCAGCCATTCGGCCAGCGGCTTTTGCGAAATATCGCTTTCGTACACTACGTTGATCACTTCTTTGCCGCCACATAGCTGCTGGTAAAAGTTTTCGAGCAATGGCAGGAACCGCGCCAGGAACACCTTACGGCGCTGGTAGATGTATGTACCATCGCCCACCAGTTGCGCATTATAATACTCCAACGATGTACGGTCGGTCGATGGGTTAAATGCCTGCATCTTCAGCCAGGCATTGCGTTGCAACAGCACTTTCTGATAGTGTATCAACCGCTCTAAGTATTCGCGGTCGGTTTGGCTTAATATCCCGTCCATCCACTTCCGCCTTAGCTCGCTGCCGTCATTTATCAACTCCATATCGTCTGGAGCTATCATTACCGCAGCATACTTGCCTATGTGGTCGGTCAGTTTCTCGTATTCTACCCCACCTGTAGCTATTTCTTTTTTACCCTGC
The DNA here is from genome assembly GCA_004144175.1 of Sphingobacteriales bacterium. Lineage (GTDB taxonomy): Bacteria > Bacteroidota > Bacteroidia > Chitinophagales > Chitinophagaceae > Polluticoccus. The sequence continues at coordinate 71,168 of SEFT01000013.1, forward strand.
TTCCATTTACAGCTGATCACCTCTTCGCGTTCTTCGTCTTTGTTGAAAATGCCCTCTATCCTGAAGCCATCCGTGCCGCTTTGCACCGAATGTTGCTGGTAGGAACTGAAATAACTCTTGGTGTAGCAGAGGTAATACACAGCATCCAGCAGGTTGGTTTTACCGCTGCCATTAGGGCCTGTAATGCAGGTTACCGACGATGTAAAGCTGAATGAACCCGTATGGTAATTGCGAAACTGGAGTAATGTTATTTTCTTTAAGGTGTTCAAGCAGGAAAAGGAACGAAAGTTTTTATAAATTCGCACAAATTTAATTAAACCGTGCAGACTCCTTTCGGAAAAGAAACATATTTATACTGGTACGAGATAATGCTGCTGCTCCGTCGTTTTGAAGAAAAGGCCGGGCAACTGTATGGTATGCAAAAGATACGCGGATTCTGCCACCTCTACATAGGTCAGGAAGCTATTGCCGCTGGTGTTATGACTGCCATCCGCGATGATGACAATATCATCACCGCCTACCGCGACCACGGGCTTGCCATCGCTAAAGGCATCTCGTCGAACGAGTGTATGGCAGAGCTTTATGGTAAAGCTACCGGCTGCACCAAGGGTAAGGGCGGAAGCATGCACTTCTTCTCGAAAGAAAAAAGATTCTTTGGCGGCCACGGTATCGTGGGCGGCCAGATAGGTATGGGCGCAGGTATTGCCTTTGCCGACCAATACAACAATAACGACCGTGTAACGCTTTGCTTCTTTGGCGATGGCGCTGCGCGCCAAGGCTTGCTGCACGAGGCTTTCAACATGGCTGTGCTTTGGCAACTTCCCGTAGTATTCATCTGCGAGAACAACCACTACGCGATGGGTACATCGGTGGAGCGTACATCGAAGGTGCTGGACATCTACCGCCTTGCCGATGCATACGACATGCCGGGCGATTCCATCAACGGTATGAGCTGCGAGGATGTGCATAAAGCCATAGAACGTGCCGTACGCCGTGCACGCGAGAAAGGCGGGCCTACCTTCCTGGAGATAAAAACATACCGCTACAGAGGACACTCTATGAGTGACCCGGCGAAATACCGCAGCAAAGAAGAAGTAGAAGAATACAAGGAGAAAGACCCTATCAACCAGGTGCTGAAGAGCATCATGGATAATAAATGGGCGACAGAAGAGCAGATCGAAGCCATTAACGAAAAAGTGCGCAAAGAAGTGGAAGATTCGGTACAATTTGCAGAAGAAAGCCCATGGCCGGATGTAAGCGAAGTGTATAAAGACATATACACTGACGAAAATTATCCATATATTACAGACTAATTTTTAATAGAGAAACAACAAACACACATAACTATTTACCAGCATTATGGCAAGTACAGCAAGAAACAAACCGGGAGAGGAAAAAATAACGGTTGTGGAAAACGACAGCAATGCAATAGATAATCTGCAGTTCACTTACGAGAAGAATAAAAAGCCGATCAATACTATTGTTACCCTTGTAGTAGTAGCAATAGTGGGTTACTTTGGATATACAAAACTTTATCAAGAGCCACGCAACGAAAAAGCAGCGACTGCTATTTCCTTTGCACAGCGCTATTTTGAAGCGGATTCATTCAACAGGGCGCTCAATGGCGATGGCCAGCATGCAGGTTTCCTGAAGATCACTAAGAAATTCAGCGGTACCAAAGCAGCTAATGTCTCTAACTACTACGCAGGTATTTGCTACCTGAATATGGGCGATTTTAAGAACGCCATCAAACACCTGGAAGAGTTCGACGGTAAAGGCACAACCCTGGAGTACCTGAGCTACGGCGTACTGGGCGATGCCAACATGGAAGCAGGCAATACTAAAAAAGGTATAGAGTACTACAATAAAGCTGCCGGTGATGCTGCTAACTCTGTTGTTACACCACTCTACCTGTTCCGCGCAGGCCTTGCTTACGAAATGGAGAACAAGCTGGATGACGCAAAGAAAGCATATGCCCGCATCCGCGATGAGTATCCGCAAAGCGCGCAGGCACGCGATATGGACAAATACCTGGCTCGCCTGGGCGAACTGGAATAATATATCGTACACTTAGTTTTATATAATTCACAACTCCCTTTTACCTTTGATGGCGAAAAGGGAGTTTTCTTTTACTATGGCACAATCTCAACACAGCTTATCACTGCTCGATACGGGCTCATTAGGCAGCGTAAAGCAGGCAAGGATAGCAATTGTATATACTGAATGGAATGACAAGATCGTTTCGGAACAAATAAAAGGCTGCGAAAGGATAGCAGAAGCGCATGGCGCTATCATTACCGAAAAACTGGCCGTGCCGGGCAGCTTCGAGATACCTTTTGCCTGCAAACAGCTCTACCTGTCGTACGAAGAAGATGAGGAAAATGCCCCCGAAGCGATCATTGCCTTTGGAGCTGTAATACGTGGCGGCACCCCCCACTTTGAGTATGTATGTAAAGCGGTGACCGAAGGTATACTGGAGCTGAACCTGATGCTGTCCATACCTACCATATTTGGCGTACTGACGCTGGATACAGAAGAACAGGCATGGGAGCGGCTTGGCGGCGCACATGGCCACAAAGGCGAAGAAGCAGCCATTACTGCCCTTAAAATGATAAAGAACAGCCGCGCAAAAGGTTTTTAATTATTGCTCTGATTACCCCCGATTATAATTTATGCATCAGGTACAACTATTTATCCCCTGCTTTGTAGACCAGCTATACCCCGAAACCGGAATGAACATGGTGAAGGTATTAGAAAAGCTGGGCTGCGAGGTACACTATAACCCCAAACAAACCTGCTGTGGCCAACCTGCATTTAATGCAGGGTATTGGGATGAAGCAAAGTCGGTGGCGGAAAAGTTCATGCACGACTTTGATGGCGAGGGGTACATCGTTGGCCCCAGCGGATCATGTACGGGTTATGTCCGCAACTACTACGGGCGGATGTTTGATGATACAAACCAGGCGGCAGATAGCGCCAGTACAGGCAAAAGAGCTTTTGAATTCACTGAGTTTCTTACCGAAGTACTGAAGGTGGAAGATATCGGTGCGAGACTAAACGGCAAGGCAACCTACCATGATGCATGTGGTGCCTTGCGCGAATGCGGTATAAAAGCAGGCCCACGGAAACTACTGAGCCATGTGCAAGGGCTGGAAATGGTCGAAATGAAAGAGTGCGAGACCTGCTGTGGCTTCGGAGGTACGTTTGCTGTAAAGTATGAGCCTATATCAGTTGGTATGGCACAGACAAAAGTGCAAAGCGCATTGCAGACGGGTGCAGAGTACATTATCTCTACTGATGTGTCGTGTATGATGCACATGCAGGGCTACATCAGCCACAACAAAATACCGTTGAAAACGCTGCATATAGCAGATGTGCTGGCCAGCGGCTGGTAGTTTTTAGCCACAGCTTTATTATATCTTCATATACCCCATGAAGAAGGTCTATATAACCATATCGGTTTTGGTTCTGGCATACATCGTACTTCGTGCTATATGCGTGCCTTTTACGCACGATGAAGCGTATACCTATCTCTCCTACATACAAGTCCCTGTCGTTGATATAATACTTTACGAAAACCCTACTGCCAATAATCATATTCTAAATACCCTACTGGCGAAACTCTGCTCCATATTTTCTGTATCGGAGTTTTCACTACGTTTGCCGGCTGTCCTTGCGGGTTGCCTTTATCTCTACACCTGCTATAAGGTATGCCGGCTGCTGGTTGCTGATCATATGTTACAGCTGTGTTTTTTCATAGCGCTGTTAGCGAATACTGCCTTAATCGACTTCTTTAGCCTGTGCCGGGGCTATGGATTGGGCATCAGCTTAATGATGTTTGCCGTGTACCAATGTCTGCTACTAACTAAAGCCGATGGAAATAATATCTATAAGCTAACTCATGCTACCCTCCTTTCTTGCATGCTTGCTACCTATGCCAATTTTGCTTTGATGGTTCCAGCTTTGGGCTTGTTTCTTTTCATATTCCTTCATCATTATCAATACGAACGCAAATTTTGGAGGGCTGCAAGATTGCCCTTTATATATGGTCTATCTATTGTGGCACTTTGCGCCTACCCTATCTACAGGCTTATTAAGGCTAATGAGTTGTATCATGGAGGCGATAACAACTTTATTGATGACACTATGTATACCATGATGGTGGATATGACAGACAATTGGGTACAAGAGCCTGGATATAGGGATACACTAATGGTGCCATTCGTATTGATAACAGCAATAAGTATAGGTATAGCAGTGTACCGCCTTATTGTCCACAAAAACAAGGACTGGAGCTTCTTACTGGTGCCGCTGTTATTATTGTTTTGCATTATTATGGTCAACTTGCAGTTCTACCTGATGGGTACAAAACTGCTCACTTACCGCACTGCTCTTTACCTGTATCCGCTCATTGTGGTTTGTGCTTTTTCTGCATCGCAGCTAATCAAGCTATCCTTAATGTTTAAAAGAATGTCCATTAGTTCTTTAACCGCATTGTTACTGCTGGGTTTTCTTTTACAAGCAAATATTGACCACACACGAGAATGGTGGTTCGATTCTGACAACAAAAAAATGCTTGAATATATTGTGGCCAACAGGCCTGCTAACGAACGGAAGATTAAGCTCTTCACCAATTGGCTGATGAGCTATTCAGCGAACTACTATATTGCAACTCGGTACAGCGAGCAAATAGAAGCCGTACCCCTAGAGAAAGACAATACGAGAAATTTGGATTTGTCGTCGTTTGATTTTGTTTTCATCCGGAAGCAGGATCAACTTCCTCCTTCCATGTCGCTTGGCAGGCCATTGTCCTTTGATAATAAAAGACTCCTGCTCTATTCAAAAAGCAGGAGTACAAATTAAGGTTATTCTACTTAGCGTTTTATAAGCCTGTAGGCAATGCTACCCGGAACCTTTGCAGATATCGACAGGTTTTGCCAGTTGTTGGCCATCTGGTCGAGAGAAGGTATCAGTTCATCGCCGCCAAAATCGTGGCACGCATTGAATTTCAGGTCTTTCGCCAGTAGCGCTGTCAGTGCTTTTGCCTTTTTGCTATCCCCTGCTATGATCATATCGGCTGTCGACTCTGTTGCTACCAGGTTTTCGCTGCCCGTTCTGTTATAGCACTTTACTACGTGCTGTGAGCCTGTAATAGCCTTGATAGCTGCATGCGTGTTGATATAAGTGCTGTACCTGGTCAGGTTCAGCCCCGTAAGGTCGATGATCACTTTTTGCCTTACATCTTCCAGGAAGTAAGCCATTTCCCTTACCTCTTCGGCAGGCGTCGCCAGGATGATCACATCGGCTACCGCGCCCGCATATTCTATTGATGATGGACAAATCCTTCGATACCGCGCGAGCAGTTCCTTACTTACCTCATCATACTCCGACCTGGTGGCCATGAATACGTTATGTCCCGCTTTTGCCAGTCCTGCAGACAAGGCTTCGCAATACTTACCGGTTCCCACTACGGCAATGTTCATGGATGCAAAAGTCTTATAACCCATATAACGTCTGTTACGGTTTTAAATAAAAAGCCTGATAAAATTTACTGAGAAGGTAAAGCAGTGTTTCTCGCACACACCACTTTTCGTATTTTTCTAAATCAAAGTTGGTACAGTTTTTTCAATTTAACAAGACCCTGAAACACCCGTCTGCAAAGGTTTTACAGCATTCTCTTGCCCGAAAAATACTACTGATTGACAGTATATATGATACGTATATTATATTCGATAAAGTATCGGGTTATTTACTTGTTAAAGACAAAAAATAATTCCCCATTCCACAAAAAACGCCTGCAAGCGCAGGCGTTCCCCAATTAGTTATAAAGTTGCAATTCTTAAATAAGACTTGCATTCATCGTGATCTCGCAATTATATGCTTTCGATACCGGGCAGTTAGCCTTCGCATCATTTGCACACTCTTCAAATTTTGCTGCGTCAATACCAGGTATTTTTGCTTTTACCGTCAGTTCGCTTTTGGTAATAGCGCCGTTGTCCAGCGTTATAGCGCAGTCGGTATTTATTTCATCGGCCGTAAAACCTGCTGCTGCCAATACAAATGACAATTTCATAGTAAAGCAACCTGCATGGGCAGCTGCCATCAGCTCTTCAGGGTTCGTACCTACCCCATCCTCAAAACGTGTGCTGAAAGAATACTGAGTTTTGTTTAAAACAGTGCTTTGTGTGCTCAGATGGCCTTTGCCTTCTTTTCCCGAGCCGTTCCATACGGCAGTAGCTGTGCGTCTCATTATAGTATTGTTCTGGTTAAAAAATGTTCGTGGTAAAATTAAGGGCTATTGAAATATAGGCTCATTATTTTTTAGACGCTATCCAAGTGAGCATGCAGCGCTTATAGCTATATTAGCGTCCATGAAGTCAAAATGGCTCATAGCGCTTATCCCAATCATTTATGTATCAATACTATTTGGCCGATTGTCGAATGGTAGTGCGGCGCCTTTTGAATGGGACCGGCTAGGATATTATTCTTACTTGCCTGCCGTTTTTATTTATCACGACCTGGGCAAACTCTCTTTTTATCCCAAGGTGATAAAGAAGTATGAGCTGGCTGGATACGAGCATTGGTATGCTACCTATCCCCAACCCGAAGGCAAAAGGCTTAATAAATATGCAATTGGCACCAGTCTTTTTCAGCTACCATTTTTCTTACTGGCCCATTGGTACAATACCCTCGCCGATAACTATCCTGCAGATGGCTTCAGCATCCCATATCAATACGCTGTTTCGTTTAGTACGGTATGCTGGGTATTCTTTGCGCTGCTCCTGATGCGTAAGTTTCTACTAAAATACTTCGACAATACTGTCGTTTGCATCACATTGGCTTGTATTGCATTGGGCACCAACCTGTTCGATTATTCAGTTGTGTCGATTGGCATGAGCCATCCCTATTCTTTCTTTTTATTTGCCGCACTCCTGTATTGTACCGATGCCTTGTACACTTTAGGCAAGTTAAAGCATCTATATTGGATAGCCGTAATTCTTGGTATTATAACTATTGTAAGGCCGGTAAACCTGATTGCCGCCATCATACCGACACTATGGAAGATTGATGGATTGAATAGCTTGCGAAAACGTACATCTTTTTTCAAAGCAAATACTAAAGCCATTATTTATGCTGCCCTGCTCTTTACCGCTATACTGTTCATCCAACTGGCTTACTGGAAGTATGTTACCGGCCACTGGCTATACTTCTCTTACGAAGGTGAACGATTCATTTTTTCCGAGCCGGAGATGTGGAAAGGGTTGTTTAGCTTTCGCAAAGGATGGTTCATTTATACACCTATCGCATTTGTGTGCTTTATCGGTTTCTGTAGCTTATGGAAAAAGGACAGGTCATTTATTCCGGCACTCATCACTTTCTTTAGTATCATTATCTACGTTGTATTCAGCTGGTGGAACTGGTACTATGGCGGCACCTTTGGGTGCAGGCCATTAATTGAGACATTAGCTTTGCTCAGCCTGCCGCTGGCAGCATTTATAGCCGATATCAAAAACTCAAGTTTATCACTTAAGACTGGCGGATATGCCTTATTTGCACTTCTGATTACGCTAAACTTATTCCAAACCTACCAGCACTCAAAGAATATTATTCATTACGACCGGATGACGGCGGCCTACTACTGGAAAGTGTTCGGTGCTGTGGAACGTGATCCTTCGCTGGAAATATATCTTATGGACGAAGAAGAATACCTAAATGAACTAAAGGGCAGAAGTAAGTAGTATTGAGTATAAAAGACAGAAACTGTTTATTTGCATCAAATTCAAATCCTTTAATAAGCCAACTCTTACTACAAATCGCTTACGATAACCAGCGATTTGATGCTACAATGAAGTCGAAAATATTTATCGCGCTATATGGGCTGTTTTGCTTCGTTGCTGTTACGCTGATGCGGGATAGCTGGAAGGACCATTTGTTTATGTACGATAGGTCGGGTTATCACTTGTATCTTCCAGCTGCTGTCATATACAACGACCTGGGAAGGCTTACTTTCTTTTCCAAGATCAATTACAATTACTATCCCGGCGGGCAGTATATGTGGGACTGGTATGAGATATTTGACCAGCCTACCGGCAAGAGGCTAAATAAATACCCTATCGGCGTAAGTGTAATGGAGTTGCCATTTTTTATTGCCGCCCACACGTATGCAGTTATTGCAAAAGATTATCCAACAGACGGATATAGTTTGCCATACCAGTATGGGGGTATCATCAGCAATTTATTTTGGGTATTAGTTGGCCTTGCATACCTGCGCGGTTATTTAAAACGTCATTATAATGACACTATCATATTTATAACATTACTCGGCATTGCTTTGGGTACTAATATATATTTCTATATAGTGTACGAACCGTGTATGAGCCACACCTACTCGTTCTGCTTGTTTGCTGCGACAATCTATTATGCTGAAGAATGGTACAGGTCAGGCAGGTCGTTCTCCCTGTTTATGTTGGCAATTTTAATAGGTCTTATTACGATAGTGCGTCCGGTCAATATACTATTTGCGATTGTTCCGCTCCTTTGGCGAGTTGGCAATACATTGGATATGCGGCAACGACTTATTTTTTACTACCACAAATGGAAATCGCTCGTTATTGCAGCCATCATTTTTTGTCTCATCCTGTTTATTCAGTTAAGCTACTGGAAGTATGTCACCGGTAAATGGATATTCTATGCTTATGGAAAGGAATCATTCCTTTGGGATGAACCTCGTGTTTTAGACGGTCTGTTTGGTTTTCGCAAAGGATGGTTCATATACTCCCCCATTGTGTTTTTGGCTGCTTTAGGGTTTATTCCACTATGGAAAAGAGATAAAAAAATAGTTCCTGCCATCCTGGTATTCTTCTCAGGATATATATATGTCACATTTTGCTGGTGGAGCTGGTGGTATGGAGGGGGCTTCGGTGCGCGTTGCCTTATAGAAACGCTGCCTGTTATGGCAATACCACTGGCTGCATTATTGCAATCTTTATGGTCAGCAAAATTAAAAGCGCCAATTTTTTTAATAGGTGTACTTATTTTTTTGTTTTGTGCCCTCAACATATTCCAGTGTTACCAGGCAAGAAAGAACATAATCCATCACGACAGGATGACATTCCGTTACTATTGGAGGGTATTCTGCAGGCCATATGTAGAAGAAAAGGACTTTGAACTGCTCATGGATGACAAAACCTACTGGAAAGAAATGGGAAGAATAGACAAAAAATAATATTTTTCAGCTAGAAATGAAGTCGCGGATCTTTATCATACTCTATGCCCTCATATGTCTTTGTGTTGTCTTTAGTAATGCAAACAGGTGGAAAGATAAGATCTTGGTCTTCGACGTTTCCGGCTACCATCTTTATCTACCTGCCACAATTATCTACAATGATCTCGGTAGGCTAACTTTTTACACGCATATCAATGGGCGATACTTCCCGGGTGGGTGGCTCAACTGGAACTGGTACGAGATATTTGACCAACCAACCGGACAACGACTGAATAAGTACGCGATCGGGGTAAGTGTAATGGAATGCCCTTTCTTTCTTATTGCGCATGGGTATAACCTTATAACCAAACAAGACCTGCCCGATGGTTATAGTCTTCCATATCAATACGGCGCGATATTCAGCAACATCTTTTGGGTTGCCGTGGGCTTGTATTATTTAAGGCGGGCCTTAAAGATCTATTATGACGACACTATCGTCTTGCTTACACTTATAGCGATAGCTCTTGCTACCAACCTGTATCACTATACAGCCAATTCGCATGGCATGAGTCACCCCTATTCCTTTGCACTTATTGCAGCGGCAGTGTATTATACCGATGCATGGTACCGAAACCAGAGGCGCAACGACATCCTGATGCTTGGCCTGGCCGTGGGCCTTATTGTCATTGTGAGACCCGTCAATGCGGTATTTGCAATGGTTCCTGTGCTTTGGCGTGTCTCAAGTCTCGAAGACCTTCGACTGCGAATTAAGCTGTTTGTGGCTCACTACAAAACTATACTCCTTTCGCTTTTCATATTTTTGGCAATAGTCTTTATACAACTCGGCTACTGGAAGTATGTCACCGGCCACTGGATATATAATAGCTACAACAGGGAGCCATTTGTATGGTCTGAGCCACGTATCCTGCATGGCTTATTTGGGTTTCGAAAAGGCTGGTTCGTATATTCTCCTATTGCATTTATTGCTGTCCTTGGCTTTATAAACCTCTGGCGGCAAGACAAAAAACTAACGCCGGTGCTGGTAACATACCTGGCCATTACCATCTATGTCACCTTTAGCTGGTGGTGCTGGTGGTATGGAGGGGGCTTTGGTTGCAGGCCGCTGGTAGATAGCCTGGCTGTAGTAGCATTACCATTCGCAGCATTCGCAAAAGATGTGATGTCAAACAGAAAAAAGATCTTTCATATTGGCTTGGTTGCGCTGGTTGTTATTCTTTCCGGCCTTAGTATGTTTCAATCTTACCAAACAGAGCGGAACATAATACATAGCGAGAACATGACTCGCAAATACTACTGGAAGGTTTTTGGGCAATGGGAGTTTTCAGGAAAATACGGCAATTATCTTCTTGATAAACAATACCTGAAGGAGGAGCATGAAAGGAGAAAAAGGCAAAAGTGACACGTCCCAAGGCATTGACGCGGAAAACATATACGTAAAACTCATAAGAACGCTATTTTATACGACAGTACAATCATACAAAAAACATAAATTCCCATTTTGATAAACACTTGATTTAACTAACTTTGCACTTCATTTTCCTAACCAGACATGCAGTCATCTGTAAAAATCTTTTCCGGCACAGGTTCTACTTACCTGGCCGAAAAAATTGCCAAATCATTCGGCAAAAAGCTTGGTAAGCTTACCATTCAAAAGTTTAGTGATGGTGAATTCCAGCCTGAGTTTCAGGAGTCAATCCGTGGCGACTATGTTTTTTTAGTACAGTCTACGTTTGCCCCTTCTGATAACCTGATGGAATTGCTGATGATGATAGATGCTGCGCGCCGTGCTTCGGCAGGCTATATCACCGCAGTAATCCCGTACTATGGTTTTGCCCGCCAGGACCGTAAGGATAAGCCCCGCGTAGCCATCGCATCGAAGCTGGTAGCTAACCTGCTGACCGAAGCAGGCGCCGACAGGGTAATGACCATGGACCTGCACGCACCGCAGATACAGGGTTTCTTCGACATACCGGTGGATCACCTGGATAGCTCGGCAATATTTATCCCATATATCGAAAATCTTAAGATAGAAAATCTTATCTTCGCGTCCCCCGACGTAGGTAGTACTAACCGCGTACGCGAAGTAGCCAAGTATTTTGAAGTAGACATGGTTATCTGCGACAAGCAACGCAAGCGTGCAAACGAGGTGGCTGCCATGACGGTAATAGGTGATGTAAGCGGGAGGAATGTAGTTCTTATAGATGATATATGCGATACAGCGGGTACGCTGAGCAAATCGGCCAGTATACTGAAAGAGCGTGGCGCATTATCGGTACGGGCATTCTGTACACACCCTGTACTGAGCGGCAAGGCTTATGAGAACATTGCAAACTCTGAACTGGAAGAGCTGGTAGTATGTGATACGATACCGCTTCGCTCAGAATGTGCTAAGATAAAGCAGCTGTCGACTGCCGAGCTGTTTGCCGTAGCAATACGCAACACGTTCGAGAATAAGTCGATCAGCTCACTGTTTATCCATAGCCACAGGAAGTAGGATTCCAGACCAAATAAGTAACAATCAGCTGCCGCAAGACGGCTGACCATAATAAAACGACTGTTTAAGCAACAAAACCTGTCCGGCACAATGCCGCACCTTTTTTAAAAAACAAGTTTCAACGTCCGGTCGTTCGACGGGTATTTCGCTCGGTGTTGAAAGAGAACAAAACACGTTAAAATGAGAAGCATTAAAATTGAAGGAACACGCAGAAGCGAAAATGGTAAAAAAATTGCTCGCCAGCTTCGTTCTGAAGGTTTGGTACCAGGCGTAATCTACGGTGGTAGCGAAACGATCGCATTCAGCGCACCTGTAATGTCTTTCCGTCACCTGGTGTACACACCTGATTTCCAGCTTGCTGAGATCACTGTAGATGGTAAAACTTACCGTTGCATCATGAAAGACCTGCAGTTTGACGTAGTTACAGACGACCTGAACCACATCGACTTTTTGGAGTTGATCGAAGATCGCAAAGTAGTTGCCGACCTGCCTTTGAAATTTGTAGGCCAGCCTGAAGGTGTTAAAGCAGGTGGCCGCCTGGTAGTAAAAGCGAAAACGCTGAAAGTTCGTACTTATCCTAAATATCTTCGTGAGAACATCGAGGTAAACATCGATAATCTTGCGCTGAACGCTAACGTACGCGTTGAAGATGTAATAGCTGATAACATGGAAATCATGAACTCTCCACGTATTCCTATCGCATCAGTAGTAATGACACGTGCCCTGCGCCAAGCAGAGAACGAAGAAGCTAAAGGCGGAAAAAAATAAGCTTAGCATAGAAGCTTCATATAATTTGAAAAAAGCCCTTGCTCCTGTAGCAGGGGCTTTTTCTGTAAGATATTGTTAAGGAACCGCAGTTTCTAACAACATTATAACAATCTGATAGTCAATTTAACATATTGACCTGTCCGCAGGCATACTCCTTTCTTACTACGATAATGTGGAAATGGAGTTACTATGAAGAGGATGATATATACAGCGCTTTTGGCGCTATCGACAGGACTAACGGCAAGGGCACAGGGATGGGTTGACCAAGAAGCGATCTTCCCGATAGTGGAGACTCAGGTAGGAAGTATTAATACGGTTGAGAAAGCCTCGTGGACTGTTTACGAATACAACGACAACAAGCCAAATGATAAGAAAGGCCAATGGAGCGAGTTAATGAGCTATATAGATTCGCTACCGGGCTTTCATACGGGCAGCCGCCGGTATATAATAGAAATGACTAACCGCGTAACCGGCGATAATATGAAAAAGGGCCGTAAACTTATTCTACCAACATCTTTTCCCGAAGACTTTAGAGCATACTCACCCTACCCTTATAAATACGAAGCGGCTGTGGCAATGCCTAAGCTACTGGTAATAGATAAATATACGCAGACCTTCGGCGCCTACGAAAATGGTGAATTGATCCGCTGGGGACTGGTATCTACAGGCCGCGAAAACAACCTGACACCTCCTGGCCGCTACAATTTCAACTGGAAAGACGAATACCGCTTATCAAATGCAGCCCCTCCCGGTGAAACCTGGGAACTTAATTGGGCTTTTAATATAGATGCAGCAGTAGGTATACATGTGCACCAATATGCCCTGCCCATAGCATCGCCTGCATCTCACGGATGCATCCGTATGTCGGAAGCTGATGCAAAATGGAACTTTAACTGGGCTAATGGTTGGCAGAAAGGTGAAACCGGAAAACTGACCCGTAATGGAACACCCGTAATGGTGATAAATGATAACCCTGTTGGCCGCCCTGCGCATTGGGAGCTATCTGGAGATAATGTTGTATCACTGGTTAGGCTACCTGATGATCCCAACGCCCTGCCCAACGGTAGCTATGCGCAAAAGGCATCGAAATGGGAAAGCGGCTGGTAGAAGAAACTTGAGCATCGACCATGTGCCAATAGTCATAAGTACAACATTACTTATGGCTATTTTCATTTCCAGCGTATGGCATAACTCAGGTAGAAGTTGAAATCGAAGATGAAGTTCTTATCGCCTTTGCCATAGCCGGCAATAAAGTATGGCGGCAGATCCTGGAAAGCCTTTTTGTTGAGCCGGAACTTACCGCGGGCATTCCACCCTACAAATATCCCACGCCATACTTCCAGCCGGGTACCAGCCGTCACCTCAAACCAATGTGCGGTAAGATTTCTGCCGGGTATCGTACCAACAATTTTACCCCAGTAGGCATTCGAGTCCGTTTCATAATTAGCGTCGCTACGGTTGATGAATGCTACACCATACCTCGCACCGATAAAGGCCTGATCCCAATCAGTTACACCCCGGCGCACCAACAGGCTTTTATTGATGCCTCCTTTTACGAAGATGTTTTTAGTGCGATAGCTAAGGTCTGGATAATCTACCCTTCCGCTACCCCAGCCGCCTTCGGCCACGAGGTATATCTCCTTTTTATGGTAGAAGTCTACTTCAAGTTCAAATGTCTCCCTGAACGAAAGGCTGTCTTTCGTCAGCAATTTCATTAAAGGTTTGCTGATGTCGAAGCCGAAACGTAGCTGATGCAAACTATCGCGTTCAGCGATCATGCTGCTACGCGCACTGTCTGATAGTGCAACACTATCCGTCAGCACTGTATCCACCTCAAGGCTATCGCGGATTATAAGGCTACTGTCATTAGCGACACTATCCGTTGTGACCACAAGTACATCTCCGGGCCTTACCCTTGTGGTGTCTTGCTGTGCCCATGCCGTAGCCGTCAGCAATAGTAGTAGTATGCTAATAATATACTTTGACATGCTTTGCGTTAGGGGCATTGGTTACCTCGGTGGCTATTATGAGCACGGAATCAATGTTGTTATAAGTGTGGCGTACCGATTTGAGTGAGTAGAAATTGGTATACCCACAGGCTACGGACAAAAATTGAAGCTTACGCTGATAGTAAAATGTAACCGTATCGTAAGCAAAACGGCTACCGTATGCCAATGAATCAGCCAATATTACAAAGCGGGTGCTATCATCGTTTTTCGATAGATACAGGCCAAAATCCTTCTGCGCACCTCCTGCATTCACCATTACTTTAGCCGTCGTATCCAGCGCATATATAAGGGCATTAGGCAGCGATGAGTCACCAATGAATAAACCGGTATCGCGGTAGGTTGCCTGGAAGGTACTCAGCTTTAGCGACGCATCTTTGGGCACAAAACAAATGGGCCGCTCCTGCTTGCACGACACCCAGCAGAGACTTACCACGAGCACTGCCAGCAATAAGTATATCCTTTGCTTAGTCATTCAGCGTATGCAGTATTTTATCTATTTCGCTTATTACCGTATCCAGTTGCTTGCGCATAGCTTCTTTTTCCTCCTCGCCCGACTGCGACTTATTGGTCTGAAATGACATCATCTGTTGCTCCAGTGAGGCAAGCTGACCGTTCAGCGCCTCCAGCGATTGCGATTGCTCGGCAACAGTTGCCTTCAGGCGTTTGTTCTCTGCCTTTACGCTTTCGTATTTGCTGAGCAACACATCCAGCTTCTCGCTTAGCAACTGTATCTCCTGCATTATTCGCGTATTTGGGCCTGTAGCTTTGTTTTGTATGCGTTCATCAGTTGCTGCATCACCTGCTCTATCTCGGCATCGGTCAACGTCCTGTCCTGTAGCTGGAAGGTATAGCTCAATGCGTAAGACTTCTTACCCGCGCCTAGCTTCTCACTTTCAAATACATCAAACAGATCGAATGAAATAAGCGAGTCTATCTTCTGCTGCTCGGTGAGTTGCTGTACCTGCTGGTATGTTACACGATTATCGAGCACCACCGCGAGGTCGCGCTGTACGGCAGGGTATTTCGCTACCTCTTTATACTTCACCTTATTGGCAGCCATAGCCTTCAGCCACAACGGCCAGTTTATAGCGGCGAAGTACACAGGTTGCTTTATATCGAAATCGCCCAACTTCTTACTATCTACCTGCTGTATCGTGCAAAGCGCTTCGTTCTTCCACTTCAGCGTTATCGCGCTTTCCTCGTAGTTGGTCATCACTTTACTGATGCCGCTCGAAATGATCAGATTTTGTACCAACCCTTTCATGTAGAAGACGTCCGATTTAGCGCCTTTGCCATTCCAGCCCGCGGCTTGCACGTTGCCGGTTATATACAGCGCCAGTTGAGGTTCTTCGTAGTACGTAGCATCCTTCAGCATATATACCTTGCCAAACTCGAACAGGCAAAGGTCTGTATTCTTACGGTTGCAGTTATATTGTATCACCTCCAGTCCGCTCTCCAGCATCGATGGACGAAGCACATCCAGCTCGCTGCTCAGGCTATTCAGCATCTTTACAAGATCTGCACGCTCAGGGTAATATTTGCTGTTAACAATAGAGTTCGTCACCAGCTCTTGAAAGCCCATACCGCATAGCTGGTCGGCCAGCTTTTCGCGTGTTTGCCTGTCATTCGGCATTGGGCGGTTCAGGGTAATGTTCAGCCTTTCGGGTATCTCTATATTATCCAGGCCATCTATACGGAGAATCTCTTCTACTATATCGGCCGGTTGTTTTACGTCTGTTTTGTTAGTGGGCACTTTCAGCGTCAGTCCATTTGCATCTTCACTCTGTATTTCAAAGCCCAGCGCCAGCAATATACCCTTTACGGCTTCAGGCGCATAGTCCTTGCCCGCTAGCATGTTAATGTAAGCGTACGTAGTTTGCACGGTCACAGACTCTATCTCCTGCGCCTGTACATCTACTATGTCCGATGCAATCTGCCCATCGCACAGCTCTACGATCATCGCAGCAGCCCTCTTCAGCGCAGGCAGCAGGTTGTTGATATCGACGCCTTTCTCGAAATGCGTAGCTGCATCCGTCCTCAGTCCATGGAACATGGAAGTACGGCGGATGTATGTTGCATTGAAATATGCACTCTCGAGGAAGATGTTGGTAGTAGCATCGGTAATACCGCTATGCGCACCGCCAAACACACCTGCTATGCACATACCTTCGCTGGCATCGCATATCATCAGGTCATTATCATTCAATTTAACGTCTTTATCGTCCAGTGTTTTGAAGGTACTGCCCTGTGGTAGCGTCCTTACGTTCACTACCTGGCCGCCAATCTTATCGGCATCAAACGCGTGCAATGGCTGGCCGTATTCGTGCAGTACGAAGTTGGTGATGTCTACTACATTGTTGATAGAGCGTACGCCAATGGTCTTCAACCTGGCCTGTAGCCACTCCGGCGAAGCGCCCACTTTAGCGCCTGAGATGCTAATGCCCGTATACCTCGGACAAGCCTCATTAGCATCGATATTCACCTTAATATCCAGCGAACCGGCTTTAGCAGGTAGCTGTACTGATGGCTGTTTTACCTCGTACTTCTTGCGATTGTGGTGCGTCAGGTAGGCACATACATCGCGCGCCACGCCTATATGGCTCATTGCGTCCGAGCGGTTGGGCGTAAGGCCTATATGTATGGCAAAATCAGCATCGGGTATGTTGAAGTATTGCCTGGCAGGCGTACCAATTGGTGCATCTGCAGGCAGTATCATAATGCCTGCGTGGCTGTTGCCAAGGCCTATTTCGTCCTCTGCGCATATCATTCCCTCGCTCTCGGCACCGCGTATCTTGGCTTTCTTTATCAGGAATGATTCCCCCTCGGTAGGATGCACGGTAGTACCCACGGTAGCTACCACCACCCGCTGGCCCGCAGCCACGTTTGGTGCTCCGCATACGATGTTCAGCGGAGTGCCACTGCCGGTGTTTACGGTGGTTACGCTCAGTTTGTCGGCATTCGGGTGCTTTTCGCAGGTCAGCACTTCGCCTATTACCAGCCCTTCCAGGCTGCCCTTTACGGCTTCTACCGGCTCTGCGGCTTCTACTTCCAGTCCTATCGAGGTTAGTATCCGGCTCAGTTCCTGAACGTCAAGCGGTTCGGGGAGGTATTCCTGTAGCCATCTATACGAGATGATCATCTGTGTCTTAATGGATTTCGGGTGTAAAGATAACCCATCATTATAGCATATTGCATCCTTTCAAAAAAATGCATTTTCAACTCTATTTACGCACAGCTTTTTGTTGATAGGATGTGAATAATGACGTAAATTGTTACATAACTGTGGATAACCATATGGTAAGCCCCGCGCGGATGTTAGCAACCTGTGTATAGCATGTGTAAGCATGGCTGGAAAATTTATACTTCACTATTCACTCCCAGTCTCAAAAATCGGGTTACTTTAGTTCCCCCACGTTCGTTTTTCAGGCTGG
The DNA here is from genome assembly GCA_004144175.1 of Sphingobacteriales bacterium. Classification (GTDB taxonomy): domain Bacteria; phylum Bacteroidota; class Bacteroidia; order Chitinophagales; family Chitinophagaceae; genus Polluticoccus. The sequence goes on from SEFT01000013.1 coordinate 89,096, forward strand.
TTAACAATGCGGTAATCTTATCGAAACATTGCGATAACACAGGAATAAGTCCCGGCAGAAAACATTGATAAACAACGCGGAAAGCAGAAACAACTGAGTTCATACAATACATAATACGCACAAGCCCAATGGCTGTAAACATTAAAAAAGATTTTGGTAATACCCGGGGCCGTAAGCCAGATATATCGTCGCTGGTGTACGGAAAAGTGCCTCCCCAGGCCCCCGAGCTCGAAGAAGCGGTGCTCGGAGCGATAATGCTGGAAAAAGACAAGATGGCGGAGGTGCTGGAGATCATCCAGAGTGAGGACTGCTTTTATGTGGACGCCAATCGCAAAATATATGCTGCCATCCGCCGCCTGTTCGATAAGGGTATGCCGGTGGATCTGCTGACCGTGACCGAGGAGCTGCGCAAAAGCAGCGAACTGGAACTGGTAGGTGGTGCCTACTACCTTACCCGCCTTACGATGAGCGTTGTGTCGAGCGCGCACGTAGAGGCACACGCCCGCCTGGTGATGGAGAAATTCATCCAGCGCGAGCTAATCAGGATATCAGGAAGTGTAATAGCAGATGCTTACGAGGACAGCACTGACGTGTTTGACCTGCTGGACAAGGCAGAATCGAACCTGTACGAGATCACCGATAAGCACCTGCGGAAGAACTTTAAGAGTCTGAAAGAGGTATTGGTGCAAACCGTACACGAAATAGAGGAAGCCAAGAACAAGAAGGAAGACGTAACCGGCGTACCAACCGGCTTTACACACCTCGACCGTGTGACATCGGGCTGGCAAAAGAATGCGCTTATCATCGTGGCTGCCCGTCCGGCCGTGGGTAAAACGGCATTTTGTCTTAACCTGGCGATGAATGCGGCGATGAACTCTAAGAAACCTTTCCCGGTAGCGTTCTTCTCGCTCGAGATGGGTGCCGGTGAGCTGGTAAAACGTATGCTGGCCTGCCAGACCGAGGTAAGCATGGATGCGATAACCAAGGGCCGTATGCAGGAGCACGAGTTCATACAGATGACCCAGCGCATGAACAAGCTGGCGAGTGCGCCTATCTTCCTCGACGACCAGGCGGCGCTCAACATATTTGAGCTAAGAGCCAAGGCGCGTAGGCTGAAGCAGAAGTACGATATACAGATGATCGTGATAGACTACCTACAACTGATGCAGGCGAGCATAAATGGCGGCGGTAACCGTGAGCAGGAGATATCGAAGATTTCGCGCGACCTGAAATCGCTGGCCAAGGAACTGGAGATACCGATCATTGCTCTATCGCAGTTGAACCGTGGTGTGGAGAGCCGGAAGGAGTCGAAAGTACCGCAGCTGAGCGACCTTCGTGAATCGGGAGCCATCGAGCAGGATGCGGATATGGTTATGTTCCTGTACCGCCCCGAGTACTATGGCATCAACAACGATGAAATGGGACAGTCGATAGAAGGCGAGACCCATATACATATAGCCAAGAACCGTAGTGGTAGCACCGATACGATAAAAGTGCGCTTCATAAAAGAATACCAGAAGTTTGTAGACATGCCCGATGACAACTTCGGAGCCTTTGGAGGCGGCGGAGGAAACTTCGGTGGTGGTGGCGGTAATCAGCCATTTAACGGAGGTGGAGGCAACTTTGGCGGTGGTAATGATGGTGGCTTCGACCGGGGAAGTAAATTCAATGGTGGCGGCGGCGGCGGTGGTAACAGCGGCGGACAAGCAGGCTTTAAGCCACAGACCGAGAACCCGCAGGCAGGCATCCGCAACCGCGATAACAGCGACTTTGGCGGCAGCAAACTATACATACCGGGAGGATTCCAGACCCTGCCCAGCAAGGCCAACGACTTTACCTACGACGATGAAGAAATGCCCCCTTCTCCCCTACGCCAGCGCCCCAACCCCGACGAAGGCATGGACGATGTGCCGTTTTAAACAGCTTACTAAATTGCCATTAATATTAGAGCCACCTGTGAGGGTGGCTTTTTTTGATTGTATTTAATTCATCAGATTGCCGATATCATCCAAGTGACCACTTACTAGCCTTTTTATAGCTTCCTTAGTAAATTCTTCATACACTTTTTTCAATAAGCTAATTCCTACTTTTCTAGTCTTAGCCCAAATTTTGGACAGGCCTTTTAAAACTTTGTTTTTAGTCAAGACAGTCTGCGTTTCTCTTAGTTCTCTTAAGTCACTAATGATTTCGTCTACTTGACTCGCATTTTTTTCGGTTTTTCCTTCTTCTAGGAGGAGTGCAACTTTCTCTAAATACCCGTCTAGTTTTAGTTGTTGATCGTAACTAAAAAAAGTTGAGTCAGCATTTTGTTCAAGAATCTCGATATAATCTTCATAAAATTCTTTTTCATATTGCTTTACAATCGGATCGTCACTTTCATCTTCATGATCGTCATAACCTTCCAAAATTGATTCCCAATTTTTAAGATAACTTGGTACTATTTTGCCTCTTGCTGTGAGTCTATTTACATTGAGGTTAAACTTACTTGTAGGTTTGAATTCAAATTCAAAATGCACAATATCATTGCCTACTGAATACGTTTTTATCTCGAAATAAGAGTCTGATAATGGATTAACATGTTCGAATCTAATTAGACTTTCTTTTGTTTTAACCCGCTTAAATAAATTACCTTCAATTTGTTTCAGATTTTTTAGTTCTTCAAGTACAGCTAGCGGAACATCATATTTGTTCTTAATCATAGATTATATTATCAATTAATAATTATCTAAATAGAAAACTACGATTTTTTCTCGTTTAGGACAAACCTATATCCAACTAGTCAAAGCGTCTCGCTTCGTCCTAACAATTCATTAAGCATTCATAACTTGCAAAGAAGGCAATTTCTATACGATGTCGAATGAAAAACAAAATGACATCCCAATTGGTGAAAACAAAACAATCCCTGGATTGAATTTTACCGATCAAGCACAGATGAAATTGATGTAGATCGGCCATCAAGGCGCTAAAGCTGAGAATATAATCGCACCTCTATTTCGACTCGTAAAATTCATTGCAACAAGCCAGTTTCTTTCTACTTTAGTAGAGTGAAAAAGCTGCTATTCACAATCTACTTCATCGTACTCGCCATCTTCGTCATCTGGAACTTCCACTTTCCGGAGTGGACACTGAATACCTATGCTTTGCGTGAGACTGCTGTAGTTTTTAGCTGGTTTCTCATATTTAGCTTAATACCTGTTCTCTTATATATTTTCGTGAATAAAAATCGAAGACTTGTGGCCTCCGTCGCGATTGCATTCTTTTTCTTTGCATCATGCAATTCGTATTTTTCGGTAGGCAAACAGATAGACGCAAATGCTCAACTCAGAGATGTAAAAGTTTTAAAGCGTATAAATGATGGCCAAAAATTAATAATTGAAGAATCCTTCAATGGTAAGACGAATACTATCGACCAAAGACGGTGCATTGTACAGGACGTGTGGATTTTTCGAAAGTATATTAAAATTGGTGAGTTTGAATCTGTACGGCATCATTCTTTCCGGCAGCTGGCTTTAGCGAGCAACAAAGGACCTGCCGAAGTATATTGTACCACCATATAAGGCCCCTGGAAATGGAAGATTTAACAACACTTCATTCTATTAAATCCGTTTTTCGCGTTTGGATTTCTATTTCCTCCTGTGCAGCCTTTGTGGGTTTCTTTGTGATTGGCTACAACCGAAACAGATCAAAAAAGTGGCTAAACATTGGATTAGTAATGTTCATGCAAGCATTTGTTAGCGCCTTTATAGGTGTGGGTATCTACGGGCGTTGGGAAAACAAACTCAGGCAAGCATTTTATCATTATTTGAATTCGGGAAATCTTATTGTGTCGATCTGCGATAAAAATACAAACCAAGAGGAGCAGCTAGATGTAATTCGTGAGCTAAAAGCAACGCGACCTTTACCACAACATCGTTCAGGCCCGCGAGAGCCTTTATACATTGCTATATCCAGTAGTATTCAGAACTCGATTGTAATACTTAGAAAAGACTCCCAATACAGCGACGAATTTTGGGTATACTGGTATACACAGCAATACGGCGAAAACGAGATGGGACGAATCCGCACAAACTATTTTGATAGTGTCAGATGCGATTAAGCCTTACTGATTGAATTGTTTCCGTTTGGCGTAGACTTTGTCCACGTCGCAGCGGCAGCCAATCTTCAAATTGATTAGAATCTTGCTTGGCTGTGAAAGATCAAATAATTACTACTACAGCAAAAAAAGCCACCTTACGGTGGCTTCGCTTATTTCTTATCCAGCATTTTTTGCAGTAGTTCATTTTTCTCCCGCTCCGATTGCAAGAGCCGCTCGTAGAGTTTCTTATTTTCCTCAAGAGCAGCAAGCCATTTATCTACAGGATTAAAATTACATTGAAAGTTTACAGCATTTAAGGTAGAAGTGTCATTACTTGTAAACGAATTCGAAATAACATTCACCGCGCTTTCCTCATCAAATCTCTCAATCGCTTCCACAGGTACTTTCATTATACCTGCTATCTCCTCCATCAGTGGGCGGTCTATCTCCTCTTTATCCCCCAACTGGTCGAAGCGTCTCGCTTCGTCCTACCTATTCATCAAGCGTCCCGCTTGACAACTAACAGCACAACACGTACATTGTAAGCATGGGCAGAAAGTACCTTATCCACGATCAAAGCCGGGCCTACTTTGTTACGTTTACCGTAGTAAACTGGATAGCCCTGTTCATTCGCGGTGAATACCGAGAGCTATTTGTTGACAGTATAAAGTATTGCCAGCAGCACAAGGGGCTGCAAATATATGCCTGGTGCATTATGACAAGCCATGTACATCTTATTATCGGTACCAGTGGCAGCAATGATCTGCAAGACATCATAAGAGACCTGAAAAGCTACACGTCGCGTCAAATACGTTTGCGACTGGAACAGAGCGCCATAGAAAGTCGAAAAGAATGGATGATGTGGTTCTTTACACAGGCCGGTATACATAATAGTAATAACAAGGACTATCAGTTCTGGCAACAAAACAATCATCCTATCGAACTATCAACGGCAGAAATGACAAAACAGCGACTTGACTATTTGCACAACAATCCGGTTGTAGCTGGCTTCTTTGCTTCACCGGAACATTGGCGTTGGAGCAGCGCATATGATTATTGTGGTGGTAAAGGTCCTATTGATCTTATATTTATTGAATAGGCAAGCGAGACGCTTGCTGATTGGAAGGACGAAGCGGGACGCTTCGACCAGTGAAGTGTGCATCTCAAATAACAGCAAGCAAAAATTTAGCTGAGGATAAAGACTATAAATGATCTTCTTTACGCCTCTGGTCGGTAAGATGGTTCTCTACACTATCACCCGCATCCGGGTTTATTTTTTTTCGGTCTTGCTGATTCTTCCAGAAGAGATATATGACCACTACCAACGAAGCGATAATAACGATCACTATCACAACAATATTATTCGTTTCCATAAGCGATTGTGGTAGCCATTTTTTGAGGCGAAATACAGACTACCTCTTATAAAGTTATCAGAAAGGCAGAAGCCATAATGTTATTTATCCGTTGTATTCCTGCTTAAAACCAAACCCAGCCCCTATGCCCAGATATAGCACCAATAATATATTTGATAGTGCCATCTATTAAGCCTACCTTCATTAGAAGCAAGTGACCTTTTAGTCTTCTGATCTGTATCTTTTCTTCATTTCCTTTCAGTATTCTTCTTACTGCCATCTGCTTATCATTTCAAAAAACAAAGAACATGTCAGATTTAACAAAAGGCAACAGTAATGCCTACGATGCCCATTGGAACATCACCAGGGGAAAACTGAAAACAAAGTATCCGATGCTCAGCTCAAAAGATCTTTATTTCAAACATGGCCATAAAGATGCCATGATGGATGCGTTGCAAGAAAAACTTGGAATAACGAGAAAAGAGCTGGATGATATAATTACCGCTCTGTAGTAAAATACCTTATACATCTTAATATTATAGACAGGTAGCTTATGCTTGCCTGTCTTTTTATTAAGGCGAACAGCACTGGTCGAAGCGTATCGCTTCGTCCTACCAATTCATTCAGCCTGCCTGACGGTGAGCAGGGCTTGCTGACTGGAAAGAGAAAGCGGGAGGCTTCGACCATTAGGGTCTTCTTCGTATCTTCCATGTAGCCGAGTCTCCACAATCAAGACTCAGCCACTAAACAAATACCTATCTATTCCTTTGCTTTAAAGATATACTACCTGTTATTACGGTTCATGTTATTACCGTTCATGTTACTGTCCCGCACCTGGTCGTTGATGACATCGTTAACCGTAGAATCTGTATTGCGGCGGTCGCCTGGCTGAGTTCTGCCATTCATTTCCGTACTCCTTTCGTTTCTATTTAGTGCAACAGTATCGGTCGAGCTATAACCCTCTTTAGTACTGCTGCCACAACTAGCCAATCCAACTATTGCTGCTACAAAAATTATCTTTTTCATAGTATAATTGTCAGTAAAACTATACCGTGCAGCGTATCATACCCAGTGCGCGCATCACAATGTGGGAATAATGCAAAACACCGCTTTTATTATACAAAACAGGCGTCCGACATTAGCAGAGTGATTTTCCTCTTTGTCAGGGACATTCCGCAGGGCATCCCGCATACAAGCTATACCGCTATTTTCTGACCGGAATTTAAGATGCCGTAGCTGCTAGTATTTTTCATCTTCGTAACTTTCATTTCGCCGAGTCTTGCAAAACAGCGATTTGGCTACGAGAGAAATGCCACTAAAATTAAAGGCTAAATATTTTTACATCACCATTTTAGTCGTTCTTACGATTACTACTTTAATCGCTTTATACGACGGCGGATACGGTATAGAAGGCGGAACAATAGCGATAATAGCATTATTGAGTATCATTACTTCGCTTTTGCCCTACTACTTATCTATGCAATTGCTTAATAAACATGCACGCGGACAGTACAGAAACGCTAGTTATAAATATTGGGCTGTCATAGTTTACATCTTATGTTTCCCACTTATGCTTTGGATTATTTATTTGAACATAGATCTGCTACTCAATGGCGGCAATGGTTGGTCGTTTGGCTAAAAATGTGTCAACAGATATACCCACTGGTCGAAGCGTCTCGCTTCGCCTACCAATTCATCAAGCCTGCCTGCCGTCAGGCAGGCATCCCGCTTGGCACTAACATAGCAGCACATACATTGCAAGTATGGGCCGAGAGTACCTTATCACGATCAAAGCCGGGCTTACTTTGTCACATTTACGGTAGTCAACTGGATAGACCTGTTCATCTTAATGCCAGCGAGTCGGCACGCACGAGACTTGGCGGGGAAAAAGAAAATATGGATGAAATAAGGGGGTGTGCAAGCTCCACTTAGGTTTAAAATGGCTATAACTTTATTGGTTCGCCATCATACTTAACCTTATATCTATGCCTTATCAAACTAACATTATACCTTCAGAAAAAATGTCAGCTTTTACAGCATCCGCACACCAGCATAACAGCAGCGTACGAGCAGCACAACAACAACACAGCAGCAGCCTGGCGACACCACAACGACAGCCTAACAGCAGCATTACAGCACCGTGAATAAGCAGTAAAGAACTATTAAAAGACTACCATAGCACCATCAAAACCGTTTTTCCACGTTCGGCGTAGACTCTGTCTACGCTGGCCTAGCTGCCAATTTTAATGTGCCTTTCCTACCGCTTCAGCGCCTTTTCATACATCGCTATCCATTGCTTGGGCGTCATTTTCTTAACCAACTCGCCTATCAATTCATACGGTATATCGTCCATATACTTCAGGCGTATGCAGCTCTTACCCATGTCCAGCTTGCGCTTGCAGTGCTTAGGGTATTCATCGGTAAACCACTTAAGCAGTTCAGGGTCGCTGTAGATACCCATATGGTACAGCGCAATAAAGTTCTTCTGCGATGCAATGCTCAGGAAAGGCAATGGCTGCTTTGGGTCGCAATGATAACCCGCCGGGTACAAACTATGCGGCACCGCCCAGCCCAGCATACCATAACCCATACCTTCAGCAAAACCTTTGGGCAGGTTTTTGTTTATCACCTTGTACAGTTTATCCATGGGCTCTATCCGCTCTTCGGGTAGTGAGCTTAGGTACTCCAGTGCGGTTTTGGCCTCCGATCTCATATGCGCTGTTTATAGAGCAAAACTAATAAATCGGTCTGCATTTTTACCGCCCTGCGGGCTACAATGCATTCAGCTCAATGCAGTAACTTTCAGCCACTAAAACCACTGCATGAACACACAACATAACGAAAGAATATATAAACTGCTATTCTCAAGCGTATATCCGCTGTATATACAAAAGGCAGAGAAGAAAGGACGCACAAAAGAAGAAGTGGATGCAGTCATATACTGGCTAACAGGCTACGATGAAAAAACGCTGCAAGACCAGATAGATAGAAAGACAACCTTTGAGACCTTCTTTGCAGAGGCTCCGCAGATGAATGCTAATGCTTCAAAAATTACCGGTGTCATCTGCGGCTACCGTGTAGAAGATATAGAGGATAACGTTGTTCAGAAGGTTCGCTACCTGGATAAGCTGATAGACGAATTGGCTAAGGGTAAAAAGATAGAAAAGATAATGAGGCAATAATAGCTGGTTGCATCCTGTCACTAACAATAGCGAGCAGCTTTTAACAAACCCTATCATTTACAATTGGTAACTTAGATACGATGAGGTGAAGACTACGTGAAGAGGTTAAATAACATGAAAAGAATAGTGATGATGGCGCTGGCAGTTTTGTTGATGAGCAGCGCATATGAAACACAGGCTGCCATAAACGAAAATGCTACGTACAGCCTGGAAGCTCCCCAAAACAGCGATAGAAAAGCAGCCCGCGAATACCGCAAAGAACAAAGACGTGCCAGGAGTGCCGAGTATCGTGCAAAGCATGGCAAGTCGGACTATGTGCGCATGATGAAGGAGAACAATAAACAACGCCGTAAGATGGACAAAGCTGCGCGCAAACAAAACCGCGGCAAATGGGACACGAACGAATTGGGTAACGTGTACGGAGTGAACTAAGCTGCGTTTGTTTTTCTTAATTTGCCGCACAATTTCATTTTTTTGTTACCCGTAATATATCTCATACCGGGCTTAGGTGTCGATGAGCGCATGTTCAGCAGGCTGGATGTACAGGGTTATACTACAGTTTGCCTGCAATGGGTGAAACCGCATAAGCACGACACGTTAAGAACTTATGGAATCCGCCTTGCAGAGCAGATTGATAGCTCCAGGCCTTTTTATCTGCTCGGTGTTTCATTAGGCGGAATGCTGGCGGTAGAAATCGCGAACTATCTGAAGCCGATTAAAACGGTGATCATCTCCAGCGTAGCTACAGCAAACGAACTGCCCTGGCACCTAAAGCTGGCCGCGTCGCTGCATATTGATTACATAACGCCGGCAGAACTGCTAAAGTCCGCCAACCCGCTATCGTACTGGATATTCGGCACAGATACCAAAGAAGAGAAGAAACTCCTGAAAGACATACTTGCCGATATTGACCCGCGGTTTATGAAATGGGCGCTACGCGCGATTGCCAATTGGGATAACAGCACTATACCTCCTAACCTCGTAAGGATACACGGAACGAGCGACAAAGTATTGCCCATGTTTAGCACTGCCGATGCTATAAAGATTGGTGGCGGTGGCCACATGATGATCTACAACAACGCAGCAGAGTTATCAAAGATCATAGCTAAGCAGCTGCTAACACGCTAAGCACTTTTAACCGCTGCTTAAAAGAAAAATAAGAAAGCAACGGAACGGTGCGAACTTGTACGATCTGCCTAACTTTGGTTGCAAATCGCGCTTATGTCTTACTTCCGCAGCATGTTTAAAGTACTGGCTTTCGCCTCCGCATTTTTTTGTTGTGCAACGTGGAGTCATCAGGCCACGGCACAGGTAAAGGAGCCTGACTTTGGAAATGTTGAATGGAAGAAGCCTTATAAGCCATTTCGCATCGTCGGCAATCTGTACTACGTTGGCACTTACGAACTGGCATCTTACCTCATTACAACTCCGGAAGGGCATATACTCATCAATACAGGACTGGCATCATCGGCAGACGCCATTGCTAAGAACATTGTATCACTCGGGTTTACTGTAGCAGACATTAAAATACTGCTTACCAATCAGGCCCACTTCGACCACTTGGGCGGTATGGCAGGTATGTACAGGATGTGCGGTGCGAAAATGATGGCCGATGCGGCGGACGTAGATGTAATACAAGATGGCGGAGATTCGGATTTTTTATACGGTGGCAAAGGCGCAATGTTTGAGCCGGTAAATGTGGAGCGGGCATTGAAAGATGGAGATAAAATAACCCTGGGTGATATGGAGCTGACCATGCTACACCATCCCGGCCATACAAAAGGCTCTTGCAGTTATGCCTTTACAGTAAAAGATGAGAAACGCAACTACGATGTACTGATCGCCAATATGCCCAAAATGCTGCCCGAGGTAGAATTGCCAACGATGCCCACGTACCCTGAAGTAGGCAAAGACTTTGAATATACGTACGGTGTAATGCCCGGCCTGAAATTCGATATATGGTTGGCTGCCCACGCCAGTCAGTTTGACCTGCACCGTAAACACAAACCCGGCGACAAATACAATCCCGACGCCTTTATCGACAGGAAGGGTTATGATGCATCTATTAAGAAGTTGCAAAAAGAGTACCTGACGAAAAAGGCAGGCAAATAATCTTCGCTCATAACCGGCCATTCTATGAAACATCCATCCACATCTATCCGGGCATTTATAGGAGCAAAGGATTTCGAAGTATCCAAGTCATTTTATCGCGACCTTGGTTTTGAGGAGTCTGTTGTCTCGAGCAGTATGTCCTACTTCAGTGTGCATGAAAATATGGGCTTCTATCTGCAGGACGCTTACGTAAAGGATTGGGTCGACAACTCTATGTTGTTCCTAGAGGTGAATGATATCGACCAGCACTGGAACGAACTTTCTGGCCTTGCCTTGCAAGGCAAATATCCGGGTGTCCGGATATCCGGTATTAAAACAGACACCTGGGGCCGTGAATACTTCTTGCACGATCCATCTGGCATACTCTGGCACTTTGGTGTGTTTAATAAGTAGCTTGTAATCTCTCTCCAATCCTCGTTGTTATCCCTTAACAATAACTTTTTGCCGAAAATTTGCGTAGCCAAATAACTACACATATATTTGTAGCCAAATAGCTACACGATGAACCTGAGAAGAGATGTATTCCAAGCCATAGCCGACCCTACCCGGCGTGCCATACTTACACTTGTAGCCACACAGGCCATGACGGCGGGGGCCATAGCAGCCAACTTCGATACGGCGCGGCCAACGGTATCGAAACATCTGCAAATACTTACCGAATGTGAGTTACTGAAACAGGAGCAAAACGGAAGAGAAATATACTACCAGCTAAATGCTAAGAAGATGAAAGAGATAGCCGACTTCATTGAGCCCTTCCGACAGATGTGGGATGACCGGTTCAACAAGCTGGAAGCCGTAATGAAAAACTACAAACCAAAACAATAAGCATAACTATGGAACTGAAAACAAGGATACATGCCGAAGATGGCATGCAGGAGATAACGGTCACCCGGGAGTTCGAACTGCCGGTTGCCCTACTCTACAAGGCCTATGTAGAGGCAGAAATAGTAGAGCAATGGATGGGCACAAAAGTATTGAAGCTGGACACGCATAAGCACGGTGGCTATCTATTCGAGACCACCGACCCGAGGGGTAACAAACACAGGTTCAGCGGTTCCATACATGATGCAGTATCGGAGCGAAGCATCACCCGCACCTTCGAGATGGAAGGCATGCCATTCCCCGTACAGCTGGAGTACCTGGAATTTGAAAGGCTGACTGATGATACGAGTAAGCTCACCATGCACATCGTCTACCGTTCGGTGGCCTATCGCGACCAGATGTTGCAACTGCCTTTTGCGCAAGGCATCAATATGGCACACAACCGCTTACAGGAAGTTGGAATAAACCTGAAATAGCATAGAATATGTCGAAGAGAAACAAGATCATCTACTGGATAGCCACGCTATGGCTATCGCTGGGCATGGCATCGACAGGCCTGGTGCAGATAATGCAAATGAAAGAAGAAACAGCTGCCATGCTGGATCTGGGCTACCCTGCCTATTTTCTGGTACTACTCGGCATCTGGAAGCTGCTTGGTGTTATTGCAATATTGCTTCCAAGACTGCCGGTACTAAAGGAATGGGCTTACGCGGGATTTTTCTTCTCTATGTCGGGTGCGCTGTATTCGCACATAGCTATGGGCAGCCCTGCCAACGAGGTATTCCCATCTGTGCTGCTACTCGCGCTTACCATCCTTTCGTGGTATTTCAGGCCCGCCAACAGAAAGGTGAATACATTGGCTGAAGTGCAATCCTGAAACTTAGAAGTAAAATGGAAATTTATTAGCTTTCGACAAGAAATCTGCACACATGGAAATTTGGAACACGCCGCCAGAATGCGAAATAGTTAATACACGAGTATTTGATGCACCGCGCACATTGGTGTACCGGGCATGGACAGAACCTGACCACCTGAAGAACTGGTGGGGACCAATAGGATTTACCAATACCTTCAACACTTTCGACTTACAGGTAGGTGGTAAATGGAGTTTTGTAATGCACGGTCCTGAGAAAGGTAACTACCGCAACGAATGTACGTTCATAGCTATTCGCGAACCCGAGCTGCTGGCATGGGATCGCCAGTCGCAACCTATATTCCAGGTCGAGGTTAATTTTGAGGAGGTCTCTGCGAATGAAACAAACGTGGTTTTCAGACAAAAATTTAAAACAATAGAAGAGTGTGAGAAGATAAGGATGTACACCGTAGGCAAGAACGATGAGAACTTTGACAAGCTGGAAGCCGAGCTTGAAAAAATGAAACAACTATACGCTTTATAAAAAGGATAGTATGGCAAAGACAACTAAAAAAACATTATCAGCATCATTACAGCAAGAGCTGATAAGCATATTGAAGGAACGTTTTGAAAAAAATGCAAAGCGTCATAAGGGTATCAACTGGGCAGACGTACAAGCAAAGCTCGAAGCCAGCCCTGACAAACTATGGTCGCTCAACGAAATGGAGATAACCGGTGGCGAACCTGACGTGATCGGCTTTGACAAAAAAACCGGCGAATATATCTTTTGTGATTGCTCTGCTGAAAGCCCTAAAGGCCGTCGTAGCTTATGCTACGACGATGAAGCATTGATGTCGCGTAAAGAACACAAACCGGCCGATAGCGCAGTGAACCTGGCTACAAGCATGGGCATCGAGCTGATAGATGAAGCGCAATACCGGGAGCTGCAGCAGCTGGGCACTTTCGATCTCAAGACATCAAGCTGGGTCAAGACACCCGACAATATCCGCAAGCTGGGTGGCGCTATCTTCTGCGACCGTCGCTATGATACTGTATTTACATACCACAATGGCGCAGAATCCTATTATGCGGCAAGAGCGTTTCGCGGGATGCTTAAAGTATAGGACAGTTAGCGGTTATACACGATGACACGAGAAGCGGCCGTCAGTCAAAAGGCAATTGAAGAAATTGAGTACAGGCATTTTTCTGCAACAGAGCAATTCTTGCAGGTGCACAGCCTTGTGTATGCTAATGGAAAGCCTTCGATACAAAGAGTTGAGATAAATAACGATGAACTGGCAACCGTATATTTCAATGTGGAGGATGAAAAGTTCTTTTGGGTTGTATATGTGAATCTGCAACCTGAAATTTCAGTCCGCTGGGTAGGCACGATAGATTATAACTCCGTACGCTTTTCAGCTTATTCAGAGCAGCTAAGTTTTGATGAGCTTCGTAAGTTGACAAAATTAGTCCCATCCGGAGGATGGAATAAAGGAGACAAAAAGGGACAAAGCCCCAATTACATACGAAAGGAAAGCTACATCTACTTTGAGCCAAACCCTGAACCGGATGAATTTAAGGATAAACTAACGCTCCTCCTTACCTATCTCGAACAGGACAGCGACGGTGTAAGAAAACTGGCAGAGGAAGGCGGTCATATACAGGTGTATACTGAGTTTCATAATGGCAACTCGATGCTTGGCGGCTATTATTTAGAAAAGTCTCACATCAAAAGATTGGCGCAGCTAGATCTGGAGATAGGATTTGATGTAAATGCAAATGGCAATCTCTTTATTTAGAAAGCGGAGTGTAATAGTCTAATTTGTAAAGAAAAAAATTATCATCTCACATTTGCGACTCTGTTATAATGACTTGTAGAACTATAATCCCGACTGTACTCATCGCTATGTCATTGGCAGTACAAGCCAATTGCCAACCGGCGCTCATTTTAAAAAATGTCAAAACGGGAAATACGCGCATCTTACAAGCGCCCAGGCATATAAGTTTAACCACTGCTTCGGATAGCATTGATTATAAACATAACTATGTGCTACAGTCAATAACTAAAGACTCCATCATAGTGAGTGATCGGGCATTTTCTATTGCAGATGTAAAAACCATACAATATAAAATTGACGAAAGCGAAAGCGCACCGGTTGCATTGGGTTGGGCATCTATCATCTGCATCATTGCGTCACCATTTGCAGGCATTACCAAGGACGGCTACCGGTTCGATAAAGCCGGTGCAACATTAGGGGCCGGCGTAGGCTTGTTTGGGATACTGGCATTTGCTACAAGGAATCGTCACTTAAGAACCTACACCATCACCGGCGTTAAATAAAACAAGTTACTTTCGCTAACTTATACAGCTTGCTATGGTACAAAAATTGATCAAGAATAGTATTACGATAAACGCAAATCCTGATATTATATGGGATCTGCTCACCAACCCTGAACAGACGAAAAAGTATATGTTTGGTTGCGAAACAGTTAGCGACTGGAAGCCCGGTAGCCCGCTGGTCTGGAAGATGATGCATGAGGGTAAGGAGTTCATTCCCGTTAAAGGCAATATCGTTTCTATCGTTCCGGGGCAATCCCTGTCCTATACAGTCATCGATCCCAACTCCGGCATTGAGGATATTCCCGAGAACTATCTTACTGTCGATTACAATCTGGAACCATCAGGCACTGCCACTATATTACACGTCACCCAGGGCGACTATAATACCGTAGCCGATGGCGAAAGAAGATACCAGGAAAGCTATAACAACGGCGAGGGTTGGAACCCGATACTGGTAGAGATCAAGAAGCTGGCTGAGTCAGGCTTTTAGTCCGACTTGCCTACTTCTACCCATTTGTAGCCATTACCCTCTTTTGCTATACCCCAGTAATCGTAAGAGCCTACTGCACGGTCGCCTGCGGCATTCAGCATAGTAGCACCCGTAGCGCCATAATATTTCCCGGCCTCTATCGGAAATTCAGATTTCAGGTAGTGGAATTGTGCTTCGGCATTCGGGAAAGCATTGTAAGTCGATGCTATTACCCACATGGCATCATACGCTGCCAGCGCAAATGCATCGGGCGCAATGCCTGTGCGTTCTTTAATTCTTTCAGCAAGCGGCTGCCATTTAGAAGCTGCCTGTGCGGGCAGTCCAAATGCAGGTGCGAAGTATTGGGTAGCGATTGCAAATTCTGCAGCGGCTGAATTGACAGTAAGCGCAGCACTTAAGGCAGTTCCATCGCCGCCATACCAGCGTACCGACGACAGTACCGGATCGCTTGCTGCCTGCTGAAACATCGACACACATTCATCAAAAGAAGCCATGTACACCGCCACACCACTGGCACCGTAATGACCCGTGTGCTGCTGGATTTTCGCCTTTATATCGGCGAGCAGGGCGGAGAAATCAGTTCCTGATCCGCTACTATAAGGGTTAGTAGCCGATACATCTCCGCCAAGTGCACTGAATGCATTACCTGTAGATAGCTGTAGTCCTTTATTACCTGCATCATCACGCGCAGCAGTTACCAGCGCTTTGATACCATCTTTATGAATGGTTTTGGCCATTGCCTGCCCTTCTATATGGTCGTCAGGGCAAAAGCGAAACAAATTATCACCCTCTATACTCAACACACCTGCAGTGCTTCCCTGGCTCACTACTATTACGTCTTGCGCATTTGCATAATCCTTGATCGTAGCAGCCTCGGCGCTGGATTGCGGTCCTAGTACAAAACGACAACCTTTTGCTTTGGCCTCTGCCAGATATTTTTCTGCTAATTGAGCTTCCAGTTTGGTATCGAACACAACCGGTGAGAAATAGTAGTTTGACCCTGTATGGCTCATATAGGCATTGATATCTTCCGCAGCAATTTCCATAGCAGCCTTTGAGGTAATGCCTAATGACGACCAGTTTCCGGTTAAGCTAAGCAAGGCACCAACCTTTACATTCTTTGGCTGTGCAGCCGGTGTGTCATCGTCATCATGGTCCTTCTTACAAGATGAAAAAAGAAGCACGATTGCTGTTAATGCGTAAGTGAGCAGTTTCATAGAAAACCAGGTTGGTGTATGTGGCAATAAAACTAATAAATTATTATTAGATGTCATAGCCAGCAAATAATTGAACAGCAATAACTTACAACTCTTCCATTATAAAATGGGCTTACATCCTTAACATTTTCTTGCAATACGAAGGAACGGTGTTTTCTAATATGCTTTCGTCGGGTTTGTGTAGGTACATCCACGGCTACAGATAGGAACAACGATTGTTAGATAAAAACAAAGGATTATGAACAGGATTTTTTCAAAAGCAGCATTTTTACTGGGTATCGCGCTGACATTTTCAGCCGCAACATTTGCCCAAGAATCAAAGGTTAAGATCGAAGGCGATGGTTATGAGCTGAAGATCAAGCAAGACGGCGATGACTACAAGCGAAAGCAAAAAGGCATCATGCCATACGAGACTATGACTGAGCATCATAGCACAACTACCCTTAAACAAGGCGAAACGGTAACAACAGTTAAACATGGAGATTTGCCTGTGGCACAGCAATCAGTCGTAAAGAAGAAAAGCTACAGCTCCGCAAAGAAATGTGATTGTTCAGGCAAAGTAGCTGCCCGCAAGCCGGTTGCAAAAAAGGCGGTGGCTTACAAAGCTAAAAAGACAAACACAGTACGAGTGGCAGCCAGCCCGAGGATAGTTCACGATACGGTTTTCGTAACACGTGTCGATACCTTCTTCAATATGAACGAGACGCAGGGTTTTGCAGGTTATGATACGAAGGGCATCGGTCTGGTAGATGACTTTGAAAAACTCAAGATCGAACGCAGCAAGAATGGCAAAATAGAGATGAAAAAAGAATACAGAGACGGCCGCGAAGAAAAACGCGAGTTTGAGAGCGAGGCCGAATTTAGAACATATCTTCAGTTCAAGAACTTTTAAGGCTGAACTTAAGATGTATATAAGGGCTGCTATCATAGCAGCCCTTGTTTTTTCTACCCGTTTATTTATAGATAGCTTCTTGCTAATCTCCCTATGTTTAACAATATTTGTCGTCTATATTTTCAGGCCTCAAATGAAACGATTCAACCTTATAAACCTTTTGAAATGGGCCGCCGGGCTATTCTTTATCTACCTTGCCATCGGCTGGTCTACAAAAGGGGTTCCGGGTCTTGTAGCTGGTATACTCTTCTTTATTGCGGGTCTAGTCTGCTTACCGCCTGTGCTCAATTTTGTTGAGAAAAAACTTGGTGGCCGATTTAGTCCCGATTTTAAAAATATCATTGTTATTGGCTGCATCATAATCGCAGTGATATTAATTATCCTGCTGGGAAAAGTATTTCGCTACTCGTGGTAGTAACATTAGATAGTGATCAGTTTGTTACATACTTGCTATCAATATAAGTGTAGGATGGCTTATCCCGCTTTATACCGTACATCATAATATTTGTTTCGTACAGCAGTGCCCGTTGGTTAAAGATGTTATTGTGCATCTTTAGCCTATTTAGTGCTTTTACATACCATTTAATGTACGGCGGATATTTATCAAGATCATCACCAAGCCTGAACTCTGGGAACTCATTAAGTCGATAGGTCTTATCTCCCCTCCTCAGCGACAAAGCGCACTTTTCATCAATGAATTCCACATTAGGGAACAAGTAGTCGAGTGACTGCGGTGTAAAACGCCACATATCTACTGGAATGCGATGTATGCGCCATGCAAATGGCACACTCAGCAATAGCACTCCGCCTGGTGCCAATATCCTATCTATGTTGCGCGCCATGGAAAATATATCGGTCACATGTTCCATTATGTAATGGCAATGAATAGTATTAAAGCTTTTAAAAGGAAGCTTTTCCAGGTCTTCATCCTTACAAAGGTTCAGCACATAATCTACACCCTCTCCCGGAAAAATATCGATACCTACGAATGGCTGCGGAACATTAGCACCGTGAATATCCTTAGGCTTGAACTGCACATAAGAGCTATCAATGAGTGAGCCCACCTCAAGACAGGGTCCCTTTAGTCCGCCCGCGTATTTAGAGAAATGTGTAATAGTTTGTTGGGTCGCCACAGTGCAAGTCAAGTTTTATTGAAAACGGCAATATACAATGATATACCCATTAAGCACTAATTCGTTACCATTCTCTGGTCATATACAGCTGCATTTACTTTGAAAGCGATCGGCCAAATAAAAATCCGGATCTTTTGGGTGATAGTTTCGACCTAACTTACACTTATAGTAAAAGGCATATGATGACCGGAGAAATATCAGTGGCTGAAAAGACGGTTGCAGGACGCGAGGCTATGTTTGTAAGGCTATATAAGGAAGCATTTCCTCTGTTGGCCAAGTACGTTAGCAGATCGGGAGGTTCGTTTGATGAAGCAAAAGACGCTTTCCAGGATGCGCTGGTCATTTTTTACGAAAAGGGCCAGGCCGGAACGTTGGATATTAAGCTGACCGATAAATCTTACTTGCTGGGCATTGCGAAACACTTATACATAAAGAGGTATGGGCAGCAGGAAAAAATGCAGCCTATAGAAGCAGCGGACATGATATCAGACATGCAGCAACCTGCGCCATCAGTCCGGAATCTGTTAAGTTTCCTCGAAACTACCGGTAAAAAATGCATGGATCTACTACAAGCATTTTATTATGAAAAGAAACCAATGATCGAGATTGCAGATGCATTCGGGTTCTCAGGCACCAGGTCTGCAACGGTCCAAAAACACAAATGCATCCAAAAAGTGAGAGAGAATATCAGGCAAAAATCGAAGACCTATGACGACTTCCTTGACTGAAACAAAATTGCTGGACGAATACTTGCATAATACTTGCGATCGGCAGGATATAGCGGTACTGGAAGTCCGCCTCATGCTGGAGCCGGAGCTTAAACAGAAACTTCATTGGCAACAGTACACACACCAACTGGTATGTTTATATGGCCGTAAGAAGCTAAGAGACGAGATTGAGGCAGTACATCAAAAACTATTTACAGACCCCGATCACACGGGCTTTCAAAAAAGGATATCTGCCATATTCCAGCGACGCAGGTAATACATAAAATTCCATTTATCGTATAAAAATTCAGGAATCATGAACAAGCATGAATTCAGGCTGTATGCCACCAGGCATCACGGTATTGATAGCCTATTGATCGATCAATACATACAAAATACAGAGGCACAAATGCTGCCACTGGGTATGACGCCGCATATCATCGAAGAGCGTCCGCTCAACATTGCACAGATGGACGTATTCTCCAGACTAATGATGGATAGGGTGATATTCTTGGGCCAGGCGGTCGACGACCGAATTGCTAATATAATACAAGCACAACTGCTCTTCCTCCAGTCGACCGACGCCAAACGGGATATACAGATATACATCAACTCTCCGGGTGGGTCTGTATACGCAGGATTTGGCATTTACGACACCATGCAATACATCAGCCCCGATGTAGCCACCATCTGCACGGGTACGGCGTTGTCTATGGGTGCCATACTACTGTGCGCCGGCGCAGCCGGTAAACGTGCCGCGCTCAAACACTCCCGGGTAATGCTCCATCAGCCGCTGGGCGGCGTACAAGGGCCGGCAGCCGATATTGAGATAACCGCCAGGCAAACCCTAAAAGTAAGGGAAGAGCTATATGAAATCGTATCGCACCACACGGGGCAGCCCTACGAAAAGGTATTTGAAGTGTCGGACCGCGACTATTGGATGACTGCCGCGGAGTCACTTGCTTTTGGAATGGTAGATGAAGTGCTGCAACGCGGGTAGCCAACGCTAGTTTATTCAGCAGATTTTCGTAATTTTTCGGCATAATCTGGAATATCTATGAAACGCATACTGCTCGCCGTCATGTTCTCTTTTGCAGCTACTACACTTTTTGCGCAAAAAGCGCCTACGATACCCGAAGACATAGAGTATGAGACGCAAGGCGACTTCAAGAAAATGGAACAGTATGTGATGCCAATAGTAAACTGGATAGAAAGCGTACCAATGACAACTGAAGATCCGACTTATAAAAAGGCCAGTCAGTTCCTCATGGAATGGACCAACGGATCGGAAAGCGTTAACCTGGAATTTGATCAGGATGTTATCACATTTGCACAGACAAGCCCAGATCTGCTGCTTTATTTTATTACCGGCTGGACACGTTGGGAGCTGGCGCATCCTGGCAAGAATGATAAGGTAAAGAATAACCTGGCAGGCATCGAAGGAGTACTAAAATTCTATAAAGGACAAAAGGACATTGCCCAGAATGATGAGCTGGATATGCTGTATGCGCTGAGGGAAAAGAACCAGCTGGAAGGATGGGTAAAAAAACAGCTTACCGAAGAAAAGCAGTAACCTAATTCGCTTCTTCTTCATGCAGATAAGAAGGTATGTAGTAGCGTTCAACAGTCATCACCATACATAAAAACGCAATCAGAAGCATCAACGTTTTCAATATCAGCACAATTGTTTTCGTGGTTTCCAGCTGTTCCAGCTCGTCCATTTGCTCTAGCTGGCGGAAGAGACTCATGAAAGCCATACCTGTAGCTACTCCCCATGCTGCGCAAAGGAAACGCTGACCATTAGATGGCGATTGAAGTGTTTTTACCGCTGCGAATATCAGAAAGCCGCCAAGAATATAGCCGTCGGCCCAGTTAAGAAAATAGGTCATTTCGCTTATTTCATCCCATTTTCGAATGGTTTCAAATACGGGTATCAATATGCCTGAAATGAACGCGACATATATGCTGATGCTCAGTGTGATTGGGTACCTCCGTTTCATCGATATAAGATCGTCTGATGAGAATAATCCGTTTAGCTCATTTGAAGGTATTGAAATAAAAGATTATCTGCAATAGTCAGACATAAATAAACATCACAGGCTATTCGGGGCTTATTATAGGTTCAGGGGTGACACCTTTCGTAAAGATCGTTGGCAACGGAAATTTCATTCGTAGGTCTTTTAAGTGTAGTATCGCCAGGGGATTCAATTGGTGTATCGGCGGAAAATATTCCGGCCTCGATTCTATATGCCTCAAGAACGAGAACTCCGCCCTCGCGGAAACTTTGGGCCGTGTACGATACCTATGGTCACCAAATTGCTGGGTAAGACTGAAGAAAGGCAGCACCCTACTCGACACCGGAAAACTAAACCCACCGGCTTGTAATTCGGCATGAAAAAAGATACTTTCGTTCATCGCTACATCAAATGTCGTGGAGCCGTCAGGGTTGTTCATTACGCTAAAGTCAGCCAGTTCCTTAGGTATTCCCCAGTTTGTTTGGCCGTTCCACACACTATCGTAGCTTGACACATATATTTTAGATATGGTGAACGTAATCCTGCCGTTAATACCGCAAACACCCGGCATGAATAGCAATTCGCGATAAGGACCAATGTCCGACGAACTATAATCAACAAGCATTACTGCTCCCACAAATCCTTTCAGCGACTTTTTCTGATAGTTCTTCAGAAAGCCATATTTCTGGCTGAAAGCCTTGGGAAAATGATATAGCAATACAAAAGCTTTACCAACTAACGACCATGGCGCAGGGGCAATATTACTCGGCTGCATATGCATAAGCCAATGAAAATATCGTACCCGATCAGACCTGCTGCCAATCGACTGCTAAAAATTGGAAAATCAACGGATAGCGCGAAAGTAAAAAGTGTAAGAAGCTACATATTTTAAGTATTTTTGTACGCTAAATCACTTATTGCAAATGCGTCGTATCTATTTTGACAATGCGGCTACCACCTCGCTGGACCCTGACGTCCTTGAGGCCATGATGCCTTACCTTACCGAAAAGTTTGGTAATCCTTCGTCTATCTACTCATACGGCCGCGAAACCAAGATGGCCATAGAGACAGCAAGAAAGACCGTTGCGCGCATACTCAATTGCAATCCCGGCGAGATATTCTTTACATCGGGCGGCACCGAAAGCAGCAATACGGCTATCAACGCTGCTGTTCGCGACCTTGGTTGTAAACATATCATCACCTCGCCGATAGAGCATCATGCTACGTTGCATACCGTTGAGCAAATGGAGCATTGCGGCTTGGCGAAGCTCAGTATTCTACGTCTTACGAAAGACGGTCACCTGGACAACGCTGATGCATGCTAACAATGAAATAGGCAATCTGCTGAAGATAAAGGCTGTGGGCGAACTATGCGCTAAATACGGGGCTATATTCCATAGCGACATGGTGCAAACGATAGGCCACTACCCTGTAGACCTGCGCGCTTTGAACGTACATTTCGTGAGTGCGGCAGGCCATAAGTTCCATGGACCTAAGGGTGTAGGCATGCTGTTCATCAACGAAGACATTAATATAAAGCCGCTGCTTTGCGGCGGTTCGCAGGAGCGTAATATGCGTGCCGGCACTGAAAACCTATATGGTATAGTGGGTTTTGCCAAGGCGCTGGAAATCGCATCAGCTCGCTACGAGCAGGATGCAAGCTACATTACTGACATCAAGAACTACATGGCGGAGCAACTAAGAGCCGCTTTTCCGGGAGTTAGCTTCAATGGCGATAGCAACGGCAGTTGCCTTTACACCGTGCTAAGTGTTGCTTTTCCAAAAACAGAAAAATCAGAAATGCTGCTGTTCAACCTCGATATGGCAGGTATTTGCGTAAGCGGCGGTAGTGCGTGCAGCAGTGGTGCCAGTTCGGTAAGCCATGTGATAAAAGCATTGTACAATGGCCAAAGCGATACGATGGTGCCCATCCGTTTCTCCTTCTCCCGGCACAATACAAAAGAGGAAGTAGATACCGTAGTAGATAAGTTGAAAGAACTCATCTAAATTTATAAATTAAAGACCGGCAAAACGCCGGTCTTTTCTTGTTAATGCTCTTGCAATTTTTACAATATAAAGACAAGGCATTATTACTTTCAGCAGGATTAGTCTTAATTTCGGGCTATGATGAATGCCCAAAAAAACTCGACCCGCTCCGTTTATTTTCTTTTAGCCATAGTTGCGTGCATCTCATTTTTGAGTTGTGGAAAAGATAAGCCCCCGGTAGTTACAAATCCAAATCCGTTTGCCTTCGATCTTTCAGGAGTGCGAAGTCTGAACATTGAAAATAATGGCAAAGACAGCATTAGGCTCAATATTACACGTAAGTCGGGCACCAGCGAAAAAATAACCCTGTCGCTGGAGGGTTTACCGTCCGGTATCAGTTATGCGATCAATCCGTCTGAAGGCCTCCCTCCATTTAGCCCTATGATCGTTATTAGTGCCAGCAATGCTCCCTTAAGCACATATCCGGTGACTTTGAAGGCTACAACTTCATCAGGCACTACACCTTATAGCTTTTCTATAACCACATTCAAAGAAGACATCGAATGTATCCCCGGCCTCGTGGGTTCTTACAGCGCTGATGAAGACTGCCAGGGCAGCCCGGTGCATAACTACACAGCGACTGTGGAGACAAATCCTAACAATAAAAAAGGGATTGTCATAAAGAATTTTGCAAACGTAGGGATTGATGTAAAAGCAACCGTTATATGCGGGTCTAATTCATTGATCATTGAAGAGCAGCAAATTGGAGATTACAATATTTCCGGCTCCGGCTCTCTATCGCCAAAAAAGCTGAAAATCGATTACAAGCTTACCGCAAAAAGAATTACTACAGTGTACACGGTAGAATGCAGTGCGACATATCTGAAATTTTAAAGTAGTTGTTGATTACGAATGCAGCAAAGCCAGCATATAAGCTGGCTTTGCTATTTAAGCGCCCTTGGCATTACTCTTTTATGCTATGAATATAAAAGTGTTAGTGCGATGAAATACGATTGGAGCCAGTTTACACAAAAGATAAACATAAATGCCTCTGTTGAGCAGGTATATAGAGCCTGGACATCAGCCAACCATCTGGAACAATGGTTGGTAAGGCAGGCTGTGTTTAAAGACGACGGAACAAAACTGAAATCTTCAAATGACCCGGTGCATAGCGGCGATACTTATGAATGGTTGTGGCATGGGCACGGCGATAAACACGTTGATAAAGGAAAAGTACTGGTAGCCAATGGGCACGACAAGCTGCAATTCTCCTTTACTAAAGGAGGGTTTGTAACCATACAGATAGGCGAAGTGATGGGTGAAACAATTGTGATGCTGACGCAGGAAAAAATACCTACCGACGAACATGGAAAGGTAACCTACCACATTGGCGGCCTTACCGGCTGGACGTTTTATCTCTGCAACCTGAAGTCTTACCTTGAAGGTGGCATAGATCTGCGAAATAAAAACTCCATGTTTGCCAATCTGGTGAACGCATAAAGAAAATGCCCGGTTTAAACCCGGGCATTTTTCATAATGATATCTTCAACTCTTAGAAGCGCTCCAGGCCACTGAAGAAGAAGTCACCTTCTATCTTAGCATTCTCGTCGCTGTCCGATCCATGAACTGCGTTTTCACCTACTGATGCGGCATATTTTTTACGGATAGTACCTTCTTCTGCTTGTGCAGGGTTAGTAGCGCCTATCAGTTTACGGAAGTCTGCAACAGCGTTGTCTTTTTCCAGGATTGCAGCAACGATCGGCCCACCGCTCATGAACTGAGTCAGTTCGCCATAGAAAGGACGCTCTTTGTGTACTTCGTAGAATGTTCCTGCTTGCTCAAGGCTCAGGTAAGTATATTTCATTGCAACGATGCGGAAGCCGGCTTCGTTGATCATTTGCAGGATGTTACCAATATTGCCTGCGCGCACTGCATCAGGCTTTATCATCGTAAAAGTACGGTTAGACATAAGAGGTTTTTTGTGTTTTGACGGCGCAAATGTACGGGTTATTTATCATTTCGGGGCGATCAACCATAACTATATTGGTGCTATTGAATTACTTTTGGGGCTCAAATCAGATTATCAGCTACTTATAATGCGGCAGATCCAGGACGTTTTTCCATTACTACAGACGCCTAAAAAAATATTCATCACCACACATCACAAGCCGGATGGCGATGCCATTGGCAGTATGCTTGGTCTATATCATTACCTTGTAAAAAAAGGGCATTCCGTTACAGGCGTATCGCCCAGCGAGCTTCCGGAGTTCCTGATGTGGATGCCGGGCGTAGAGCATCTGCTCAATTATGAGGCCGAATCGAAAGCGTCGCTGAAGGCCTTGCAGGAAGCAGACGTAATATTCTGTGTCGACTTTAACGATTATACCCGTACCAAACACCTGGACCAGGCGCTGACAGCCGCCACGCAACCCAAGGTGCTGATAGACCACCACCTCTTCCCGAAGCCGGTATGGGACTACGGCATGAGCATACCCGAGAAGAGCAGCACCTGCGAGATGATTTACGACTTCATCAACCTGAACAACGATAATGCGCTTATCGACAATAATATAGCACAGTGTATCTATACAGGTGTGCTGACGGATACCGGCTCATTCCGCTTCCCGGTAACCACGGCCAGCGTACACGACCTCGTGGCCGACCTGAAACGCAAAGGGCTCCAGCACAGCCCGATACACGAAGAAATATACGACTCCTGGTCGCTGATACGCATGCAGTTTCTCGGGTATGTGCTGATGGAAAAGATGGAGATTTTCCCGAAATACAACGCCGGCCTTATTGCGCTTTCCAAAAAAGAGATCAGGTTGTTCAACGTGTCCTCCGGCGATATGGAGGGACTGGTGAACTATCCCCTCAGCATATCGGGCGTACGCTTCGCGACGCTGATAACCGAGCGTGGCGATGAGGTGAAGATGTCTTTCCGCAGCAAAGGCGACTTCGACGTAAGTGATTTTGCGCGTACATATTTCAACGGCGGAGGTCACTTCAACGCATCCGGCGGCAGGGCTACCACAAGTTTTGATGACACAGTAGCTAATTTTAAACAAATTTTGTCCGATATTCACCCCCGATAAAAAACAAACATGATAAAACGAATAATACCTTTTGCATTGCTGGGTATGGCAATCTTTGGATTCCAGTCTTGCAAAAACAATGATTTTAAGAAGACGAAAGACGGACTGGAATATAAGATCGTAAAAGACGAAAAAGGAGAGCAAAGGCCTGCGGTAGGCGATATAGTTAAGATGCACATCTACATCCACGTGGGCGATAGTGCGCTATTCAACAGCCGTAAGCTGAATAATAATGAACCGATAGAATTTCCGGTAATGCCGGCCGAATTTAAAGGCGACTGGACAGATGGCCTTACGCTACTATCTCCCGGCGATAGCGCGGTATTCCGTATCCCTGCCGACTCAGTAGCTAAGCGCGGGCAAATACCTGCATGGATGAAGAAAACAGATAAGATTATCTACGAAGTGGTAATGGTATCGGTAAAGAGCCAGGCACAGGCACGCCAAGAGATGGAGCAGCAGATGTCAGGTCAAAAAGATATGGATGACCGTATGTTGCAAGAATATTTCTCCAAGAATGGACTTGCACCGCAAAAAACTGCATCCGGCCTATATTATATTATAGAAAAGCAAGGCAGCGGCGCAACTCCTACGCAGGGGCAGATTGTGACCGTAAACTATACCGGTAAGACGCTGGACGGAAAAACGTTCGATTCTAACGTTGATCCCCAGTTTCAGCACGTACAGCCATTTGAGTTTGCCGCGGGTGCAGGCCAGGTAATACGCGGATGGGATGAAGGAATTATGCTGCTGAACAAAGGAAGTAAAGCCAAATTCTTTATACCTTCAACACTGGCTTACGGCCCGCAAAGCCCTGGTCCGGGCATCGACGCAAATGCGATACTGATGTTCGATGTAGAAGTAACTAATATTAAATAAACACCATAGTAAATACGATATCCTGATGAAAAGATCGATTATAGCACTAAGCGCGCTTGCTCTGATTGCTACTCAAAGCTGCTCATCCAGCAAAAAGACAGCTAAAACAACAGCGCCTAAAGCAACGGCTACTACTGCGACACCCGCTGCAAAAGAAGAAAAAATGGTAGTACAGCCAAAATCCGACTTTAATGTAACGGAGACGGGCCTGGAATATA
This sequence comes from Sphingobacteriales bacterium, assembly GCA_004144175.1. Taxonomy (GTDB): domain Bacteria; phylum Bacteroidota; class Bacteroidia; order Chitinophagales; family Chitinophagaceae; genus Polluticoccus. The sequence continues at coordinate 116,465 of SEFT01000013.1, forward strand.
AGTTTGCAAAAGATGTACCTGGCACCAATATGCCTAAAACAGGCGACTATGTAGAAGTACATTTGGTAACGGCAATCGGCGACAGTGTATTGTTTGAAACAAGACAGATGAACAACGGCCAGCCGGTGCAGTTTCCACTTCAGCCTGCTGCATTCAGGGGAGACCTTGTAGAAGGCCTGATGATGATGACGCCAGGCGACAGTGCTATCTTCCAAATGTCGGTTGATACACTGGTAAAAGCAGGTTCTCCGAGTATGCCGTGGATGAAACCGGGCACTGGTCAAAAACTGGTGTATCGCGTTGCAATGCTGTCGGTAAAGACGCAGGACCAAATGAAAACAGAGCAAGAAGCCAATTCTGTGAAGCAAAAAGTAATAGACGACCAGGCTATACAGGCTTATCTTGCGCAGAACAAAATAAAAGCCACCAAGACGGCTTCGGGTATGTACTATAAGATAGACAAGCCTGGTACAGGTGTAAGCCCTAAAGTAGGCCAAACCGTTACCGTGAACTATACAGGTAAAACGATGGACGGCGTAACGTTCGACTCGAACGTTGACCCTCAGTTCCAGCACGTACAGCCTTTCTCTTTTGCACTGGGCCAGGGCCAGGTGATAAGAGGCTGGGACGAAGGCGTTGCACTACTGAAAAAAGGAAGTAAAGCAACTCTTTACATTCCTTCAGGATTGGCCTACGGCGCTAATGGCCAGGGACCTATCAAAGCTAACTCCGTACTGATATTTGATGTTGAAGTAAAAGACTTCAAATAGTGACCAGAAAAAATATATTTCTAATAGCTTTTTTAATATGGTATTTGCCTTTCGCAAATACCATATTTGCTTATGGCCGACAGGACACGCTGAGGGGCAGTAATGGTGCAGGCCGCCAATGGTGGGATGTATTACTGTACGACTTGGATGTAAAGTTTGATACCACGCAACGAAGCATCAGCGGCACCAACACTATCACATTTACGATCAGCAAAGCGGCAGGCGACTCTATGCAGATAGATCTGCAAGAGCCTATGGTGCTGGATGAGGTAAAGTTCGAAGGTCAAAATCTGACCATCACCAAGGAAGGAAATGTTTGGTGGGTGATCTACCCATTCAACCAATTGCGTGTGGGTAAAACACAGCAGATCACCATCCGGTATCATGGCAAACCTAAACCAGCTGCTAACGCCCCTTGGGACGGCGGCTTCATCTGGACCAAAGACCATAACGGAAAACTATGGGCATCGGTAGCCTGCCAGGGGCTGGGCGCCAGTGTGTGGTGGCCCTGTAAAGACTTGCAGAGCGATGAGCCGGACCATGGTATGACGATGCGCTACACCGTGCCATCAAACCTGCAATGCATAGCCAACGGCAGGCTGATAGCCAAAACGGAACAAGGCGCAAACACGCAATGGAGCTGGCAGGTGCGCGAACCGATCAACACTTACAATGCCACCTTTTACATAGGCGACTACGTGGGCTGGAAAGACACGGTGAAAGGCGAAAAAGGAGCACTGGTGCTCGACCATTATGTAATAAGAGGCAACGAGGAAAAAGCAAGAAAGCAATTTGCCGTGGTAAAAGACATGATCACTTGCTTTGAATATTGGATGGGGCCCTACCCTTTTTATACGGATGGGTACAAACTGGTGGAAGCGCCCTTCCTGGGCATGGAGCACCAGAGCGCCATTGCGTATGGTAATGAATACAAAATGGGATACCGGGGAATGGACAGGAGCGGCACAGGCGTAGGTAAGCTATTCGACTACATCATAATACACGAAAGCGGGCATGAATGGTTTGGCAACAATATAACCGCCACCGACATAGCCGACAATTGGATACAGGAGGGTTTCACTACATACTCAGAAACGTTGTTCAGTCAATGTATGTTTGGTCGGGAAAAGGCGTTTCAGTTTATGCGCGGTGAGTGGAAGAACATCCGCAACGACAGGCCCATCATAGGCAACTATGGAGTAAATGACGCCGGCTCGGGCGATAAATACGACAAAGGCGCAGCCATAGTACATATGCTACGCATAATGCTGAACAACGATGCCACCTTCCGGGACTTGCTAAGAGGATTGAATAAGAGTTACTACCACAAGACGGTAAGCACTGCCGAACTGGAACGTGATATCATCAACTTTACAAAGCTGCCCCTGAGGCCCTTTTTCGACCAGTACCTGCGCACAACCATGATACCGCAGTTTGAGTGGTATGTGAAGGACGATCAGTTATTTTACCGTTTCACATCGGTAGTACCTGGCTTTTCGCTGCCGCTGGAGATAAAAAAACGAAAAAAACAAGCGAAGATCACCGTCACAGGCGACTGGCAGAGCGTAGCGTGGAAAAAAGGTGGATATAATATCGACATATCACCCGACTTCCTCATCCATATGAAGGAGTAATTTTCTTAGGTTTGCCCCCGGATGGTAAAGAAAGAAGCAGCAGAGACACCATTGATGAAGCAGCACCGGGAAATCAAAAGCAAATATCCCGATGCTGTATTACTTTTTCGTGTAGGAGACTTTTATGAGACCTTTGGTGAAGATGCCCTGATATCCTCGCGGGTGTTGGGTATCACACTCACCAAGCGCTCTAACGGCGCTGCTGCTTCTATCGAACTGGCGGGCTTTCCCCACCATGCGCTCGATACCTACCTGCACAAACTGGTGAAAGCAGGCTATCGTGTAGCCATCTGCGACCAGCTCGAAGACCCGAAGAATGTAAAAGGCATTGTAAAGCGTGGCGTTACCGAACTGGTGACACCCGGCGTAGCCGCCAACGATAAGCTGCTGGAGAACAAGACCAACAACTTCCTGGCTGCTCTTTATCTTGGCGACCCTTTCTGCGGTGTGGCTTTCCTCGACATCAGTACCGGAGAGTTTTATGCCGCGCAGGGTGGCATGGAGTATATGGATAAGCTGCTCCAGAGCTTCCAGCCTTCAGAGATCGTCTTATCTAAATCGCAGCAAAAGCGGTTTAAAGAAAATTTTGATTCCCGCGTATATACCTTCCAGATGGAGGAATGGATATTCCAGGGACAATACACCTACGACCTGCTGCTCGAACACTTCCAGACCCAATCGCTGAAGGGCTATGGTATGGAAGACATGAATGCAGCGGCCATTGCCGCAGGTGCAGCGCTGCATTACCTCAAAGACACGCAGCACCCTCACCTGCAGCACATCAACAGCATACAGCGCATTGTAGCCGATGAGTTCCTATGGATGGACCGGTTTACCATCCGCAACCTGGAGCTGGTACATAGCAGCGACGAAAAAGGCACTTGCCTGTTGCAAGCCATCGATCATACGCAGACACCCATGGGTGCCCGCCTGCTGAAACGCTGGCTGATATTTCCGCTGGCAGATATGCACCGCATCAACCAGCGGCTCGACCTTGTAGCGCATTTCATAAAAGACCAGGACCTGAACCATGCCCTGATGGCATTGATAAAACAGGTAGGCGATGTGGAAAGACTGGTGGGTAAAATACCGCTGAAAAAGGCAAACCCGCGCGAGGTAATGCAGCTGGCCAAAAGCCTGCAATACATGGAGCAAATGCGCGAACAGTGCATGACCACATCGCATGACCCGCTATGCAGGCTGGTACACGCCGTGCTGCCACTAAGTAACCTACAGGACAGGATAAAGAATACCATAGTAGACGATGCACCTGCCCAAGCCAATAAAGGAGGCATGATACGCGAAGGCATTTCCGCGGAGCTGGACGACCTGCGTTCTATATCGAGGAATGGCAAGAACTATCTGTTGCAGATACAGCAAAAGGAAGCGCAGCGTACGGGCATCAACTCGCTGAAGATCGCCTATAACAATGTATTCGGCTACTACCTGGAAGTGACCCATGCGCATAAGGACAAGGTGCCAAACGACTGGATACGAAAACAGACTCTTGCAAACGCTGAGCGATATATAACGCCCGAGCTAAAGGAATACGAAGAAAAGATACTGGGCGCAGAAGACAAGATACTAACCATTGAGATGGACCTGTATCAAAAGCTGTTGGCCGAGATAGAACTTTATATCGCATCGATACAGGCCAATGCGGGTATCATAGCACAGGTAGACTGCCTGCTTTGCTTTGCCAATAATGCAAAACAGTATAACTACCGCAGGCCCAACATTGCCGAAGAAGCTATACTGGATATACATAACGGTAGACACCCGGTCATCGAGCAGCAACTACCGCCCGGCGAATCGTACGTGGCTAATGATATACTGCTGGATAAAGATGATATGCAGGTCATCATCCTGACGGGGCCCAACATGAGTGGTAAATCGGCTCTGCTGCGGCAGACGGCCATCATTACCATCATGGCGCATATGGGCAGCTTCGTGCCTGCCGATGGCGCCAATATCGGCCTCACCGATAAGATATTTACCCGCGTAGGCGCATCCGACAACCTGAGCGGCGGCGAGAGTACGTTTATGGTCGAGATGAACGAGACCGCCAGCATCATCAACAGCATCAGCGAACGCAGCCTGGTACTGCTCGATGAGATAGGTCGCGGCACTAGCACCTACGATGGCATCTCCATAGCGTGGTCGATCGTAGAATACCTGCACAACAGCCCGGCAAAACCCAAGACACTGTTCGCCACCCACTACCACGAGCTGAACGAACTGGAGCATCAGTTGCCGCGCGTGCGCAATTTTCATATCACCCACAAAGAGACGGGCAACAAGGTCATCTTCCTGCGCAAACTGGCGCCCGGCGGTTCGCGCCATAGCTTCGGTATACAGGTAGCCCGTATGGCAGGTATGCCCCCTGCCCTGCTAGCGAGGGCCGATGAAATACTGAAAATACTGGAGCAGAAACACGGCAGCGATGCTGATGAAACGATGGCAAAGAAGGTGAAAAACATACAACCATTGCCATCCTACCAGCTCAATATCTTCGACGGACTGACGGAAGACATGCAGCGTATGCAGCAAATGCTGGACGACACCGACATCAATATCCTGACACCTGTTGAGGCATTGCTGAAACTAAATGAGCTGAAGAATATACTGAAGCAGTATAGGTAAGCTGCACATTTCGTTCGGTTCTTAGTTGGCAATGCTTACCTACCTAATGCTCAATTGCATGATGATTTGATGCGGCGTTCATGTCAAACGCTACAACTTTGCGTGGAAAGAAATACACGACGGCGGTATCTAAACATCTCCTTATAGACTATTTATTCACATCTACAGGCTTATTTACGGTAATACAGAGATTTAACAGCGAAAACAGCAGTATCGGCACAGCTTTTTTATAGTGTAGGCAAACCAGACAAGCATGCGCCGCGACGAGCAGAAAAAAGACAGGCAGGACCAGGATCTACCCGGCTATCCGCATTACCCGGCCCGTGAAGATATTACCAACCCCGACAATAACAATGGAGAGGTAAGCTTCAACGAGAACACTATCGAATTACCAGAGGTAAGCGATATTCCGGGCCAGGAGCGTATCAACCCGGCACCAGGTGGCATGATGGCAGACACGACTATATCTTCAGACGATGAAGAAGGAATTGTGAACGGCAGAGACATTTTCGCAGGCGATGACGACGAAGTGAAGATCGTAATGGGTACAGAGGCAGACGTGACTGCTGAAGACCTACGCTTACTCGGCGGTCGCGACGAAGATATGGACGTGAGTGATGACGAACTGATGGGCAATATGCAGGGTCTGGACGATACAGACTTCGATGGCGAAAAGCTAAACGAAGGTTCCGGTACGCTGGCATCAACTGGCGAAGACCTCGACTTACCAACAGCAGAAGGCAGCGACCTGAACGAAGCGTTGGGACAGGGCGATGAAGAAAACGACTACTTCAGCCTAGGTAGCGATGACAATGACAATCTCAATGAAGGAACTCCATAACTATTAGTACATATAGTAATCCATTCACTTACCAAACAACAACACATTCTCATATGAGCGCAACAACACTAATGCCACCACGCAGAGCAAGGGTACTGGAAGTAGAAACTTACTCCGATTCAGATTATTGGGCACCAATGTTTGCACTTCAAGACGACGACGATGAAGATATGGATGATGAGGATGAAGATATTGACGATATAGACTTTGATGAGGAAGATGATATTGAAGATGAAGCAGACGCTGAAATAACAGACGATGACCTCCTGGAAGACGATCTGGACGAAGAAGACGAAGATGATGATGATGACGAAATATAAAAGGCGCAAGTTGCGCCTTTTTTTAATGCCTTTTATTTAGCCTGCTGTGCTTCCTGCCGTATAAGAAGTAGACAACCAACCCCGCTATCAGCCATACCATAAAGCGCTCCCAGTTAGATGTACCCGACTCGCAAAGCAAATAGCTGCAACACAGGAAACCCAGAACAGGTATCAGCGAAAGGCTGCGCATAAAGCTGAGTACCGCCATTATCAGGAACACCAGCCCGAATAATATATAAGGCACCTTCTCGCGCATACCTTCCCACCCTGCTTTATCGCTGCTAAAAAATCCGCTTAGTCCGCCATCGTACAGCTGTACAAACAGCACAACCGACAAAACGAACAAAGCAGGAACAATCCATTTGCCATTTACATAGGGCGTTTTGAACTTGCTCACAGGCACGGCAACTTGCTCGCCATGTTCTTCTATTACGTCCGTATGAGCTGTATGCACTGCTTTCTTCCGCTGCTCTTGCAGGCGCAGTATTCCACCACATACTAGTACAAACGCGAACAATGTCCCCACACTCGTCAGTTCCACCACCACATTCAGGTTGAGGAATAATGCAGGTATACCGACCACAACTCCCGTGAGTATCGTAGAGAAGGAAGGTGTTTTATACTTCGGGTGGATCTTTGAGAATACAGGCGGCAGCAATCCGTCGCGGCTCATGCTCATCCAGATGCGTGGCTGGCCCAGTTGGAATACAAGTAGCACGCTGGCCGTCGCTATTACCGCACTCACTGCTACAATGCCAGCCAGCCATTCCAACCCATTTGCCTGGAACACATAAGCCAATGGGTCGCCTACATTCAAGGTAGTATAGCTGACCATGCCCGTAAGCACCAAGGCTATCACTACATATAGTATGGTACAGATGATAAGCGAATTGAACATGGCCTTGGGTAAGTCGCGTTGCGGATTCTTACATTCTTCAGCAGTGGTCGATATAGCATCGAAGCCGATGTAAGAGAAGAACACCGCAGCTGTACCCGCCATAATGCCCGATACACCATTGGGTATAAAGGGTGCCCAGTTCTCGGGCTTTACATAAAATGCGCCCGCTACTATCACCAGCGCAATGATCACCAGCTTCAGTATCACCATAGCATTAGTAGAGCGCTTCGACTCCTTGATACCTACATATATGATCCAGGTAATGACAATGGTAATGAGAAATGCCGGCAGGTCACATATCAGCTTCAGGTTGCCAAAGCTGGGTGCATTGTTCCATGCCGCGATGGCTGCATTGCTGCCGAGGTCTTTGGCGGTCCAGTAGTCCATGGTCAGGTATTCGGGTATATGCAGCCCAAAGCCGTCAAGCAAGGTCGTAAAGTAATCGCTCCATGATATGGCTACGGCTATATTACCAATGGCATATTCCATCAGCAGATCCCAGCCTATTATCCAGGCGATCACCTCGCCAAATGCTACATAAGAATAAGTGTACGCACTACCCGACACCGGCACCATACTGGCAAACTCGGCATAACACACCGCCGCAAAACCACAGGCCACCGACACGAACAGGAACAGGAAAATGATACCCGGCCCGCCATCGTAACTGGCCTTACCTATGGTAGAAAAGATACCGGCACCCACTATGGCTGCAATACCCATGAAAGTAAGGTCTTTGGTAGTGAGCACCTTGTGCAGGTTGCCCGAACCATGCGCATCAGAATAGCCTGCTGCCGCGTCTTTCTCTATCTGCTCTACCGTCTTACGCCTGAAAATGGAACGCTCCATCGAATCATTCATATATAAGCGTGAAAAGTACTACTAATGCACGAAAACTAAAACGATTTGCTACGGTTGCTTACATTTGACACGGTAAAAACTAAAGCAGCAATGAACGATAAAGTAAAAGAATTCAACGACTACCGTGCGCAGATGAACGAGGTGATACTCGGCAAGCAGAATAAAGTGATCAACAGGTTATTCAACCTGGATACCAATACCTATGCCGAAGGGGCGCTGCCGGTAAAGACTAAAGAAATGCTGGGGTTAGTAGCCAGTATGGTGCTGCGCTGCGATGATTGCATTAAATACCACCTAGGCAAGTGCCATGATGAGGGCATTACTACAGATGAGATGTATGAGATATTTGCAGTGGCCAATATTGTAGGCGGCACTATCGTGATACCGCATACGCGCCGCGCTGCCGAATACTGGGAAGCATTGCAGGAGGGTTAAACCGCCTGCAATTTTTTCTCCTTATACTCTTTCACTACTTTCTCATACAGGCTTTCGTATATCGGTATGATGCGCTCCTTTTCAAAGCCGCGCGCATGTTCTATCGCATTGGTCTTGAATTGATTGAGCCTGTCTTCGTCACCTAATATATGTAGTGCGTTTTTGGTCATGTCCGTCACATCGCCTACTTCGCTCAGGAAGCCCGTCTTGCCATTTACATTTATCTCGGGTAGGCCACCTGCATTGGTCGATATCACGGGCACACCACAAGCCATCGCCTCAAGCGCCGATAAGCCAAAGCTTTCGTATTGAGACGGAAGGATAAACAGATCAGTTATGCTCAGTATCTCATCCATCTGCTCCTGCTTACCCAGGAAGCGGATGTCGTTACAAATTTTCAGCGTGCGGCAAAGCTCCTCAGCATTCTGCCTTTCAGGGCCGTCGCCTATCATCAGTAGTTTCGATGGTATCTGCTCATGCACACGCTCAAATACCCTGATCACATCTTCTACCCTTTTCACCTTCCTGAAGTTCGATACGTGGGCGAGTATACGCTCACCATTCGGCGCCAGCATTTTTTTGAAATGTTCTTTATCGGAATGCTGGAAACGGTGCGTATCCACAAAGTTGGGTATCACCATAATGTCTTTCTCTATCGGGAAAGACTTGTAAGTTTCCTCACGCAGGTTATCCGATACGGCAGTTATCGCGTCCGACTCGTTTATAGAGAACGTAACAACAGGCGCATAGGTCTGGTCGCGGCCTACCAGCGTTATGTCGGTACCGTGCAGTGTAGTTATATAAGGTATATCCCTGCCAGCCTTCTTCAGTATCTGCTTGGCAAAATTGGCAGCCGAGGCGTGTGGTATAGCATAGTGCACATGCAGCAGGTCCAGCTGGTTGTTCATGATGACATTCACCATGGTACTGGTCAGTGCAGTTTCGTAGGGAGGAAAATCGAAAAGCGGATAAGTGGGTACCGTTACCTCGTGGTAATAGATATTGGGGTGAAAATAAAGCCTTACGGGTTGCTGATAAGTAATGAAATGTATCTCATGCCCTTTCTCCGACAGTGCCATGCCAAGCTCTGTAGCCAGCACGCCACTACCGCCAAACGTAGGATAACAGACTATTCCGATTTTCATGGTGCAAATATCTGCATTACGAGCCAACTGGCTGTTATCGTTGCATAACCTTTTACAATAGGTTATTCATTATAATATATGGTACCGTTGCTTAGGCAGGTTTCGCATTGGTTAGCACATAAGCGCGTACCTTGGCTGCCTGGTCCTGGTTCAGCTTAGCGCGCATGCTCATATTAGGCAGTATGGTCTCCCATTTTGCTACCGTGCGCGATTGCGGCTCGAACAGCTTATGGCATTTGCCGCAGGCGCCTTGCCATATGGTCATGCCCTCTTGTATCTGTACGTCGGTAAATTTTTTCTTAATCTCCGCAACTTTTGCAGACTCTGCTCCGGCGGCAACGCCATCGTCACCATGTACAGCTTTCTTTGTAGCACACTGGGTGAACAATACAGACAACAGAATAAGAGAAGAGATTGTGAATAGTTTCTGCATAAAGATGTTTAGACGGTATAAAAATAAGCATTCTGAACGTTTCAGTTCCATATTTTGCTTTACTAAATTTACGCCATGAAAAAACTGCTGACGGCTTTATTTGTATTCTCTGCTGCCCAAGGTTTTAGCCAGGACTCTGTTATGCTTCGCCGCATATCCGACCAGATCATGCTGCGCGGCAAGTCTTACGACGACCTGCGTGTGCTGTGCAAGCAGATAGGCCACAGGCTAAGCGCTACACCACAGGCAGCAAAAGCAATAGAATGGGGACAAAAAGCATTGACCGAAGCCGGGGCAGATAAGGTATGGCTACAGGCAGTAGATGTGCCGCGCTGGGTAAGGGGCAAGGAGTCGCTGAAGTTAAGAGCTGACAAAGGAAAGTATATAGAGGTGCCGATGCTATCTCTGGGCAATAGTGATGGTACAGGTGGCAAAGTGTTGGAAGCTGCGATCGTAATGGTCAGGAGTTTTGATGAGTTTAAAGCACTGTCGCTAAAGGATGTAAAAGGCAAATTCCTGTTCGTCAACTACCGTTTCCGCCAAGACCTCATCAATACATTCGAGGGTTACGAAGATGCTGGCCCTTACAGGTGGATGTCGCCCAACATGGCCAGCTCAATAGGCGCCGCGGGCGTTATCATACGCTCCATATCAACAGGCGTGGACGATATACCACATACCGGATCTATGCGCTACGCCGATACAGTAAAGCATATACCCGCGGTAGCCATAGGCAATGCATCGGCAGATATGCTGGAGCAGCAGTTAGCAAAGGGTTACGTTACGGCACAGCTGCAATCGACCTGCCATATGGAAGGTACGGTGCGTTCTTATAATGTGATTGGCGAGATACAAGGAACTAAACGACCAGACCACATTATAATGGCGGGAGGCCACCTCGACTCATGGGATGTAGGCGAAGGTGCGCACGATGATGGCGCGGGCTGCGTGCAGGCAATCGAAATGATCCGCACATTCAAACGCCTGAACATACGGCCGAACAACACCATCCGTGCCGTATTATACATGAACGAAGAAAACGGCCTGAAAGGCGGCCTTGCCTATGGCGACTCTGCAAAGACCAGCGGCGAAAAACATATACTGGCCATAGAAAGCGATGCGGGTGGGTTCTCACCAAGAGCGTTCGGGCTGGAGATGAGCGAACAAAAGAAAGAAACGATCAAGAGCTATCGCAAGCTGTTTCTTCCCTATGGCGTGTATGACTTTGAACATGAAGGCGGAGGAGCAGATATATCTCCACTGAAAAGAATGGGCGTACCCGTAGCGGGTCTAATGCCTGACCCTCAGCGATACTTCGACCTGCACCATACGCCTAATGATGTGTTTGAGGCCGTAAACCACCGCGAGCTAAAACTTGGCGCGGTAGCTATTACGGGATTGGTATACCTTGTGGATGAATACGGACTTTAGCCACAAGCATTGATGTCGACGACCGCGAATGAGCATATAGTAAGGAAACTGCTGCGAAAACCTCCTGTTTTTGTAGCAGTCGGCATTATAGTGCTCACTTGTATCGTTGCCATATTCGCCTACCTGCTGGCCCCTGACAATACACCCTATGCCAACAGGATGATTGTAGAACTAGGTGCGCGCAAGCCGGGCTTTACCAAGCAGCTGCTGATGGTGCCTAAGCAAATAAAGCAAGCCCGCGGAAGCTTTATGAGCGAAGCTATATCGGGTACACCATCCGACTATCAGGCACTACCCATCAACAGCTACTCATTCAGCGGCGACCGCATTGTGGTAAGGCATTATATAGACGAGGGCCTGGATGATACAATTGGCTATCAGCTAAGCCAGCTGTTACCCGCCGACGTGCTAAAGAGATCATTGCCCGACCAACAGGAATACCTCCGGAAAGAACAGATAAAAACGAGAAGATTCTACCTGGGCACCGACAGATATGGCCGCGATATACTTTCACGCCTGCTGGTTGGCTCGCGGGTGAGTATATCCGTAGGGTTGGTTGCTGTTGCCTTGTCGCTTAGCATTGGCATTATACTAGGTTCGCTGGCGGGTTATTATGGCGGTATGGTCGATGATGCGGTGATGTGGGTTATTAATGTACTATGGGCCATCCCTACCCTGCTGCTGGTATTTGCCATTACCCTCACCATTGGTAAGGGCTTCTGGGAGATATTTGTTGCTATAGGGCTTACCATGTGGGTAAGCGCTGCCAGGTTAATACGCGGACAAGTACTGGTAATACGCGAAATGGAATACGTCACCGCCGCCAAAGCACTAGGCCTCGATAATACGCGCATCGTCTTTAGGCATATACTGCCCAATATAGTTGGTCCGCTGATGGTGATAGCTGCTGGTAACTTTGCCACGGCCATATTGCTCGAAGCCGGCTTAAGCTTCCTGGGCATTGGCGTGCAGCCACCGCAGCCGTCGTGGGGATTGATGATCAAGGAGCACTATAACTTCCTGCTCACCAATAGGCCGCTACTGGCAATTATTCCCGGTGTAGCCATCATGCTGCTGGTATACGCGTTCAATGTACTGGGTAATGCGCTGCGCGATGTGCTGGATGTTAGGCAGTAGGGCTACTTATCAAGCAGCCAGTCCATAGCCCCTTTTATATGCTGGCGAAACAATGGATCGCTGTAGGTTTCAGATGTGTGGCCCATACCTGTATAGAATATCCGTCCACCCTCAAATTCGCGATACCAACTGATAGGATGGTCAGTACCATGCTTTCCACCTGTATAAGTGCTTTCTTTTAGGTTGATCACGACCCTGTTATCAGGTTGCAGCGATTTAAAATTATACCATTCATCGGTGCGTTTCCAAATCAATGGAATACCGCCGGCAGAGACATGTCCGGGCATTACAACTTCACAGTCTGCCTCCTGTATAGCAGGATGATCGCTGAACCACGCGCCTAGCATCTGGTTGTACCAGGGCCAATCGTACTCTGCGTCCGAAGCGGCATGTATACCCAACACGCTACCGCCGGCCCTTACAAATTCGATTAATGCTTCTTTCTGCGGAGTCGTAAACAAATTTCCCGTAGTGTTTAATAGGATAATGAGCTGATACCGGGCAAGATATGTTTTCGTAAAGCTATCTGTCATTTCGGTATGCGTCAGTACATATTGCGGCGTATCCGCTATTTGTCGGAACATAGATATACCGTCAGCAATCGACTCGTGGCGGAAGCCCTGCGTTTTAGTAACAAGCAATATTCGCTTAGGCTGGGCGGGGGGTGTGAGTGTCTCATGCTTACACCCCAAAAGAAAAACAGGTATCAACAATAAGATCAGACACTTAAATACTTGCAACATTTTTTCAGAACCAGTCATAGATCAAAAATTTACAGTAGCATAATAACTGTTTGTTACCTGTACTACAATAGCGAAAATAAGAAGGCTGGTATCGTTTTTTAAGCCATTTTAAGCAACAGTATAAATAAAGATCGATGGCGCTTAGCGGACCTATACTAATTATTGAAGATGACCATGATGATCAGGAGCTTATAAAGCTGGCCATCACAGAGATGAAGATTGAGAATGAGATCCGCATCTTCAACAATGGAAAAGAAGCGCTCGACTACCTGCTCGAAGTGAATGAACAACCCTTCCTGATGCTTTGCGATGTGAACATGCCCATTATGAACGGGTTGGAACTGCGCGACTATATAGAAAATGATGAACGGCTGAAGAAGAAATCGATACCGTTTGTTTTCTTTACTACAGCTGCAAATAAAAGCATTGTAAACAAGGCATACGACCTTACCATACAGGGCTTCTATCAAAAAGAAGATACCTATACCAAACTGGCGGAGCAACTGAACCTGATCGTCCGCTATTGGAAAAGCTGCCTGCACCCTAACAGGTATATCTTGTAACCTATTTACTCATTCGTTGGACGATCCACATAATTGCGGATAGTAAAACGCTGACGAGCAACATTGTAGTGATAGGTATATAAACCTTGAAGTTTTCCTTTTCAATGCGGATATCGCCGGGCAGCCTGCCCAGGAAACGAAGCTTATCGCCAAACAGCCATATGGCAGCGCTAATAATTACTACAATCAGCCCGATTAAGATTATACTCTTCCCCACCTTATCCATCGCTACATCTTATTGAATTGCTGCGCTACGATATAGCTGCTGGCCCATGCATGCTGGAAGTTAAAACCACCCGTTATACCGTCCACATCCATCAACTCCCCGGCAAAGTAAACGCCCGGTACTATTCGGCTTTCCATCGTTTGCGGGTCTATCTCTGATAGCGTTATACCGCCACAGGTCACAAATTCTTCTTTAAAGGTGGTCTTCCCCTTTACTTCGTAGCTATCGCGTATCAGCCTTTCTATGAGTTTATTTTGTGCGGCTGCAGGCAGATCGCCCCAGCGGGTATCTTCTTTGATGCCGCATTGTATCAGTTGATACTCCCAAAGCCGCTTAGGCAGGTCAAACGGATTCTTGTTCTGTACCAGTTGCTTGCCTTGCTCTCTTCGCAGCTGAGCGATATGATCTCTCAGGTCGGCTTCACTCACATCGTTCAGCCAGTTTATCTGTATCTTGAAACCGTAGTTGCGCTCATTCAATTCCCTGGCTGCCCATGCTGATGTACGCAATACAACCGGCCCGCTCATACCCCAGTGGGTTATGAGTAACGGCCCCTGCTCTACCATTTTAGTTCCAGCTATTTTCAAGGTCACCTGCGGCACAGCTACACCCATCAGCTCCGTTATGGGATGCTTAGGCATATTGAACGTGAACAGTGATGGTACGGGCGACTGTATCGTATGCCCTAACTCCAGCAGCCATCTGTATTGCTCCGGCTTTGGAAATGCTCCGCAGGCTATCAATACCTTATCAGCTTCGTAATTGCTGCCATCTGCAAAATGCAACATGAAGCCGGAATCCCTCTTTTCTATCTTTTCAACCGCTTTGTGATAATAAACCTGCACCTTCTGCCGCATCATTTCCTGCCATATACAGTCTATGATGGTTTGCGAGCTATCCGTAACGGGGAACATACGGCCATCGGCTTCGGTTTTCAGCTGCACTCCTCGTTGCCTGAACCACTCAATAGTATCCTCTGGCCCAAATTGGTAAAGGCTTTTGCGCAGCAATTGCTTACCACGCGGATAGCGGGTCACCAGCTCGGGTATGTCGAAGCAGGCATGTGTGGTATTGCACCTGCCGCCGCCCGACGCCTTTACCTTCTGCAGCGCTTTGCCTGTCTTCTCAAACACCGCAACTTCCACGCCCTGCCGCGCCTTGATGTTGGCAGCAGCAAAGCAGCCCGCAGCGCCCGCACCTATTATTGCTATCCGCATTACTTATTGTCTTTCTTAAAAACTCCCGCGAAGATATTCGATAAAAAAGAATCGGGACTCGCACCTTGAGCGGCACGAGTCCCGAAATATCTGTTTCTCTTTGTTATGGATGTTATTAGGCTACCAGTTGCAGCAGTGTTTCTGTTGCTTTTACCTGCTTCATAGCTACAGCCAGTTGCACAAAGTGCCTTTGCTGATGCGCCACCAGGAAACGGAACATATCACCCATCCTCAGCTTCGACGCCATTGGCAGTGTAGTGCCGACTTTCAGCTTTTGAAGATCAACTGTTTCAGCAGCTTTCATTACTTCTATCAGTCTTGTCTGGCTCTCGATAAATTCTGCCACCACTTTCTGTGCATCCAGTATTCTTGCAGGTGTGTGCTTTTGGTCAGCAGGCAGTTTTTTAGCCACTTTGCCTTCCTTCGGCATCATCATATTTGTATAGTAGTTGCCCAGTACACCGGCGTTGAATGTGCGGTTTGCCTGTCTTGCCATTGGCCTTCTCGCCTCACCTTTTTTGGCCAGTTTCAATGCCACCATCAGGTTGTGCATGCCTCCGGGCGCTTGTGGCTCGTCTGCTTTTTTAATGGTTGATTCAAAAACGGGCAAGTAATGGCGGTTATAGCTATTCAGATGCTCCAATACCTGCACTGCGCTCCACTTACCCGGCTGAGGTTGTCTGTTCAGGGTCTCTTGCGACAACCCCTGCAGGCCTTTTATCTCATTAAGCAGCTTTTGAACGTCTCTCTCTAATGACTGAATTAAGTTGCGATTGTTAAAAGAAGGCATAACCCTTACTAAGTTTTGTTAAAACAAAATTACATACAAAACGTTGAAAAAATGCTGATTAGCAACAATTTTTATTTGATATTAATAAGTTTATATAAGAAGTTGTAATGGCATAAGTTAAAATAGCCGAACATGGCAGTTATCGTCTGGCACGATACATAAAATGCTGAGCCTGCAATGCATTGCAACGTCTTAAGCCATCACCGCAATCATCCCAAGCGCAACCTTACCTAATTGTTCATCCCCTTCAATCGTTACGCGCGTAAGTGCTTCCTCAGGTGTAATACCCTTTGAAAAAAGTTTCCACGCAGTGTCAGGATCCAGAGTTAGCCGCGCATTGGGTTGCAGCCTTGTAGTCTTTCTGAGCACCCAGCCTTCGTCCGTTTTATTGATATGCCATACACCACCAGCGTCCGTTGATACTACCACTTCTACGCTGGTACCCGTTGGCACATCAATATGTTTGTAAGTATGTGGTAAGGCGCACATAAAGGTGTCTATGAATGGATAGAACAGCTCTGGCGTAATGATACCGGGCTTGCCGATTGCGTCGCGTATCTGTTGTTGGTGCAACCATTTCTCGGTGTACTCTCGCGCTATATGAAACCAGTTCTTCGATATCTCTTCTCCCGCCCATGCTACCGAAAACTGTGCATCCGCCCAGGGATCGAGCTGGTTTATAAACTCGTTGTATTCCTTACCAACGCTTTCCAGCATGGTTATCAGTACACGCGGACTTAGTCTTTTAGCAGCAGCCGTCCAAACTGCATTCAGCTCATTTAAGTAGGCAACCAGGTCTTGATAAGATTCTATCTTACCGGGCGGTTCCCCCATGTATCCATCACGCAGTATAGATAAGCCGCGCAGGCTGCCATCCAGCAGATGTGCAGCTACATCTTTTACCACCCATTTGCGGGCAATGGTCTGTTTATGCCATTCCTCTTCCGTCAGCGAGTTGAGTAGCTCTAAAAGTGCCCTATCCAATACAGGAAAAAGGTGCAATACATTTATGGGTTGTACATGATGAATGAGCATAGTGCGAAAATAATCAGAGTGATATTGTAGTTGCGTTAAGCTTTGGTAGTATGGTCAGGTCATTTGGCGCGTAGGCGCGTTCGCGCGGCATTTTCAGTGCATGCTCTTTATGGGCAAGCAGTAATTGCTGCTGCTCTTTTACGAATGGAGTGATGTTCTGTATCTCTATGAGATATTCATTATTATAACGCTGCAGCATGCCTCCCTTCAGCACCAGTTTGGCTGCCTTCCGTTCCGATTTGTTGCCATGCAGATCGTAATAGGGTTCCCACTTCAGCTCTATATCACCGCCTGCCGTCTGCTTGCTGCCTGCCATCACCGCGGTTTTCAGTATCTCATCAAACCCTTTACGGCTGATGCGTATAGCCAGTACATTTTCCTGATCTTCTTTCTTAGCCCAGCCCGAGTAGTACATCATCCAAAGAAAGCTGGGTTTTAGTCTTGTCACCCTATTGAAGTCGTAATCTTCGCCGCCAAATTTTTGATTTTCGACTGCGTACTTTGCTATTGAATCTTTAAACGCCTGATATACAATGATCGATTCCTTATCGAATTGCGCAATGATGAATTTGCCGGACTGTGGCAAATGGTGTTCGTGCTCTTCGTAACTTTCGAGTAGGAGCATAGTGTATGGTAGCTGTTTGCACAATAAGGCCTAAAGACTATGCCAACTTTCACTGGTCTGGCACGGATTTTCCGCTATTAATCAAAACTATATACCATGGACGACCAAAAAATACCTGATATCACTCCACAAAACGAGAAAGGCAAGCAGAATGACCTGGAGCACAAGGTATTGGCTGATACTATAGAAGAAGCAGAGGAACTGTTCCTGGCGGGTAAGGACAGGCTACTTAGCATAAATAACTGGCACGACTATGCCGGCGAACTTAGCGGAGTCTTTGTGCTGACAGATAACCATGGTAAAGAATTGCACCGGAAGGCCCACAAAGGCGACTACCTGAAAATAAACCTGCCCGGCCCCGGCGAAAGCGCAGGCGATGGCTACGACTGGGTACATGTAGAGACTATTCAGTACGATGACTACCCCGATAGCAATAGCGAAACAATAGCTATGACGGTAAGACCCACACAGGCACCGGTCAACAACGATAAGAACACAGCACACTTCTTTAGCGACGACGCTACCAGTACCTTCAGCATACAGCGTAAAGGCAAAGAGGTAATAGCAACCTACCATGGCCGCAACGAAGTGCCTAATACCGGTACAGACAACCTGATAGACAAAGCACGCAATGCGGTGGTAGCGCTGGGCGCGATGATCGGTATATCGGAGTTGCAATGGAAAAGCCTGATCAAGGGCTTTTTGACCTATGAGGGTAAATAACCCGCAGAAATTATAAATCCATTACAATTAATGACGCAGGTTAATTTGTTATTTCCCTGAATACACGGAAATTTGCGGCCACGCCGACATGAAGACGAAAGAACGAATAATACTGCTGCTGCTTGCGGCCCTCAACTTTACCCATATCCTCGATTTTATGATCATGATGCCATTGGGTAACTTCCTGATGCCGCATTTCAATATCAATACACAGCAGTTCTCATCGGTAGTGGCCGCATATACTTTTAGCGCAGGCATTACGGGATTCTTCGCAGCCTTCTTTGCCGATAGCTTCGACCGTAAGAAGATATTGCTCTTCGGCTTTATCGGCTTCCTGATAGGTACGCTTTGCTGTGCGCTCGCACCTACCTATGGGTTGCTATTTGCGGCGCGTATTGTTGCCGGTGCATTTGGCGGGCTTATTGGCGCACAGGTACTGTCCATCGTTGCCGATTTAGTGCCCTACGAACGGCGTGCTAGCGCGATGGCCACTATTATGTCGGCCTTCTCTGTGTCTTCTATTTTTGGCGTACCCTTCAGCTTGTACCTTTCCAGCCATTTTAGCTGGCATACACCGTTCTATTTCATTGCGGGCTTAGGTGTAGTGCTTATTCCGCTACTTATTCGCTTTATACCTAAGATGGATAAGCATCTAAATGAAGACGGGCCGAAGATAAGTCCTCTGGAGCTGGTACGCGGCGTGGTCAGCGATCCTAATCAGGTAATGGCGCTGCTGCTTTCGGGCATCATTATGATGGGCCACTTCCTGATTGTGCCGTTCCTCAATCCTTATCTCGAATTCAACATGGGTTTCAGCAGCAAGACACAGACGCCGCTGATGTACCTTGTGGGCGGATCACTCACGCTGGTATGCTCGCCCATCATCGGCCGCATCGCCGACCGCACGGGTAAGTTTAAGTTATTCACCATTATGGTGCTGCTGGGTGTATTCCCTATTGCATTTATCACCAATATGCCGCACATACCATTC
The DNA here is from genome assembly GCA_004144175.1 of Sphingobacteriales bacterium. Classification (GTDB taxonomy): domain Bacteria; phylum Bacteroidota; class Bacteroidia; order Chitinophagales; family Chitinophagaceae; genus Polluticoccus. The sequence continues at coordinate 135,926 of SEFT01000013.1, forward strand.
TACTTTGTATTGTGTGTTACCGGTTTTTGGTTCATTGTATCGTCGGGCCGAAGTATTCCCGCACAGGCCATGGTAAGTAATGTGGTACCGCCGGAGCGTAGGGGAAGTTTTATGAGCTTCAACTCATCTATACAGCAATTATTTGTAGGTAGTTCATCGCTCATAGCTGGCTTTATTGTCCATAAAACAGCGGATAATAAAATAGAAAATTACAACCTGACCGGATACCTGAGCATTGTGCTCATCCTATCGAGCATACTGATAGCCTGGAGGCTGAATAAGACCATGGAGCGCCGGAAAAAGGAATCATTGAAAGAGGTGCAGAAGGAAGCACAATAACTACCGGCTAAAGCCTACCGCAGCTTTTTGTTCATTTTCATACGCCACATACAGCAGGGTTGCTGTCACCACCACAGAACCCGCATCGCCACTTTGCGACTGTGCAAAGCCGTGAATCTTAATAACCCTGTCTTTCAGGAAAGCGGACATCTGTTCCTGTACCTGCTCGGGTGTACCGCTGAATATTTGCGACTGTATTATGGGAGTCATTAAGTAAGGTTGCTGGATTGAAACTTATTTAGTCTCTGATGATCTTCTGCTGATAGAATATGTCGTTGTTATCGTCAGAAAGGCAGAACATATACGCGCCACTGTTGAGCGCCGTAATAGCGATCTCGTTAGGGCCGGGCTGTAATTCGCAAGTCATTACATTGCTTCCCGTTACCTTATCAGATATTACGGCGTGTAATGGCCCGTTTGTTTTGTTGGTTATATAAAGCGTATCAGAAGACATAAAGCGGCAGGAGTTAAATTAGTAATTATTCATCGAACCTGCAAGCGCCATACTGCACAAGTTCCTGCGTTTATAAGTCGATAAAAATCATACCGCTAACCTGAGTAAAAGATAAAAATTATCTTGCGCAACAGCTATGATAGAAAGACCGGCAGCAGCATCCATATTTCAGCGTGTAACGATCACGTCTATCCGACAAGAAACAGAGGACGTTAAGACATTTACGCTAGCACCTGAAGACGGCACCGAACTTACTTACCAGGCAGGTCAGTTTATAACGTTTGTGGCCTATCATGCGGGTAAAGAAGAGCGACGCTCTTACTCTTTTTCATCGTCGCCGCTGCTGAACGAAGTTCCTGCTATCACTGTAAAAAGAGTGGACAATGGCTTCTTCTCTCGCTACCTGATAGATGAGGCGCAACCGGGCGATCAGCTGGATACCATTGGCGCGTCGGGTTTCTTTACCCTACCCGACGATGTTGCTAACTACAAACAGCTGTTTTTCTTTGCAGCAGGTGTCGGCATTACGCCCATTATATCTATCATTAAAACTGCGCTCCAGACACATCCGAATATCAATGTAACACTCGTATACAGCAACAGCAATATAGCCAGCACTGTCTTTTACGCGGAGCTACAGCAACTGGAAGCAAAGTATCTCAGGCTAAAGATCGTCTATCTCTTTAGCGATGCTAAAAACCTGATGAAGGCCAGGCTGAGCAAATGGATGGTGCCGGAATTGCTGAACAAGGAGCTAATGGCGGGTAAGGAGGAAACCTTATTCTACCTGTGCGGGCCTTTCGCGTATATGCGTACGGTGGTGCTATCGCTGGAGGAGTATGGCGTACCGGCGGCGAATATCAGGAAAGAGAACTTCAATACCTCACTAGCCGTGCTGAAGCAAGTACCGCCAGATACCGATGCTCACGAAGTAACTATTGAGCTAAACGGTACTAAATACCAGTTTCCTTCGCAATATCCATCCACTATTTTACAGTCCGCTAAAGACCGTGGCCTAAATCTGCCCTATAGCTGTAGTACCGGCAGGTGCGGTACCTGCGCAGCGCATTGCACTGCGGGCAAGGTATGGCATTCGTACAATGAGGTGTTGACCGATGTGGAGCTGGATAGCGGCATTGTACTCACTTGCACGGCCTACCCGATAGGCGGGGATGTGACCATACAATTTTGACTGCCGTTTGTGGAATTCCGGCAGGTTGTGCATCTTTAAGTAAAGCCATCTACCTATGCCGATACAGATAAACAAGCCTTGCACCGAACAATGGGACGGTATGCAGCCTAAGGCAGACGGCCGCCATTGCGACAAATGCTGTAAGACAGTCATTGACTTTAGTACCTGGGAGACAGCAGACATAGCTGCTTACCTGAAGCAGCAGGCGGGAAAGGAGACCTGCGGTAGAATGAATACAGAACAGGTATCAGTTAATGCTGTAACTGAAAAGCGTTCATCCATTTATAAGCTATGGCACGATAGCGTGTCTCTGGCAAATAAAATAGCAGCAATGCTGCTGTTCGCATTAGGTTTTGCTTCAGTCGGCTGTAAACAACCTAAACAAATAGCAGAATGCAAGGATTCATCCAAGTTGGACATCAATGATAGCTTGAAAACCTATGCATTGGGGCTTATGACACTGGACATACCCGACTCTTCTTACCGTATTATAAGTGCCGACAGCACAAATCGCTAAGCGCCCATCAAAAAAAATAGCCGCCCTTTGGGGGCGGCTATTTTATAAAAAATCAACTACTAAGGCTCAATTAAGCGTTTACTTTACCTTTTGTCTTAGCAACTACCTCTTCTTCGATGTTGCGCGGAGCAGGTGAGTAGTGGCTGAACTCCATTACTGAAGTAGCACGGCCTGAAGACAGTGAACGAAGCTGCGTTACGTAACCGAACATTTCGCTCAGTGGTACTTTAGCTTTGATGATCTGTGCGCCGTGTTTGTTATCCATACCTTCCAGCATAGCACGACGACGGTTAAGGTCACCTGTTACATCACCCATGTATTGGTCAGGAGTAGTTACCTCTACTTTCATGATCGGCTCCAGTAGTACTGGTTTTGCCTTACGGCCAGCCTCACGGAAGCCCGATTTAGCGCAAAGCTCGAAAGACATCGCGTCTGAATCGACCTGGTGGAAAGAACCGTCGAATATACGGATCCTCATATGCTCCAGAGGGAAACCGGCCAGAGGGCCATTACCCATCGAAGATTCGAAACCTTTCTGTATCGCAGGGATAAACTCACGAGGGATAGAACCACCGAAGATATCGTTCACGAACTGGAAAGTACCTTTACCTTCTTTCAGGAACTCTTCGTCAGCAGGGCCTATCTCAAACTGGATGTCAGCGAATTTACCGCGACCACCCGTTTGTTTCTTGAATACCTCGCGGTGCTCAATCTTCATGCTCAGCGCTTCTTTGTAAGCAACCTGAGGAGCACCCTGGTTGATCTCTACTTTGAACTCGCGACGCATACGGTCAACGATGATCTCGAGGTGAAGCTCACCCATACCGCTCAGGATTGTCTGCCCGGTATCTTCGTCCGTTTTTACGCGGAGTGTAGGATCTTCTTCTACCAGCTTAGCGATAGCCATACCCATTTTATCAACGTCGGCCTGTGTTTTAGGCTCAACAGCGATAGAGATTACCGGCTCTGGTATGAACATGTTCTCCAGAACGATCGGGTGTTTCTCATCGCAAAGGGTATCACCCGTTTTGATGTCTTTAAAACCAACCGCTGCACCGATATCACCTGCTTCGATGAAATCGATCGGGTTTTGTTTGTTAGCGTGCATCTGCATGATACGGCTGATACGCTCGTTCTTACCGGTACGCATGTTCAGTACATACGAACCTGCATCGAGGTGGCCAGAGTATGCGCGGAAGAACGCCAGACGGCCTACGAAAGGATCGGTCATGATCTTGAACGCAAGGGCTGCAAATGGTTCTTTTGCATCCGGCTTACGGAACATGTCCTCACCGTTGTCAGGGTTAGTACCTTTGATAGCTTCGATATCAGCAGGGCTAGGCAGGTAACGGATAACTGCATCCAGGGCTACCTGTACGCCTTTATTCTTATAAGCCGAACCGCAAAGCATTGGGATAATGCTCAGATCGATAGTAGCTTTACGTACTGCTTCGTGAATTTCTGCTTCAGAGATGCTGTTCGGATCTTCGAAGAATTTTTCCATCAGTTGGTCATCGTACTCTGCTACTGCTTCTACAAGCTGTGCACGCCAATGATTCACATCTTCCTTCATGTCTTCAGGAATAGGAATTTCTTTATAAGTCATACCCTGTGTAGCATCTTCCCAAATGATTGCTTTCATCGTGATCAGATCGACAACACCTTTGAAGTGGTCTTCTGCACCGATAGGCAACTGGAGTGGAACTGATTTTGCACCCAGCATGTCGCGCACCTGCTGAACCACCATCAGGAAGTCAGCACCTACACGGTCCATTTTATTTACGAAACCGATACGTGGTACACGGTAACGGTTTGCCTGGCGCCATACAGTCTCCGACTGAGGCTCAACGCCGTCAACCGCAGAGAACAAGGCAACAAGACCATCCAGTACACGCATAGAACGCTCTACCTCTACGGTAAAGTCAACGTGGCCCGGAGTATCGATAATGTTGAATTTGTATTTTTTAGATTCCGGTAGTGCTTTACCCTGTGTAGTAGGGAACTGCCAGAAGCAGGTAGTAGCCGCAGAAGTGATCGTGATACCACGCTCTTGCTCCTGTGCCATCCAGTCCATGGTAGCAGCACCTTCGTGTACCTCACCAATTTTGTGGTTTACACCGGTGTAATAAAGGATACGTTCCGTCGTAGTGGTTTTACCGGCGTCGATGTGCGCTGCAATACCAAAGTTGCGCTGTAAGCGTAAGTCGGCCATTGTTAAGAATTATTAGAGATTAATATTTTGCCAAAATGAGGTGCGAAGGTAGTAAAATTTACTCAATTGCTCAATTTATTAATAAGTCAGACTACCGTTAAATATTTATATGCAAATGTCGATCGCCCTGATAAGTAGCACTAATCATACATTATAGAAACTGTAAATGGCAGTATATCCTGAGCATTTCTGAAATTCTGACATTTAACACTTTTGTAATACGGAGAGGCAATAAATTTGATGTACATACATCACAACTAAAATTATTGGAGAAACCTATGAGATCAAAACTTTTTCCAGTCATTATTACAGCTGCACTCACTTCTGCCGCTACCGTATTTGTTACGGCGCGCTTTCAGGACGGCTTGCCTGCCCTGGCGAAACAAGAGGCGCCATTACCTGTAAACTATGCTGCCTACGATGGTAACGCTGTCACCACGAGAGGCGCAGCTCCTGTCGACTTCCGACCGGCTGCCGAAGCTTCGGTAAAGGCGGTGGTACATATTAAGACGCAAACTGCGGGGCGTACCGTAGTTGCCAACGACCCATTTGGTAACGATTTCTTTGGCGACCTGTTCGGGCAGCGCCAGATGTATATGCCGCCACAACAGGGCTCCGGCTCGGGCGTGGTCGTGTCGCCGGACGGGTATGTGGTGACAAATAATCACGTTGTGGCAGGTGCTGACAAAGTGACTGTCACATTTAATGACCGGGTGACTATGGATGCCAATGTGGTATCGACCGACCCGTCGACAGATATAGCCGTACTTAAGGTATCAGACAAGAACCTGCCTTATATGGAATTTGGTAATTCCGACGATGTAAACCTGGGCCAGTGGGTACTGGCAGTAGGTTATCCGCTGACGCTGGATGCTACCGTAACGGCAGGTATCGTTAGTGCTAAAGGCCGTTCAATTGGAATTAACCGCCAGCAGTCAGCCAGCGCTATCGAGTCGTTCATCCAGACCGATGCCGCTGTGAACCCCGGTAACTCGGGCGGTGCGCTGGTAAACACTTCGGGCCAGCTAATCGGCATTAACTCGGCCATCGCTTCGCCAACGGGTTCTTATGCAGGTTACTCATACGCCATACCTGCGAACATTGTAAAGAAGGTGGTGAACGACATGATCAAGTTCGGATCGGTACAACGTGCATATTTGGGCATCGAATATGTTGACAGAAAACTTGCTACCCCACAATACCTTGCCAAACTAGGCATCACTAAAGAACAACTGGAGCGTACAGACGGCGTATTCATTGGCGGAATAAAAGAAGGAAGCGGTGCTGCGGCAGCCGGGCTGCAACTTGGCGATGCCATTACTCATATCAACGGTAATCCAGTGGCTACAGAGCCGCAGATGCTGGAGCAGATAGCACGCCACAGGCCGGGCGATAATGTAAGCGTTACTTACTTGCGTAACGGCGCTACTAGAACAACGACCGTTCAATTAAAGAATATTCAGAATAACACAAACATTATAAAGAACAACGCAGGTGCGCGTTTATTAGGCGCTAACTTCCGCAACCTGGAAGCTGGTGAAAGGCAGAAGTATGGCGTAGAAGGTGGTGTGGTAGTTACCGAGCTGGGTAACGGCAGCATCTCGCAACAGACTGATATGCGCAAGGGCTTTGTAATAACGGCGGTGAACGATGAAAACATTTCAACAGTAGACCAGTTGCAACAGCTACTGGCCAGCAACCGGAAGGTGCAGATTGCAGGCTTCTACCCCGGCAGCCGCGGTATGTACTACTACGGACTGAATAATGATGGCGGCACCAGACAGGAGTAAAGATTCGGATAAACTGTATAAACAAAGATGGTCTTCAATGCGAAGGCCATCTTTGTTTATAACAAGTATCAGTAACTACTGAATGATAAACTCAACCGGCTTGCCGATAGCGGAACTGGCATCAATGGTATATATCATGCTGCCGCAGGTGCAAGACATTCTAGCCGTTGTAGGCGGTTCGGATCCCTCGTGTTCGGATATGAGCTTTATGCGCTCGGTACCACCCGTGAGGTTAATGGTAAATTGCTGTTTTTTATTCGTTAGTGTAAGATGGCTGAGCAGTGATGTTTCATTGTGCATCAGTGTAATCACATCACCATCTATCTTATTGTTATCCCATAGCTCCAGAGTAGCAGTATTACCCTTACAGTTGACGGTAGTAGCATTACCGGGTTTAATAGAGAGATAGCCCAGCTTCTGAGGTTCGGGGGCAGGCTCTATCTTGGTCGCAGCAGCATCTACGTTCTCTATCAGCTTCACCAGTGTATCTGTCTTAGGTCCAAAGGCCATCAGCTTATCCAGTATGTCGTCCTTACTTACAAGCATTATATCGCCGCTACCGCAGCTGGTACGTCCATCTTTCATGTAGCCGGTAAACGTACCCGAAAGTATAGTAGTACCTTTGCGCTCTTTCATCTTCATCTTAGCCCGTATATAGCAAAAGCTATCCCTGTTGATCTTAGAGCGTGTCGTTATCAGCTTTGTTTCTTTAAAGGAAAACTCCTTCTTCTGCGGGTCTATATTCCCTTTTATCGCAGTTCTCGTTTGGTCAGGGCCTTGCAGGTCGGTTACAGAAAACCCTTTAAAAGTATTAGCCGAGTCTTTAAACTCTATGCGGTAAGAGTAAGGTTGCGCACCTTTTACAGTTAATGCGCCCAGGAAAATATGGTCGCTTGTTTGGGCTAATGATAGGCCTGAATATAGGAGTGTGGATAAAATTAATGTAATGAGTTTCACCAGTTTATTTGCTTTTTTTAATTCGTTCTCTATCTTCGGCAGCAAATAAAACACATTTCATGAAAAAAATCGTTACAGCATCCCTGTTTATGTTGTTCCTTGCAGTTTTTGCAGCCAACATTAGCTACTCAGCATTCCCTATTTTGTCGAAGCCTGCAACTACAACTGTAGCTAGCCAGGATGAACCTCCAACTACACCTGCTCAACAGCAAGTGAATGCTTCTAAAGAAGCGACTGCAGCTGCTCCGGCAGCACCGGCTCCTGCAAGCAGCGGAAAAAGCCAGATCATTGCGCTTATCCTTGTTCTGCTGGTAGGTGGTCTGGGTATTCACCGTTTTTACCTTGGTTACACTTGGCAAGGTGTGGTTCAATTGCTGACATTGGGTGGCTGCGGTATCTGGGCACTTATCGACTTGATACGCATTGTTACAGGTGATCTTCAACCTAAAAATGGTTCGTACGATCAAACGCTGTAATTTTACAGCAACTTTAATCTCTTATAACTTTGAATAAGAAGTATTTATACATGGCCAAGGCATTAGTCTTGGCCATTTTTCCGATAGTACTGTTATGTCTACCTGCCAATTTTTTCGATACCGGGCGAGACATCTGTCTATTCACCATACTGTCCGGCTATCATTGCTGGGGATGCGGGTTGACGCGGGCTTGTATGCACCTTATACACCTTGACCTGGGCATGGCGCTTACTTACAACAAGATGGCGTTCATCGTACTTCCGATCTTATGCGGACTTACTGTTCAGGAATTTTTCAAATCAATCAGGCAATACAAAGCTGCCACTAAAAGGGAAAAAGAAGTTGACACGGTAAGTGCAACTACAATATCTCAGTAAATAATATTCTTAAATGAAAAATGGCAGGATCAAATCCTGCCATTTTTCATTATCCGTAAAATGCTATTTCTTCCCGCCCCTGCTCATTTCGCATAGCGCGGTACATACCGGCCGAGTTAAAGCTGAAACTGTGATTGCCCTGTGCATCCACCGCTATCAGGCCGCCTTCGCCGCCCATCTTTACCAGCTTATCTTTTATTACCGTATCGCAGGCTGCTTGTAGAGACAGTCCTTTGTACTCCATCAGGCAACTTACATCATACGCTACCACTGCACGCAGGAAGAACTCGCCATGCCCGGTGCACGATATAGCACAGGTATTATTATTGGCATAAGTACCGGCACCTACTACAGGGCTATCCCCTATCCTGCCAAATCTTTTGTTGGTCATGCCGCCGGTAGATGTACCACCGGCAATATTACCATGCGCATCACAGGCTACCGCGCCTACTGTACCAAACTTATAGTCGGGATTAGGAGCTGTACCTTTCAGGTTATCTTCTTTATGGTCGAGCTGGTAAAAGTCACTGTCGCGTATCTCTACCCACTGGTCGTACCTCATTTTATTGAAGAAGTATTCGTCAGGCGCCAGCTCCATGCCGCGGCTGATGGCAAACTCACCTGCACCCTTGCCGCTCAGGAATACGTGGCCTGAGTGCATCATTACTTCTTTAGCAAGTGTTATGGGGTTCTTTATATTGCGTACCCCTGCAACAGCACCCGCGCTTAGTGTTTTACCGTCCATCAGCGCTGCATCCATTTCGTGCAGCCCTTTTTTGGTAAACACTGCACCACGGCCGGCGTTGAATATGGGGTTATCTTCCAGCACTGTAATAGCCGCGACAACCGCATCTATCGACACACCACCGCTCTTCAGTACAGCATACCCCGCATTCAGTGCAGCCGACAGGCCTTCGTGATATTCCACTTCCTGTTCTTTTGTCATCATGCCGGGGTGTATATTACCTGCCCCTCCGTGTATGACCAATGTAATAGGCATTATCTAAAGCTTATTTATTTTGAGTAATGATTTGTAATGTAATTATTGCAGGTAGGCAGCCTTTATCTTGTCGCCTTCGGTCTCTACCTCTATATGCTCTTGCAGTGTAGTAGCTACGGTATGCCCTACTATATCGGCCGATACAGGGAAAGACTTGTGCTTGCGGTCAACCAGTACGGCTATCATAATGCGCGTAGGCTCGTGGTTCAGCAGCGGCTTCAATCCATAGAGCAGCGTTTTACCTGAATTGGCCACATCATCTACCAGCACCACCGAGCGGCCCGTGATGTCGCCCTCAAAAGAAGGCTCTTCTGACAGCGGTTGCTTTTTGTTGATCTTCAGCGTCACTACATCTACCTGCAACGGTGATATGTCGCGCAGGTAGTTGGCGAGGTTCTGTGCTACCACTTCGCCACTGCCCTGTATGCCTGCCAGCGTTACCGAAGACTCGTTGCTGTTGTGCTCCCATATCTGGTAAGCCATACGACGCAGTTTGTGTGTGATGCGTTCGTTATCTAGTATGAGGACACGTTTCTTCTCCATTTCAGATGTTTAGTTTGACCTGATAGCAACAACAGGGTCCAGCTTCGATGCCGACCTTGCCGGTATAAAGCCCGCCAGTATGCCTACCACCGCCGATATGCCTATTCCTATTGCAAAATTTTGCAATGAAAGCGTTACCGGAAAATCAAGGGCGTAAGTTAATAACAAGCTAAGTAATAACACAATTATGATCCCGATAATTCCCCCCGCGATACAGAGCGTTACCGCCTCTACCAGGAATTCGGTAAGTATAACGCCCGGCCTCGCACCGATGGCTTTCTTTAGCCCGATGACCTTTGTCCGCTCCTTTACCGTCACGAACATGATATTGGCAATGCCGAATGCCCCAACAATAAGCGAGAAGCCCCCAATGACCGAGCCAATCAGGTTAATGGAGGCAAACATGATATCGAGCCGCTCCGATACCTGGCTTAGCTGGTTGATGGCAAAGTCGTTGCCCTGGCCCGGCCTTACTTTGCGTACCCTACGCAATGCACCCTCTACTTCATATTTTACCTCTTCGATATTGTTACCCGTGCCAGCCTTCACTAGCAGCATCGGGTCCGTATTGAGCGATTGTACATCCATAACGGATGCAGCCATCATATATGGGTAAATGACACCTTCATCAAAATTGAATCCAGCCATGTTTTGCCCTACCCGTTTCATAACCCCTACCACACGGAACTGTCTGCCTAGGAAAGAGACAGTTTTGCCCAGCGGATCGGTACTGCCGGGGAAAAGCTCTTTGTGAACCTCATCGCCCAATACAACAGCGTTAGCGCCGCCGTCCAGCTCCGATGGAGAGAGGTAGCGTCCGCGGGCCATCTCGATGTTCTGTATCTTATCGAAATGACTGGTAACTGCATAGCCCCTTACGCTTTCCAGTTCCTGATCGAGGTGCTTTACGGTATTGCTGTTCTGGAAACAGAGTGTTGCAAAAGCTACGGTCGGCACCTGCGTTTCTACTGCACGTAGCTCCCTAATCGTCATGCTGGGCCTGCGCCAAAACTCCCACCATTTATATTCGCCGCCTTCATCCATCCACGGCCAGCGGCCTACGTACAGCACATCGCTGCCCAGCGACGACATCTCGGTGCGGATGTTATTCTTCATACTATCCAGCACCGTCAACACGGCTATGATACAAAAGATACCGATGGTGATGCCCAACAGCGAAAGAAAGGTGCGCAGCTTATTGGCCCGCAGCTCAAGAAAAGCCTGGGCAATACTGGTAAGAATAACCTGCACCTTATTCATCTAGGGCAAAATTACTCTTTCACAGAGATGTCGTCCACTTTTTTATTAAAATGATATTGTACGCCAATCTCTGCCTGATAGACTAATAAAGAGTGATTTCCGTTAAAAACTCTTTGTTCCGTTTTTTGTTTGTAGATGTTGGTCCGTTTATCATCCCACACTATTCTGTGTTTTAGATAACTGGTATTGGCACCAAAAGAGATGTCAATGCGTTTAGCAACAGGTATATTGAACCGGAGGCCTAGCGTCGGGAACAAAATCCCCGTGTTAAAACCCTCAATTTCAGCTATTTCAGAATAGTTATCATTCTTCTTTTTTCTATGTACGCGCAGTATGCCTGTGGTTTCTGCTAAACCGGCATTAACTCTCAAATACGGATGAATATTTGTCTTATTGAGGCTAGAAAGATAGCCCAGCTCGAAACTGAATAATGCCAGGTGAACTGTCGTCGTCATATCTTCAATCGGGTATGCCAGAAAATAATTACTAGTATCATACACTTCATCGACTTTCGTACGATAGGCTGAGCGGTCAAGCGAATAGGCAAATCCGCCTGCAACTATACCTGTGGTTATATGGTCTGTCAGGAATTTGTTAAGCCCGACGCTTCCGCCCACGCTCATTTTGCCGTCGGTCTGCATTGCTTGCTGCGTACCTGCAGATACAGGTTTATTCAGTGTAATATTGCCGGAAACCCAAAAATGCTTCTGTGCCAATGAACTGAAACAAGGCAATAGCAGCAGACAGATAAATAGGATTCTCATTTGAGTAGTTTTACGGGTGCGATTGTGGCTTCGGTATATTTGCGATGGGCGAATTAATTCGCATGACATGCGCACAAGTGACCCATAAATGATCAAAGCAATAGCGGTAAACAAAAAATCTGAGTTTCATGAGAATATTATCAACAGTGCCAATTTAGCTTTGCAAGTTTTTTACTATAAACTTGAATTACTTTTTAAGTGGTGGGCTGAACATCTTTTTATTGAAATGATATTGTATTCCTATCTCTGCCTGATGAATCAAAATAGCATTGTAAGTTTCAAATATCTGGTGATTGCTTTCTGTCCCATAAATATCTACCCTTGTGTCCTTGATGTATATTTTGTGTTTTGCTTGGCTAGAATTCGCACCGATACTTAGGTCAAGTCCTTGCATTAAGGGGATATTCAAACGGAATCCTATGGAGGGATAGAACGTTCCGGCATCGTAATTCCTCAATCGCAGATCATCATGGTAATTTGAATTCTTTTTCTTTCTATAAATGTTTAGTAGTCCACCGCCTTCAGCTATGCCAATGCCTACTCTTACATACGGATTGATTTCTACCTTACGGACATGCACCGTATACCCTACCTCCGCACTAAAAATCCAGAATGAGATGTCGGTGCTTCCTTTGGGCACGTAGAAGTTAACGAAATAATTATCGTCATCGTACAGATCCAACAGCTTATTACGGTATTCAGATGTATCAAGTGTATAAAATAGTCGCTGTAGTACTGCCCCGACAGCAATATGTTTGCCTATTGGTATAGCCGCTCTAAAACTTGCACCTGCAGCCTGTTGTTCAGTAGCTTTTAAGGAGTAACTGCTTTCTATTGGGTTTATAAAATTCCATGAAACACCAGCTCCAATTCTAAACAATTCTTGCCCCGTAGCGTTCAGGCAATATAAAATGAACAAGGATATAAAGAATGTCCTCATCTCAATAACTTTATGGGTTCGGTGGTTGCCTCAGCTATCTTTCCGTTGGTGAATTTCAACTTTACAGTTATTATGTGCGTTGCTGTGTCATCCGGTTTGTGCATAAGGAACAGGTCATGTTCTCGCTCTTTATTAAGCACTTTGTCATCCGGCAACACAAATAGGTCTTTCAGATTTTCGCCGGCAGCATGCGTTGCGTCAAATCGCTGATTGCTTACTATCGATACGGATTCTATTTCATCAATATACTTGTCAATTTCACAGTCAGCCTTCCTGAATGCAACAGCATTATTATTAAATGCATTTGATATAGGACTGGCACAAACGTCAGCTTGACCTCCTACTTTTAGCTGTAGCACCATTGCGTTTGATAATACTTCTCCTTTCTTAATTTCGGTACGAGCAGCGCCCGAATTGTCAAATGCTGTTAGCGACAGGCTATCCACGCTATGGCAATACGTAATTTTATCGTCGCAACCGCAAGATTGCAATAGTGCCGACAATCCGGGTAAAAGGATCATCACCAGCATCAGCAGAAGGGTTCTTAGTTTCATCGCTGAAATAAATATAAGAAACACTTCGCTGTTACAAAGTAACTATTTCTGTCCCAGCCTTGGTATGTTTGCAGTATCAGAACACCAGCCTTTGCGACCGTATATTGCCTTTCTCATCAAAAACAAAGTTTTAAGGTTCCCTCAGTTCAGGAATTACCTGGCGCTCCGGTTCTCCATTATACTGTCGCTCAACATGCAAACGACCATCATCAGCTATATGGTCTACCAGCTTACAAAGGATTCCCTTTCACTTGGCCTTATTGGCCTTTGGGAAGTGATACCCGCCTTTGGCTTCTCCATGATATCCGGCCACTTTGTAGACCAGCGCGAGAAGAAGGGGCTGATGGTGCAATGCATTATTGGGTATATGCTGCTATCGCTGTTTTATGGAATGCTGTCGTTGCGCGGTTTTCAGCAAATGGCTGGCGTGCAGCTTACCGTTTGGCTCATCTATGGGGGCATCTTTATATCGGGCATGCTCCGCGCGTTCCTGAGCCCTACCAACTTCTCTATATTCGGTCTGATACTGCCCAAGACACAATATGCCAATGCCACTACCTGGAGCAGCGCTGCCTGGCAGTCGGGCGCGGTGCTGGGGCCACTCATCGGTGGTATGTTGCTGGCCTGGACCGGTTTCGAGATAAGCCTGTTTAGCGTGTTCCTGGTGCAGATTGTGCCCTTGATTGCTATCCTGTCGATCCCTAAACTACCCATCCTCAACAAAGAGAAAGAACCCATACTTAAAAGCCTGAAGAGCGGATTGAGCTTTGTATTCCACTCGCAGATGATACTGGCCGCCCTGGCGCTCGATATGTTTGCGGTGCTGTTTGGGGGAGCAGTGGCGCTACTCCCGGTTTATGCTACTGATATACTGAAGGTAGGCGAAGTAGGTTATGGCTGGCTTCGGGCGGCACCGGGTATCGGTGCGCTCATTACCTTAATGATATTATCGATGGTGCCGATAAAGACCAATGCAGGGCTAAAGCTGCTGGCCAGTATTGCCCTATTCGGCGTAACCACTATTGTGTTTGGTATCTCTACCAACTTTGCCCTTTCCTTTGCGATGCTTTTGCTTGGTGGCATGTTCGACTCTGTAAGCGTCATCATACGCTCCACTATCCTTCAGCTGTACACACCCGACGAGATGCGGGGGCGTGTCGCGGCAGTCAATACCATGTTCGTCAGCTCATCGAACGAACTTGGAGCACTGGAAAGCGGCGTTACGGCCAAGTGGCTGGGTACCGTGCCGGCGGTTGTCTTCGGTGGATGCATGACGATATTGATTGTAGCTGCTACCTATCTTAAAGCGCCAAGGCTGCGCACACTGAGGCTTGATGGTGGTGCGAAGGATAAAACATAAATACGCCCCTAGATATAAACAAATGGTACCGCATAGTTATGTTAGTGTTCTTCACAAATCAGGGCGAATTAACTAACGAAAATCCGATATTGACTTAGCTTATTTTTTAGGCTAGCAAAATCGACGGCATCACTAACGAAATACATATAGTAGTCATATCCAAAATGAATAGCGCAGTCCAATGCCGGAGTGATTAATTGAATTGTGACTTGAACGTACTCTCTTAACGCAAGCCTCATTATAATATCAATTGCGGAACACTCATATTCTCCTTCTACTAAACTACCATAAAAGTCAAACAAGTCACTATCATTCCATTTGGCAAAATCATCTTCATCAGATATTTTATACAACTCGCGAACTGCTATCTTTTTAGCACCGACCTCGCCTATAAAAGCCTTCGCTTCATTGATATAGTTTTCCTCTACTTGCAAGTACCGTTCTTCTGTAAGGATTGTGTTTGTAATACTATCAATCTTTTTTCCAATATCTGAACGAGATATCCATTCATCCAATGAATACAACCCTCAGAATTATAATTCAGAGGGTTGTATTTCGTAACAGCTTTTGCCTTAAATCTCCAGTTTTCCATATAATTATTTCCTACCTAGTCGAAGAAAGACGCCGGAACCAAATACTTTACTTCGAAGGATAAAACATAAAATACACCGCACCCAGTATAAACGCAAAGGCTACCGCATAGTTCCATTTGAAAGGCTCCTTCAGGAAGAAGATGGCAAATATGCAGAAGACCGCCAGCGAAATGATCTCCTGTATGGTTTTGAGTTGAAACGGACTGAAACCCTCCATCTTGCCAAACTCGTTATTAGCAGGCACCATAAATACATACTCGAAGAAGGCAATACCCCAGCTTATAAGTATCAGCTTCAGCAGAGGCATGTCTGTAACGTCTTTTTTCAAATGCCCGTACCAGGCATAGGTCATAAAGACGTTGGATATAAGCAGGCAAATGATTGTACGCATAGCAATGGAATAACGGATAAAGATAATTCGATGTTTTTACTCTATACCAATCCTATGCCCCAAATACCTTTTTCATGTACGACTGATATTGCTTTTTGTTCTGCTCTTCCGTTTCTGCTTTTATGATATCATTAGCGGCACTTCTCAGTAATTCCAGCCTTTGTTGTATCTGCTCTTTCTCTATATTGGTGCGCGATGTAGCGATCTGCTCCTTCATATCAGCCGCTGCCTCGAACACATAGCTGCCGATTGCCAGCCTGTACGACTTGATACTTTCCGACGCGACAAGCACCTTAAACACCGATAGCCCTTTTTCAAATGCCTGCCTGTCCCTGGTATTTTGCAGGTATTCCGATAGCGACGATGCGAGCATTATCCTCTGTGAGCCACCTACCCGGTACATCTGCTGCTCAAAAATGGCCACGTCATCTGCTTTACCTTGCTTGGCTATGGCAGTGTTTACTGCCGTTTGCAATTCTGCCCTTGGCTGTGTGTTTATCAGGCCCTTTGCTAATATGTAAGCGGTGTCTTTATTCATAGTTGTAAGCCCCGAAAGCGCTGCACCCGCAACAGCATAGGAGCTATCGGAAATAGCTGCTACCATCAAAGGTTGCGCCTTGTTCACCTTCCAGGTGCCGAGTACCGACAGTGCTGCCGCCCTAACCTTGCTGCTTGGGTCTTGCTCGGCAGCATACAGCACCTGCGACTGCCACTTGCTTTTCAGGTTATCTTTCTTCACAGTAGCCATCATTTGCAACGCCCCTTCACGAAGGGAAGCCATTGTGTCGTTCAGCGCCAGGTTGATGATGGTCTGCGCAGCCGTATCGTCTGTTTTCTTGTAGGTCTGCGCCAGCGCTATGTATTTGCTGATGTAGTCATCGGTGTACCTGTACTGGGTGGCTAGCTGCTGCATGGTCTTATTGTCCTTCAATGTGCCCGGCCGCCAATGCATCACATCGGGCATTACAAATGGCTTTTGCCCATTCTTGTAGGGATAGGTAAATGTCTCCTTTGCCGATTTAACCTCCCAGTCCACTATACGCTTGTCACTTGCACTATAAGCGATCATCGTTTTTAGCGGCAGGCGGTACAGCTCTTTTTGCTTTTGGGTTACCGTTACAGTTAGCTTCTGTGCAGCGTCATCGTAGGCATATTGCACATCCAGGTCGGGGTGGCCGCCGCGGTAATACCATTGGTTGAAGAACCAGTTCCAGTCCTGCCCTGTTGCATCTTCTACTGCAATACGCCACTGGTGCGCCTCGACAGGTTGCAGTGCATGGCGGGTCAGGTATATATTCATGGCTTTGTAGAACGCCTCATCTCCTATCAGGCCATGCAGGTAGTTGAGTATTACGCCACCCTTTTGGTATGAAATACGGTCAAACATATCTTCGCGGCTCTCGTAATGAAACCGCACCAGCGTGGCATCATTATACGCCGCCTGGCCCAGGTAGCTGCGCAGCTCATCATAAGCCAGTTCATCGGCATTAGCTTTACCGTATTTATATCTGCGCCATAGTTGCTCGCCATAGGTGGCGAAGGATTCATTCAGCGTCAGGTTCGACCATGATTCAGCCGTCACGTAATCTCCAAACCACTGGTGGAATAGCTCATGCGATACCACATCTTCATAATCCTTATCGATCATTTCTCTGTGGTTCTGGTTCATGAACTCGCCAAACAACGTAGCGCTGGTGTTCTCCATTGCCCCCGACACATAGTCGCGCACCACCACCTGGCTGTATTTATTCCACGGGTAAGGCACGCCTGTTACCTTCGAGAAGAACTCCATCATTTCGGGCGTATGCTGAAACATCCGCCTGGCGTACGGTTCATATTCCGGCTCTACATAGTAGTTTACCTCCTTACCGCGCCAGCTATCCTTCACTACCGAAAACTTACCAATGGCAAACATGATGGCATAGGGCTGTATCGGATCGTCCATCTTCCATACATAGGTACGTGTCCCGTTGGGGCCTATTGCTTCGGCAGCAAGGTAGCCGTTACCAAGTGTTGTAAAACTATCGGGTACCGCTAATTCCAGCTTTACGGCAAACCGCTCATTTGGCTTGTCAATTGTCGGCAGCCAGTGCGAGTTTGATTCTGTCTCGCCCTGCGTCCATATCTGTACAGGCTTGCCGGGTATCTTGTTGTCTGTATTGATGAAGTACAATCCCCTGTCGTCGCTGATAGCAGCGCTGCCACCTGTCGGCGATCCGTAGGGCATTGCGGTATATCTTATATACAGCTCCAGCGAATCGTTCTGCGTGTACGTTTTACCCAGTTTTATAAAAAGCTGGTTATCCCGGTAGGCATAGCTCAGCATCCTGCTGCTGTCGTTCGCCAGTGCCACTTTATTTACCAACATACCTTTTGCATCCAGCACGATGGTATCGGTTGCATAGAAGAAAGGGCGCATTTTTATCCAGGCGGCACCATCGGCAGTGCGCTCCTTCATATTGAATGACAGCTTCGCCGTGGTATGTGTAATATCCCAAACTCTCGTGGCGGATGCACGGTACTCTTCCATGGCCGCCTTATTGGCCGTCACTGTAATGGGCTCCAGTGCTACGCTCCTGCTACCCAGCCGCTTACCGCTACCGCACGATGAAAGAAGAAAACCGCATGCAAGCAGTGCCGCGCCATGCAACCTGTTGATATATATGGCCATTTATTACTCTATTCGAATTGTGGCGATAAAAATACTACTAAACACTTCAGAACATATCCCCTTTTACAGGGTAAAATCGGCCCGGCTCATATAATATATGCTTTACGGTGCCGAATCATTATTTTTGTTGTTTAAAATAACCAGCCTTCATGCTGCAAATCACAACAAACGAACGTAATGCATTCACGGTTTCGAACGTGGATGGCCTCTGGCATGTAAACGATGCTGCCGTAAACTGGGATGCCCAGGTGCAGCCCAACGGACTGATAAGCGTTCTGTATAATAACAAAAGCTATACTGCTGTAGTTGAAAAAGTAGATACTAAGAATAAAGAACTGACACTCCGCATCAACGGACAGCCGCATAAGATAACCATCGAAGAGCCCATAGATCAACTGCTGAAAAGCATGGGCCTCGACCTGAAGGCGATGCAAAAGATAGAGCCGGTGAAAGCGCCTATGCCGGGCATGATACTTAAGGTATTGGTAGAGCCGGGCCAGCAAATAAACAAAGGCGACGGACTGCTGATACTCGAAGCCATGAAAATGGAGAACGTATTGAAGGCAACCGGCACTGCTACGGTAAAGGCCATAAAAGTAGATGAGCGTACCGCCGTAGAAAAAGGCGCGGTGCTTATTGAACTGGAATAACAACCATGAATATAACGAGGAACATATCGGCAGTGCTTTTGTGCTGCCTGCTTTTCATTGAGTCTGTAGTTGCACAAACGAAGGAGTCGTTCTCTTATATCTATATACAGAGCGATATAGACGTCCCTTTCTATGTAAAGTACGAGGATGATATGCTGCCGCGCTATGGCAAGAACTACAGCATCATATCGGAGCTGGCGCCGGGTACGGCTAATCTACAGATACTATTTCAGCAGCATACCCTGCCGCCGGTAAAGTTTACCGTACTGGTACCTGAGGATGGCTTCCGCGGCTTTTTGCTTACGAAGAAAGGTGATGCGTTCTCGCTCTACGATATTCATCAGAAGATATACCTACAAGCAGGCAACAGCGCTAGCGACGATCAGTTGCCAACCTTCAATAAATCGCAACGCATACCCGAACCCGCCAAAACATTCGTTCAACCGGAAGCACCTAAACCAGCACCTATTGTGACACCGCCGCCTACGGAGCAGCCCAAGCCCGTAAAACAGGCACAGGTAAAAGAAAAGGCAGCAGAAAAACCAAAAACGGAGACCGTAAAAAGTACACCTACCCCACCGCCTACTCCGGTACCTACACCAAAGGGAGACCCACCAGTAACAAAGCCTGTTGGCTCAGCTCCTGGAGTTCCAGTTACACCACCCGCTAATAATACGGGTAACAGTGCACCGGCAAAAGACCCCAGGTTTCTCGATAACATTGCACTGGAGAATGAACGCACTGCGGGCAGCACCATATCGAAACCACGCAATCGTATTATCGTGGTGAACAGTGATTGTCCCGAGCCTATCGCAGAGAGCGAGTTTATAGAACTGGAACAGAAGATAGCGGAGCGCTTTGGCGACGACCGTTTGAGATACGTACTCGGCCGGATGGACAACTGCTACAGCACCGACCAGATGCGCACGCTGGCAAGAGCTATGAGCAGCGATGCGGAGCGATATACACTATTGAAAAAAGCTTACTCGCGCGTTACCGACCAATCTGTTTTTCATCTGCTGGAAAGAGAATTTACAGAGCCGGAATGGAAAGAATACTTCCGCGCGCTATTGAAAAAATAACCTGATGAAATATACTTTACTGCTGGCCATTGCAGCAATCTGCTTTGCCTCCTGCAAACAAGATAAGAAAGACATCATAGCTAAAAAATGGCAGGCTACCAGCCTCGAAAACCTAGAGCTGGAGCAAAAACTGAAGGAGCAAGCCGTGTTCATAGACACCTTCGGCACCCATACCGATGCTGCTACCAATATGCAGCTGTATGGCTTCACCAATATAGATAGCGGCAGGCAAGCCATAAGGGCAGAGTTTGAAGGATATAAACAAGCGCAGGATATGGCGGTAAAGAATACCTGGTTCAACTTCCGTAAGGATGGCGTGGTGAACATGAATTTTGGCGGACAGGTAGATTCAGCCAACTGGTATTTTGATGATGAAGGTGTGCTGATACTCGACGAAATGAAGATGAAGGGCACCGGTGCCAAAATACTGATGGAGGTAAAAGAGCTGACCGACAAGCATCTGAAATTGAAATTTAACGAAGACGGGCTCACCAGTACAGTTAGCTTTGTGCCGGCTGAAAAATAAGTCTGTTAATTACTATCTTTACCCGCATTTTACTCAGAACCACAACAAATAAACACTTTTAGATATTTATGCGTACGATACCTTTCCGTCAGGCACTCCGCGAAGCAATGGAAGAAGAGATGCGCAGGGATGAGAGCGTATTCCTGATGGGTGAAGAAGTAGCCCAGTACAATGGCGCCTATAAGGTAAGCCAGGGTATGCTGGACGAATTTGGCCCTAAGCGTGTGATAGATACACCTATCGCCGAACTTGGCTTTGCGGCCATAGGCGTCGGTGCAGCGACAAACGGCACACGTCCTATCATTGAGTTCATGACCTGGAACTTTGCCGTTCTGGCGCTCGACCAGATACTGAACCATGCCGCTAAGATGCTGTCGATGAGCGGTGGACAGTTCAATTGTCCTATCGTTTTCCGCGGACCTAACGGCTCGGCCGGTCAGCTGGGTGCACAGCACTCACAGGCTTTTGAAAACTGGTTTGCTAATATCCCGGGCATCAAGGTAGTATCGATATCGAACCCATACGATGCTAAGGGTTTGCTTAAAGCTGCTATACGCGATAACGACCCCGTAATATTTATGGAGAGCGAGGTAATGTATGGCGATGTAGGCGAAGTACCGGAAGAAGAATACATCATTGAAATAGGCAAAGCCGACATAAAACGCCCGGGCAAAGACGTAACCATCGTATCTTATAACAAGATGATGAAGGTAGCGCTGGGTGCTGCTGACGAACTGGCTAAAGAAGGCATTGAAGCAGAGGTGATAGACCTCCGTACCATCCGCCCGCTCGACTGGAAAACAATCGTTGAATCGGTAAAGAAAACAAACCGCCTGGTAATAGTAGAAGAGCAATGGCCATTTGCCAGCATCTCTTCCGAGATCAGCTACCGTGTGCAGAAAGAAGCGTTCGACTACCTGGATGCGCCGATACGCCGCATCACATCAGCAGATACCAACATGCACTACGCACCAACGCTGGTGGCTGCATACCTGCCAGATATTCCTCGTACCGTAAAGCTCGTAAAAGAGGTAATGTATATGGTAAAATAACTTTGAGATATCATATTCAGCAGAGCGCCCCGGATGATCCGGGGCGTTTCTCATTATTGTTCCAGCTCGAGGAGCATGTGCTCCAAATCCTGGTAGTTCTCAAAGAGCTTATTGATGGTTTTATACTCTACCGCAAAGTAAAAGACCAGGTATACCAGCACCAGTGTAGTGTAAGCGGCAGGCATTTGCCCTGCACCTGTCAGGTCAGGAGAAAGACGCACCGTCGTAAAGAAGAGTGCAAAGCCAATCCACGACCACATACTGGTTGTATAACCATCTGCCGTACTTGTCTTAAGATATCGTTTCGGAAGTCCCCCGTTTAATTTAGTCGTTCCAACAACAAACACCAGCCAGAGACCTATTGAGAACACATTTGTACCCCAAAGTAAAGTCACGTTATTTAGCTCTGCCCACATATGACCTTTATAATAGGCAGCAGCTAACAAGCCAACACCAAACACAAATGGGATGTTTGCCAACAGGTCTCTTGCATTCTTTTTGAACACTCTTCTTTGCCTCGTCTCAAACTGCCCTTGGTGCGATGCTGCCAGGTTTCTAAATCCACTTACGCCAAAGTCGCGGTGCGCGTCTTGCATGGCCTGCTCCAGCGCGATAGATGGTGTAGCCTGCATCTTTTCTTCCACCTTACAGGCAAAGTGGTCCAGTATGTCCATCACCATCGAAGGCTCGCGGAAGCCGCGCGAGTGTATGAACTTTACCAATACCTTCAGTTGCTCTTTAGTAAGTGTCACCTTATCCATGTGATAGTTTTGTGTTTAAAAGTATTTGCACTGATATTAAAGCCTCCTGCAAGGCGTTTACCCGGTCGGCCGTTTCGGTCTTGCCTTTTTTGCTAAGCGTGTAGTATTTGCGCCGCCTGCCGTCTACGGTTTCGGTAGTAGTCTCCAGCAATCCCTCTTCCAATAGCTTGTGCAGGGCCGGATACAGAGCTGCTTCTGTAATGGCCATTTTATTGTCTGTCATTTCGCGCACTACTTTGGTTATCTCATAACCATACATACGGTCGTTCTGCTCCAGCAGCTTTAGCACTATGGTAGCCAAGCTACCCTTCACTACCGGTCCTGTTTCTGTGTTCTTCATACTAACGCCTAATAAAATTAGGTATATACCCAACAAATTTAGGTATCCTTCCCGAAAAAACAAGAGATGTAAAGTTTAGCCATTAAATTTGGGGCTTTGCAGCATTTTCATGGCGTTACATAAGATCAATACCAAGGTTATCATTATAGGAGCAGGACCCGCAGGAGCAGGAACATCTATCTACCTTACACAGGCAGGTATACCCCACGTTATCATAGAGAAAGAGACCTTCCCAAGGGATAAGGTATGTGGCGATGCCTGTAGCGGTAAAACAGCCTTTGTACTGAGAAAGGCCAACCCCGAATGGCTGAAAGAGATATTTGCCAGCGAGGAAAAGTTCATGCCCAGCCACGGTATTGTGTTCGTAGCGCCCAATGGCAAGTCGCTAGATATTGCCTATAACCCCAACAGGATACCGGGCGAGCAAGCGCCGGGCTTCACTACGCCGCGCATGGTATTCGATAACTTCCTGTTCGATAAGCTGCCATCGCAACACACCACCATCTTTCAGCAATCGGCGGTAAAGAATATTGACCGGGAGAATGATATTGTAACTGTAACCTTTACTAAAGGGGAAGATACTTATGAGGTTACCGCTCCGCTCATCGTTGGCGCCGATGGCGATAAGGGTATCGTGCGTAAGAGCTTCATGAATGATAATAACTCGGCTAAAGCCTATGCCGTAGGACTACGCGCTTATTACACGGGCGTTACGGGCATGCACAAAGAGAACTTCATTGAGCTGCACTTCCTGCCCGAGATGCTGCCGGGCTACCTCTGGATATTCCCTATGCCGAATGGCATAGTGAATGTAGGTGTAGGTATACTTTCAGAGCGCATACGCTCTAAGAAGATAAACCTGCGGGAGCAGATGCTGCACGCTCTCAAAACTAATCCAAACATAAAACACAGGTTTAAGAATGCTACCTTGCTGGACAAGATACAGGGCTGGGGCCTGCCAATGGGGATGGAACAGCTGCCTATATCAGGCGATAACTTCGTGCTGACGGGTGATGCAGCAAGCCTTATCGACCCATTTAGCGGTGAAGGTATTGGTAACGCACTCTACAGCGGCATGCTGGCAGCTTATGCTATCGAAAAAGCGGTACGACAAAATCAGTACGACAGAGCCTTCCTGAAAGAGCAGTACGACGATGTGCTGTATAAGCGCATAGGTGATGAACTGAAGATAAGCGCTACCCTGCAACGCTTGTGCCGCTACCCATGGCTGTTCAACTTTGTAGTGAACAAGGCCAACAAAAGCCCCTCGCTCAGCAAAACCATCAGCTGTATGTTCACCGACCTTGACATGCGCGACCAGTTGCGCAAGCCATCGTTCTATGCCAAGATACTGCTCAACCGCTAGTTGCGCTGGTATACAATCTTATACACATAACGCCTGTCGCCAATGCGCGCATTCAGGAAGTATATGCCCGACTGTAGCGTTGGTGTGCTGATCTTTGTCTCGGTATATGCATCCTCAGCCTGTACTTTGGTATTTAAAACCTGCCTGCCCGATATGTCAGTTATGACAATAGACATCTCCGTACCCGCATAGGCATTCCAACCTATCTTGATATTGCCATCGCGCGTTGGATTAGGGCTTACGCTGACGATACCCGGCTCGGACATAATAAACTTCTTGTCAAACACCTCAATATCATCCACGGCAATACCCTCGCGGTTGCTACCCGGGTCGGATGTGAATACGAAGCGGAAGCGCGTCATAGCCTTTAGCTTAGGCAGTGGTGTCGAGGCTTCGTGCCACATGGTGTTATCTTCCTGGCTCCACATATCATACAGCGTATCGCTATACCAGTTGGTGCCTTCTTTCCAGGTGCCTACCCTATCCCACTTGGCGCCATCTATACTGTACTCCAGGTAGGCTGCGTCGCAGTACACGATACCGCAGTACTCAATATCATACGCCATTTTTAGCCTCAGCGTAGGGTTCGCCAACTGCGAGAGGTCGAAACAAGGACTGTACAGATAGCCTATTTCGTTGGTAGCGTAATTGCCATCCAGGTTGGTCTTCCAGGCTTTAGTGCCGCTGGCTGCGCCATTTATTTTTTCCGATTGCGGTGTACCATACTCCCAGCTGTTCTTAGGCCCGTCACTATACCAGCCGCCATTGTTAGCTTCAAAATTTTCGAAGTATGGGAACCCATTTACCTTTGGCTGATTGCGGAATTTAAAATTCAGTACGCTGTCATTCTCCTTATAAGTATCGCCGTTGGCCGCCAGCCATACCGATACGGTGTACATATCGTAAGTCGGTATCGACATCGGAGCCTTAAATGTATAGTCTATCGTTTGCTTGCCTTTGATGGATGGTATTGTTTCACTCACCACCTGTCCATTACCCATTTGGTAAAACACCCGCACATTCGACTGGTCGTTGTTTACACTGTTGTATATCTTAATGGTAAGCGGCGCGCTTACTGCCAAGCCGCAACTAATGATCTCCGGGCTTACTATCTGCAACAGCTGCATATCGTTTTCTACCGTATAGATGCGCACATTGTCGAACGTCAGGCCACGGCCGTAGTCCCGGTTGCCTATCACCGATACATCGTTCTGAGCAAACCTTATTTGGGTGCTGGTAGAGAACAACTGCCGCCAGCGCGACAGCGCATCGTTAATGGAAATGCTGCCCGACTTCTGCACTTCTCCAACGTTCAGGCTATTGGCATTGTATACAAACAGCCGCTGCCAAGTGTTGGTATCGCTGCCTCTTACCATTACTTCGTTGTCCTTCGGCAGGCTTGGTTGTCCGTGCAGTATGTAGTCAAAGTCGATCCTTACCTCCTTACCTGCCACCTCGTAGTTGCTAAGGTTAAAAGTGCCGATGAATGCATTCTGGCTTCCAATGGCGGTATGCTTCACTGCATCGAGGCTTACCGACCGATTACCACCGATAGTGATGTTCTTATTTACGAATGTTCTTAGCCTTCCCGTGTCGTTGGCATTGAAGTAATCCCAGCGATCATTTATGGACAGCCCAACACTATCTGAGAAAGTCTCGATCGGTGCGAGCGATTCAAAATCATCAGTAAACGGCGTAGCCAGGTCGATAGCGTTATTGCTCAGATGGCGGAACACACGTGTAATTGTATCATTACCATGCTGCGGATCGGCAATATCCATATTCTCTACCGCAGCCTTTATTGTGTAAGTGCCTACGGCAGACAAGTCAAGCCCTGTGAAGCTAAGTTCTTTGGTAGCATTTGGCTCAAGCGGAGTATGTAAGATCTGTGATGTCCAAGGGCCGTTGTTGATGCTGTATGATACGCGATAGAAGTTATGAAAGGCATCATCCAGGTTGCGCAGTAGTAGCGTCAGCGTATCGTTTGCTTTTAGCTCGGTGCTGGTCAGCTTCCTGCCGCCCGATGGGCTTACCACAGCCTGTATCATAAGGTCGCCATTCGATGCCGGATTCTTGCAATTGCCATCATTGGGTTTGCGGTATATGCCCATGCTTCGGTAGCCAGCTTTACCATCTACCATGGGGCGCACAGCTGCAAAGTAAAAGCTATCCAGCGCCAGCCCGCCAAAGGTGTACGCTGTAGTGTTGTTATCTACGGTATCAACCGGCTCCATATTGGCACCAACTTTCCTCAATATCTCGTAAGCATTGGCGTTAGGCACAGCCTCCCACTCAAAGTTCATATAGCCGGGGCACTGGTCGGTGCTTAGCTTTAGGGCAGGCTGTTTAGTGGCAATAAACATCGGTGATGTATTAGACGCCGTATTTTTCTGTATCAATCGCAGTCTGCAAGCAGCAGAATTTATCGATGCAGGCACTTCCCATTTGTGATAACGGCGATTGCCGGGAATATTATCATCTATCATTGTCCAGCTATCGCCGTTATCTGTTGAATACTCCAGCGAAAACGTAGCCATAGTGTCCTTCGCATCCCAGTACACCATCAACCGGTCGCCCGATTTTACCTGTGCATTAGAGTCGGGGTAAGTGATCTTGATACCTGCCGGCACGAAGTCGTATGCTACCACATAGTCCTGCGCACCAGTGGGTATATTGAAACCCTTCACAGCAATGGTATAGCTGCCCGGCTGCGGTGCATCTACTACTATCTGCTCCGTATTATTCAATCTATCTGCCTGCTCGGTAGCGTTCTTCAAAATATTTGCCGGAGTAGCATCGAGTACCAGCGGACGATGCAGCGTGCTGTTAGGCTCCATTACTTCCAGGTCCAGGTCATTTACCAATTGCTTGGCAGCGGTAGGGCTGGCCGGCTGGTCGTGCCAGCAGAGCATCACCTTCAGTTGTGCCGTACCTGCCGGTACATTGATGGTTAGGGTTTGTTCTTCGCTGTTGTTTATCGTCTTAGTGGTGTAGGTATTACCATCCAGCATCCGTAGTGAACGCTGTATGTTCATGAAGCCAAAACCAAAACGATAGTCGGGGCCGGGGTTGCCTATATCTATAGCGCCGTTTAGCAGTACGGTCTTTAGTACATCCGCCCTTGGGTTTACTGCACCGTTTATCTGCCTGTATCGTTCGGTTAATAAAGCCAGTCCACCAGCTACACCGGGGCAAGCCATGCTGGTACCACCCGAAACCAGGTAGGCGTCCGTACGCGTGGTCGACATTACATCTACCCCTACGGCTGTTATCTCCGGCTTCAGGCGGCCATCCTTTACCGGGCCCCGAGAACCGTCTATAGCATTTACAAATTGTTTATCGGTACTGGTAACAACTATATTGTTTTTAGCTGGCTGATAACCTCCCGTCACCGTTGCAAAACCTGCGGGGTATGGGCTGCAATTAAGCTTGCCATCATTACCCGCGGCAAACACGTGCAGTACTTGGTTATACTGCAAGGTCATCTTATCCAGCTCCTGCGATATGATGTCGTACGTGCCTGAGTATCTGCAATCGCCAATCGCTGCTGCGTACGAGTTGTTGGTGATGGTCATGTTATGTGCTTCGAACATGGCAGGCGTTTGCTCCCACACCTGGCTATAAAAATGGTCTACGAGTGTAGCTTTGGGTGCCTGCCCCTCACCTCTAGGGTCGATGATGCCCGCAGCCCCAACGATACCGTTGATATGGACGCCGTGGTTGGTGTACGAAGCAGGGTTATAATTGATGATCCGGTCTTTCAGGTCCACATGCGTTATGCCCGATACATTATCACCCACACCTACCACAACGCCCTTTCCCGAAAGTCCGTAACCGCCGTTGCTTACAGGCGAAAAAGCCACATTACTGCGGGTGGCGGTTTTCGATTCAAAATTGAGCGGTACATTTTCATGTAAGGGATTGACATAAGATGTGCCATACCAGGCAGCCAATTTTAGCAAGTTAGCTTTTGGTATAGTTATCGAATAAGACTTAAGTCCGGAAGAACTTTTTTTGGTTATCTGTCCACCCAGTTCCGCAATCATTTTCTGCACGTCCTGCGTTTCCACCCCAATTGTAGATAGCTGCACCTCCACGTTGCCGTAATCGCCGGTACTATACATTGATAAACCCTCATCCGTCTTCCATTCGGCCTGCATGGGCACTACACTCCTTATCGAGCAGCTTTCGATGAGCTGCGGAGATAGCGTGTTACTTATTACAGATATAAAAGTATTATCAGGCACATAATCGCCCAGCATTACCCCATTCAATTGCAACAGCTCTTTTTGGCTGGCATTAGGAAGTACAGAAAATTGAATAAGTACTTGCTGGTGTCCAACCAAACCCTTGGCCTGACTAGTTACTGTCCAGGCTTTGGCATCGGCAGCAGGTGACAGCGTTTGCTTCTTCAGGTATATTTTCGGTGCATTGGGTTGCGCGGTAGCAGCTACTGCTGCAAGTATATAAATTATAAAAAGACTGTATTTACACACCACTCCTTTTCCGGTATTTTTTGTCATTACGCGATAGCGTTGATGTAGAACTGGGATTTACCCTTTGAAGTTACCAATTTTAGGCTAAATCAGCTAATCGGCTAAAGTTTGACCAGATGATTAAATAACGACCTGAAATCATTAGATTTGGGTTTAGCCCTGTCAGTTTAACCACCCTCGTTAATTAATTAAACAATCAAAACTGATGAAGAAATTTTTACTTACCTCTATTATTTCAGCCGCTGCATTTACTTCTTTTGCCCAGCCGGCACAAGTGCAGATCATCAATAACTCGCCCGACTCTACCATCGATATGGTAGATGTTTACTTTAACGGCAATCCGCAGGCAAACGACCTGATGTATAAAGGCGCGACGGCCTTAAGTACAATTTCTCAGACCAACACCCCGGTAGTCATATCGTTTGCCAAGCATGATGGCGTGTATCCTGTCGATACGTTCAAACAGATCACTACCACCTTTACTTCAGGCAATAAGTATATATTAATATTGAACGGTACAAAAGACCAGGCGCGTTACTCGCCTGCAGTACCTATCAGGGTCGATATATACACCGGAGCTAAGGACGTTGCTGCCAATTCGCAGGAAACGGAAATACTTTTTGCACATGGCAGTACCGATCTACCACAAAGCGATTTTAGAGTGGGAGCCGAAATTGTAGATGACAATCGTAGCTTCAGTTCATTTGCGGCGGGATATAAGGCTTTTCCGAGTATGCTGCCTCCGCCTGCGCAGCGTGTACTTCGCATTACTAATCCCTCCGGCAGCAAAACGATCAGCTCGCACAACTTTAATCTGATGCCGTTTGCCGGCAGGGCTATTGTAGCTATGCCTACTGGTTTTGTTAACCCCGGCGCAAACCGGAATGGCGCACCGTTGACATTTATTGCTGTCACATCAACCGGCCAGGTTATGGAGTTCGTGCCGACCACTTCTGACATGACCCGTATACAACTAATACATAACAGCGCCGATCTCAATGCATCACTGGTAGATGTATACTTTGGCGACTCTCTTACATTTGCCAACGTACCGTTCCGCACTGCATCACCTTTTATTGACATACCTGCCCAATCTAATATGACACTGGGCGTAGCACCGGCAAACAGCAATACGGTAGCAGATACTTTTTTTAGCGCTGACCTTTATCTTGATCCTGAGAAAAACTATATCGGTGTGATGAGCGGTATCAGGAGCAATAGCACCGGCTATACTCCAATGAGACCAATGACCTTCTCGCTCAAAGAGAATGGGAAAGAAGAAGGTTCTAATAATAACAATGTAGATGTGACTGTATTTCATGGAAGCACGGATGCACCTGTATTCGATATACAGAACGGAAACGGTACAGTGATTGTTAATGACCTTGCCTATGGCCAGTTCAGCAGTTATTTGCCTCTGCCTGCAACGGTTACGTCCATCGTCCATCTTACAGATGCTGCCGGTGGGTTTCTGCACCGCTACAGCCCTACCTTTACTCCATTTGCCGGCCAAGCCGGTGTAATATTAGCATCAGGCTTCCACGACTCGACCGTGAACAATAATGGCAGCAAATTCGGACTGTATTTTGCTACGGCAATGGGCGGACCACTGATGGCTTTACCGGAAGCATTTGTTAGCGTAAATGATATAGCGGCTAACAGCAACATTAAAATATACCCTAACCCTGCTACCGACCGCTTATTCATCGCTGGAACACAGTCAGCCGATTTTACCGCAACAGTTTGTGATATGACCGGTAAGGTGATGGCACAATTCAGTAATGATACAAACGGTGTGGATGTAAGCCGCCTGGCAAGTGGTATGTATATACTGAAGGTACAGGATGGAGCTAATACCTTCCATCAGAAGTTCAGCAAGCAATAAGATTCCTGATAAAGTAATAAGTAAAGGCTCCCGATGCGGAGCCTTTACTTATTATATACCAAATTTTGGGCAAACTACGAACACAGAAAAAGAATTTTCATATACCTATTTTATGGGAGGT
Organism: Sphingobacteriales bacterium; assembly: GCA_004144175.1. Lineage (GTDB taxonomy): Bacteria > Bacteroidota > Bacteroidia > Chitinophagales > Chitinophagaceae > Polluticoccus. The sequence continues at coordinate 166,595 of SEFT01000013.1, forward strand.
TTTATTATTTTCGCCCGATGGCAAACGAGTCTAACATAATCGCATTCCGCTACGAGTACCTTATCGTTTCTGAAGGAAAACATATTGGTAAAGGCGCACAAACCATGTATAGCACCGACCCCGAAGACACAGGGCGTGACAGGCTGAAAGCGGAGGTAATGGAGCAACTCGAAGAGAAGCACCCCGATACTCCTTTCATGGTGATCATCCAGAGCAGCAAGGTAATGAAGGAGCAGGACACGAGAAACCTGCCAAACGGCTTTAAGCTGACCGAAACAATATAGGTAGCCCCTACCTGTGTAATAGAATATTATTTGCTGGAAGCTATGCGACAATTTTGCGTACAGCTTCCAGCTCTTTCCATATCAATATCGCCGTCACTACCATTTCGGCTAAGAAATAGGCAATGCCTAATGGTGTAAGCTTGGGAAAAAAGTATACCGATAGTGCAGCTGTAAGCAAACAATACAGCAGGTTGGCTACGGCAATTTCCTTTATAAAGGCCCGCCACCGTTCCCGCACCATAAAAAAGCAGCTTAAAGAGTAAACAGCAAAGACGGTCGCTATACCTGCAAGTGTATACATTACTTTCGACGGCATTCCGGTAACGTCGTGAATAGCGAGCGTATACAATAGCACAGCCGACAATAAAGCTCCAGCGCCATCTATCAGGAATAGATTACGAGGCTTGCCGAAAAATGATACATCTTGAGCCATATCTTACTCGATGGTCAAAGATAGTATTCAAACTATTCGATACCGGAATAATCAATAACTTTAAGCAAACTACTGTTTATGAAGAAGGCGCTTTACTTTATGATGTGCATTGGCTTGTCTTTACCGGCTATCGCACAAAAGTATGAGGAGACGAAGCCGAGGTTATCGCCTTTTACAAAGCTCTACCTGCAGCAAAGCGCTGCTGATGCCGCCAGGTCTTCTTACAGGCATGTGTATAAGCAGGATAATGCCGGGAACTTATACATTTCGGCACTGCTCAAAGTGAACAAAGCCAAAGAATCGAACGCGATGAGCGCTATCGAAGCGATAGGCGCGCGCATAGGTACACGCGCGGGCGAGGTTTGGACGGCGCAGGTGCCAGTAAATAAAGTAAAGCAGCTGACGGAGATAAACAGCATTACGTACATACAGCTGGACGAACCCAACTACCGTACCCTTGATGAAGCGCGCAAAACCACAAAAGTTGATTCGGTACACATCGGTATCGATCTGCTCTACCCTTTTACGGGTAGTGGTGTAGTCGTAGGCATTATCGATGCGGGCTTTGACTATACGCACCCTGTATTCTTCGACAGTACGGGTACCAAGTACAGGGTAAAGAAAGTATGGGAGCAGAAATCGACAGGAACGGCACCTGCCGGATTTTCATACGGCAGTGAACTGACGACGCAGAACGACATATGGGCCAAAGGCCGCGATAACGACGGTAGCCATGGTACGCACGTCGGCGGCATTGCCGGTGGCTCCGGCTTCGGCGGCAGCACTGATAACCGGAGGTTCCGGGGTATGGCCTATCAGTCTGACCTTGTATTTGTAGGCATTACACCCGCTAAAAGCCAATGGGCGAATACGGGTGCATCAGACATCGTAGATGGTATGAACTACATATACAGCTATGCCGCATCGGTAGGTAAGCCTGCTGTTGCCAACCTTAGCTGGGGCGGCCCGGTTGGTCCGCGCGATGGCAGCTCGCTATTTAGTGTGGCGTGCGACAACCTTACAGGTACAGGAAAGATATTCTCTGCCTCGGCGGGCAATAACGGAGAGCAGAACATGCACATTCGCAAATCATTCACCGCCACCGACACGGTAGTGTCCACATTTATAAATATAGAGGCAACGCCCATTGGTAAGATTACCTGGCTGGATATGTGGGGCCAGCAGGGTAAGTCCTTCTGCACGAAGGTGAAGCTATATGGTAAAGGAGGATTCATTGACAGCACAGGATTCATTTGCCTCGACGATCTGACACATAGCGAATATATGATAGGCAGCAATATGGATACTTGCTTTGTCGATTTTATGACCTCTACAGCAGAGTTTAACGGTAAGCCAAGGCTGATGATCGAATTCAGGAGCAAAGTGGCAGATAGCATTTGCATATCAGTGAGCAGCACAGACGGTGCCATAAATATGTGGACAGGCTTTGTGCACAACACAATAGGTTACTATAGCACACTTACGGCACATGGCTTTTCATGGGCTACTAATGGCAACAATACCAGTACCCTCAGCGATATCTCCTCTTCCAAATCGGCCATTTCGGTTGGCGCTTACGCATCCAAAACAGGCTTTAAAAATGTAAATGGCTTAACGCAGTCGCTGGGCGGATATGTAGCCAAAGGCGACCTCGTTCCGTTTTCGAGCCGCGGGCCTGCCGCTGATAACAGAGTGAAGCCCGACATCACAGGCCCTGGCTTTATGTTGGGTTCCGCGGTAAGCTCATACGATGGCGAATTCCAGGCTGCAGGTGCGCGGTACGACTATGTAGTAGCCTTATATACATTTGCACAATTCAGCAAAACATACCCATTTGCTATGCTGTACGGCACTTCTATGTCGTCGCCCGCGGTGGCAGGCATTGTAGCGCTGATGCTGGAGGCTAACCCTAAGATGGGCCCGCAACAGGTAATGGACATATTGAATACCACTGCTATAAAAGATAATTATACAGGCGCTATACCCGCAGGCGGCAATAACAACTGGGGCAACGGTAAAGTGAACGCCTATGCAGCAGTAAAAAAAGCCTGGCAAACCAATAGTGTAGAAGACGTGGCAGACAATAAAGTACGCTATGAGCTGTACCCTAACCCCGCTGCACGCACTACCACCATTACCTACAATACGGCAGCTACCGAAAATGTTGTAATAGAAGTGCTGGACCTGAGCGGTAAGAGAATGTATTCGCAAGACTGGAAGGTGTACAATGGCTACAACAGCAAGAACCTGAACCTGGAAGCGCTTACTAAGGGCTTTTATCTTGTGAAGTTGCATACGGCCAAAGGTGTGGCAACTACTAAGCTGGTGATAGAATAGAACGTTATCACATCATCATCAGTTAGCGTTTTGAGTCTAACTGGTAGCTCCTTGTGTGATCTTTTGATGGCAAGGTATGCTGCGCAACCACCTGCGCCGATGCTGGCAAACAACAACGCTACTGAAAGCAATATAACGCGAATAATTTTGCGAACGATGCTAATGAAGAATAGTACGACGCTAGAAAGGAAAAAAACTCCCGCGATTACGGCCCACACTGCAATTTCATTCATATCAGCCTTATTTCTTAGGTGGTGTATTAGCAATGCGCCTTATAAGTAACACTGCCAATAATACTATATGGGCTAAAGTGATGACTACGAGGTATAACCACCATACAAATGAAGACCCGTTCTTGTCGTTATTTAAAAGCAAATAATGTAAGCCAACGTTATACGTGGCAAATAGAGAAAGGTTTATTATTCCTGCTTTTTTGTGATATACCGATACCAATATGCATAGCATAAAACAAAACAAGATGCAGGCATATAGTATTATGTCGTCAGTCACGCTAATTACTACTTTTTACCTGTAAATTGGTAATGGCGGCTCCAGCGATGCGATTCCGTGGATGACGCGCCTATACGGGTTTCTATGAAGATGCTGTCGGGCCAAAAATATTGCAGCCAGATGGTATCGTTTCCATTAGTTGCGCTGGATCTTGTCTTTATGTAAGTATTAGCGGGATTGTAGTCGAATCTTACCGGCGAATCTTTATCGATCTTAAACCCATCGGGCAGAGATAGCTCGAAATGCGTCACATCCAGTTTGGTGACCATAATAACATCAGGATAGATACCGCCGCTATCTGAAATGATGGAGGACATAGAATCTCCCACAATACTGCGGTAGGTGAAAATGATGTTTCCCATGTAAACGCCAACAGTCGTATCTATCGGGTCGTTGTACACAACTGGGGCAGGCCCTGTTTTTACAGGTTCTTTGTCCTTTTTGCCGCAACTGCTAAACGCCAATACAGTAATAAGCATTGAAAATAGGCCTCGAAACATCTGTATAATTTGTTCAAAACTATAAAATTAAGGTGCTCTTTCACCCCCTTCCCGAACACTTCCCACAACGATCACATAAAATATTTTTTGTTTTTACTAAATAGCTAGTAGCTTTACTAAACAATTAGTAAAACGTGTCGCAGAAGAAAAAAGAACAACAGCCATTGACCAAAGCCGAAGAACGGGTAATGAAAGCCCTTTGGCAATACGAGGCTGCATTTGTGAGAGACATCATCAGCGCCATGCCAGCCCCGAAGCCCCACGCCAATACAGTGAACACAATTCTGAAAATACTGGCCGAAAAAGGCATCGTGGAGATAGAACCAATGGGCAATGCAAACCGATTCCGCGCGCTGGTATCGAAGGAAGATTATCGTGCACGAACCACTCTGCAAGTAGTAAAAAACTACTTCGATGGCTCATTTATCGATATGGTATCGTTTTTCGTAGCCAATAAGAATCTGGACATTGCCGAACTTGAAAGCATTCTTAAAGCCGTAAAAAAGAAAAAGGAGTAACCTATGGATTTACTGCTCTATTTTATCAAGGTAAGTATGTATGCTGCTATCATGCTGGGCATATACTATGTCGTATGGCGCAATAGCTCACTGTACCGTTTCAGCCGCATATACGTGCTATTAAGCATGGTGCTGCCGCTCGTGCTGCCGTTCATACATATAGTATCTGCAGAGCAGTCCCCTATCCCCATGCAAGCGGTGTCTTTACCAATTGTATCTGTATCGTCTGCACCGACCGAGAATACGACAACGTCAATCCTGCTTGATGACGTCTTTCTGCTGTGCTACTTAGCTGTCAGTATATCGATTGGGCTTGTATATATAGCGGCATACAGTCGGTTATATCACAAGCTTAGCAAGGCATCTCGCGTATCGACTAGCGGCTACAATATCCTTACTAACACTGGCATTGGTCCCGGCTCCCTTGGTAAAATGATATTCTTTCCATCACAGCATGTTGATGACATTATCGTACAGCATGAACTGGCCCATATAAAATGCCTGCATCGCTACGACTCTCTGCTATTACAAATGATGCATGTCTGCTGCTGGATATCACCTGCCCACTGGATGCTGGGGCGTGAGCTGAAGATGGTGCACGAATTTGAAGCCGACCATATTGCCAGTAACAATGTCGACACTTCCGACTATGTATTGGTACTGCTATCACATGCGCTTGGCAGGATGCAGCCCTTGCATATAACTCATTCCTTTTTTCATCACCCTTTAAAACGCCGCGTTATGATGCTGCAAAAAACAATTGTTTCGTCAAAAGGCAGACTGTTGACTGCTGCCACTGTATTAACTGCTGTCTTTACTTGCGGGGTACTGCTGTTGCAGGTAAAAGAATCGACCGCTACAAGTTTTGCATCGCGAACGGATACCACTACAGAAACCGCAGATGCTAAGCCTTACAAGCAGACCATCGCCGTACAGGACGGAGAAGTGCGACTGCTACCGGCAGGTGGCATCGCTTTCGTGTCGGTGCGCGATATGCCGCGCTTTAAAGGAGATCTGACTGAATGGATGCAGAACAATCTCCGTTACCCTGAAGCCGCACGAGGATCGAACATGAATGGCATGTGTACCGTTCAGTTTACGGTTGATGCCAACGGCTTTATCACCGATCCGCATGTATTACAGTCATCTCAACATGCAGTGCTCGATGCCGAGGCACTTCGCGTGATCAGGAACATGCCGCAGTGGCAGCCGGGCTATCACAAAGGAAGTGCCGTACCGGTACTCTTCTCACAAACCATTGTTTTTGGCAAAGATGGCAAGGTACAGATGCACGGTGGTTGTTAAAAATATGCTGAGTAGCCATCCCCTTCCCTGACATAGACTCCCGGGGATGGGGAACTACTCGGCCTTTTATCAATGCCGATTATCGGGCCAGGATATCGCGCACTTCCATAAGTGCAAAGCCCAGCAGGTTAAGCCCGCGCCATTTATTAGGGTAGTCAATATCTGCACTGTCTTTCGATAATCCTATTCCCCATATAGCATCTACCGGACTGGCCTCTACAAGGATACGCTTATCCGTGGCTAGCAGAAAGTCAGCGAGTGAAGTGTGCTGCTGAAATTTATGAATATTGCCCGTCCTCACTATATCGTAGCGGTGCTGTTTCCATATGTCTTCGTTGTAGTTTAGTACCTGCCTACCAAGGTCTTTGGCTTCGCCTGGCTTATTACAATCTACTATTTTATCATAAGATGATTCATCACCAAACAGCAGCGCTTTTTTCGCCATCATCCAGTGTTCGGCGGTTTTATATACCCTACCATCCACCTCAAAAGGAGCGGGGTACCATTGGCTAAAGCAGGACTTATCTATGAAACCTGTTTTGGCTGGTGTATGCCCCCAGAAGTACAGGTACTTTAGAAGTTCGTTTTGCTCATAGTTTTCTATTAACCACTCCTTGCTATATTTCTGCGCCATAGTAATGCTGGATGCAATGCAAAAGTCCATAAAAATTGCATTCAATTATGCAGCGATAGTTTTTTGGCAAAAGGCATTAAATCACTTACGCGATTTTGCTATTTTTCCATAGTTGACTAATAAAACCTTAAGAAGCGTGCTGCAACCTCGCCTTATTTCGGAACCCTGCAAAACACCTGATGTCTAAGCATAATACCTTTTACATCATTTAGTGGATATGTATCACCCAGTCTTCCTGCCACCAAAGCTTACCTGCTTGCCGTAGCTTACAATAAACTCAGCAAGATTTTCAGGAGTGTCTATAATATCGGGATGGTCGAACGTGATAATAGACATAGGCATTCCGTCGAAACGTGCAGTGTCAGGCTGCTGCACCATCACAAAACCGCCTCTTGCTTCAATGGCCTTTACACCTTCAACACCATCGGTACCTGTGCCAGATAGCACAATGCCAGCAGCACGCGACTGAAAGTCCTGCGCCAGTGAATCGAAAAATACATCGACCGCTTTGTTGATCTTGTCATGCTCATCACGCTTCATCAATACCAGGCTGCCATCTACCGACAGGAGGTAATAGCCTTCAATGATAACATAAATATTGCCCGGCTCTATTCTCGTATTTACATCTACCCTGCTTACAGGTATCTTGCAGGTGCGCGACAGTATTTGATCCAGGTTGCTGGTGGGCTGGCGCGGAATATGAACAATCACGACAAATGCAATGTTGGTATCGGCAGGTATGTTCTCAAAAAAAGTTTGCAATGCCTGCAAGCCACCCGCCGATGCACCAATACCTACTACAGCAAAGTTGTCGCTACGTTCCATGCAATAAAGATATAAGGATTGATACAGCCGAAAGAAATTAAATATGACATAACTATTGTTAGCTGGTAATCAACATCACGGCTACAGCTGCCACCTGCATCACTAACACCATGTGCGCTGCGCACCAAATTATTTTGGGTCGTACATCTATGTTGTAAGCCCGATAGCATGCCAGTTGTAAGACAAAAACAGATGTAATGGCGTGTGGTTAGCATTAGGCAATGCTAAAGTCGATACAATTTCGGCCCATTCCAATTCACATCTTAATTTTCTCGTGTAGATTAGATAATTTCACGCCCTTATAATAGAAGATGGCAATAAAGAAAAAAGACCTGGAGATTCGGACATCGACCATACCAGGCGCTGGTAACGGGTTATTTACCAAGGTTTTCATACCCAAAGGCACCCGCATTATTGAGTACACAGGAAAGGTAACATCGTGGAAAGATGCTAACCACGCCGATGGGAAGAATGCCTATATCTTCTTTATCAACCGCAATAATGTAATAGACGCACTCAGATACAAGTCGTCCCTTGCACGCTATGCTAATGATGCGCGCGGATTGACTCGGGTAAAAGGAATAAAGAACAACTGCGAATATATCATCGAGAAAAAACGCGTATACATTGATGCCTTGAGGGACATACCCGAGGGTTCGGAGATACTGGTAAGCTACGGACAGGAATACTGGGATACGATAAAGGCACTGCTACGCGAGCGAAAAGAAAATTAAACCGCTACTCTACGGCTATTATAGCTGATGATGCAGGCAATAGCCATGAGCGCTATACTCACCGCATTGATCAGTACCAGCGCAATCCCTAGCATAATGAGGAAATATCCAAGCTGTATTTCCTTGGCATAGTCGCCAATCACCGCGGGCAGTACATCCGACCGCTCATCAGTCTGTTTGAATAGTATTTGGTCAAATTCCAACTGCATAACGGATGTCCACACCAGAGATACAGCGATCATAGCCATACCCGTAAAGTTGAGAAAAGGGATGTCCAAAGCTCTTACGGGCATTAGAAATTGGTAAAGCGCAGGAACGGATGTGTAACAGAACACTACCGAGATCATACCCAATAATATAAGCCTGTAATGCCTGCCCTTAATAATACTCCTCATCTGCTCATCACTAAATGTCTGGGCAACTTTTTTTAAGGTAGGATTTCTCCTGCGAATCTCTGCCCATACGATAAGCAACAGATAACATGCAATAGCTAAAGCAAAAAGAGGATGAACCAAATCCGACACATAAAAACTACTCATCGCCAAATCAGAAAGTCAAGTTATAGATGGATAACTAAATTAAGAAATTAAATGATAAAATTGTTGACGATGCCAATGTTTTTCTGCTAACCGCTCGTTAACTAGTGCGCAAGGAAAAAGACAAGTTATTAAGCTTGTCTTTTTCTTTAAATTTCTACAACTCTGGTCGCTTATCTTGCTTGTGGCACGTAGCGAATCGTTTCCGTTTTATATTTTACCTTACGTACAGGCTTCTTATTATCTGAACGGCGGCCTATAAGATAACCCGCACCGGCACCGGTAGCACCACCTATCAAGGCACCTTTTGTATTATTTTTACTCACCAGCACACCACCCAGTGCACCGGCACCGGCACCTATCAAGGCACCCTTCTTTCTTCCGCTATTCGATTTTTTTACCGTCACTTTAGTTTGGGCATCTGAAGTATCAACCGAACCAAACATCATAATGCCAATCATACTCAACACACAAATTACCTTTTTCATAACCCTAGTTTTTGTACATCAATCCAGAATTGTTAGTTCTGCAACTAGCTATAAATCATCTTGCTAATCGATAAGAATTATACAAAACCAAGCCATACGCCGCTTAAAGCCAGCTCTGCAAAAGGTTTTTTAACTTAATATCCCTTAATAAAATAATTACTTTATGTTCATCAAGTCTATCATAAGATTAAACGAGTCCATAGTTGTCGTGTTACTGAGCTTCAGAGGCTTCACAATATACCCTGACACGCCCAGTTTTTTCGCCGCTTCGCGATCTACCTTCTCTTCCGATGTCGTTACGATGAAGCATTTGAGATGTTTCCACTGATCGCTATTTCGGATCGTACTCAGCAGTTCCAGGCCATTCATCCTGGGCATGTTTATATCCACAAGCATAATGTCGGGATTAATTTTGTTGCCGTCCTCTGTTTTGCCATTTAGCATGTCGATGGCTTCTTCCCCATTGGCAGCCACATGCAATTGGTACATGATATTAGTCTTATCAAGCGTCCTTTTAATGTCCATCACGTCCAGTTGATCGTCTTCTACCAACAGTATATTTGCTATTTTATCCATACTAGTTATTTTTTGACCATGTAAATGAAAAAGTTGCTCCCTTACCCTCTTCTGATGACAGCTGAATAGTCTCGCCACGTGCCTGTAATATCTTCTTGACAATAGCTAATCCCACACCTGTGCTCTCAAAGTTATCCCGCTCCTTCAGTGTCTGAAAGATCATAAATATCTTCTGATGATATTTGTTGGATATTCCCGGGCCGTCATCCTGTATAAAAAATTCGTAGTGCGATGGATGCTCGTGGTGGTATATCCGCACTTCGCCCAACTGCTTGTCGTGATACTTAACCGCATTGCCTACAAGGTTTGAAAACACTTGAAACAGCGGAATCCTCTTGGTGTACATCACCGGCAATACAGCACTAATATCGATCTTTATCCCTTGCTTCTGATTTACACTTTCTATCACTTCATTCAAAAGCTCTTTAGTATCTACAACCTCGTTCTCCAGCTCCTCTTTACCTATGCGTGCATACGACAGTATACCCTGTATCAGGTTTTCAGCCCTTATTACCCTACCCTTTATCAGCTGCAGATATTCATTTACTTTAGGCGTCACTTCAGCCCCATGGTCTTCCTCTATCCAATTGATCACATTACCAATACCTCTCAAAGGGCTCTTAAGGTCATGAGAAACGATATGTGCAAACTGATCCAGCTCCTCATTTTTCCGTTTCAGCTGGGTAATGTTCTCCGAGAGCTCATTGGCCATATGGTTGAGCGATTTAGAGAGTTTTCCAAGTTCGTCCTCTCCCGCTTCTTCGATATGTACCTTGTAATTACCGGAGGCGATACTGTCAGCTAGCGTAACCATCTTATTGATGCGAGTGGATATCCGATAGGTAAGATAACTCACGATAAACACACCCAGCACAAGTGATAAAATGGTAAGGTAAAATGAGATCTGCCTTGTACTTTTTACCGATTCGGCCAGTTCTTTACTGCGTAAATACCTCCTTTCATATTCATAATTACTGAAGTCTCGGAATTTTGTCTGTAGTCTGCGTTGTAATTCTTTTTCGCTACCTGCAATAGATGTCTCCCGGTACATCCGGTTGAAATGGATAAGTGCAGAGTCGCTGATAATAGAGTTCAGTTTTGCATCCTTGAGTGGAAATGCAAAATCGTCTGTCCATTGATCGTACATTATTTTAATTTCACTAAGCCTCCTGTTCTGGGATGTGTCGCCCGCTATAAGCGGACTTAAACTCCCTATTACGGTTTCATTGTCGTAGTAGGCAGAGTCAAAGGCATCAATGTCTCCCCTGTCACCACTCAGCAGGAAACCGCGTAGGGCATTGACCATATGCAGCGTATTACGCTGAAAGCGATTTGTAAATTTCTGTATATCACCTGAGGTAGATACATACTCAGCGTTCGCCTTTACTTCTTTCGATTGCTGGAAGTTGATATACGTAGTGAAGGAGAAAAGCAGTAAGATGAATAGAAAGCTGAGAAAAATAAAATAAGAGATCTTCATACTTACTGGTCATTATACTACAACCCATTAATTCGCAGAGATTTAATAAGCTGTCAATACAGTCTATCAGCACGTGGCGTGCCGTTATAACAACTCTAAGATACAAATAAGACGCGCCTTGAGACGCTTATAAAACCAATATTTCTGAGGCAGGTCCATAACAACTTATGCATGAATAACTTACGAGCGAAAATTATATAGCCCGCATCCTTTCAATGAATTCTTCTTTTTTGTGCTGCGATATATTTACCCGGCTACCATCCTTCATCTCTATATAGCCGCCATCGCTTTTTATATATCGCTTTACTTCCTTTATATTTATGAGGTGAGAATTATGCACCCTAAAGAACAAGGTCTCGTTCAGCAAGCTCTCATACTCTTTAAGATTTTTACTGGCTAGTATTTTGTTGCCGTCTTTTAAGAAGAGTGTAGTATAAGCACCATGGGCTTCGCAACGGATAATATCTTCGGAGTCGATAAATACAATGCCTTCGGAGGTGGAGATGCTGATGGATTTTGGCTTGTCTGACCGAATGTTATTAAGCAGTTCGATGAGGTTCTGATTGATATCCTTCTTATTGTTTCTTGCCAAACACTTCTGAATCGCATTCTTCAATTCCATGACGTCAATGGGCTTCAACAGGTAGTCTACCGCACTAAACTTGATCGCCTTAAGCGCGTATTGTTCATAAGCAGTAGTGAAGATAACATCAAAATCGAGCGTATCCAATGCTTGCAGCAGATCGAACCCTGTTGCAGACTGCATTTCTATATCGAGGAATACCAGATCGGGACGGGTAGCCTTTACAACTCGTATACCCTCCTCTACCGACCCAGCTATCCCATCTATCTGCACTTCCGGGCAGAACTCTTCCAGCAATGTTTTTAATACTTCCCGGCTCTTTTTCTCGTCTTCTACTATTACTACTTTCAGCATTTCTATAGTATTGGTATGTAAATAATCACCTTGGTGCCCAATGCGCTTCCGTTTTGCACCATATCTTCAAATATCACATTATTGTTTAGCCCGCGGTCCTTGTCGTTGTGCAACTGCAACCTGTTAATAGCAATTGCTGTTCCGTGCGACTTATGTTGCGTTATCTTTTTTTCGTTTAACGCACGAGAGTGAGAACGGCCGACGCCATTGTCTTCTACGGTACATATTACTTGCCGACCATTGGTCTTAAAATGTATCCTTAACAAGCCAGTCTCTGTTTTGTGCAGTAATCCATGAAGAATGGCATTCTCTACGAACGGCTGGATGACCATACCGGGTATCTTGATCTCGGAGACGGATATGTTTTCATCGATCAGCAACTCGTACTCAAACTTATGCTCAAAACGCAACTCCTCCATTTCGATATAAGACCGGAGCATCTCTATTTCCTTTTCAAGCGTTATCCTTGACCCCGCCGTGTTATCCAATATTTGCCGTAGCAACCTGGCAAACTTTGATAGGTAGTTAAGTGTAGCTAGTTTATCATTATTGGTAATGAAGTACTGTATGGAGTTAAGTGAGTTGAAAATAAAGTGCGGATTCATACGGGCCTGGAATGCCAGTATTTTGGTCTCTGTTATTTGACGATGTACCTCCAGCTCTTTTTGCTGTTTTTTCATCTGTCTGTTCAGCCTCGATCTGTATATAAAATAGATGGCGGCTACTGCTATCGCAACCATTATAGTACGAAACCACCAGGTATTCCAAAACGGGATTGATATCTCAAAGGAGAAGGTGGCATAAGGCTCGTTCGTAAATATCTGGTTAGCTGTAGACCTTACCTTTAATACATACTCGCCCGGTGGCAAATTATTGAATGTTACATAGTTGGTGCTTGTAATGATTTTTTTGTCGCTATAACCTACCAGCGCATATTCGTATCGTGTCCGTGACGCCCTATGCAGATTAACACTTGTAAAGGAGAAAGTAAGTGAGTTTTGATCGGGTTTAAAACGGTATCGACTGGGAACGCCTAAGAACGGTATTAAACTGTCAGGTAATGACCATTGGAAGTCAGCATTGTTTACTCGAACAGTGGTTATGTAGGTCTTTTGAGATTTGTTCGCGCCAAGATCGATAGAAGTGTGGAACTTCATCAATCCTTTGGAGCCACCTATATACAAGTACCCTTTTTCATCGAAAACCATAGGGCCTGCATCCCAGTTATTGCTCAGCAAGCCGTCGTCTTTGTTCAGGTACTCCACCATAGGTGTAGTAAAAAAGTTATTAATCCGGTACACGCCGTTTAGAGCGGTACACCAAACTGTACTCCCCTGTATTATAACCCTATGGATAAAATTGGAATTAAGACCGTTTTTAGTCGAAAGTGTTTTAATATGCTGCAGGTTATTGTCTTTCAAACGAACATGCATCAATCCAAATCCTTTGGTAGCCAGTAGCAGCGTTCCGTCGCCGCAATCTTTTATGTCAGCTATCACCGCAGGTGCATTGGGTGTGGCCATTTGTATCCTGGCAAAGACACCATTCTTAAAATAAAAAAGACCTAGTTGTGTACCTACCAACAACCCTCCTTCATAAGGAAGTAAAGATAGCATCCTATGATTAAGGCTATCGATATTCAGTTCATAGGTTATCAAATGCCCGTTCTTATAGGCTGCAACTTTATTCGTTATGCCGATCCACAATTGATCGCCTACATGTGCAGAAGATAGTGCTCGCTCGAACTGTGGCCAAACATAATACTTTCCATTTCGATAAGATATTAAATTGTTTAGTTTGTCAAAGCCAAAGTTTAGCGTTGCACCAAAAAACAGGGTACCGTCGTTAGCTTTGTCAAACATCGATATATCTCCTCCCTGCCTTGGCTTGTCGGTAAAGATGCGTACTATAGAGTCGGAGCAAAAACGGTACATGCCATTACCATTAGATAGATATATGCAGGTATCACCGGGCAGTCTAAATAGCCCGTCAACTGTTTTGTCGTAGCTTGTTTCACTATATGGCGAGCCTTTGGGTATAAAAAAAGTCTCGATATTACTGGCCTTAAACGAAGCAAGCCCAAAAGTCGTCACCGTCCAGAATGCACCTTCTTTGTCTAGTACCGTTTCTAACATGCCTAGCCTAGAGTTTTCGTCGTCCATAAAACCTTCTAATGAAGTTTTATATACGCCATCCTCAAATACGGTAAGATGTTTATCGTGCGTGAAATAGACCTTATTCTTGTCTACAAGTATCGACCGGGGGAATGATTGTAGACTGTCGTAAGCAGGGCGGTAAATGCTATCCTTGTAAGAATATAATATGCCGTCTCCCATTAGTGTGCAGAACCAAATGCGGCCGGCATCGTCTTCAGCCATATCCATGATATAGCCGTTCATGTCTTTCGGGGTCCAGAACATATCAAAATATCCACTTCCCCTATAACGGGCAATACCATTTCCTGTACCTACCAACAGAGAGCCGTCTCTCAATGATAGGAAAGAGCTGATTTTTGTTGTGGGAAGCCCCACCCTTGTGTCGCAATAGGTCAGCTTATGATTGGCGTATAAGTAAAGGCCTGTTTTCGTCCCTATCCACACAGTATCGTTTACGCAGGCAATATTCGTAATCGCCATGGCATCGAACGCAACTTCCTGTATAAATTTACGCCCGTTAAATTTAAATACGCCCTGCTGCGTAGCTACCCACAAATTCCCGGATTTATCCTCGGCGAGCCCTGAGATATAGCTACCGTATAATCCTTCCGGCGCCGAGTAGTTGGTGAACTTCTTACCATCGAAACGAGATAAGCCGGCCTGGCTGCCTATCCAGAGAAAATCGCGGCTATCCTGAAAAACCCTGTGCGTGAGTGAAGACGGCAGGCCCTCATTAGCCGTATACCATACTACATTATATCCGTTTTGCGAAAATGCACGTACAGAAACAAGTAACAATATAATATATATGCATAGCCTCTTCAACCCTACCAATATGCGTATTAAAAGGGTAAGATACAATACCGGATTGATGAATGGGCAATTCTGTTTTATGCAAGATGACCTTACTGCTTGCGCGTTAGCGGTTTCTCAAACAGAATCAGACAGTTCGGTCATTAGATATGGTATGGATTTTATGTATAAGCAGTTATCGGGGTCTATATAATAACTTTCAACAAGCTTGTATAAGCCCGGATACCATCTCAATAAACACCACTTAGATTTAAAACCAACTTTGTCAATGCTCGCAGCCAACGGCAGAAGGAGAGTGATTATCACCAACGTCTCTCCTCAGGTAGAGGGTGGCCAATACCCAGCTAAAACCACCATTAATTACAACACAGTTTTCTCTGCAGATATATTCCTGGACGGGCACGATGAGATAGGAGCAAGCTTATTGCTGAAGCACAGAAAGGAAAGACAGTGGAAAGAAATACCCATGACACTCATCAATAATGATCATTGGGAAATCACACTACAGCTCGACAAGATCGGACATTATCAATTTCAGGTACAAGCCTGGGTCGACCATTTTTCATCGTGGAAAAAAGGGCTGCTGAAAAAACATGAAGCGGGACAGGATGTAAAGCTTGAAATGCAGATAGGTGTAGAAATGCTGGAGCAAGCAATAAGCTACTGTGCCGCTAAAGACAAGAGTATCATATCGCAAGCGGCTAAAGAACTGAGAAATGCGCCGGGCATTGAAGAGGCATTACAACTGATAGGCAGCGATAAACTGACTACACTGATGTACCGCACCAGGGAGAAGGAACTGATAACCCCCTACCCCGTTGTGTACGAAATTGAAGTGGAAAGGAAAAAGGCGACTTATAGCACCTGGTACGAGCTATTTCCCCGTTCGGCGTCAACCACGCTGGGTCAGCACGGTACATTTCAAGATGTGATAAAGCTACTACCACGCGTGGCAGGTATGGGCTTCGACACCTTATACTTCCCACCCATCCACCCGATAGGTGAGCAAAAGAGAAAGGGAAAGAACAATTCTCTGACCGCAGGCCCAGAAGACCCGGGTTCGCCATGGGCTATTGGCAGCAGGCTGGGTGGGCATAAAGCCATACACCCGGAACTGGGCACGCTGAAAGATTTTGAAGAATTAGTAGCGGCTGCCCGCAGCTACGATATAGAAATAGCCATGGACATTGCCTTCCAGTGCGCGCCCGACCATCCTTATGTAAAGCAACACCCACAGTGGTTCAAATGGAGGCCCGACGGCACGGTACAGTATGCCGAAAACCCGCCAAAAAAATACGAGGATATATTGCCATTCAACTTTGAAACAGAAGACTGGCAAAACCTTTGGAAAGAGCTGAAGAGTGTATTGGACTACTGGATAGATAAAGGCATCAGCGTATTCCGCATCGACAATCCGCATACGAAGGCATTTCATTTTTGGGAATGGGCCATTGCTGAGGTTCGTAAAAAGAACCCGGAAGTACTGTTCCTGGCGGAGGCATTTACCCGTCCGCGCGTTATGGAGCGCCTGGCAAAGGCGGGGTTCAATCAGTCCTATACCTATTTCACCTGGAGAAATACTAAGGCCGAACTGGAAGAGTATATGACCGAACTGACGCAAACAGATATGCGCCACTACTTCCGTCCCAACTTCTGGCCTAACACCCCCGACATTTTACCGGCGCATTTGGTACACGGCGGCGAGAATGCACATATTACCAGATTGATACTCGCTGCGACTCTGTCATCTAACTATGGCCTGTATGGACCTGTATATGAGTTCTGTGTTAATACCCCCCACCCGGGAAAAGAGGAATATACTGATAATGAGAAGTATGAGCTGAAGCACTGGAATTGGGATGCATATACAAGGGTGAAGGAAATCATCACACGAGTAAACAGGATAAGGAAAGAAAACACGGCACTACAGGACACCTACAATATCTCCTTTGCCGAAACCACCAATGAGCAGGTCATTTGCTATTGCAAAGTGGATGAAGACACAAACAACATCCTCATAATTGCTGTCAATCTGGACTTCTATAACACACAAAGTGCCCACGTAAAGTTGCCACTGAAAGAACTCGGCATCTTACCGGAAACAGGCTATACCGCGCGCGACTTGCTGAGTGGCGACAAGTACCAATGGCAGGGCGAATGGAACTACGTTCAGCTGAACCCTAATGAAATGCCTGCACACATCTTTAGAGTAGAACTATAACAAATACACGCACAATAATATGCCTGAAAAGAAAACAATACTGGACGACAAACTACACTGGTACAAAGACGCAGTTATCTACGAACTGCACATCAAGGCCTTTCGCGACAGCAACGGCGATGGCATCGGCGATTTTGAAGGTTTGATGGAAAAGCTGGATTACCTGCAGGACCTGGGCGTTACTGCTATATGGCTACTCCCCTTCTACCCTTCTCCACTGCGCGACGATGGTTATGACATTGCAGATTACTATAGCATCAATCCATCTTACGGCGATATCAAGCAGTTCAAAAAACTACTGACAGAAGCGCACAAGCGTGGATTGAAGGTTATAACCGAACTGGTTATCAATCACAGTTCCGACCAGCATCCATGGTTCCAGCGGGCACGTAAGGCACCTAAAGACTCTGCGCATCGCAACTACTATGTTTGGACAGACGATCCGAATCAATATAAAGACGTACGCATCATATTCCAGGACTTTGAAACATCAAACTGGACTTGGGACCCGGTAGCACAGCAATACTACTGGCACCGTTTCTTCCACCACCAGCCCGACCTGAATTTTGATAATCCGGACGTACAGCAGGAAGTATTCAATGTGCTCGACTACTGGTGCAAGATGGGTGTAGATGGCTTCAGGCTGGATGCCGTGCCGTATCTTTTCGAACGTGAAGGCACGAATGGCGAGAACCTGCCGGAGACGCACGAATTCCTTAAAAAGCTGAGAGCGCACGTAGATAAGAACTTCCCGGGCACACTACTGCTGGCCGAAGCCAATATGTGGCCGGAAGATTCTGCCTCTTACTTTGGCAATGGTGATGAATGCCAGATGAACTACCACTTCCCGGTAATGCCGCGCATGTTCATGTCGCTGCAAATGGAAGACAGGTATCCTATTACCGACATATTCGACCAAACGCCTGAAATACCTGAAACCTGCCAGTGGGCTATGTTCCTGCGCAACCACGATGAGCTAACGCTGGAAATGGTAACCGACGAGGAGCGCGACTACATGTACAAAGTATATGTAAAAGACCCGAAGGCAAGGATCAACCTGGGCATCAGGCACAGGCTGGCACCGCTAATGGATAACAACAGGCAAAAGATAGAACTGCTGAACTACCTGCTGTTCTCCTTACCCGGCACTCCGGTTATTTATTACGGAGACGAAATAGGCATGGGTGACAACTTCTACCTCGGCGACCGCGATGGTGTACGCACACCCATGCAGTGGAGCGGTGACCGGAACGCAGGATTCTCCGAAGCTAACCCGCACAAGCTCTATTTGCCTGTAATACTCGACCCTCAGTACCACTACGAGCAAGTAAATGTTGAGATGCAATCGCGCAGCTCATCGTCACTCTTGTGGTGGATGAAGCGGATCATCAACACACGGAAGAAGCATAAGGCATTCAGCCGCGGTGATATGAAGTTCATTAACGCGGAGAATCCCAAAGTGCTGGCCTTCACCCGTACCTACGAAGACGAAACCATACTGGTAGTGGCTAACCTATCGCGCTACATACAGCCCGTAGAACTTCCCCTGAATGAGTTTGGCGGTTATGTGCCGGTAGAAGTGTTCAGCAAGAATAAGTTCCCGGGCATCAAAGAAGATAGCTCTTACTTCCTTACCGTAGCGGCACACGACTGCCAGTGGTTTGTATTGGAAAAAACAAAGGCTTCTACAGAACAAAAGAAAGACCTGCAAACGCTGGAAGTAGAACGCTGGAAAGACCTGGTGCACGACGAGATACTCGAAGACCTGGAGGAAAACATTCTGCCGGAGTATATGATGGGCATGCGCTGGTTTGGCGGAAAGAACCGCGATATACAAAGCATGCGCATCATCGACTACGCCGGCGTACCGCTTGCTGAACATAGCGCATACTTCTTGCTCATAGAAGTACAGTACAACAGCGGGCTACCTGATATATACCAGCTACCGGTAACTTTCGCTAAAGGGCATTACGCAGAAAAACTACAGGAAAGCTGTCCTCTGGCTACCATATGCAAACTAAGAGTAGGCGACGATGACGGCATCTTATTCGATGCTATATACGGCAGCGACCTGCAACTGGCTGCACTTGAGCATATGGCCAATCACGACCGTATAGAGCTAAAGTATAGCGAACTCGAATTTACCGGCGACAAGTCTGTAAAAGCATACATCAAAGAACACGACAAAGTAAAACCACGTATACTATCGGCAGAGCAAAGCAATACCTCTATTGTTTACGACAATACCTTCTTCCTGAAGATATATCGTAAAGTGGACTATGCTATAAACCCCGATCTGGAGATCAACAAGTTCCTTACCGAAGAAGCGGCGTTCAAGCAAGTGCCTGCATACCTCGGTTCTATAAAATGGAACTACAAGAATGGCTCTATGGTACTGGGCATGATGACGGCAATGGTAGAAAGCCACGGTGACGCCTGGACCTACATGCTGGATAAACTCAATAACTATAATGAGAAGGTACTGGCAAAAACTACAGATACGGTAGTTGAGCTTTCAGAAATGCGCGGTAGCCTTACCAATCCTGCAACATATGAGGACATCCCCGAAAAGCTCAAAGAACTGATCGATGGTTCTGTTGCCGAGCAGGCAAGATTACTGGGTGTGCGCACAGGCGAGATGCATTTGGCGCTTGCGTCCAACACAACTATCCCCGAGTTTAAACCCGAGAGCTTCTCGCTGCACTATCAGCGCTCGCTGTTCTCTTCCTTCCAGTCACTGGTAAGAAGTACCTTCCAGAGTCAGGCAAGGGCTATGAGAAAGCTTCCTGATGCCGTGCGTAAAGAAGCAGAGCAGGTATTAGGTATGAAGGAGGACATCCTGAACCTGATGAAACGGATATACGCAAAGAAATTTGACGCAGTAAAAACAAGGATACACGGAGACTACCACCTTGGGCAGGTATTATTTACAGGTAAAGACTTTGTGATACTCGACTTTGAAGGAGAACCGGCGCGCAGCTATAGCGAACGCAGGCTGAAACGCTCTCCGCTACGCGATGTCGCAGGCATGATACGTTCCTTCCACTACGCTGCCTATGGTGGCCTGTTCCTCAATGATCGTATACAGGAAGAAGACCGCGTTAAGCTTATACCTTTTGCGGAGCAATGGTACCACTACATGAGCGGCTTCTTTATGCACGCTTACCTGGAAACTGTGGCCGGCAGCGACTTTATACCATCAGATAAGGCCGACCTGGATATAATGCTACAGACCTACCTGATGGAAAAGGCTATATACGAATTAGGATACGAACTGAACAACCGTCCGGATTGGGTGATCATACCGCTACGCGGTATAAAAGCGATCCTCGACGAGAACTCTGAAACTAAAAAGTCTAAACTGAGCGCATCATATGGCTAAAGGCAGAAAACCCAAAAACACCATAACAATAGAGATTGATGAAGACGTACTGATGGAAGTGCCTCAGCCAACGCCGGCTGAGGGCTTTTCATCGGATGCCGAACATTTTTCGTTGCTTTCCGAATTCGATATTCAATTATTCCGTGCAGGCAAGCACTATCACTTATATAATAAACTCGGCAGCCACATTGTAACGCACCGCGGCGTTAAGGGCACCTACTTTGCTATATGGGCACCTAATGCACAATATGTCTCTGTTGTTGGCAACTTCAATGGCTGGGACCGCGGCAGTCACCCCATGTCATCGCGCTGGGACGAGTCAGGTATATGGGAAGCATTCATTCCTCACCTCGGCAACGGAGAATACTATAAGTACTTTATTGAGTCAAGAGATGGTTATAAGGTAGAGAAAGGAGACCCATACGCTTTTCATTGGGAAACGCCGCCGGCTACCGGCACCGTAGTATGGGATATCGACTATAAATGGACTGATAAAAAGTGGATGGCCGACAGGAGCGGTAACCACGCGCTCAGCCGTCCGATCTCCGTATATGAAGTACACCTTGGCTCGTGGAGAAGAAAAGAAGGTGAAGATAGATTCCTGACATACCGGGAGATGGCAGATCAACTGCCAGCGTATTGTCAATACATGGGCTTTACGCATGTGGAGCTGATGCCTGTAATGGAGCATCCGTTCTATGGTTCCTGGGGATACCAGATAACAGGCTACTTCGCACCATCAAGCAGGTTCGGAACGCCACAAGACTTTATGTATCTGGTTGATGAGCTGCATAAGGCAGGTATAGGTGTTATACTGGATTGGGTGCCATCGCACTTCCCTACCGATGAACATGGCCTGGGTTATTTCGACGGCACACACCTGTACGAACACCCGGATCCAAACCGAGGCTTTCACCCCGACTGGAAAAGCTGGATATTTAACTATGGCAGAAATGAAGTGCGCGAGTTCCTGATATCAAACGCGCTTTACTGGCTGGATAAATACCATATTGATGGACTCCGTGTAGATGCTGTTGCATCGATGCTGTACCTTGACTACTCCCGCGAACCTGGCGAATGGTCACCCAATGAATATGGCGGAAGAGAGAATCTGGAAGTAGTAAGCTTCCTGCGCGAGTTCAACGACGCAGTGCATCAATACCACCCTGACACTTTCACCGTAGCAGAGGAGTCCACTGCATGGCCGGGTGTCAGCCACCCGACAAGTTCTGGCGGACTAGGTTTTGATATGAAATGGATGATGGGCTGGATGCATGATACGCTCGATTACATGGAGCGCGACCCGATCTATCGTACTCACCACCAGGGCCAGCTAGCGTTTAGTATTTATTATGCGTTCAATGAGCGTTTTACACTACCGCTTTCGCACGATGAGGTAGTTTATGGTAAGCACTCTCTCATCAATAAGATGCCCGGCGATTGGTGGCAGCAATTTGCGAATCTGCGGTTGCTGTATGCCTATATGTATGGGCACCCAGGTGCCAAGCTGATATTTATGGGCGGTGAATTTGCGCAGCGGCATGAGTGGCGGCATGACTACAGCCTCGATTGGGACGAGAACAACAACCCAATGCACAATGGCATACAGAAGGTGTTGAGAGACCTGAATATGCTGTATAAAAATGAGCCGGCGCTGTATGAGCGCAACTTCTCGCCTGATGGATTTGAGTGGATCGACTTTAACGATGCACACAATAGTGTAATAAGCTGGGTGCGTAAGGGCGCTTCGGAGCAGGAGTTTTTGATATTTGTAGGAAACTTTACGCCAATGCCTAGGAGCAACTACCGCATAGGTGCGCCTAAAATGGGTTATTACAAAGAAGTATTCAACTCTGACAATGCGAAATATGAAGGCAGCGGTTGCAGCAACGATGAAAAATTAGAGACGGCGCCTATACCAAAACATGGCAGATCTCATTCCCTGTCGTTAACTTTGCCACCGTTAGGAATTATCGTATTGAAGCACGTAGCCGGCTACGATTTTATTTAACCGCAATATGAATATATAGTAAAGCCCCGGTATTTACCGGGGCTCATTATTTTAGTAAGCTTACGTTATCCTCGCCTATACCATTTTGTCCAGTTGCGAAGCAGCTTTACTGTATCATCGTTAACTACGCCAGGCTTTAGTCGCCATTGCCAGTTGCCTTCAGCGCGGCCCGGCATGTTCATGCGATATTGCTCATCTAGCCCCAGGATGTCCTGCATCGGTACTATGGCTGTTTTAGCGATAGAGCTGTAGGCCACCCTCGCCATCACATAATATATGTCCTTTATTTTCGACTTGTGCCCGAGGTAATGCTCGAATCTTTTATGGTCGGCTTTATTGGATTCATGCTCATACCAGCCCAAAGTAGTATTGTTATCATGTGTGCCTGTGTACACGATGCAATTCTCCTTGTAGTTGTGCGGTATATCTACTGAATCCGGCATGTTATCGCCAAAGGCAAATTGCAGTACCTTCATACCGGGCAACCCCACCTCATCGCGCAGTTCGTACACCTTTTCCATCTTGTCGCCCAGGTCTTCTGCTACGAACGGCAGTTTGCCGAGCTCTTTCTTCATTACTTCAAAGAATTCTACTCCCGGCCCATCCAGCCACTTGCCATTCTTTGCTGTAGTTTCCCCTGCCGGCACTTCCCAATATTCAGCCAGTGCGCGGAAGTGATCGATACGCAGCAGGTCAAACAACTGCAGATTCTTACGCATGCGATCAACCCACCATTTATACCCCTCTGCTTTCACCGCATCCCACTTAAACGTTGGCATACCCCACCACTGGCCATCAGCGCTGAAGTAATCGGGAGGTACACCAGCGACTCCCGCCATCTGCCCCTCTTCATCAAGCGCGAATATCTCCCGGTGCGCCCATACATCGGCGGAGTCATGGCTCACATAAAACGGCATATCGCCGAAAAGCTGAATACCTAATGAATTGCAATAGTCTCTAAGCTTTTTCCATTGGTAGGCAAAAATGAATTGCAGCCATTTTATCTTATCCAGCTTATCAGCTTGTCCGTTCGCGAATAATGTGAGCACGCTGGTATCTCTGGCCTTGTACTCATCCGCCCATTCGTACCAGGGCTTGCAGTCGTGCTCTTCCCTCAAAACAGCATATAGTGCGAGATCATCCAGCCAATAGGCTTCGGCCTTACAATATGCACGAAACTGCTGTTGCAGGTTAAAGAAGTTGCCCGTCCTAAAATTCTTATACGCTAGTTCAAACAATTCTTTACGCGCTTCCATAGCGCCCTCGTAATCTGCAAAGTCCTTGTGCGGCAGGTGATATTCTTTGATATCGTGCTTCGCAAGCAAGCCTTCTTTTACCAACAACTCAGGACTGATCAACAATGGATTGCCACCCATACTAGAATACGAGCTGTAAGGCGAGTGCCCGCTACCCGCTTCCGTTGGGTTAAGCGGTAAGAGTTGCCAATAGCGCTGATTGCCCTTGCTGAGAAAATCAGCAAACTCATATGCAGCAGGCCCCAGGTCGCCCACACCAAAATCGGAAGGTAGCGATGTAACCGAAAGGAGTATACCGGCACCGCGTTCATTGGCAGGTGCCTGTAATTTCAATACGGCAAAAGGTAGTGGCGTAAACAGCTCACCAACAGAGAGGTCTTTTGTTGTCTTGCCTTTCGCTTTATTAAGTAAATGCTCAAAGCTGGTATCCTGCATTTCTTCAGGTAGCACAATACGTGTATCCTTCCAGTCGATATACTGAATGTCTTTCTTCTGTTGCTTACTTAGTATGGTAGTGTGCAGCGGAGCAGCTACCACTAGCCAGGTGTGTTGGTACCTGCGCGCAAAAGCTATAACATGCTCTTTGTACTTGCCTTTTACTTGCAGTGGTATGTAATGCCCTTTTGCGAAAAGGTCTGTATTGTCTTTCCTAAGCTGTAGCAGCGTATGCGTCAGCCAAAGCTTTATCTGTGCATCGTAGCGGCCTTGCCATAGTTGTTCTAAAAAGCTTTGTGGCTGGCCTTCACTGGCTGTGTCATATTGTTTCAAATATTCAGCACGTTGCTCATAATTTGCCGGGCGGCGGTTATCAGGGTCTACCAGGCTCAGGTCCCAAAGTTCGGTACCTTGGTAAGTATCGGGCACGCCCGGGCAGGTAAACTTCAGCAGAACTTGCGAAAGTGAATTGATAATACCCGCATCGATAACATTGTACTGAAACTTTTGGAAGGCTTTCCAAAACTTACCGTTTTTATCGAGCAGCCCTCTTATGAATATCTTTGTAGCGTGTTCATATTCGGCATTAGGACTCGTCCAGTTAGAATGCACCTTGGCTTCGCGCAGCGCTTTTTCCAGGTAAGCTTCCAACCTGCTGCCGATCTCGTCTTCCCCCTCACCCGGCATTGGGTGCGCACCTACCAGATTTTGGTAAATAAAGTATTCGTCATTAGCATCCGGCATCCCGTTCTTCTTCAGGCCCGCATTCATCTTTTGCCAGCCCTTCACTGTTTTTATCCAGTCACCCGGAATGTCGGTTAATACATTTAGACGAGCGCGGACATCCTCGCCTCTTTTGGTATCGTGCGTAGATGTGGCATTTATAGATAGCGGCCAATGCTCCTGCCGGTCCATCATTTTCTTGTGAAACTTCTCTACAGACATTCCGAAAGACTCCGGAGCATCACCAACATCATTATGAGCAATGAACCTGTTGTAGGTGTACATCAATGTATCTTCTACACCCTTGGCCATTAATGGTCCGGTAAATTGCATGCACCGTTGGTAGAAGCGGAGCGCTTTTGCATTGTACGCGTCATCGCCATCTTTAGGCTTTTCAAGCAGTACGCTTTCTAACAGATCAACAGCATCTTTAAGCGGCTCATGCTTTTTTCTTACACTTTGTAAAATGTCTTTTACCGCATCAGCTTCGTCTTTACCTAACGGCAGTCGGTTTCCGTAATAGCGATATACCGGGCAATGAATGAGAAACTCGCCTATTGCCTGCTGCAACAATTCAGCATCGATCTTTTTCAATTCCTTTGAACCGGCAAGCTCTAATTCGACAAAAAGTGTATGTAGATTTTTCAACTCACCGCGCATGTGCTCATACAGTATATGCGACTTCTTTTCGTGCATCTGCTGATGAATAGATTTATCAATGCCCGTAAGCTGTTGATAGAATTTAGTGAACGGTTCTTCCGCATCCTTATTGGTAAACAGGTTATTTACTACGGAAAGAAAGTCATAACCCGTATTACCTTGCAGCGGCCAATTGGTTGGCAAATCTTCACCCGGCTCCAGTATCTTTTCGACAGCCACATAGGTATTCTCTCCTGCTAGCTCGCGCAGCTGTTGCAGATAGCCTTCAGGGGCATACAAACCATCTATATGGTCTATCCGCAGCCCTTGAAATGTACCATCATCCACCAGTTGTTTTACCAGCTTATGATAGGTCTGAAAAACTTCTTTATCCTGAATGTTCAGACATATAAGACCGTTTACGGTAAAGAAACGACGATAGTTTATCTCGCCATCCGTTTCTTGCCAGTGGCAGAGGCGGTAGTGCTGTTGCGTAGCCAACTGCAGTAACCTTTCAGGATTACTATTAACTTCCTTTATTTGCTCTTCTATGTAGTCATTTGCTATTACATTATTCTTCAGCGCCGCAAATTGGATTGAAGACCCTTTCGATGGTGCATCGGACAGTACAGATGAAATGCTTGCAGGCATCTGTCCATTTCCTGCAAGTGCTACCCTGTATGCGGCACGGCTAACCGGATAAGTATTGTCGAAATATTTCAGCACAAGCTTGCCATCTTCAAGGGCTAGCCTAAGCTCTTTGTTCCTTACGACTTCTTCCAGCGGGCTACCTAGGAAGGGCACCATGATGCGCTCATCGCCCCCTTTTACCAGGTCAAAAAAAGGTGCGTAGGCCGAGTCCTTTCCATACTCCAGCACATCCATCAGCCACTTATTATTGGGATGGAAGGCCATATGGTTGGGTACAATATCCTGTAGCCAGTTGATGCCTGCCTGTTGTAGCTTCTCGCGTATGCTTTTGAGCTGTTCTATGGTGCCAATCTCAGGATTTATTTTGTGCGGATCAACACCATCGTAACCATGCGTGCTACCCGGCGTAGCCTCAAATATAGGCGACGCATAGAGGGTGCTTACTCCAAGCTTTTGCAGGTATGGTATGATCTGCTCAAAAGCATCGAAATTAAAGTCTTTATGGAACTGAATTCTATAAGTAGCTACAGGATTAAACATGAGTGTTGGTGTATATGAGTATAGATTCCGGTTGTAGTGTAAGCTCTGCGCCGCCTTTTACAGTTGGTAGTGCGGCTTTGGGGCCGCGCCATTTAGTATCTGCAGAGTCAAATACCTTTTCCCATTGCTGGTTGTGCGACGAAACGGAGATATGCTGCTCTTGCTGCGAAAAGTTCATGATGCACAGCGCGTGTACACCACCGTCCCAACGATGCAACACAAGTGTCTTCTTTTCTTCGTTATGCGATACATCCAATTGATGGCGGTTGCAGTTGCTCAATGCAGGCAGCTCTTTGCGTAGGCTTATCAGTGCTTTATAGTATTCAAACATGGTTCGATGCGGCTCTTGCCCAAGCAATTTCCATTGTAATCGAGATGAATTGAAGGTTTCCTCCGCTTGCGGATCCGGTGCTTCGCCCAGCGCATGGAAGGCCGCAAATTCGGCCTTCCGGCCTTTGCGTACAGCTTCTACCAGCTGCGGGTCGGTATGGCTGATAAAGTATAGGAAAGGATTAGACTCTGCATATTCTTCACCCATAAACAGCATAAGTAAAAATGGGCTTACCAGCACCGCACCGGCCATCAGCTTCTGCATTTCGTAGCTTACCAATTGGCTGGTGCGCTCGCCTAACATGCGGTTGCCGACCTGGTCGTGGTTTTGCGAGAAAACCACAAATTGCTGACCGCCGTTATCATCGGCCTTTACACCAAATCGCTTATTTCGGTGCGGCGAGTACTGACCGTCGTACACATAGGCATCTTTATATGCCTTTGCCAGGTGAGCCAAGCCATCAAAGTCGGCGTAATATCCGCTTTGTTCTTGTCCGGACGCTACGCGCAGCGCATGGTGGAACTCGTCAATCCATTGCCCGTCCATACCGAAGCCACCGTCTTTATCAACCTGATTTATGAACCGTGTGTCGTTCAGGTCGCACTCTACTATGAGGTAGTGTTTCCTGCCCGTTTCTTCCATCAGTTTGTCGACATGCAATCTTATATCCTGTAACAGATGCGTAGGGCTAAGATCCTTGATGGCATGTACGGCATCCATGCGTAGTGCATCGATATGAAAATCGCGAAACCACATCAATGCATTTTCGATAAAGTAACGACGCACGCCATCACACCAGGCATCATCAAAGTTAATAGCATCGCCCCAGGGTGTATGATACTTATCGGTAAAGTACTTGCCGAATGACCCAAGGTAATTACCCTCGGGGCCTATGTGGTTATACACAACATCCAGTATCACTGCCAGTCCTTTATTATGACAAGCATTTACCAGATGCTGCAAACCCTCTGCGCCTCCGTAAGAATCCTGTACTGCATAGGGAAGCACACCATCGTATCCCCAGTTACGAGAACCGGGAAACTGTGCTACCGGCATTATCTCAATCGCTGTAACACCTAACTCTATCAGGTAGTCGAGCTTTTCTTCAATACCCGCGAAAGAACTTTTCTCTGAGAATGTGCCAGTATGCAACTCATATATCAGGTAGTCTTTGAGCGGAAGGTTATTCCACTCTATATCACTCCACTCAAAACTTCTGATATCGATCGCCTGCGAATGCCCATGTACACCTTCAGGCTGCGATAGAGATGCAGGATCAGGCAGTTCCTTGTCGCCATCCAATGCTATTTTATACAGATCGCCGGGTTTTATGGGCGCATCATTTGCGCCCCAATAGCCGTACTCACCTTTCTCAAGCAGTATGTCTCCAGCGTTTTTTGTCTTTATTGCTACCTTTTCAGCCAGCGGTGCCCATACAGTTACCAGCGCAGTTCCAACTTCGTTAAAGTTCACACCCAAGCTTCTTGCAGAAACATTTAGCTCCGTCATGCAGTTATCTAGGCTTTTGTCTGTTTTAGTAAAACAATAGAACGGCTTCTAACCTTTATCTCCTTTCCAAACTGGTATACTTCACCACTGCCATCTTCAGAAATAAAGCTTTCATGCGTATCTATGATCTTAGTCCATTCAGTCCCGTATTTCTTGCCGGGCAGTTTGTATTGCAGGCTGCCGTAGTGCGCATTGAAGATCGCGTAGAATGTATCATCTTTTATACGTTCGCCCTTGTCAGAAAGACTGCGTATGCCCAGGCCATTCATATATACAGCTACCGTTTTAGCGTATCCTTGGTTCCAGTGCTCTTCAGCCATTTCATTACCGTCGGGCAAGAACCACGCAATGTCTTCTACGCCATTACCGCCATGTATACGAACGCCCTGGAACCACCGTCTGCGGCAGAATACCGGGTGACTATTCCTGAACTGTATCAGCTTCTTGGTAAACTCCAGCAGCTCGCCATCAGCGCCTTGCCAATTCAACCACGACACCTCATTGTCCTGGCAGTATGCGTTGTTGTTCCCATTTTGCGTCCGTCCGATTTCATCACCGGCTACCAGCATAGGCACGCCTTGCGATAAAAACAGTGTTGTAAGGAAGTTGCGCTTTTGTTTATGACGCAGTTTGTTTACCAGCGGGTCTTCTGTTTCGCCTTCTATGCTACAGTTCCACGATCTGTTATGGCTTTCACCGTCATTATTGTCCTCACCGTTCGCATCGTTGTGTTTGTCGTTGTAAGAAACAAGATCGTGCAATGTAAAGCCGTCGTGCGCAGTTATGAAGTTGATGCTGGCAGTAGGCCTGCGCGAGTCGCCCTGATATAGATCGGAGCTACCTGTAAAGCGCTCGGCAAATTCACCCAATACGCTATCCGCACCGCGCCAGAAATCGCGCATACAATCGCGGTATTTACCGTTCCATTCCGACCATCCTGGTGGGAAGTTACCTACTTGGTAGCCACCCTCACCTACATCCCATGGTTCAGCTATCAGCTTCACCTGCGATATTACGGGGTCTTGATGTATCACGTCGAAGAAAGAGCTCAAACGGTTTACCTCGTGCAGCTCGCGCGCCAGCGTCGATGCCAGGTCGAAACGGAAGCCATCTACGTGCATTTCCAGCACCCAGTATCTAAGGCTATCCATAATGAGGCGTAGTACGCTGGGCAGTCTCGCGTTCAGCGTATTACCGGTGCCTGTATAGTCCATGTAATACCGCTTATCTTCACCGGAAAGCCTGTAATATAGCGCATTATCTACTCCCTTGAGCGACAAGGTTGGTCCCATCTGGTTGCCCTCGCCTGTATGGTTATACACCACATCCAGTATCACCTCTATGCCTGCACGGTGCAGTGCTTTAACCATGTCTTTGAACTCAAATACCTGCTCGCCCAGCATACCGCGGCTCGAGAAACGATGGTCAGGTGCCAGGTAAGCCAGCGTATTATAACCCCAGTAATTTGTCAGATCTTTATCCTCCAGGTACCTGTCGGTGAGGAAGTAGTGTACCGGCATCAGCTCTATTGCAGTAACGCCCAGTTCTTTCAGATAGTTGATAGTGACCGGATGGCCCAGTGCTGCGTAGGTACCTCGTATCTCTTCGGGTATATCCGGGTGCTGTTTGGTAAAGCCTTTTACATGCGTTTCGTAAATGATCGACTTATAAAGCGGCGTGCGAAGCAGTTTATCGCCCTCCCAATCGTAGTTCGGGTCTATCACAACGCTTTTAGGCGCATAAGGTGCGCTATCTGTTTTGCTGAAGCTTAGGTCTTCCTCTTCGCTGCCTATCTCGTATCCAAATAGGGCATCGTTCCAAATCACGTTGCCTGCTATAGACTTAGCATAGGGGTCTATTAATAGCTTGTTTGGATTGAACCTATGGCCATTCTGAGGTTCGTACGGCCCGTGTACCCTATAGCCATACAGTTGACCGGGTTTTAAGTCCGGGAGATATACGTGCCAGATGTACTCGGTACGCTCGCTCATTTTAATGGTTAGCGCCTCATGTTCGTCGTCTACAGAGTCGAATAAGCATAGGGTAACGCCCGTGGCGCTTTCCGAATAGATGGCAAAGTTTACGCCTTCGCCGTCCCAGGTAGCTCCCAGCGGGAACGGGTTACCAGGATATATTTTAATGTTCATTTAATACCGGTATATCTGTGTTTACAGTATACCATCGTAAATAGTATGCCAATATGCTGTATATCAGACAAGCGACGACCTCGGCGACATAATCAGGCTAAACAATAATCACTGTACGGGCAACTATTGGCAATTGCGCAGAAGTCAGCCATTTAAAACAAATAGTCTCGCAGCTCCGCGTATTTGGAATCGAAGCAGGCTAAAGCGGAAAAATTTCTACACTATAAAGAGGGCTTTCCGTGCTTAAAAGAAGTGAAATCCTAGAACTTAACACCAGTCGTTAGGTAGAAACTCCTGCCCTCGCCCGGTATGATACCGGGACCTGGATAGCCCGTAGCCCTACGTGTGAAGTAAGGCACGTTAGCCAGGTTATTCACCGAAGCTTCTAGCGTAAGCCAGCGCCACATCCAGCCCGCAGAAATATCCATCAGCTGATACGCAGGTACTTTACCATTTACACCACTGTAGCCACCTGTTTCTGCATTGGTAGCATCAGCGTACTGGTCGCTCAGTCGGCTGAACTGGTAAGATAGCTTCCAGGTCTTATATCCCAGTTGTATACCCGTCTTCCAATTGATAGCCGGTACATACTCTACCCTGCTACCTTGTATGTTTTTGATCGGGCTCTTGGTGTAATGCGCATTGGTAAGCGCTAGGTTGGAGTAAACAGTTGTCTTCCAGTTGTCTGATATACTGTTCCAGAATTTCAGCACATCCAGCTCTACAAAAGATTCCAGACCATATATCTGCGCCACCCCCACATTGCCACGACGGCGTATCACCTGGGTACTGTTCTTGGTAGCGAAGTATTCGCCAATACGATTGCCATAATAGAGATAGAACACGTTGGCATCGAAGCGGAACTTCTCTTTCAATTCGCCACGTATACCCAGGTCGCCACTCCAGCCTTTTTCGTCTGCAATAGCGGGGTCGATCTCAAAAGACGGGTTCACCACCCTGATATCATTGAATGTTACGGAGCGGTAGTTTTGAGAAATGTTACCGTAAACTTCCAGTTTATCATTGAATTTATAGCTGCTACCTATACCTGCTATAACAAAGGCGCGTGGAAGCTCACGCGATTCATACGTTACCTTATCGCTGATGATACTATCGCGCAGGTCGGAAACTCGGTCGTGATAAAGGCCATTAGCCTGTGTGCGGATGTGCTCTACCCTTACGCCCGGCGTAATATTCCATTTGTCATTTATACGGACGATCTGCTCTGCAAATGCTGCAAGGTTCAGATTGGGGAAACTGTAGTCTGTAAGCATCGAGGTTGATTCCTTATCAAACTCGAAATTGGCGCCATTGCCGTTATTTACATAACCCTGCTGATTTGTGCTATAGCCATTATAAGCCCTCACACCCGTAAGCAACACCTGCTCTTTACTACCGATCATATACCGGTGCAACAGGCGCGACTCTAAGGCAATGTTTTTAAAAGTACCTTTCAGCAAATCCCTTGCACCGCCGTTGTCTACCTGCGATGGGCGGTTGGGGCGAAAGCCGATAGCATCCCTTGATGCCAGCAGGCCGTAAGACCTTGTTTGCAAGCGGGTGCGCGATGATATACGATAGTCCCACTCGAGGTCCAGCAGGTTCCACTCCACTGCAAACCAGTTGCGTTCCCGATTACTCTGGCGGGGGGCGGTTTCAAAAATCTTATCATCCAGTCCGCCGGGCTGCTGTGCCAGGTATTGCAGGCGCGTGTATTCTATGCCAAACATATGCTTATCATTCAGATGATAATGCATATCCACATATCCGTTAAAAGATTCGAATCCGCCATTGGGCCGCCATCCGTCACCGCGCTTATAATGTGCATAAGCGAAATAGCTCAGCTTACCGGTAGTGCCGCTTATGCTATTGAAAGAGCCCAGGAAGCCCCAGGAGCCAACAGTCTGGCGGCTCTCGACGGCTATCTTTTTTGTACCATCTTCCGGCTGCTTCATTTCAAAATTGAGCAGCCCGCCGAATTGTGTACCGTATTGCAGACTGGCGGCACCTTTGATGATCTCGATCTTTTTAAGCGCTTCTGTGGGAGGAGTATAATAGCTTTCGGGGTATCCTAGTGCATCTGCGCTTATATCATACCCATTCTGGCGAACATTGAAATTGGATGTGCGGTTAGGGTCCAGTCCACGGCCACCGATGCTCAGTTGCAGACCCGAGCCGTCGTTTTCAAAAATATTCAGTCCCGCCACTTTGCCGTAAACCTGGCGGGTGTTGTTGGTTGCTTTATTAACGGTGAGCTGCTCTACACTGATCACTTCAGTCTTCTTACCCGCAGTCAGCTTCATGCCATCTACCTGGCGCATATGCCCGAAGTTGCCGTTCTTATCGTCCTTTATTTCTACTTCTTTCAGTCGCTTGGTTGTATCCTGTGCATACGACAGCACGGGAAACAGCAAAACACCAATCAGTAAAACTTTAAAGCCCATATATCTTTTCCTCAAAAGCAGCTATCCAGCTTTTATGTTTAAACGAATCGTACTCTTTGGCAAGGTTCACAGTGGTATCGGTATATAGCCTGCTACGCCTGCCATTCAATGTTACATATATCGTAGCATACACTTGCGGGTCTTTCATCCCTGCCTTTGCATAGTGGCCATGCAGCATATGTGCATATTGCACTATAAAATCAGCCTGTGTTGCCATCATCTTCTCCTGGTTCTTGGTCAGGAA
The DNA here is from genome assembly GCA_004144175.1 of Sphingobacteriales bacterium. GTDB lineage: Bacteria > Bacteroidota > Bacteroidia > Chitinophagales > Chitinophagaceae > Polluticoccus. The sequence goes on from SEFT01000013.1 coordinate 200,194, forward strand.
GTCGTTGTTGTTTACAGCTATCTTCCTTCCCGTTTCCCCATCCTTTACTACAAACTGTGCATAGCCCATTTTTTCTATCAGCATCACCCGCCAGCTAAACCTGTAACCCTCTTCGGTCCAGAACAATTCTCCGGGCGTAAGCAGGTATCTCCAGGGCAGGGTCAGCTGTACCATAAAAAACAATACAAACAGCACAGAAACAATGCGTTGCCAAAGCGGTGCAAAGATAAAACTATTATACCCTACGGCAATGGGAGACGAGGTAAAATGTCTTTTAATTTTCAATAATATTCTATCAGCAGTTTCGGGGTCGAAGAAGATAAGCGCCGATACGATCATGATGTAAGGAAACATTCCGATGGGGAACAAGATTGAGGTCATTACATGAAATGCGATAACGGCGAAATATGCAAATGGCCTGGTCTTGCGGTTGAGCAGAAAGAAAGGGATAGTGAGGTCATAAATGGCGCCAAACCAACTGAAGAAATAGGCTACCCATAGCTCGTTGAACAATGGCCCGATCAACGGCATATCATTCTTTGCGGGTAGCCAAAGCCGTAGCGGCATGGCTTCAAGCAACCAATCGCTGTTCAGTTTTGCCAGCCCTGCAAAAACATATACAATACCCAGCATAAGGCGTATACTGCCGAGCGTCCAGCGTGGCACATAGCGCTTTAGCAATGCAGGGTTTCGCCAGGCATCTACCGAAAAATTGACATGCGCAGGCAGCCATATCATCAGGAACAATACCAGGCTAACGAAGTAGTAGTGATTCAGGTAGTTGGTCTTATCTATTAGCTCGATGTAAGTGAAGCTAAGGAACAGTAGTATGGATGACAGCCGGTACATGAAACCTAGTGCGAAACATAATGCGCTGATACCGCATATAGCAAATAAGGCATACGTATAATTGCCCAAAGGCTGTACCCAGTCAAAACCGTAATAATGAAAGAAGAACTTCGGTCGGATATATAACTCCTCGATCCATCCGTTAAGCCAAAAACGGATAGTGCCACCCAGCAACATCAGTCCGAAGACAGCCCTAAAAACAGCTAAGGAAGCCGAATAGACCGGCTTCCCCAGATATGATGTTGATAGTATGTTGCCCTTAAAGTTCAGCATCCTTTAATCGCCGTCGTTATCTACATAAGTTATAGAGATACCCAAAGCAGATACCATATCTACTTTCAGTACCGGCACTACCTGCTGTAGTGATTCATAGATGGCTATTACTTCTGTGCGATTTGTGCTAACGCCGTCTCTGATGGTTGTATTCAAGCCGTTTAATGCTGCTGTAGCCTCGTCCATTTCGGTGACTATCACATCGCTCATCAACTTGCCATTATTGTCTTTTGTACCGATGGCCGACATATAGTCACGCAACCCCTGTCCGTCGGTCGCGCCATCATAGCTTTTGCCTTCGTAGAAGTTCTTGACTGATCTCAATGCAGTTAGCGCCAGTTCTTTTGATAGGTCCGGTGTATAATAAGCTTCTGTAAGCTGTGGTGCAGCCACTCCCGTCATGGCACCCAGTGGCAGCCCGATCTTGCCCGAGCGAAGGTACCGCTCATAGTAGAGCACATAGCTATTCACCATCTTCGACAAGCTGCTACCTGCATCTGTGCCTGTGCTTTGTGTAAATGTGCCTTTATAAGTGGCCCATGCTGTGTTCACCCCACTCACCTTCTCCTGCATTTTAGCTACTACATCTTTCAGATATTGCTTACAGGCTGTTGCCTGTGCATCGGTAGTATAAGCCGCGATGATCTCCTGACGGCTGCCTATGCCATTTATAAGATAGTCAACCGCAGGAAAACCTTGTGCATCTTTATTACCAAACTGCTCCAGGTTGTACGTACCGGATGCGACATTGCTGTTGATCTTTGAGGCCGTTGCAGGGTGTGTGTTGATGTACATACGCAGCGACACATCTTCGCCCGGGCCAAACTCCAGCATATCTACCTTTTGCCAGGTGATGTACGCTGTTCTCCACGCAGCTTGCAATGTAGTAAGCCTGGCATCTGTAGGGTCAGCAGTAAAGCTATTAACCTGTTCCTGCAATGCTTGCAGCTTTTGGGTCATATCGCTATAGGCAGGCAAAATGTATCCATCTGCATAGTTGGTCAGCATTGCCCCGCGGTCAAAATTATTCGTGGTTTCCACAGGCTTCTTGTCGTCCTTCTTACAAGCGGTAAATAATGCTGTAGCAGAAAGAAACATCAAACCCGAAGCAAAAATCCATTTTTTCATATCACCCTTTTTAATTGGTAAAAGCGGCTAATAGTCAGTTAGCCGCTTTTTATGCTCAAATTTACCTGCAATATTATTAGTGATTCACTACTGTATTTGCATCAAAGCCAAATGCTGTTGCAATTTCATTGCGTACGTTATCCAGCTCTGTATTTGAAAGGCCCCAGAAACCGTTTGGTTTGCTCATCAGTGTATTCAACAACTGGTCAGATTTTGCTTTGTTGATCTTTGCATTGTAACCGAAGCGCAGCGCATAGATGAAACCTACACCTTCAGAAAGTGAATGGAACTTAGCAGCATCGGTAGTAGCTGTCTTTGTTTTATTCAGGTAGCTCACTGCAATTACAGCCACAGCTTTTTCAAGCGAAGTGCGGAGGTAAGCAATTTGCTCTGTGCGGGTAGCGGCGTCATTATTCACGATAGCTGCACGTCCTTTCAGGAACGCCATGTATACCTGTGCAGGGTCGCCATTAGGGCTACCTACCTGGCGTACATAGGTGCCAAGGTATGATTCCAGCCATTTGGTAGCGTCGTTAGGGTCTTTCTTAGGGTATGTTTCGTTCTGGGTCAGGTAGCCATAAGCCTCGTCCCAGTGATGCTCCAGTTGTGTGTAGTTCTTACCATCAACAGTTTTGCTGTTATCAGCATTTTGCTTTTCAGTACCAAGGTATACGTTGCTGATCTGGTCAAGCATCATAGCTCCCATCAGGCCTTTTTGTATGAACTGGCCATACTCAAAGCCTTTTTCATCTACCAGGTAAGTACCCAGCTTACCTGCAGTACCTTCTTTAGCTTCCGTAGTACGGCTATTGCTGGCTTTTGCAAGCGATGTAAAGTATCCGCGGAAACGCTGGCGCTCTGCTTCTGCATCTGCAGTTGCGAATGAACCGGCAGTTTTTGAAACGATCGTTTTATCAGTAGCACTATTCAGAGCAGCATCAGCGAACGGACTATTCTTGTTCTCGAACATATTGTTGAGCACGGCAGCATCCAATGCTTGTGTACTCCACTTCCTCATATATGCATCTATCTCTTTCAGCATATTTATACGGGTAGTCTGTCCACTAAAGTCCACACTTGTTTTGCCGTCGGCACCTTTAAAGGTCTCAAAATAGTTGGTAGTAGCAGAAAGAGAAGTGTATGGCACCTTAACTTCAGGTGTATTCAACGCCGGCTCAACCGGATCTTTTGTACAAGAAGTAAATAATACGGCGCTCAGTCCAAAAGAGAGTATTAGTGCGTTTTTCATCTGTTTTTCTATTTGCAGCGCAAAGGTATTGTGCATCAACTCCTTTCATTTTCATAATCGGGAAAAAATCTATTCGACAAACACATTTTGTTGTAATACATATATATGAAAGAGTCTGTAAAGGAAGCAGCCGGTAAAGCCAATGGTATGGTTTTACTGCCTTTTTAGCGACTTCACGAATCTTACGTGACATCCGGATTATTATAACAGCAAACCATACAGGGCCACCAGACCATGTCGCAATCGTTCGAGAACAAAGTAGATAACAGCGCTGACAGCGAAAAAGAAATAAATCCCCCACCCGTTTACGAAAGGGATTACGACATGCAGCCCCTGCGGCTGAAAGGTAAGGTTGCCATCATCACCGGTGGAGACAGCGGTATTGGCCGTGCCGTAGCTGTACATTTTGCCCGCGAAGGTGCCGATGTAGCGATCGTTTTCCGGAGCAGCGATGAGGATGCCGAGGAAACAAAAAAGCTGATTGAGCAAAAAGGCAGAAAGGCGCTGCTGATAAAGAAGGACATCAGTACAGAAGCTAATTGCATTGAAGCGATTGAAACAACAGTCAAAACTTTTAGCAAATTGGATATTGTGGTGAATAACGCTGCTGTGCAATATCCCCAAGATAACCTCGAAGACATTACGGAAGAACAACTGGATAAGACATTCAGGGTGAATGCTTATTCGTACTTCTTCATGTGTAAGGCTGCATTGAAACACCTGAAAAGTGGTAGCGCCATTGTAAACAATGCCTCGGTAAATGCCTATAGAGGCAATAAAGACCTGATAGATTACTCATCAACAAAGGGAGCTGTGATAGCCTTTACGCGTTCGCTGGCAGCATCGCTTGCAGAAAAGAACATACGCGTAAATGCAGTAGCACCAGGACCAATTTGGACGCCTCTGGTAGCATCCACCTTCACAGGCCCAGAGCTGGGAGATTTCGGTAAGGAGACGCCTATGAAGCGACCCGGCCAGCCGGCAGAAGTAGCCACATGTTTTGTATTCCTGGCTTCGGACGATGCCAGCTACATAACAGGACAGGCGCTGCACCCTAATGGCGGAACTATACTAAACACTTAAAGAACAATTATTTAAAACAAAGCAAATTAAAGTACCATGGATCAGAACACATTTTCGCTAAGAAACAAGACAGTAAACGTTGACACGCCTGAACGCGCCATTTCGGTAGCAGCAGGTTCACTCCTGCTTTTGAGAGGGCTTAGTAAATTCAGCCTGTTGCAGATGGCAGCTGGTGGCTTTATGCTATACCGCGGCCTGACGGGCCATTGTGCTGCGTACAAAGCAATGGGTGTACCATCGCTTAGCGAAGAGCAGAACAACATTAAGATCGACACAACGCTCACGATCAACAAGCCAAAGAACGAGGTATATGCCTTCTGGCGCAAGCTGGAGAACCTGCCATTGTTTATGAAGCACCTGGAGAGCGTTACGCAGCTAAGCGAAGGAAAATCGCACTGGGTAGCGAAAATACCCAGCGACCTGACAAAGATCGAATGGGATGCTCAGATCATCAATGAGGTAGAGAATACCCTGATAAGCTGGAGCTCATTGCCGGGTGCTACGGTTGAAAACGCGGGTAAGGTAGAGTTTTACGACGCAGACAACGGCCAAACCATGCTGCATATCGTTATCAGCTACAGCGCACCATTAGGCGCACCTGGCCTAATGGTGCGCTGTAGCTGATAACGATATGCAGCAT
>SEFT01000038.1 GCA_004144175.1 Sphingobacteriales bacterium
GTTTGAGAAGGCGTATGGTTATATTAAAGAGTATTATTAAAGACAACTGTTGAAATTACTGCAGCTCTACTTGCTACTTCATGATGTCCTTCCTTAACAAATCATAATCATCCCAAGAGATGACGTTCTTGTTTTTCAATTCTTCCAACTCTTTCAACAGTTTAAGTTTGTCGCTTGTTGAATAAGTTTTCTTTGTAGCCTCCTGAATTGATTTCTTGGCTTTGTCGTAGGTATGGGTTTTTATCCCTCTAAGTATTTTCATATTCGTTTCAATCATATCATCAGGAGCGTTTGGATTATTCTTCTTTTGAAGATACCAGGGTTTAAAGGCTCTTTCTATTCCTCCATATAGAAACTGAATAAGAAAGCCAAATACAATAAAAGCAATAATAACAAGGAACCCTTCCATAGTTAATTAGTATTTGTTGAAAACAATCCAATAATAAGTTTATACATCACAAGTGTGGATAGCACAGCGTACTATTCTCCGATATCCAGCATCTTTGAATTTTAAAACAGCAAGCCTTATTTAAGTTTGGTTTTAGATAAAGAGTCTGTGCTAATTCAACAGACGGTGTTTGGCTGTTTTTCAAACGGCACTTGGCTAGCAACCAAATATAATGAATGATGTCATACATAACATCATATTTGGTTTATGCTTATTTCACCTTGAGACGGTGAATTATAAACACAATCAGGAGTTCGTAAAAGCATTTGGCGAGCACCTGAGAAAACTTAGGTTGCAGCATGGTCATTCAATGCGAAGTTTCGCTATTCTTGCTGACATAGAATACAAGCAGCTATCGCTCATTGAGCATGGATCAATCAATACTACAATTTCAACAGTCAATGCGTTGGCTGATGCACTTGATCTTCCCGTAAAAGAACTGTTTGATTTCAAAGTGCCAGCTAAATCAAAATAGCAAATTCACTTCAACCAATAACTATATAGATGATCATAACGGTGTAGCAGACTTAGCGTGTGCTTACCAAACCAAGAATATTCTCGTATCCCCTTAAACCCCCTCCATAAAATCACTCCCCCCTCTTTAGGATTGACACTTTATTAGTTAATCCTTTAAAACAAAACAAATGTCAACAATCATGACAAGGGGAAGGGTAAAATCGATCAGTACTTCTTCCAAACAAACAAACGTTTCAAGCAATGCTGCGGCCCTTGCTGCGGCCATTGCAGACTTCGATGTTCAGATCTATGGCTCAGACGGAAAGCCGCTCTATGAGCTGGTATCGCTGTATGGAACGATCGCTGTTTCCAACACCATCGACACGGCGTTTCAGTCATTTTCAGAAATGCGCTCTACTTTAAAAGATGGCGAGGCCGGTTACATCTACAATGAAGACTTTGGCCGCTTTACCCTCGCTATCAAAGTGCCGGGAAGTGGTGTAGTCTTCGCAGGCCTGTTGCATGATGCCAATGGCACACCCAGAGTGGAAGCGGAGCTTTCGCTTGCCAGAGTAAAGGCCATCCGTGACCTGGAAAAGGACGGCTCACTCATCATCGAAAAGGGCAGGGAGTTTCTAAAGGCACTGCCATCTCCGTATGTGGACAGATTAACGAAAGCGGCTTAAGAGCCGCTTTTGCTTTTCTATTGAAAAACACCATTCACGTCACATCACTTCACTTTAAAATCAACAATCAAGATGGAATTACATGTTGTCAGACAGGAGCCTCGTCTCTTGCGCCTTGCCCTTGCCGGAAGAGCCGGTACCGGCAAGACTTACTCTGCCCTTTTACTGGCCTACGGGATCACCGGCGATTGGGGTAAGGTTGCCCTTATTGATACCGAGCAGCGCAGTGCTTCACTCTACGCTCACCTGGGACCTTTTACTACGGTGCAAATCGGAAGGCCTTTTCATCCGTCACGCTTCTATGAAGCCGTAGACCTTTGTGAAGATGCAGGAAAAGAGGTCATTATCCTTGACTCTCTTTCTTCAGAGTGGGCCGGCGAAGGAGGCGTTCGCGAAATGCTCGATGGCCCGGGCAGGGAAGCAGCCCTGGAAGAGCACCGCTGCTTTTTAAACCTTCTTAGCGACCTTAAAGCGCATATCATTTGCACCATGCGTAGCAGGCAGCACCTGATCAAACGAGTTGAAAGAGTAGCCACCTACTGGGAAGTGCTGGAATCACCGGTTCAGGAAGAAGGGATTGAATACGGTTTTACCACGGTGCTGAAACTTGATACCCGGCAGCATTACCATGTGGTGAAAGACCTCTCCGGTGCGTTTAAGGCAGAAGGTGCAGAAAAGCTCGCCATCGAACATGGCGCTTTGCTTGCCGGCTGGTGCTCTCGCACAAGTGCTGTTATACCGGACGACCTGCAGGAAAAGATCAATGCCTGCAGGAGCCAGGAAGAACTGCAACTACTCCTGGTCAGGGACGATGTGGACATGGCGCACATTGAAGCCTTTACCAGAAAGCGGCTGGAACTGGAGGGTCTTTCTTCACCACCGCTAAATGCTGCCTGAGATGGAAGGCTTTGAACTCCATTCGGTCCTTTCTTCTTTTGAGATACTGGTCATTACACCCAAAGGGCAGCTGCGAAGGGTCAGCTGTCCTTTTCGGGTTCTGTGCATAGAACCAGTTGGTATTATCCGGTATAACAGCTTTTGTTTTGTAGAAGGCGTTGAGCAAAAGGAGCATAACAGCATTTGTTATGTAATAGACGGATTGTTATATCTGCACCATCATTTTCGAATCTACATATCCTTTTAAAGCCTCCTGGTTTTGTGTTGTATTTTGTTTGCCTGCCTTGCTTTTGAGATGTTCTTTTCCTTGCCTTAAAAAGAACACTGAAAACGAAAGGGGACACCGCTCGTGTTAAGCTTAACGATGAACATCAAAAAGGCAGCGTTTACAGCTGCCTTTTTATAACATCCTGTCTGTTCTTTGAACCAGGATAATTAGTAACTGTTTAAAGCCGACGTTTAGATTGATTAGACGAATGTCCGGCTTCATAACAGAAGCAATAGACCGACCACGTGATCTAGCGGTACTGTCAGCGTACTGGCGAACGCGGAAGACCCGAACGTACCCATTCCCTTGCCAGTTCCAGTGCAAACCTGTCACGGTCTACCACCAGCAATTGAAATCCCGTTTCCGGTGGTTTTCTTCTGCGGCGGACCGGGACGTCAGGGAGCAAAGAGTCAACAATTTGTTGCACCTGCCCCATGTTAAGGTCGTAACCGTCAATTTCAATGCAGCGGCTGACCCAGCGTTCACCAACCCAGTTCTGAAGCAATTGCGCCCGCACGCCCACTTTGATTGTTCTTTCATCAATTTGATCAGGCAAATTGGCGTTTGTGGCAACCGCTGGCGGATTGCTGATGAAACTTTCTTCCCATACTTTGATATGCCGGTTTGTCTCCCGCTCCACATCAGGAGAGGAGGGTCCTTCCCGTAGCTTACGAAAGATCACGCCCAGCTCGGGGCAGAACTTCATTAGGCCATCCATGATTGCAGTGGGACTGCCCATACCGACAAATCGTTCTTTTCCATCGCAAAAGACAAGTTGACGAACGGGGGTAAGTGAACATAACAGACTGGCTAAAAGAAAGAGCCTGGTAGACCACCAGTTCTGGCCTTCATCGATTTCCAAGACAATCGCACTGACCCGGCCAGACTGTTCAATCATTGTCTTAATACTATACAGGGTTGAGTCACTCACCTGTTCACCTTGTGCAAACGCTTGCATATTATTAGCAGCAGACGTTTCACATAGGACCCGATCAACCATCTGGCGGGTAAGTCCTTGGGCTGACACGGCGGCAGCCACCTGGCTTGCCAGGTCATTTGGCGTGCGAAAGATTCCGGCTAAGTATTCGGTGCCCAGTTTTGTCCGCAATTGAAGAATGTCTCCACCAGTCGTAGGACCGCCCCTCATCACGTCCATCCGGTTAGGAGGCCATGGCGCCTCCGGATCGAGAAGGAATGCGAGCACTGGCTTACCGCTCGCTTGTGCTTCTTCCAGTTCAATTTGCGTGATGGACCGCGGATCAGGCGGAACGAACGTCAGGCCAGGCACATATCCATACCGCCAGGCAACGATAATAACATATACATCACAGGCTCTTACATCTCCCTTGCAGCGTTCTACCGGCTTACTGCCTTCGGCAACATACTGCTCCATGCCAATGACATCATGGCCCATGCGTCGCAGGGTACGGTCCACGGCTGTGCGGTACTCAATTAAGTCCTGGTAGGTAGAAGAGATGTAGACTTTCATGAATCTTGCTTTTAAATGATCTTTGTAGTCTTAAGATATAATAAATAATATAGATGTGCAACACGCTCTTCAGCGAAGACACCGCGCATTTACAACTGTAAAAGCAATTCAGGACATGCAGTTCAGCCGTTAGCGAACAAGTCACGGAGAGAAGTAGACGGGGTCGCCAGTCCAGGTTTTCGGCCTTACTCAACGGCTGTTTCAATACTGTACCTTATATGAGGCTAATAGCTTTATTTGCATTGAAACACGATAGAAAGGGCATTTCTTCAGCATTGTTCAGGAATAACCATGAAACAGCTGTCAAAACCGCAAGACCTATAATACTAATAGCTTTATTTGTATCTCTTCAATCTTAAAACACTGTTTGATAATAGATGTATGACTTAATTGGCGACATTCATGGCCACGCTGAACCACTTAAGCGATTGCTCCGGAAGATGGGTTACCGGGAGAGCATGGGTAGCTGGCAGCACCCTGAACGCAAAGCCATCTTTGTTGGTGATTATATTGACCGTGGGCCGGCTATTCGGGAAACACTTGCCATTGTGCGCCGCATGCAGGAAAGCGGGAACGCCGTTGCTCTTTTGGGTAACCACGAGTTCAATGCACTTGCCTATGGTCATCAATTGCCGGATGGTTCCTACTTACGAAGCCACAAGGAAGTGCACAACCAACAGCACGAACAAACGCTCTTGCAATTCTCAGGATATCAAAAGGATTGGCAATCGTACACGGAGTGGTTCTATTCATTGCCGCTGTTCTTGGAACTGCCGGAACTTAGAGCGGTACATGCCTGTTGGGACGAAGGGCATATAGCCTGGCTCCGGAAGTGCGGTTACGAGACATTGAACAAAGAGCTGCTGGTTCAAAGCCATGATAAGCATTCGTATGCGTACCGTGTGATCGAGGACCTACTGAAAGGAAAGGAGTACAACTTGCCGGAAGGTGTTATGTATAAGGACAAAGATGGCCATCCGCGAACAGCAAGCCGGTACAAGTGGTGGATACGTGCTGAAGGTGCAAGCTTTGGGAGCTATCTGTTTCATTGTCCTGCTGACCTTCACCAGCATATGATCGACGGGAGCACCGCTGCACCTTACCCGACAGATGCCAAGCCTGTTTTCTTTGGCCATTACTGGTTAGAGGATCAATTCCCTGTCATTCAAGCGGCAAACGTCGTTTGTTTGGATTATAGTATTGCAAAAGGAGGCAACCTTGTTGCGTACCGATGGAACGGCGAGTCAGTGTTGGATAATACCCATTTCGTAAGTGTGAGTAGTGAGTGTTAAGTGGATCACTAACTAAATCAAATACATTCTATGCGTATTAGCTATTTCAAAGACGACTAAACACAAGCTAGTTAGATGGTAGAATCATGCATTACTGCCATCTCTTTGGGGTTATTTTGGGGTTACCATACCAATAGAGCGCATATGGTCAATCTGCTGAAAGCCGCGCCACACCAGCATTCGGGAAGTAGCGCAGGCCGGTAGCGCACCTGGTTTGGGACCAGGGGGTCGCAGGTTCGAATCCTGTCTTCCCGACCACTGAAAGTCGCTCTAGTAGCGGCTTTCTTGTTTTTAATACTCGCTGATTGATTCTTTGACTGCTTCAGATAATTTGTAGCCTCACTTGAGAAGTAGCGCATTTATTTGGACAAGAGGGCAGCCATTCAAATCCAGTCATCACTACTCCGTTGAAAGTCTCAGACATCATAGTAAAATTCAAAACGCAACTATTCTTGCAGGGATTAGATTCCCATGTGTAGAACGAATATGATATTTAACGCTACATCCGAAGTTTATAACTACTGCCTACAACAAGTGATCTGAACCATCATTCTCTGTTCGGTTAAATCGCTTTGATGTTAAAGGCGAAATGCCAGATTTACGCTTCTCATTTCCTTCATTCCT
>SEFT01000075.1 GCA_004144175.1 Sphingobacteriales bacterium
AGATCAACAAGCTGTACGAATCATTGACCAGCCGCATGGAGGAAGTCATAGCTGCCCATGGCGGCAATACCAGTTACTGAGCTCCAATCCTTGTGGAGTAGTATGTAAAATAATCAAGACAAGTCGATGACAAAAAATTCCAGTTTTTCGGTTTTTGAATATTTCAAGTCATTGCAATGAAGAAGGAACGACCATGTGTGCTGGCATACAATCGAAGTAATGAAAGCTACAACTCATCCTCCCAGCCTTCACACGTCGAGAAGGCATTCCCGAGAAATATACTAAAATCGGTTTGTTCCTTTACTTTTGGAGGACATTGTATCGTAGGGTCTTCATTTTGGTATATCGCCAGCATCATAAGAGAAACCTAATAGTATTGTTGACTCCATACTTCAAGGTAGCATTGGCGAGAAACTCAGAAACTCTTAGGTGTACATTTACTCTTTGCGCGTATTGTATGTGCCAGAGCAAACTCCAGCCGTATTCTCTTGTGTGTACGGGTCAGGAGCGGCTTTCTGATAGTGTGCATAGCTTTTAGTCCTACATCATGCAGCACATTGCGGTCAGTCCTTTGGCTAATATGAGCGATGTCTTGCGCTGCTGCGGTTTGTGCGAGTTCTGTGGCGGTCTCGACATCACCTCGTAAGGCCATTCTTGCCTATTGCTGCTTTGTGCGGTCGTCTAATATCGATGGTCTACCCGTCTTGGGTAGATCTTGTATGGTATGTAGTTGTTTCCATTTATGCAGCACTGCTGTCACAGCTTCGAGCATTACTTTGCTCTGCTGTGCTATCTGACTCAATTTGCAGCCTTGCTCTCATAGTGTCAGGATGTGGATGCGCTTGACCTCTGTTACATGATGGTAGCGTCGCATGGATGTCCTGCCCATAGATGATAGGTCATGTACAGGCTTCACTGTGGCAACATGCAGAGGAATTGAATTGCGAATGTGGAAGGAAAAAAGGCGTTTCTTGTATGGTCGTGTTGACTCTACACATAACATGGTCAGATTGTAATCCTCGGGCCATATATGTATGACCCAGGAAGTATCAGGTTATATGAATGAGATGATATGACCCAGGTCAAATCAAGATGTAGGGAAAATGAAAAAAAAGTGCATTTACTTTTGGCCGATACTGTATATCTAGATATACAGTACGCGTCAAAAGTAATTAGAAAATTGATCTTTGCATTTTCCTTTCTTAAGGAATCCCAGTTATCTACGGCTTGCTATTATATAGATTTACTATCACTAGCTG
>SEFT01000039.1 GCA_004144175.1 Sphingobacteriales bacterium
AATGACGAGCGGGCAGTGATTAAGTTTGACGGAACAGATCATTTTACAGTAGACAGCCTGGTAATAGATGCCAACGGAGCAGGAACTTATGGCTTTGGCGTACACCTGGTAAATGATGCCGATAGCAATACGTTTAATCGTTGTACAATAAACACAGACCCGGCTTCAACCTCTACCAATTATGCGGGTATGGTTATCAGTGCTTCTGAAACATCGGCAACCGGTACAGGCCTTAGCCTCTGTGATGGCAATACTTTTAGCAACAATACCATCAATGGTGGTTACTACGGTATTTCGCTTGTTGGGGGCACAGCTACTTTTAATAATAATAATAAAGCCATCAATAATAAGATTCGGGATTTTTACGGTTATGGGGTTTATACCGCAGGAAATATTAATGCGCTGGTACAAGGAAATGATATCTCCCGTTTAAACCGCACTAACAGCACTACACACTACGGCGTACATGGCACAGGTGTACAGCAGGGGCTGCGCATTGATGCAAACAGGATCCACGGAAGTTTTGAACAGCTACAAACTTCTACTTCTACTTTCTACGGTGTTTATCTAAGTGGCGTAGATGCAGACAATGCTACACCAACCATCGTTTCCAATAACCTGGTGTACGATGTTAAAAGTTCAGGTACGCAATATGGTATTTATAATACAAGTTCCGACGCAGTAAAATATTATCACAATACCATTGTGCTGGATGCCAATGATGGTAATGAAACTTCTGCAGCGTATGGCTTGTATCAAACTACCCTTGCAACTGATATTGATATAAAGAACAACATCTTTAATGTGGTAAGAGCCGGAACCGGCGACAAATACGGATTGTACTTTGTAACGGCCACCAGCGTTATCACCCACGATTATAATAACTATTTTATTACCGGCACCAATGCATTTGTTGGATACAACGGTACTGATAGGGTAACGCTTGCTGCATGGCAGGCCGCTACCACGCAGGACCAGAATGCGCTTGCACAGAATCCTATTTTTGCAGGAGCTGGCATTGAAAACTATGCGCCCTTTAACCCGGGGATTGATAACAAAGGCACAGCAATACCTGCGGTAACAGCAGATATCAATGGAGTTGTAAGAAGTGCTACCACACCGGATATGGGTGCTTATGAATTTACCATTCCTCCTTGTACTGCACCACCAACTATTACAGGAGCCACAGCAAATCCAAACAGCGGTATTTGTATGGGCGCTCTTATTGCGCTTAGCGCAAACGGTTACAGTATTGGATCCGGACAAACCTTTCAGTGGGAAACTTCGCCAAATGTTGGCGGTCCATGGACGCAGTTGGGTGGCCCTATGATTTTGCCAGACACTACCGTAATGGCTACCGGCACATTGTATTACAGGGTAGGCGTAACCTGCTCGGGCAACACAAGTTTCTCTACACCGGTATTGGTAACCTTAAATCCTGCATTCCTGGCGGGTGTTTATACCATCAATAAAACCATTCCTGCATCGGCTACCAACTTCACATCTTTTGCAAGTGCAGTGGCAGCTTTGGAATGCGGCATCACCGGGTCTGTGTTTTTTGATGTAGCTCCGGATACCTATACAGAACAAATTAGAATGCATGCTATTGCAGGTACTTCTCCTACCGTAAGGGTTACCTTCCGCAGTGCTAATGCGGATCCTGCTTCTGTAAACCTCACTTATGCACCTGATACAACGATAGCTAATTATGTACTAAAATTAGATAGCGCCAGCTACATTACGTATCAAAACATGACCATTACCAATACCACCGACACCATCTTTGGAAGGGTGATAGAGTTGGCCAATACAGCTTCTTACGACAGTATTGTGAATTGTATTATTAATACACCGGCTAAAAACACCACTGCAAATACATCTGCCGGCATTTTTGCTGATCTTTTAAGAGGGTCAGGAAATGTGATCAAAGGAAATACGATCAATAATGGAAATTTCGGCATCAACCTGGAAGGAACTGCAACCACTAATCTTACGTACGATCATGTAATAGATAGTAACACCATTAATGGAAGCTATTATTACGGAATGTACCTGGGTACCAATGGAAGAATTAAAGTGAATAAAAACACCGTGAATGTCACCATGCCCAGGAATACAACCAACTATGGTATTTACAATACAAGCAGCGATTCGGCCTACCAGTTTACCGGGAATAAGATTATGATCTCCGGAATTACTTCAACAACGACCTATGGCATGTATTTCACTGGTTGCAACGGCGGGGAACTTACCCGGGCAAACATCGCAGGCAATACTATCACGGCCGTAACCGGTAATACCGGTACGCTGTATGGACTGTATCAAACAGCTTCTACCAACAACAATACGGTAAATAACGTGATAAGCATCTCCACAACAGGAGCAACCTCCTACGCATCCTATTATACCGGCGGCGGAGGAGTAAGGTTCCAGAACAACAGCCTGCAAAATGCTTCCGCTTCTACCGGTACAGCAAACGCTGCGGCTTATTTTGCGCAAACCTCCGGCGCCAATCCGGCTGTTAATATCCGAAACAATATTTTCTCGCACACCGGCGCGGGCAATGCCGTGTATATCACCAATCTCAATTTTATTTATTGCGATTACAATACGTATTATGCCGCTTCAGGGCCATTATTCCGGAATTCAACAACAGCCACCTATGCCACGCTGCCACTTTGGATAAATTTCAGTAACTGGGATTTTAGCTCCATAAGCTACCAGCCGAAATTTGCCGACAATATCAGTCTCCGTCCCGATCTGGCAGATCCTGATGTATGGGCCATCCACGGAAGAGGCACGCAGATAGTGGGGAACGATTATGACTTTGACAATAATCCAAGGCCAACAACATTCACAGCAGGGGTACCTGATATGGGTGCTTATGAATTCCTGCCAACATCATTACCAACTATATTAACTGCTACACCGGCAGCGCCTGCCCCGGGTATTACGCAAACATTTATGTATGGTACCGATACCGTAGCAAAAATTACCTACGATGCCACTGCACCCGTGCCCACTTCCATTACCGGAAGGAGGTATAGCGGCGTATTACCTACAGGGTTGTCAACCGGTCAGCAGTCCATGTATTTTTATACCGACTTTGATGTGTCTGCACAAGGGGCCTATAAATATAAGATCGATCAATTCTACATTGATCCATGGAGAGGATTTATCCCAGCCGAAGAAAATATACAGTTAGGAAAAACAAACAGCAGCAGTGTCTGGGAAGTCCAACCCCTGGCCACAACAGATGTTTTGTCAAACATAATGACGGATACCGGGAAAGTGTATATCGATAAGTTTACCGGCCTCTTTGGATTCCCGCCAAATACCGGAGGTGATATTTATACCGCAGTAATAGACAGCAGTAACAGGGGTACCAGATTTTGGGTGCCTTACGGACATCACTATAATTTTTCCACAAACTCGCAGGATATGTGGTTGTATTTAAGTGCTGAAGACTCAGCCAATGTTACTGTTAGGATCAATGGAAGTACATGGAAACGCACTTACGCTATTCCTGCCAATACCGTTAGAGTAAGCGATCTTATACCGAAGTCAGGATTGGTAGATGCACGTGTGCTTGACGAAGGGCTCTTTAACAACGGTATTTATATTGAGAGCGATGTGCCGATTGTTGCGTATGCACATATTTATGCCGGACAGAATTCGGGCGCAACCATGCTGTTGCCCGTCGGCTCTTATGGTTATGAATATACTTCCCTAAATTCCTCCCAATACTACCCCGCTGGCGGAGCAGGATCCTATTCATGGGTGTGTGTAATGACGGATAGGGACAGCACTTTAGTAGAGATAACTCCGTCGGTAGAAACTAAAGCGGGTCGTCCGGCGGGGGTTCCATTTACCGTAATGCTGATGAAAGGTCAGATTTACAACGTAATGGGCACACAGACGAGCGCTACCGGTACAGATATGTCCGGTACTAAAATACGGTCAATATCTTCGGCAGGTGGCAACTGTTACCCGGTTGCTGTATTCTGTGGAAGCAGTCGTACAACTATATGCCATACTACTAATGGCGATAATATGATACAGCAGATGTTCCCCAACAGCGCGTGGGGTAGGAGGTATCTCACCTTTGCCACAGCTAACAGCACTTCTAATACCCAATATAATTCTAATAAGTACAGGGTAATGGTAAAAGATCCGACAACAGTGGTTACGAAAAATGGCGTCATCCTGGATCCTTCTACTTTAATAACGCCAGGCAACTATTATGAATTTTCTACAACCCTCGGCAACGGCCCTAATGGTGCAATTTATGTGGAAGCGAGCAAGCCGGTTTTAATGGCCCAGTATATGGTTTCATCAGGGGGTACGCAATGCGCTGGTGTCACCACTTCAGGCTTGGGAGATCCGGAAATGATTTACATCAGTCCATTAGAGCAGGGGATCAAAAAAGTTGTTACATATAATACTGATTGGGAAAGTATCACCAATAACTACGTTAATATCATCATATCTACTACAGGCTTATCAAGCCTTCAGATTGATGGCAATAGCACATTTACAGATGTATTTGCCCACCCTTTCTTAGCAGGGTATAGTTGCGTCCGTCAAAATTTCGGAGCCGCAGCCTCACAACATATAATACAAAGTGATTCTACATTTACTTTAATCACTTATGGATTAGGAAGCAACGAAAGTTATGGATATAACGGGGGTACTTACGTGAAAAATCTTACAGCAACACCTAATATTGTTAATACACTTGGAACAGGAACACTTACAAAATCAACCTGTGCTAATGCACCGTTTAGGTTTAATATCCTGTTATCTTCTAAGCCAACAAAATTAGAGTGGTTACTGAGTTTTGTACCTTCTCTCACACCAAATACCGATGTGGTCCAAAACAATCCTGTACCTACAGATTCAACATTTACCAATGGGCAATGGTTATACAATTATACCATACCGGCAGACTATGTATTTAACCAGCCGGGTACCTATAACATTCCAATTCAGATAACGGATCCTACAACACTGGAAGGTTGTAACCAGTCAGCCCGTATAAGCCTAATCATAACAGTAATTCCTGCACCTGTCGTAGATTTCACCGCTGCAGCAGTTTGCCAGGGCAATGCCACCAGCTTTGCCGGTACAGGCACCACCAGCAATGCAGTTCCTATCAACACCTGGAACTGGACCTTTGGCGATAATACAACAGGAACCGGCCAAAATACGACCCATACTTATGCGGCAGCTGGTACTTTCGATGTAAACTTTAGTGTAGTAGCTACCGATGGCTGTATAGCAAATATTACCAAGCCGGTATTGGTAAATCCAAACCCGGTGGTGGCAGTAGTACAGGATTCGCTGGTAGTTTGTGGCGCCAGCCCTGCAACCTTCACGGTACAAAATCCTGTGGCAGGAGTTACTTACAACTGGTATGATGTAGCAACGGGCGGAACGCCTGTGGCCACGGGTTCCACTTATACCATTCCATCTGTATTGGGCACCACCGTGCTTTATGTAGAACCTGTTTCAGGTGGCGGAGCTTGCGTAGGCAGCAGGGTGAGGGTAATAGCTACTTTGCTCGCCGACCTGGCCACACCGGTTGCCACCGTGGATTCACTGGGCGTAGACCGTGTCCGCTTCCGTTGGGATGCTGTACCAGGTGCGCTCTCTTACGAAGTAAGCACGAACGGAGGCAGCAGCTGGGTTACGCCAACAAGCGGCCCGACAGGGTTAACACATACAGTGAGCGGCCTATTGCCACTAACAGATGTTACGCTAAGAGTTAGAGCACTGGGTGCGGCCGTTTGCCAAACAGCTACAAGTGCAGACGTTACCGGTAAAACACTACCGGATGATATCTATATACCAAATGCATTTTCACCAAATGGCGATGGACTCAACGATGTGTTGATGGTATATGGTTATACCATTCAAAGCCTTCGTTTTGTAGTGTTTAA
>SEFT01000014.1 GCA_004144175.1 Sphingobacteriales bacterium
CCATTCCGAACAGAGAAGTTAAGCCCCTCATGGCCGATGGTACTGGTATCTTTCCGGGAGAGTAGGTAGCTGCCATATTCTTTTCTAAACCTCTACAGTTAACCCTGTAGAGGTTTTTTTATGCTCGTAAGTCTTGCTAACTTATAGTCCTATAAATAGTTAATCACGTGCGCCATCTTATTATATTAGCTATAGCGATTGTAACAATGCTGACAGGATGCCTATCGGATAATGGTGACCAGAAAACTCGCATTCATTCTGCACTCCAGCTGACTCTACTTATCCATCTAAATTGATACGGGTAACAGAACCTCAAGGAGATGATTCTTTATATGATTTTACAGCCAGCATTGTTAATATCGATTCTATAAAGTATGTTAAGACACTAGGCAGTTTTATTATTGGTTAGCAGCTGATGACGACTTTAGCATTGACGACAAGATAATTCCTAGAGAGAAAGCAATCGTTTATGATACGCTCTTTAAAGATAATGCGCTTACGAATGCCTATGATCTTGATACTGGTTTCGTGCTAAAGTTTAAGGACGTAGATATGCGTATATTAACGCCAGCTTTCACGGGTGCAACGGATCAGGATGCTTGGAAGATTATCACTTCATCTATGACTATCAAAATGATAGACTCAATATCTTCAGGACATTTCGGGGGCCTGACTATGTCAAATTCGGAGATATAGATGGCGATTCTTATCCAGACTTTCTTTCTTCTAAATTTTCAGGGTATGTGTACAACGATACTGGACAAGAAGTGTGCTTTAGACCATATAGAATGACTGCTACTGGCACTTTTCAGCCTTTAAAGAGAGACGGGAAAGATTGTTATATGCTGGGCCAGTTTGATGGCGGTAGGTATGCAGCCCGTAATTTTGTAATTAAGGAAAAATATTGGATCGAGTAGCAGCTTGTATTACTTCCGCCGTCTGTAATCCCCTCTCTTCCAAGCCTCATAAAACTCTGCCCATGATGTAGGGCTGAAGATATTCATAGGAGCGGCTTGGCCATAGTATACTGCTTTCTGTGCCTGCATGCTTTGATAAACCGCCTGGTTTTCACGTCCATCTCTTGGCATCGTGTAGGCAAGGGCTCTTAGCGTCATTGCATTCGTATTTTTACGCGCTATCTCCAGTTTATCATCTGCAATATGCCAATGACGAAACGCGTATTCAAACTGTTGTTTAGACGGCATCGGGCGTATGATGGTCTCTGGCAGGTAGAAAGTATCCTGCGTCATCAGCTGGATCATCGTAAAATAATGACCCTTCACTGTTTTGGGGATGATGTATTCTTTACTGCGATATCCTACACCCGAAAACTGTAATGTGTCGCCTTTATAAGCTACAATGCTAAACACACCCGAAAAACTCGATTCAACGCCGCGATATTTGTTCTTCAACATAACAGTAACACCCGGCACCGCACGCAAGCTGTCTGCAGTCATGGTAACACCGTTGATCTGCACTACGTTTTCGTAAGGGTCTTGTGCATACGAAGCACTGCTATATATGATGCAGCAAGCGATCAAAAAATATATTCTGCGTAATAACGACATCAATCCAAAGTTACAAGTTTAGTGCCTGCAAAGAAAATGCCCGCTCACCGTTATCAATATTACCAATTAAACTATTGGAAATCAGGCGTCCTCTGCCTATACAAAGAAAGCTACTATGGCGTATTTTTGCGTCCGTCTGATTTCACTTTAACAAAGGTTTACATGATAACAAAAGAGGCAGTACTAAAGGCATTGAGTAATGTGCAGGAACCCGATCTTGGAAAGGATCTGGTGACGCTGAACATGGTGCGTGATATAGAGATAGATGGCAAGAATGTGTCTTTCACCGTGGTACTTACTACGCCTGCATGTCCGTTAAAGGAAATGATCGAGAAGGCTTGTATCAACGCCATTCACATATTAGTAGATAAGGAAGCCACTGTTAAGGTACATCTGACCGCTAATGTGAATAGCAACCGTACCGATAATAAGAATGTACTGCCCGGCATCAAGAATATCATCATGGTAGCATCGGGTAAAGGCGGCGTAGGTAAGTCTACTGTGTCAGTAAATCTGGCGCTGGGCCTCGCGCAAGAGGGTGCTTCCGTAGGTCTGCTCGATGCGGACATATACGGTCCATCTATGCCTATTATGATGGGACTGCGTGATGAGCGCCCTATGATGACCGAAGTGAATGGCAAAGGTATGATCGTGCCGATAGAGAAGTATGGTATCAAGGTGATGTCGATAGGATTGCTGGTAGACGAAAAACAAGCGATCGTGTGGCGCGGACCAATGGCCAGTTCTGCCCTAAAGCAATTTATAACCGATGTACACTGGCAAGAGCTGGACTATCTTATAATTGATCTTCCGCCGGGAACAGGTGATGTACACCTTACCTTGGTGCAGGCCGTACCGGTAACAGGCGCCGTTGTGGTTTCCACACCGCAAGCAGTTGCTGCTGCTGATGCGCGTAAGGCAATCATGATGTTTAAGCAGCCGCAGATCAATATACCTATTGTTGGGGTGGTAGAGAATATGGCATATTTCACTCCTGCAGAACTACCGGAGAATAAATACTACATATTTGGTAAAGGCGGTGCAAAACAAATGGCTGATCAATTTGAGCTGCCATTCCTAGGTGAGATACCCATAGTGCAAAGCATACGTGAAGGTGGCGACAAGGGCGTGCCGGCTATTATGGGTGATGAGCCTGTAACGCAAAAAGCATTTAAGGACCTGGCACAAAGCGTAGCACGGAACATAGCCATCCGCAATGCAAACCTGGAGCCTACCAAGGTGGTACAAATAGCCGGTTATTAATTGCAAAATTGCAAACTTAGTTTTATAGGGGTAATGCGCGTCTTACGATGCGCATTATTATTAATGAAAGAATTTGCTTAGCCAAACAATTTTAAAGTAATAGATTAGTAAGATAATATAGTTACAAAGTATGAAGATCGTTATTGTTAGTTTGAAAGGTGTACTTGTATTCCCTTATGTAGGTAAAGACTACGACCTGTCGTATGATCTGCAGGCAATGCCTGAGCAGGAGAAGAAGTTATTTCTGGACTTTAATGTGAATCAACTGGCCAGGCTACTGATAGAAACAGTACAGTCGGATAAAAATGATCTGAATACTACTGCAGTCGTTGCAAATCGTTACGCACAGCTTAGCCAGTCACCGCAAGAGTATGAGGCAGAGAGCGAGTATTTGGTGCTGGAAGTAAACCTAGAGCCGGATGTTTGTAAATGGAGCATGGTGATACCGCATAATACTGTAAGTTCTGATGAGGAAGCAATAACCTTTATCAGGTCGCAATATAATGCGCGGTTCAATTAATAATTTATCCAACAATAAAAAGAGCTGAATCCCCAAGGTTCAGCTCTCTGTTATTACGCATGTTGTAAGCGCTACTTCTGGCTCATCGCCTTTACACTCTCTTCCAAATCGCCAAAAGGAAAAATTGTTTTGTATCCATAGCTCTTTATTGGCCACCCCTGTACAATGATATCTACTGTAAGACCGTATTTTTTGATAGCATCGTACAAACCTTTTTGCCTGCCTGACGCAGGTTGTATAGGTTTGTCTTTATAAATGCCTCCAAGGTCATCCTGAAATAGCAGACGGTATTCCGGGAAATAATAGACGAGATAGTCATCCGTATGTTGCGACATATCTCCTATATGGATGATGCGCATAGTTTTGGTGCCATCTGTTATGGTTCTTTCTGCATCCAATACTTCCATCTTCAATGCACGCGGTTCCAGCGCCAGTATATCGGGTGTTATAGTATGCGGGAACGAAGCCAGTTGCCTGATATAAGAAGTGTCCTCAGGGCGCGACAATATTGTGGTACCGTTGTGAATGAACGCGCGTATACCACCCAAATAATGTGGGTGATGATGGCCAAACATAAAGTAGCGTACCGGCTTACCGGGGAATAGTTCTCCAGCTTTCTTGATAATAAGCTCACCATTGGCTGTATTCAGTGGTGCTTCTGCTACCACCAGGAAGTCTTTGAAGTCAACGACTAATAAGCGCTCATCGGTATGAGGCAGCTCGAAAAAATGAACATGATCATTATATTTTGTATGAATTATTTCAGGAGTGGATTTAGCTTCAACTGCCTGTAATGCATAGTTGGCAGGAAGGGTACCAATAATATATTCGGCACTTAAAATTGCTTGCGATTCCCGGATGTGTATATCCGATGTAACAGTATCGTGTTCTATGGCTTGTATAGCGGTTGGATACACCGCTGACATTCCAGATGTATAGCCTTTATAAGTAAAGAGCTTTAAATTGTCGCCATACAGTTCATGTGCATGAAGTATGGCGACAGCCAAAACTTCTTTATTCTTTTTGTTTATCAGTATACTAACCTGTTCTGTTGATGACCGATTGTAGATAATAGTATCAATGTCATTTCCCCTTGCCAGCCTTTTGAACTGTGCAGGCCCTTGCTGTAAAAAATCATTTAATGCATATAGGGGAGAATAAAGAAGTGAAGTCTGAAAGAATTCCTTGTGGTTTGCAGTAGTGGCTTTATCCCAGTCTTTACTACCGTAATCTTTGCGGGCAATAATTGTGTTAGTATAATAGGTAGCACCAGGATAGTTCCTGCTTCGTCCGATAATGCTGTCGCTTATACATAAGGTTGAAGCACCCGGAAGTAAACTAAAAGCACCAACAATCTTTGAATCGTATGTTTGCCATGGCCTCGACATGTGTGCAAACCTCTTCAGCTTTTGATGAAAGTTATAAGTGGTTGCTTTTGGTGGATCCAGATGCTTTTTAACTATTGATACAGTATGCACAGCCTTTTTGTACATACGGCTGTGAGGTTTTGCCATTACAATACAATAGCAACCGAGCAGGATGATTGTAAACGTGTAGCGCATGTGTGTGATTTAGTGATGAAAGACCAGCGTTTATAAACCATCAGTTTGAAATAGACTGTTAAAATAAAATTCAGGCATAATTGTTAGCACCGTATGTTAGTAGAAGACGAACGTTATGAAGACACTTTCGCTGCTGCAACCATGGGCTACATTGGTAGTAATAGGTGCAAAGAAGATAGAGACAAGAAAATGGGCTACCGGTTACCGGGGTACTATACTGATACATGCCAGCATGGGCAGGGCTGGTAAGGTACTGGCAGGCCAAGCACCGTTTACCAAATATATTGACAACTATGAGGAACTGCCGTTTGGTGCAATCATAGGCGAGGCAACACTTGTAGATATAGTAAAAACGGAAGAACTGGACATTGCGACAGACAGGGTGAATAAGCTGACGCTGGAGGAAAGAGCGTTCGGTGATTATACAGGTCGATATGCCTGGCTACTGGAAGACGCAGTACTTTATAGCGCGTTTTTACCTGCAAAAGGGCAGCTAGGTTTGTGGGAATACCCGGATGATTTGTATGAGCAGGAACGTAACAGGTTGATTTAGAATAAGGGTTGTTAAAAAATGTAAAAAAGTCGTTAATGACATTTGTTTATTCCAAAACCGCGTTATACATTTGTATCGATAGGGTTTATAGGGGCTGGCCTGATCTCAGGTCGGCTTTTTTATTTATATCAATTCCCGCATTCTAATTTCTACACTACGTAGTTCTACTCTTGCAACCTTTTTATTGAATTTTTACCTTCAGGCAGGATATTCATATGCGGATACTTATGCTTGCCAGGGTACTATTGCTGTTATTATTAGCTTGCTTTACCAGCCAATCTTTCGGGCAGAGGAATAAGCCATTAATAGATAGCCTTGAGCGGTTGACTCTGAAGCAGAGTGATAGTGCGCTGGCTACTACCTACAGTGAGCTCGCATGGCAATACCGCAGCCTGGACCGCACTAAAGCTATCTCCTACGGGCGAAAAGCCATTGCTCAAAGTAAAAAGACAGGATTTAAAAGAGGGTTGGCGCAGGCATATAATGATCTGGGCATCCTGTATTTTGATAAGGAATTGTACGACTCGTCGGTGATATTATACAAGGAAGCGCTCAAGATCCGCGAACAACTAAAGGACGAACATGGGCAGGCAAAAATCTACAATAAACTAGGTATTGTATACCAAAAACAGGGTGAGTTTGCTACCGCGCTTGAATATCAGCTAAAGGCCTTGCCCGGCTTTGAAAATGCAGGGGACAATATTGGCACATCTTATACCCTCAACAACATCGGCATACTCAATCAAAACATGAGCAGGTATGATGAGGCGCTGAAATACCATAAGCGCTCGGTAGACATAAAGCAAAGAATAAATGATCGCGCAGGCCTGGCGCAGTCATACGTTAATGTGGGCAATATCTATAAAATACTGGGTGATAATGCTAACGCCGAAACCTATTATGAAGATGCACTGGTGCTTGCAAATGCGATAGGCAACAAAGAGTATATATCGAACATTCAGAACAATCTTGGTGAGCTTTATATCCGTAAGAAAGATTATGATAAGGCGATCAGTATCGTTAGCGCATCGTATAAGATAAGAGAGGAGATTGGTGATACAAAAGGAGTTGTCAGCTGTCTGAATAATCTTGCCATGCTGTATATAGATATGAGCAGGTACGATACGGCACGCGCTGTATTGAAAACAGCGGAACAGATAGCGGAGCGAGGTGTAAATACGAGGCCTGAGCTTATGTTCATATATCAGACTTATGCAAGGCTATATGAGGCAACAGGCAATGCTACCCATGCGCTCGATTTCTACAAGCGGCATATATCGGTAAAGGATACGCTGTATACTGACGAAGTAGGCAGCAAGTTTGCCGAACTGGAAACACGATATAAAACCTTACAGAAGGACCAGCAGATACAGCGGCAGTATTTAGCGCTGGAACAAAACAGGTTTGCCATTTCGCAACAGAAACTGCAGCTGTCAGAAGCCGGCCTCGAAATAGCAGAAAATGAATTGGAAATAAAGAAACAGAAAGAAACAATACTGCAGCAGCAGCTAGACTCAGCACGTAAAGAGATGGCTATACAAGCCTTGCACAAGCAGAACCAGGTGAAGGAACTGGAGTTGCGTAATCAAAAGCTGGCCATCAATAGACGGAACATTTTATTAATGGCTATCGTTGCAGTAAGCGGCTTGGGTGCATTACTTACGCGCTCGTACTATCGCAGATATAGGTTGATGCAGAATGCGCGGTTGCAAGCCGTCGTGATGCAACAACAGGAGCTGGCTACAAGGGCTGTATTAGATGCAGAAGAAAATGAACGGAAACGTATAGCCGGCGACCTGCACGATACGGTAGGGCAGATGATGAGCGCTGCAAAGATCAACCTGAGTATGCTGGAATCTGACCTTGTGTTTGATAAGGAGGAACAACGCGTAGCATATCATAAAGTGCTCGCGTTGGTTGATGAAAGCTGTCGGGAGGTACGCACCGTGTCGCACAACATTATGCCCAATGCATTGCTTAAATCCGGGCTTGCAAATGGCGTTCGTGATTTTATCAATCGTATCGACGATCGGTTCATTAAGATAGACCTGTTTATTGATGGATTGCATGAGCGGATCGACCCTAATGTAGAAGCAGTATTATATCGCGTGGTACAAGAGTGTGTGAACAACGTAATAAAACACTCCGGCGCCAATAAGCTCGATATCTCTATTATAAAGGATGAGGAAAGCATATCGGCAACACTTGAAGATAATGGTAAAGGTTTTGATACTACAGACACAACAAAATTTGAGGGTATTGGCCTCAAGAATATCATTACGCGGATCAAGTTTTTGAAGGGTAGTGTAGAATGGAATTCCGCACCGGGTAGAGGGACATTAGTAGCAATATATGTGCCGTATGATTCAAACAGAGTGCAATAGGTACAATATCTGGCATATTAATTGCTGATAAAATTGCGATATTCAACCATTATTAAACACAAGGCGATGCGTAAGCAAACTACATATCATCCCCAAATGCGCTCTATTCAGCTAGAGCGGCATGCCTTGTTGTTTTGCAGCTAGTGTAGCATGCCCCGCGGCCGTACAGGCCATTCTTTCCTGATTTACTAAATTTTCAAATTTCAAATTAAGTACAGCTATGAACGCTGCTGATAAATATTTTTTAAAGGCGAAGGATAACTATCCTCATGACCTGGATAAAGCGCTGGAAGCTCTGGAGTACGGACTTTCCTGTGATAATGAACATGCAGGGTTATTGACGCTGCAAGGCACTATATATCACAACGATCTGAAACAGTTCGACGCAGCTGAAGAGTGTTTCGAACTTGCATTATTCTATAACAAAAACTACGTAGATACGTGGTACAGCTACATCACGTTTGCAATAGAAATGAACGATCTGACCAAAGCTGATAAATTGATACAATCGGCCATGAAGGTAAGAGGCACTGAGATAGCCAGAATCTATTACCGTGCTGCACTGCTCGCCGACCGTAAAGGTGCGTATGCTGAGGCGGTCGACACCATCCAGAAAGCCAGGCTAAACTGCTGTTGTAAAGAGTGCTACGATTTCTTAAAAGATGAAACAGATAGATTGCAGATGAAGCTGAAAGTTCATACAGAGCAGAATAGTATGATTAATATAATCTTGACCTAGTATGGCTAGCAATATGAGTAATGAACAAACACTGCATGATGTAATACTACGGGATGCTACAATTGATGACTTGCCCTGGCTATTGCTGTGGGATGAGCAGGAACACGTAATAGCATCAGACCCGAATGATGACTGGGATTGGGAGGAAGAACTAAAAAAGTTTCCTGTATGGAGACGGCAGTTGATGGCAGAAGTATCTGGCAGGCCAATCGGGTTTGTTCAGATAATCGATCCATACTATGAAGAAACTCATTACTGGGGAACTGTACATGAAAACTTGAGAGCTATAGATATTTGGATAGGAGATGCTACGGACTTGGGTAACGGTTATGGCACTCAAATGATGCATCAAGCTATTGACATCTGTTTTGAAGATCCATTAGTGACTTCCATTCTTATTGATCCCTTGCATAGCAATACCAATGCAATAAGATTCTACGAACGGTTTGGATTTTCATTTATTGAGCGTCGAAAATTCGGTGAAGATGACTGTTGCGTATATGAGTTGCAACGGGAATATTGGGGAAAATAAAGTACTATTTACCAATGTGTTATTGTTATGGAAGAGTGCGCTTTAAGGCCTTGTTAGGTATATCTGGCAAGGTTTTAGAATTACGCTATGCTGTAAAGGTTGCTGGGGGTAAAGAAGAAAAAAATTAAAGTAGATTAAACCAAAGCAATACTGAGCAGTCAAAGAAATGTAAGAAAAATGAGAGAGGCGCTATCGGGCCTATTAGTAACAACAAAAAAGAGACGTTATGAACATGAAACAGATTTTCGCAGGACTAGCATTGATAGGTGTAGCAGCAACCTCATGTAATACTGCTGCGGATAAGCAAAAAGAAGCTGCATTAAGAGCGCAACAGAATACCATCGATTCGATGAAGCTTGAAATGGTAAAAAAGCAAGTGGCCGACTCTATGAATGAGGTAGCCAAACTCAACTATATGTTGCCTGCTACAATGGCCCCGGCTGTACAGGAGCAAAACGCTCCCGTACGTAGCACAACAAGACGTAGCACGACTCGCAGGAGCAGTGCAAGTAGTACAAGGTCTAGCAACTCGGGCGGTTATGCAAGCAGCAGCAATACAAATACAGGTACACAGCCTGTAGTGTATCAACCGGCTCCTGTTTACGAACCAGCACCGGCTCCGGCACCTGAAAAGAAGGGTTGGAGTGCGAAAGCTAAAGGTGCTGTGATAGGTGGTGCTACCGGAGCAGCCGCAGGTGCTATCATACATAAAAGACAACGTGCCGTTGGTGCAGTAGTGGGTGGTGTATTGGGTGCCGGTGCCGGTACAGGTATAGGTGCTATCATCGACAAGAAGAACGGACGATAATAGATAATAATTGTTAGTGTTTGATTTGGTATATGGGAAACGCCTGCATTCGATGCAGGCGTTTTTTTATCTCTTTACCCAAGGTAACCTGAAAAGCCTTCGTCTATACAGACAAATACCTAAAACTATTTTTATGCAAATGAGATTTGTTATGGCCCTTGTGATTGCAATTTTTATGCTTCCGATGGTGGCCTGCAAGAAAGTAAAACATCAGGAATCTACCATTGTAAAAGACTGCACAGGTACTTATTTAAGACTTAATGGAAAGGACTACCACGTGTGTAATAAGGACATGATTGCCCAATACCCTGATGGTACAAAGATCACGGCGACTTTTAAAACGATCAATACCTGCAAGGCTTCTGAAAATGAAACAATATGCATGATGTACCACGAAAATGAGGGCTGGGTAGAGGTGATACGAGCGGTTAAATAAGCCATCAATCTCTTGTTTGATCGCATCGGATTAGTTCTTCTTTAGAAACCTGTTGTCACTGGCTGAGAGAAGGTCGGCCGGGTTCAAAGAAAACGTGGCTTTCATACGCAACTACTCACAAGGCCGGGTAGAATAGATATATATGCTATGATTTCTAATGATTATTTTGCACACTTAAACACAGCAAAATACATTATTAGCTGACTCAAATCTTAGCTTACGATGTTAGATCATTTTCCGTTTTACCTCGCCCTCGTGGTGCTCATCGTACTGCTCATTATGGTGAGCAATAAGATAAAGGTAGCATACCCTGTACTATTAGTCTTGGCAGGACTTGTGATCGGGTTTATACCCGGCCTTCCTGCACTTAAGATAAACCCGGAACTAATTTTTGTCATTTTCCTTCCGCCTTTGCTATATGAGGCCGCCTGGACCAGTTCATGGAAAGAGCTATGGCACTGGCGGCGCATCATTGGCAGCTTTGCTTTTGTCGTCGTCTTTTTCACGGCGGTGACGGTTGCGATTGTTGCCAATGCTTTTATCCCGGGCTTTTCGTTGGCGCTAGGCTTTCTATTGGGTGGTATTGTTTCTCCGCCCGATGCGGTGAGTGCGAGCGCTATACTGAAGTTTGTGAAGGTTCCAAAGCGCATGTCGACCATCCTGGAAGGCGAGAGCTTGCTGAACGATGCATCTTCGCTCATTATCTTCCGCTTTGCGATGATCGCTATTGCTACCGGGCAGTTTGTATGGCACGAGGCAGCGCTCAGTTTTGTATGGATGGTGGCAGGCGGCGTAGGTATCGGTTTGTTGATAGGTCTTGTTTTCCTGAAGGCGCATAAGTGGCTGCCGACGGATGCTAATATGGATATTGTGCTTACGCTCGTCACTCCTTTTGCTATGTACATTGGGGCGGAGTCTCTGCATGCTTCTGGTGTGCTTTCCGTGGTGTCTGGCGGGCTTTTTCTTTCTTACCACAGGCATAGTTTCCTGGGCAGCACATCGCGCCTACGGAGCGAGAATGTTTGGCAAAGCTTTGTGTTCCTGCTGAATGGCCTTGTGTTTATGATGATCGGCCTTGGCCTGCCCGATATTATGGCCGGCCTCAAAAAGGAAGGTATCGGATTTTATGAAGCCACTAGTTATGGACTCATTATTACACTAGTGCTGGTACTGGGCCGCATGGTAGCAGGGTACGGTGCCGTTGTTGTGACAAGAATAGCCAGCCATTTTATAACCGTGGCAGACAATAACCCCGGCATGAAGGCACCCTTAATATTGGGATGGACGGGGATGCGAGGTGTGGTGTCATTAGCGGCGGCATTGTCAATTCCGCTTACACTTGATGATGGGTCGGACTTTCCTCATCGTTATCTGGTGCTGTACATCACATTCGTGGTGATACTTCTAACACTGGTATTGCAAGGCCTTACATTGCCAGCTATTATCAGAAGGATGAATATACGCGAGTTCAATGACCACTATACGGAGGAAGAGACAGAGACAATGATACGTGAGGCTTTGGCAAAAGAATCATTAAATCATTTAAGAACCGAACATAGTAACAAACTTGCTGATAGTTACTTTCTGCAAAAAATGGAAATGCAATGGCAGAACCATGTGAGCCATACAAAGCCTGCCGTGATACCTGAGGAAGATAAATTGGTTTATAAAAACATTCTGGAGCACCAGCGCACAATGCTGCTGAAGAAGAATAAGGAGCATGAGCGTATAGATGAAGAGATCATTCGGAAGTTCATCAGGCTGATAGATATAGAAGAAGAAAAAATGAAGCTGGGATAAAAAAGAATAGCGCCGGTTGATGTATGAACCGGCGCTACATTTTTTTATTAGTTGTTTTGTTTACTTGCCTGGCTGTCTTCGTATGTGGGGCCATACATGCCCGGTACTTTATTTCCGGTAGCACGGAGGTGTACCACCAGCTCGCCGCGGTGATGATAAATATGGTTGAACAAAAAACCGCGTGCTACTATACCTCTTGGCATCGGTCCAAGTACAGCGCGGCCGCCTTGCATCATCGTCCATGGCTGTTGCATATCTTCTTCGGTAATGCTCTTCAACGCTTCGCGTGCTTTTTCTACATTTTGCTCGAACAGCCTAAGCGTGGCAGCAATATCATTCCAGTCGCCCCTTATAAGGTTAGTATCCGCGTCAATATCGTATACATCTTGTGTAAGCGTGCCTACATACCAGTAGTAGATAGTAGCTATGTGCTGCGCCAGCTGGCCCATCGTCCACGATATGGGGGAGGGTTTGTACGTCAAGTCTTTTTGAGGCACTGCCTGTAATAGCTTACGCGTGCTTTCCACTTCGTGCTCAAATTCTCCGATCAATGCTTTCAGTATCATAATAGTAGTTTTTCAAGGATTTTAATTTTCTGGATGGATGATACAGGAAAGTTACGCGTTAATTGAACTGCTGCCTGAATTCGAGCGGAGAAAAACTGGTCTTGCTCTTAAAAAGCTTGCTGAAAGACTGGGCATACTCAAATCCGAGGGCATACGCAATTTCGCCTACTGATAGCGTAGTGGTCGATAGTATCTCTTTTGCTTTATCTATAAGCCGGTCGTGTATATGTTGTTGTGCGCTTTGTCCTGTCAGCGAGCGTAGCATATCACTCAGGTAGCTGGGTGAAAGATTGAGTTGCGCTGCCAGATAAGCTACAGTTGGTACTCCTTTTCGTAGCAGGACTTCATCATTAAAATAGTTGTCCAGCAGCTCTTCCATTTTCTGGAGCAGATCATTGCTGATCGCTTTGCGGGTAATGAACTGCCGCTTATAGAACCGGTTGGAAAAGGTAAGCAGTAGTTCTATTTGCGAGATGACTACATCGTGGCTAAAGTCGTCTATACGGCTGTTCAGCTCCGTTTCCATCATCCTGAAGATCGAAATAATGGTCTCCCGTTCCTCATCCGACAGATGAAGTCCTTCATTGGCTGAGTATGAAAAGAATCCATATTCTTTGATCTTTTTAGCCAGGGGATAGCCGAGGAAGAAGTCGGGGTGTATCAGCAATGTGTACTGGGAGCAAAAGCCAAATTTTGTCTCTTCGTCTACAGCATGTCCCAGAACCTGATTAGGCGCCACAAACAAAAGACCGCCGCCTTCAAAATCGTAATAATGCTGTCCGTATTTCAGTTTGCCGCTCATCTGCGGCTTGTACGATATCTTATAAAAGCCAAGTATATGCGATCCCGGTGCTCCTATTGCATTCGGATCGACATTGCTTACCAGGCTTATCAGCGGGTGTTTGGGATTAGGTAGGCCAAATGCACGATGACCGTCGGCTATGGAATTGAATCTATAATTGTTGGACTCCTCTTTTTTCATTATTGAAAAATCTAATAAATGATAGCCAATATATAATTAAATATCGGCTATCATTTATTCATTGTTAAAAGATTATTGTTATATAGCAATAGACTCTCCCTTTCCTTGTGCGCTATTCGATACGTCTGCCCATTCTTCCCATACGGCTAGGCGCTCGGCATAGGCTGTGCGTACCCATGGCAGGTTGTGGCTACCCAGCATAAAGCGTAGTGGTGGATTGTCCGTGTCTACAATTTTGAATAAAGCTTCCGGTGTAGCATTCGGATCGCCCCTTTCGTACGACGCCAGACCTTCAAAGAATTTGGCTTTGTAATCAGTATATAAATCCATTCCTTCTGCAAACTTCAACGAATCCTGGCTGCCGAATTCTGTCGCGTAGGCACCCGGTTCAATGATGGTCACTTTGATATTGAATTGCTTCACCTCTTCGGCGAGGCTTTCGTGGATGGCCTCAAATGCCCATTTAGACGAGCAGTAGTAGCCGATCACAGGTAGTGTTACATGCCCCAGGTTGCTGGATGTACCCATTATATGACCGTATCCCTGTTGGCGCAGCAGCGGCAAAGCAGCCTTTATAACGGTAAGTGGCCCGAAAACGTTCGTTTCATACATCGCCTTTACCTCCTCTGCTTTAGCTTCCTCTATGGTGCTTACCAGTGAATATCCTGCGTTATTCAAAATAATATCCAGCCGGCCGAAATGATTGAATGCCTGCTCAACGGTTGTCTTCACCTGCTCGGGTTTTGTTACGTCCAGTTCCAGTGTAAGTACATTATCTCCGTATTTTTCTTTAAAGTCAGCAATGCTTGCCAGGTTGCGTGCAGTGGCAGCAACCTTGTCGCCGCGCTTCAGGGCAGCCTCTGTCCATACGCGTCCAAAACCGCGCGATGAACCCGTGATAAACCAAACTTTTTCTTTTCGTTGTTCCATGTTTTTGTAGTTGAATGATTGATGGAACAAAGGTCAGGAGTAGCTTGTATCGGCATGTGTGCTAACTGCGGGAGTTTGTGTTCAAAATGAGGATTCGTTATCATGCGGGTTATATTTAGGTATTCTACGGAGGTGATAAATATTTGAGGTAGGTTTGCTCCAAACACTTTTATGTTCGAGTTTATAAGGGAGATGAAAGCAAGGAATGAAACCCTGTTTTATTTCGGCCTTTTTTGCCTTGTGCTTGCCGTTGCATTTATCATTGCCAGTCGTTTTAGTACCATCAGGGTAAGCAATGTAAACGCCTGGTACAAGCCCTTTAAGTTTGCGCTATCTATCACCGCATATTCATGGACAATGGCATGGTACTGTCACTACCTTAAGGACTTCAATATTGTGCTGTTTAACTGGACAATCATCATCCTGCTTGGTTTCGAAATCATATATATCGGTTTACAGGCTGCAAGAGGGCAGATGTCGCACTTTAACGTCACGACACCCTATTATGCTGTGTTGTATTCGTTGATGGCGGTAGCAGCAACCGGGGTGGCTGTATATACTGGCTACGTCGGGATACTGTTCTTAAAGAGCGATTTCCCTGACCTGCCTTCATATTATGTGACAGCTATAAGAGCTGCGCTTTTCATCTTCGTGCTTTTTTCTTTCCAGGGCTTCCTGATGGGCGCAAAGATGTCGCACACCGTAGGCGGTGCAGATGGTGATGCAGGCATACCACTACTGAACTGGAGCAGAAAATACGGCGACCTGCGTATAGCCCATTTCATAGGCATGCACGCATTGCAGGTGCTGCCATTTCTGGCCTTCTACGTATTACGAAGCACTAAAGCCGTCGTTGTTGTTTCAGTAGTGTATCTTGTTATCACCGGGGTTAGCTTATGGTTGGCGCTTCGGGGTGTACCTATGATTCCTCAGCGGTCGCCGGAAGTGTAGTAACAGACAAAAATATTAGATTGCTATTCCTACTAACAGCATATGACCTTTGAAGATTTTAAAAAGCATTTTGAACAGTTTGCAAAGCTCGATACGCCTGAAAAGCTTGCATTTTGTAAACGTAAGTACAAGACCTACTTACAACAGCAAGAAGATGCTGATTTTTTTGAGCCGCTCGAAGGAAGGAAGAATGCTGATTCGGTCTACGAGAACAACTTGTACGATTACCTTGGTTTTGATAAGATAACTAAAGATCAAATTTTATTTTTAGCTCAGCCATCTTTTAGCCCGGAATATATCTTAGTTATTGAGAAATCAGAAAACCGCTATCTGTTAACTCATAGAATGATGGAAGAAAGTTATTGGCGAATATATTTTGACAAGACTGATAAAATTGCCGAAGTAATCACCTCCATGGGGTATTTATCTAAAACACTAGGCGAACAGATATTTTTCATAATAGAAACATCGATAATTACGGCTAGGAAGCATGATCCTGGCTATATTGTATTAGATGGCACCCAATTCATGCTTTCAAAGGTAGTCGATGGAGCAAGGCAAGACGTGTTCAAGCACGGGCTGCTCGAAGGCTCTAAAACTGACAGGGTAACCCAAATGCTACTAGCGGTGATCAAACTAACAACTGAGGATAACTTACCTGAAGTAGAAAAGGAAATTGAGCGACTGATAACATTAGCCGAATAACAAAGCCCTCGCAAACTGCAAGGGCTTTAAAGTATGATTTGAGTTATGATTACGCCAACATTTTAGACGCTTCCCAGGCTCTGCGCCCTTCTCCTTTTATTACATGGCGTTCGCTGTGGTAAGAGGAGCGTACGAGCGGTCCGCTTTCTACATAGTCGAAGCCCATTTCGTAACCTTTTTCTTTATAGAAGGCAAATTCGTCAGGGTGTACAAAGCGTATCACCGGCAGGTGTCTTTGTGTAGGTTGCAAGTACTGGCCCAGTGTCAGTACATCGCAGCCATTATCTACCAGGTCCTGCATCGATTGCAATACTTCATCCTGCGCTTCGCCCAGCCCCAGCATAATGCCGCTCTTGGTGCGCATACCACCGTCTTTCAGGCGGCGTATCACCTCCATGCTGCGGTGGTATTTAGCCTGTATGCGCACTTTGCGTGTCATACGCTCCACCGTCTCCATATTGTGAGAAACCACCTCGGGAGCAGCTTCTATAATGCGCTCCAGGTTTTCCCATTGGCCTTTGAAATCGGGTATCAGCGTTTCCAGCGTAGTATCGGGGTTTAGCGAGCGTACGGCTTTAATGGTATTGTACCATATGATAGAGCCGCCATCTTTCAACTCATCCCTGTCCACCGATGTTATAACCGCATGCTTCACACTCATCAGGTGTATGGCCTCGGCCACACGCTGCGGCTCATCCCAATCCACGGGGTCGGGGCGGCCGGTGGCTACTGCGCAAAATCCACAGGAGCGGGTACATACATTACCTAGTATCATAAAGGTAGCTGTGCCTTCGCCCCAGCACTCGCCCATGTTCGGGCAGTTACCGCTTTCGCATATAGTGTGCAGCTTGTGTGTATCAACCAAGCCGCGTACGTGGCGGTATCCTTCGCCGGTGGGCAGCTTCACACGCAGCCAGTTCGGCTTCTTCACACGTGTTTCTCTATTACTGTTCTCTATCGAACTGATTACGGGCAATTCTTGCATAAGGACTTCAAAATTACAACCATCACTTGCGTTTGCCAAATTGTACTGAGGCATACACATTCATAAAGATCGGGCGGGCCTTTTGGTTGGCCATTATGGCTATGCTGCGCATGTAAAATTCTGCATTTACACCCATCTCAATAGCCATCTTGGTATGCCGGCCGCTGGCAAAGTCGAAATGCAGGCCGGTTTTAGCATGTATGCCCGGCACCACCTTGATCTCGCCAAGCCCCTGCGAAAAGCCGGAGCCGCCGATCACCCTGAAGTTATTCAGGAAGTAGCCCTGCGTAGAGTCTGTATACTTTATATCTTTTTCTACTTCGGCGCCTTTTTCTACCACATATGCCTTTACATAATAAGGTTTTTCCAAACCTGCAACCAAACCGCCTAAGTAAACCCAGTGTATAGATATAGTCCCGGGGTCAGGCTTGCCGGCAATCATTTTACGCTTACCGTAGCCAAATTTTAGTCCGTAGAAGTTGTTGACCTTACCATATACAAATGGCTTGGCCTTATCGCCACCAAATGTAGGGCCGCCGGGCGTGCCATTGCTGCGTTTGAGTTCTTTTGGGTGTTTCTTTTCTGTAAACTCCAGCTGCATCAGCTTAATGTCGTAAAACAAGTCGCTGAACTTCTCTTCGCTTTGTACCGTTCCTTTGTCTATGAAAACACTCCAGCCATCAGAGTTGAGCCTGAAACCACCGCTGAATTCCTTTGAAATAGGCTTGGGCTTTTTAGGCCTTACAGGCGGTTTGGGTCGTGCTTTTATAATTTTTGAGCTGTCTACTGCTGTAGTATCGGGTACTATTGCAGTCGTGTCCTGAGCAGCTGCGGTGAAGCCGCTGCTATCCGCTCCTTTTATTGTTACATCTGTTTGTGCAAAACTATTGCTACCGCAAAGGCAGGCGACAAACAGCAGTGTATAGATCCTCATTAATTGCTTCATATCACTTCGCTTTCTGCGACCTTTAGAGACCGTAAAAGCTATTCCTTTTTGTATTAATATATTAAGGTAGACAATATTTAGAATTCTACCATCATTCCTTTGTAAATTTAGTGCAAAAATTGGTACATGACCTCCACTGTAGTATATAAGGGCGACCTCAGAACGGAAGCAACGCATTTATTGTCTAATACGCTCATAGAAACGGATGCTCCGCTGGATAACAATGGCAAGGGCGAAAGATTCTCGCCAACCGACCTGGTGGCAACGGCGCTGGCTTCGTGCATGTGTACGTTGATGGGTATCGCAGCCCGCACGCACGACATCAATATTGATGGTACGCATTGTGAGGTTGAAAAGATAATGGTACCTAATCCGCGCCGGATAGGGGAGATAAAAGTAAACCTGCACTTCCCGAAAACACAAAGCTACAGCGAGAAGGAAATACAGATACTGGAGAAAGCCGCACTTACCTGCCCGGTATTCGAAAGCCTGCATCCCGATTTGAAGAAGTCCGTATCATTCTTTTGGCCGACCCTTCAGGATGCTTAGTCCGATAGCACATTCAAGGCAGCGTTTTTTGCTGCAATAATTATTGAACAACTGTAATAATGCCTGCGAGTGCCCTGCACTTGCAGGCTTCCAACCATGCTCCTGCCACATGGCGAGGATGTTATTCTTTTCAGCGGGCACAGCCTCTAATAATTGCAAAGCCTTTTCTTCCAGCCGCGATTCACCTTGCCGGGTTGCGTATAGGAACTGGATAGGTGCTATGGTATTGATGATAATGTTGTGAAGGGAGTCTCTGCCCAGCTTCTTTTCCGATGGCACCTCTTGTACTTCATCGAAACGGAAGTGCGTAGTCCAGTATTCGCTGGCGGTTACTTCCAGCAATGGCAATATCTCTTTAAGCGTATGCTGCTCGATTATTTGTGAGAAGAGGTGAAATGATTTGTGCACCAGCGCTGCAAATTGCGCCATGCGTACGGTAGGAAAGTTAGCGGGACGCATCCGCAGAAACTTCCATAGATGACCGGGTATTGGCTCCAGCTTGTATTTCTGCTGCAGGTAGGCATATTCCTTCTTTAAGGCGTTAGGGTATTCTTCTTCAAAATCCTTCTCCAGCATACCCGCTTGTCCAAAGAGCAACGCTTCTATTTGCATCAAATTACCATGGTGTTTCGCTAATATGTTCACCGGCAGCGACTGTGCCGTAGCCATAAAAGGATCCGCATTTATTTTGAAGCCAAAGTTGGCAGCCAGGCGCCAGTACAGCAGATTGCGCCAATCACCTGCCGACTTATCCAGCTGCTCTTTCCAAGATGTCAGCTTTTCTTCCCAGCGCTCGGCCAACATTCGGTTTAACCAGCTTTCTTTGGTAATGTCTCTGATCGAATCCAGCCTTCCTGCACATGGTAGCTGGAAAGTGGTATTGACCAGCGCGGCGTATTGCTCTATTACCGAAGCAGGGATATGGCTGGACAGCTCTATTACCGGTATGCTCGGTAGCTCGTCTGCGTTGTCCTTATTGTATACCACATGCAATATTACGTTCTGGTAGGCAGCGTCGTGCTGATGCCCGTGCTTATTCCAGTCACTATTGTTTATATGCAGCTCAATATGGCCCACCAGCACCGTATTGCCAACGCGGATTTTCGCCTCCAGAAAGTCTGGGCCTGCATTGGTATTCAGCCTGCCGGGGTAGGTAATGGTTACGGGTTCTCCGGTAGCAGTAGTTAACGCGCCCGGGTTATACAGACTATGCTGCCAGATGAATTGCAATAGTTTTTCCTGCATGTAGGGGTGTAGGCTTTGGTTTGTAAAAACAAATTACAAATAAGCCGCCATTTGCTGCTGGTATTCTTTCGCAGCAGCTTCCGCCTGTTTCTGGAAGTCGGGCCCTTTGCCTGCATAGATGACAGCACGCGACACATTTATCAGGATGCCGCCGTCTTTGTTCAGTGCGTTTTCGCAAACGGTAGGCACATCGCCACCTTGTGCACCAACTCCGGGTATCAGGAAGAAATGCTCAGGTAGCATTTGGCGTACGTGCTGCAATTGCTCTTTGCGTGTGGCACCTATTACGAACATCGTATTTTCAGGTGTACCCCAACTGGCAACGGTCTTCAGTACCCGCTCGTACATCATTTCGTTGCCGCTTTGCTGTAGTTGGAAGTCAGCACTGCCCGCATTAGAAGTAAGTCCCAGTACAATAGCCCAGTGACCGGGAAACTGCATAAAAGGCTTCACGCTGTCTTCACCCATATATGGCGCTACTGTAACGCTGTCGAAAGGGTAGGTCTGGAAGAATGTTTTAGCGTATTGCTCGGCGGTATTGCCAATATCGCCACGCTTAGCATCCGCTATGGTAAAGATGTCTTTAGGGATATACTCCAGCGTTTTGCCCAGGCTTATCCAGCCCTTTACACCCTGCGATTCGTAGAAGGCTGTATTGATCTTATATGCTACAGTGTAGTCTTTAGTAGCATCAATAATGGCCTTGTTGAAAGCAAATACAGGATCTTCTTCTGAAAACAGATGAGAAGGTATCTTATCCAGGTCGGTATCCAGTCCTACACATAGTACTGATTTCTTTCTCTTTATTTCCTGTATCAGTTGCGAACGATTCATATAGAATAGTATTGGGCTGTAAAATTAGCTGCTATTGTTTGTACTTGCCTGTTTTGTCTTCTATAGCCATGTCTTTGCTTTTGCTGCGGTGCAGCTTCATGTTGATGAGTATTGATTCTGCTCCAGCAGCATAGCACTCATCCTGCATCTTGTTCAGCAGCTGCATTACTACATCGTACGGCCCTTCTATTACCGTTTCAAAAGGGCATACTTCATATTTCAGTCCGCTCTTTTGTATGCATGCTATAGCTACATCTATTATCCTGTAAGCGTCTTCCTGGCTGGTGTGCAGTGGCAGCATTTGTACTGCCAGATTTACGTTGTGTTCCATTATTATATATCAGGGCGCTAATTTAGTAAAGAATATCGCTTTGGTGTTCTGTCTGTGTAATGGGCTGATAATTAGCAATTAATGTACCCATAGATAATATCTGTTTGCAACTTATGTCAA
Organism: Sphingobacteriales bacterium; assembly: GCA_004144175.1. Taxonomy (GTDB): domain Bacteria; phylum Bacteroidota; class Bacteroidia; order Chitinophagales; family Chitinophagaceae; genus Polluticoccus. Next base: position 21,310 of record SEFT01000014.1, read on the forward strand.
CACTTGTATTTTTGGAGCCTCATATAAAATCACATATTAATGAAACGTCTTTCTTTCGCTCTGCTATTTATGCTGTCGGCAAGTGCCGCTTCTTTCGCTCAGGACCTGAAACTCCCTGCGCTTAGCCCGACTTCAAAGATCACGCAGGAGTTTTCTACATCCAGCATCGAGATATCATACAGCCGCCCTTCTATGCGCGGACGTAAGATATTTGGCGAGCTGGTTGCATTTGGCAATGTATGGCGTACCGGCGCTAACTCTGCTACTAAAGTAAAGTTTGGCGAGGACGTAGTGATAGAAGGAAACAACATTAAAGCAGGTGAGTATGCACTGTATACTATACCCGGTGAAAAAGAGTGGGAGATCATCCTGAACAAAGGTGTAGGCAACTGGGGCAATGCGGGCTATGCTACTACCGATGATGTAGCACGCTTCAAGGTGGCTCCGAGAATGATGGACAAGAATGTGAACACATTCACCATGCAGATCGGCAACATCACTTACAATACCTGCAACATCGAAATGATGTGGGAAAAGACTAAAGTGATCATCCCTGTAAAAGTAAATAACGAAGAGCGCCTGAGCGCAGCTATTGACAAAGCAATAAACAATCCTACTGTGCCTTACTTCCAGGCGGCTAACTACTATTATGAGTCGGGCCAGGACCTGAACAAGGCAAACCAGTATGTAGACAAAGCGCTGGAGCAAAATCCTAAAGCTTTCTACATGTGGGCGCTTAAAGCACGTATTGCTCAGAAAATGGGTAAAAAAGAAGACGCGATAGCTGCCGCCAACAAATCGATGGAAACAGCAAAAGGTTCTGCTTTCGAAGCTGAGTACATGCGCAACAACCAAAAGATCATTGACTCTTACAAGACCAAAAAGTAAGAAAGGCAAAACACGATATATTTACACCCACAGCAGCTAATGCTGTGGGTTATTTTTTCCAACAATTGTTATGAAGAAAATATTTGCATTGCTGGCAGGTATTAGCGCTACTGTTGCGTTACAAGCGCAGCAGGTGCGCCCCGCAACATCGGGCCAGATATATAATGAGATAGCCAGGCTTAAGAACCTTACCAATGTGCTGTATCTCGCCGCACATCCTGATGATGAGAATACCAGGCTATTGGCGTATCTCGCTAACGGGCAGCATATCAATACGGCTTATCTATCGCTTACCAGAGGCGATGGTGGCCAGAACATATTAGGTACGGAACAAGGCGCTGCACTGGGCCTCATACGCACGCATGAGCTACTGGAAGCACGTAAGCTGGATGGTGCAGGGCAGTACTTTACCCGTGCTGTAGATTTCGGATTTTCTAAGAACTATAAAGAAACCTTCCGGCACTGGAATGAAACCCAGCTTGCCGGCGATGTGGTATGGGTAATACGCAAATTCAGGCCGGATGTGATCATTACGCGCTTTCCGCCGAACGAACAAGCCGGGCATGGACAACATGCTGCATCGGCTATACTTGCCGAAGACGGCTTCCGAATGGCAGGCGATAAAACGAAGTATCCCGAGCAATTGGAGCATTATAGTGCGTGGCAGCCAAAGCGGCTGCTGTTTAACTCGTTCCGCTTTGGTGATCGTAATACAACTTCGGAAGATCAGTTCAAGCTGGATGTGGGGCAGTATAGCCCTGTAATAGGCATGGGTTATGGCGAGCTGGCAGGCATTAGCCGCAGTATACATCGCAGCCAGGGGGCAGGTACGCCAAGCACACCGGGCGTACAGAAGGAATATTTTAAGCTGGTGGCTGGCGAAGGGGTAACTAACTCTTTATTTGATGGCATCGACATAACCTGGGGCAGGGTGGGTCGTGCAGATATTGGTACGTTCATCGAGAACATCTTAAAGCAATATGACTTTAACCATCCGGAGAAGAGTCTTGAGGACCTTCTTATCCTGCGCAAAGAAATAAGGGATGTGCAGGATGAATACTGGCGTGAGCAAAAGCTGGAAGAACTGGATGGGATCATTATGCATACCAGTGGCTTTATGGCCGAACTGTACACAAAGCAACCCGAGACGATTGCCGGTGCAAATCTGCCTTTTACCATGCGAATGCTGGCACGTGCAGGCATGCCGGTAAGGGTAAAATATATTAACTGGACTACCGGCGATAGTACGATGAATATCCGTTTGAAGAGCGATTCTCTTTACACATTTGAACGTACGATACATATACCGGATAATACACCTGTAACAGAGCCTTATTGGTTGCAATACCCGGCTACTGACGGCGGGCACTATGTATTATCCGACAACATGCTGCTGGGCTATCCGCAAACACCCAACGACCTTACTGCCACTGTTGGTTTAGAGATAGGAGGAGAAAAGTTTACTGTAAAAGTTCCACTATCGTATAAAAAACTGGACCCTGTACGCGGGGATATCATCGAACAACTGCGGATAGTACCCCGAGCTTCTGTGGCGTTTACTTCGGGGATGTTCATTGCAGATGCCGATGGATCGGTTACTACTTCTGTACGCGTGCATCCTAATAAGGATATGCAGAATATGCATGTGGTAGTATTTAATGATAAGATGTCTGCCAGCTACTATCCGCTTAACTTGAAGAAAGGAATTGATACCACTATCGAGCTGAAATTTACTGCCGCTGTATTAAAAGATATTAAAGATGACTTTTACCTCTCTGCGGGCATTACAGAGAAAGAAGTACAGCTAAAGCATAGCGACCTGAAACGTACACAGCATATGATACAATATGATCACCTACCGACGCTTCAGTATTTTACCAACTCATCGGCTAAGGTGCTGCACCGCAACTGGAAGGTGACGGCCAAGCGTATCGCTTATGTAGAAGGCGCTGGCGACTTGACGGATGACATACTAGATGCAAGTGGATTGCCTGTCGATGTATTGAAAACTGCAGATATTACAGCCGCCAAACTGAAACAATACGATGCAGTCATAACAGGTATAAGGATCGTGAATACCGACAAACATTTCCCAAATCTAATGCCTGCTCTGATGGACTATACCCGTAACGGTGGTACGCTTATTATGCAGTACAATACACTGCAGGACATGTCGACTACTAACTTCAGTCCATATCCTATCACTTTATCGTCACAAAGGGTAACGGAGGAAGATGCAAAGATTGAATTCCTGCAACCGCAGCACCGCCTGTTGAACTATCCTAACAAAATAACACAGGAAGATTTTGCTGGCTGGGTGCAGGAGCGCGGATTGTATTTTCCTACTAAGTGGGATGATAAGTACCAACCACTGTTCCGTATGAACGATGGCGATGAAAAACCATTGGATGGCGCAACGCTATACGCTCCTTATGGCAAAGGTCATTATGTCTATACGTCGCTTGCATTCTTCCGCCAGCTGCCTGCGGGCAATAAGGGCGCTATCCGCTTGCTGATGAATATGGTATCGGTAGGTAAATAACCGAAGCATGGACGGACAGAAACAACATAACTGGAGTATTTGGTATGTAGCAGTGCTTGTAGCGCTGCTACTACAGATACTGCTTTATTATTGGTTTACGCAGCATTGGTCATGAGTATTATCGACTGGGTCATCTTATTCGCAACCTTAGCAGGTATCATTATATACGGTGTGTATAAAAGCCGTGGTATGCACGGATCGCAAACCTACCTGCTGGCCGATAAGAATATGCCTTGGTATGTGGTATTGCTGGGCATCATGGCTACGCAAGCCAGTGCTATTACCTTCCTTTCAGCGCCGGGGCAGGCTTATACTGATGGGATGCGTTTCGTGCAATACTATTTTGGCCTGCCGATAGCTATGGTGGTCATTTGTATCACCTTCATCCCTATCTTCCAGAAACTGAATGTATATACCGCCTATGAGTACCTGGAGCGAAGGTTCGATAGGAAGACGAGAGTGCTTACATCCGTATTATTCCTGATTTCACGCGGGCTATCTACCGGTATCAGCATCTATGCGCCATCTATCATCCTGTCTTCCATCATGGGGTGGAATATCTATCTCACCAATGTCATTACTGGTGGCTTATTGGTTATCTATACCTATAGTGGTGGAGCCAAAGCAGTAGCACATACGCAGAAGTTACAATTCCTGATTATACTATCCGCTATGGCCATAGCAGGCTACCTTGTGGTGAAGGAATTGCCGGAAGGTGTAACGATGAGCGATGCACTTTATGTAGCAGGGAAGTCGGGTAAACTGAATGTTATTACTACCGGTTTTGACTGGAAGGATCGGTATAATATATGGAGCGGTGTGATCGGCGGGTTCTTTCTGGCGCTGTCTTATTTCGGTACGGACCAGAGCCAGGTAGGGCGTTATATTTCGGGTAAGGATACGACGGAGAGCAGACTTGGATTATTAATGAACGGCCTGGTGAAGATACCCATGCAGTTTGCTATACTATTAATAGGTGCGTTACTGTTTGCATTCTATAGCTTTCGCCCAGCACCAGTTTATTTCAATGACAGTGCATATCAAGCAATGAAAACAGGGATGCCTTCGCAGGTGCAGGATGTTGAAGCTAAGTATCAGCAGTTGCATCAGCAATATCAGCAACAGACGGCACAGCTCGTGGATGACCGCAGGCAAACCGGCGGCATTTCTGACGACAAAGTAGTTGCCCTGAAACAAACGCAGGCAGAGATACAAGTGCTGCGTGATACTGTTCGCACTAGAATTGTGCGTAACGCTTACAGTTCTGACACCAACGATACAAACTATATCTTCCTGTACTTCGCAAAACATACATTGCCTAAAGGGCTGGTCGGGTTGTTGTTTGCAGTTATCTTCCTTGCTTCGTGGGGGTCTATATCAGCAGCGCTAAACTCACTTGCATCGTCCTCGTTGATGGATATACACTTGCTGGATAATAAGGATACACTGCCTGAGCAAAAGCAATTGTTATTAGGCAGGCTTCATACACTTGGGTGGGGTATATTCTGTATTGTGGTGGCGATGTTTGCTACCCGTATGGGGTCTTTGATAGAGGCAGTAAATATACTCGGGTCGTTATTCTATGGGACCATACTCGGGATATTCCTGGTGGCATTTTATATGAAGCGTGCCGGTGGAAATATCGTTTTTGTGTCGGCACTCATTGCTGAAGCCTGCGTTGTGTTTATTTATTACCTCGATATTGTTTCTTTCCTGTGGCTGAATGTAATTGGCGCATTGCTGGTGGCACTACTCAGTTTAATAGGTTCTTTGAACAGCAAAAAAGAGCAGCATTATTAAATGCTGCTCTTTTCTTGTATGCCTTTCTGTTACTGTTTAAAGTGTGGATTGTAGATTATGCCAAATACATTGCCCCATGGGTCTTTTACAGAGGCGACCTTGATATCTCCTCCCACATCCATAGGCTCGGCATGCACTGTAGCTCCAAGCTCCAATAGTCTTTTGTAGCTCGCATCAACATCGTCTACGCCCCAGTATGTAACAACGCTGTCTCCTTTGGCTACTGTGCCCTCTTCTGGTTGCAAGCCAAGCTCATAGCCCGCTACATTAAAGCCTACATAAAAAGGCTCGTCGAAGTACGGTTGTACTCCGAGTATATTGCTATACCATTCTTTAGCTTTTGTAAGGTCGCTTACCGTATAGCCTACTGTTCTAAGCCCTAAGAAATTATTGCTCATATAGATATCCTGTTTTGTAATTCTGGTTAAGAAGTGTGAATTGTTACGCGTGTTAACTTTACCTGCAAAATAACGATATGGAACAAATTAGCTGGAAGGATTTCGAGAAGGTGGAATTAAGGGTCGGTACCGTGATAGAAGTAGAAGAATTTCCTAAAGCAAAGAAGCCCGCATATAAGCTAAAGATCGACTTTGGTGAATATGGTTCCCGCTGGAGCAGTGCGCAGATAACCAGGCATTATACGCCTGAACAGCTTATTGGCAGGCAGGTAGTCTGTGTTATTAATTTCCCCGAAAAGCAAATAGCAAACTTAAAGTCACAATGTCTGGTTACAGGCTTTACAGATGCCAATGGGGATATTGTACTCACGTCGGTAGAAAGGCAAGTGCCGAATGGTAGCAGGCTAATATAAAAAGCCCACAGTACATATGGGCCTTTCTACGCGACGTAAAGTCTTACTCTTTTATAAAACGACTGTTATGTTGAATTTCACCATCCCTGCATTGTATGTAGTACATGCCTGGTGCCAGCCTGCTGATGTCGATCTGCAGCCTTCCATCTTTATAGATATTTTCAGTTGCAATTAATCTGCCGATATTATCATAAACCCTCACTGCATTATTAGCTACAGCTGAATTCAAGCCTTCTATATAGAGCATGCTACTTGCCGGGTTAGGGTAAGCATTGATTTGAGAAGATGCAGTGTGGATACGTCCTACTGATACCGACTGGAGACTCTTGTGTATTTGCTGTGCACTGTCCGCTACCTTTTTTATTTCGTTGAATCCATCGTTGCAACTGTAGGCAGGAATTGGGTCGGTAACAACAAGCGCAAACACTAATTTTTCTGTAGCGCCCGCATTAAAGTTAAAATCATTGGAAGTAATAAGGAAACGCCTGTCATATGGCTGATTATTGCTGGCACATTCCGACCATTGCTTGTTGTCTGAAGGGTCTCCGGGGAAAACATATTTCGTAGCCGGTCCGGTACCAAACCCTCTGGACACTACGCCTTTTCCTACAAAATCATTTCTAAACGGGTCGCCGTTCTTTAGCAAGGCGCGCATATAGTTATCGTAGTCAGAGTCCGTTGCAGGATCGCCTAATACTCCATTTCCGTTGTTGTGGTATACGAAGCTGCCGGCAGGTACTTTTGAGTTTTGGTTGTCTCCTGGCATACTTAGTAAAGTAACAGCTGCTGTTGGCACCTGGGATCCATAGCTTTCCGGCTCGCCATTACCATCTTCTGGGCGCCCATTGTAGACAATCCCCATTCTGCGACTGGAGTCGAAACCTATAAAATCGTCAAAAGCATATCCGAGATCAGGGTCTATCCAAAGACCCATTCTGAAATCAGTATAATTTGTTGTTGATCTATTGGCCACTTGGTACTCGTAGAATATGATATTGTCGGCAGATGTACTCTTCTTAAAAGCATATGCGCAAGCTTTTATCTCTGCCTTGAAAGGAACACCACCATTGGTACTAAAATTGTGGGTAATGCCGTTGTCGTTGAATATCCACCAAAGCATTTGGTCTCCCTTCATCTCAGGGTAATCTCCATCAAGCGCATTATACTTTCCGTCTTTATTTGCGTCTACATACGGGGCCATATCCCTATCAACAACAATAGAAGCACCACCATTTCCCTTGGCGTGTAGATTCCCTTTTGCAGGCCATTCTAATATCACCCGTGGTGTGTTTATGGAGTCACGGTTCGTTAGTGAAAGGAATTTGCTGATATCCGATTGGTTGATCTTCCAAATTTTAGCCCATTGGTTAATGATAGGGGCAGTAGTTGAACCGGTATTGTCGAGTGGGCCAGGCCAGTAGTCATTTCCCGTACCTCTATACATTTGCGCAGATACGTGGAGTTTTCCGTTATCGCCGTAACCGGCCATCCAAAGGGCGCCACCCATCATAGTGTGCCGGCCGGACCCCTTCGGGAATTCGCAGGCTGGATTGGGGCCATTGAGCGGTTGGCTCCAAAGGTCTCCATGTAAGAGCACCGATGCGCGTAAGTTGTTAATGTCGACATACTCGATGGTCGAGAATGGCATGAGCTGTGCATCTGTCTCGGCGTAATGAAGTAGTAGAATGACAGCAGACAGGAAGATTTGCTTTTTCATAGATTCAGATGTTTATTGTACTATAAACTTATAGCAGCTTTTGCATCTGAGGTATGCTTTGTTTGTAATATGACAAAAAAATGTTTTTTGACAAACAGGCCTGTGACAATGACATAGACATTAAACTGCACTAGCGTTATTGCATGTCCACCCTTTTGGGGCTAATTGTCTCAAACATCAGGTAGGTCCTTCCGTCAAATGATATAAGCAATGGCTCTTCGCTGTACCATGGCAGGCCGGTGTGTGTATTCTTATGTGCCTGTATGTGCAGGTGCGGCTCCAGTGTAAAGCCTGAATTGCCCGCCAATGCCAGTGGCTGCCCTTGTTTTACTTTATCGCCCGCCTGCACCATTACACTGCCTTGCTTAAAATGCGCCATGAATACATAGTATCCATCTGTTTCCAGCGTTACCATATTCGTATTGGTAGGGCCGCGCTTGCGGCTGGGCGGTATATTGTCAGGATTATCATTTTCGGCTCTTACAACTATACCATCACAAGGGGCAAAGACAGTATCGTTGAATATGCCATAGTCCTCCAGTTTTTTCGAGAATATGGTTGATGCTCTGTTGCCTGTTTTGTTCAGTTTCACAATATCGATGGCATAGATAGCGCCGCGGTAGCTGTAGTGAAATAAGTTGGTCGGCAAGCCTTTACCCCCTTGTAGTATAAAGTACTTTCCTGTCTTTAATGGGAAGGCCAGTTCTGCTTTATCAGCTTTGCCGGTGGTGCCTGTAAAGTACAAGATGGCTAATGCACTGAAAACTAACGTGCCGATGACATTGATGAATGCACGTACAGGATGACTTTTATTGCTGCTGAGACGCTTCCTGCGCGCTAAACCTATAGCCAGCAACACCAGCAAGGCAATTCCGAATACGTATTTGAGGTATACGGTTAGAAATACCCAGGTGCCATATAGATATACTACCGCGCCAAGTGATAAAGCAACAAGTAGCCGATGCCAGCCTGCATTGAGTGATAGGCGACCTCCTTTCCACAGGCCGTAAAGAGAATAAAACGCCGAAAATAATGTTATGGCTAGTAAGGTGTAAACAATCATCTGAGTTGAAACTACTATTGTCTATATCCTTCTACAAAAAATATGCAACGAGCCCTACTGAAAAACATATAAAGTGGATCAGTATGATTATGAACCGGATAGATCTAATAGCGCTTGAAGAAGGCAAATTTAGCGTGCTGAGGCATGGTTTTGTATGATCCTGTATTGTAAACTGAACAATCAATTATTATGAAACCAAAGACAATACTTGCGCTAGTAGCTGCCGGAGCAGCAGTTGCATTGCTGATGAATACAAAGAAAGGAAGACAAGTAACCAATGATCTTCTGGACTGTGCAGGAGATATGGGTGGCAATCTGAATAAATTCAGCGCTAAAGCAGGCGACCAGCTTTCTGACCTCGGCGATTACATCAGCCGCGAAGCGGTAAGCTTTGGTGACGACGCGCGCCGCAGGATATTGAATATCCTGAGCGATACTATGGATAGAGTTAAGAATACGAAGCTTTCATAAGGTGGATTTAGAAAAAGCGAAGGGCAATCATTTGATTGCCCTTCGCTTTTTATGCTCCCTGTATTTGTTACCACTTAACCGTAAGATAGTCCGCAAAACCTCTCGTATTTGCCAGGACTATAAAGCCCACCTTCGATCCGCTCAAGTACTTCTGTTTCAGCTCGAACAGTTTAGTGCCATTTGCATAGCCTATCCAGTAGCCATCTACCTGTTCCAGTTCTATCTCGTTCCAACCCTCCTGTATCGCGCTGCTTTCCTGCCAGTCAATAAGCGCTTTCGCTGCCACGCCGGAGCTGCCTTCATCATATAAAGCAAAGTATCCCTGGTCATCTATCATCAGCGAAAAACCATAGTCATTATCCGATACTCCGAATGCAAGCCCCATAGCATTATTGGAGCTGATCTTCGTTTGTATCAGGAAGTCGCGGTTCAGGTTTGCTCCTGTTTGTATGGCAACTGTATTGGTGCCGTCATTTTTAGGTTCGTATATATACTGTAGTGACCCTCCTCCAACCGTTACCTTAGCTGCATTGCCGATGTCTGAAAAAGACCAATTATGTACGTCTCTGTTGAAGTCATCATCGAAAGTGTATTGATAGCCTACCGGCTGTTGCGGAATAGGCTGTGGATTATAATATTCGTCTTTGACACATCCGGTGAAGCCTAGTGCCCCAGCTATAAGTATAATGGATGTTAGTTTATTGAAAATCATCGCGTGTGTTGTTACATAGCCTATTCCAACAAATATGCCATTTCGATTACCGATAATGCACTACAATCTGTTTTTGCGAATTCTTAACGTTTGGCAACTCTGCTATTTAACTTTTGCCGAAGCTGTATGGTCTGGTTTTTTATGAATATACACTGAATTATAAACGATGAGCTATGAAACAATTCATTTTCAAATCATTTGCAGCACTGGCCATATTTGGCTTTGCAGCTTGTAATAATGAAACAAAGACAGAAACCAGTGTATCAGACATAAAGGGTGAAAATACCAATGAGAAGCTGGAAACAGGTATGGAAGTAAGCAGCGACTTCGATCCCAGCGTAACTTATACAGATTTGACAACAGGTCAAGGCATTCATCTAAAACGTGACGACAATGGCGCAATCGTAAATCTAGAGACGGGAGCGCCTGTTGAGTTCTATGTTGACATGAGCACGCAGGATACCTTTTATGGTAAAACCGGTGCAGAAGTGAATAATGCTCTGCTTTATACCAATGGAGTATATACAATTGACGAGGCACGCATGAACGGCGATTACAAAGAGACAATGGAAGGCGATGAATATAAATTCAAGTCAGGCGATACGAAAATAAAGTCGACGGATGATGAGTATAAGTATAAAAGCGGTGACACGAAGATAAAGATCAACGAAGACGAGACTAAAATAAAGACCGGCAACATGAAGATAAAGCAGGAGAACGGTAAGACGGAAATAAAAGCGGACTAACCTTCCTGTTAAACGACAATATAAAAGCGGGTGCTGTTGCATCCGCTTTTATATTTCCATCGTTTTAAGTTATTCTAAACAGTCTAGGGATGCACCCTGGCATAGTTGTTTAAACTTGCTTACGAAACAATAGTAGCTATGGACAAGCTAGAACTAAAAGGTAAATGGAATGAGCTGAAAGGTAAAGCCAAACAAGCGCATGGCGACCTTACTGATGATGACCTGAAGTACGAAGAGGGCAAGGACGATGAACTATACGGACGCCTGCAGCAAAAGCTGGGTAAAACACGCGATGAGGTAGTAAGTTGGCTTCGTTCGCTGTAAGGCACGACACAATACTTGAAACAAAAATGGTAGCGACAGGCATCTGATACATGCTGCTACCATTTTCTACTTGGGCTATACTGTGCGGTATAGCCCTTATTCTTTTCCGCCCATGCCGCGAAACTGGTGATGTGTTTCCCTAAACAATACATTGAATGTAGTAAGCGAACCGTAGATAGCAGTAACGTATTGTTGCATGTCTACTTTCTCCTCATCGGTAAGCCCTTTATGTGCATTTATCTTCTGCTCGATTAGCCTTAGCCTGTCGCGCACCATTACTATCTTATGGAAGAAGGTTTCTATCGGCAGGTCTTTGGGTTGCAGTGAGCTATCGCCGGGCTTTAATATCAGGGTGCCATTGTTCCATTTATTGGCCATCGGCACTATCTGCATTTCATGCAGCCTCCGCTCCAGTATATTGTCCAGTGCCTGCTCGATATCGGCAAGCGAGATGTTGCCGCCTATGCTTTCAGTTGAGTTTTGGCTAGCTGAAATTACTGTTAGCCCAAACTCTTTACCTATGGTTTTTGCTGAGTTCTGCGATTTGAACCAGATGGTATATGTCTCGCTGCCTGCGTCTACAATAGTGCCTCTGCCAAAATGAGGATGCTCTACTCTTGAGCCTATTCCTAGTGTTTCCATAGCCCGAATATACAAACGCTGTTCAATTTTCTATTTAACAGGCAGTAAATGCAGATAGCTACCCGGCACCGCGGACAGGCGAGCGCTTTACTGGCTCTGTCCTGATAGGCACAGGCTTGGGTTTAGGCCGCTTTATCGGCTCGGCTACGTCAGCGTTGTAAATGTAAGCCAGCGACTCATTGATGTATATATTTACAGGGTACTTACCTGCTTTCTCGAAAGGTATATCTACGTACAAGTAGTTGTCTTCAATTGTAAACGGTACGGGTGCAATTTCCCTGTACTTATAGCTTACCGATACACTACGTACCAACAATGGATTATCCACCTCAAACGCTACTTTTTTAGAAGTGTCGGCACGGCCTCTTATTTTCCCCCGCATCACTACAGGATATACTTCATTAGCAATAGCTGCCGGACCAATAATAGGGGATATACTGAAAGCAGCTTTGTTGAAAGGAGTATCCAGCATTTGCCATTTTTTATTGATGGGGTAGTGGCTCAGGGCAAAAAGCTCTTTGTCAGCCAGGAACCATGCTCCGTTATAGGTTTTGGTAAATGACTTCACTTTGCTGTCCGTTTGGCCCGCACCCCATGTAGCATCTACAGGATACCATGTGTCGTCTATAAGTATAGCGTTCCAGGCATGCATGTTCTTTTCATTTACCAGCCCTATATTTTCAGGAGTGTATTTGGCAAAACCTGTGATCACTTCACATTTTATCTGCGCCAGTTCACACATGGTTTTGTAAAGGTTGGCGTATCCTTCATAAGTGGTTTTGCGGTTGATGAGCGCGTGAGATGCGCTGTTGTTCCGCTGCTTGGGATGATGGTGTGCACGGCAATCATAATCGATATAAAACGCTACCCAGGCATATATAGCACGAGCGCGGTCGGCCTGTTTTGATTTTCCGGCTGTTACCGCATCTACTATCTGCTTCAGCATATAGTTATTCATCGGGCCAATGCGCATCACCGAACTATCCACTTTGCCAAAGTTGCTTTTATCTACATTACGGGCGCTACTCCCAATTGCTGCAAACAAAAGGATCAGCAGTGCTGCTAAAGGTTTTATATGTGATCTGCAAGACGGCAACAACGACACTGTTGATTATGATACAACAAGGTAGGCAAATATAATTTCGATATATCACCACAATGTAAAAACGTGGTATAGTTACGGCTTATTGCCGTTAAGGTTTGTTAAAACTGATGGAAACAAAAATCCCGGTTGCCAGAAAATGGCACCGGGATTCGTTTCATGTGTGTGAGTGCATCAATGTCCATGCGATGCTATAGGTGTTACAGGGGCCGGGTTCATAAGCCTGATGCGATAAAAGTTGCCGTCTTGCATTAGCTGCACTTCATATCCCTTCAGCCGTAGTTCGGTAGCTTTGCATACTGCATTTAGCTGGTTGGTATGTACTTCAGGGAGACCGTCATTATCTACCAGGTACAGGTCGTTATGTACAACAGAGAACCGGGGCTTGCTTTTGATGCCAGCAACCTGCCAGTCTATTTCCTGTTGTAGCTTTTGCTTGATAAACGAAGGCTGGTAGCTATTGCTGACAAACCTGCGAAGCCATTCCAGTGCATCTGCATTGCGATAGCTTTTTATCCAGCTGCTGACGTGTGTGTAGTAGTTGTTGGTCTCCATATAATGCATTTTAAAGGTTTAGAATCTCTACTGATTTTTAAATTGGTCATTCAAGACTAAAACTCTACATTTGTGCAGAGGTGTAGTATGAATGTCTTGTTTGTTGTACAAATGTACAAATATTGTACAAAAGTCCAAATCTGACATTAAAAATTTTATTCACAATGGATACGCAAATACACGAAGGCGAAGCGCTGCAAAATGCAGCTAAGATGAGCAAGATAGGGGTACATGGGTTGGCAGAGAATCTGGGTGTACCCAGATCGACGCTATACTATAACTTTAGAAAGGATAAGCTGGACGATCAGTTCAAAAGCCGTGCAGCAGAGGCGCTGGGGCTCACGCTTGATCAGGTCTTTACAGGATTTTTCAATAACCCTGCTGGCAATATCACCGGGCGTATGACGGGTGAAGATATGCGCCGCCGAAAGGCCTTTGGCGATGAGCAGGAAGAAGGGCTGACCTTTGTCCCTGTCATGGCACAGGCAGGGTATAGCCGGCACTATCTGGACCCGACCTATGTGCGCGACATGGAGCAGGTGAAGATACCTAATATGCCTTTCAGGGGCGAACGATATAGGGTTTTTGAGGTAAGTGGCGATAGTATGGAGCCTACCTTGAAAGAGCATTTTTATGTAGTAGGCGAGCGGGTAGACACAGACTACTGGAACAGCACTGCGCAATTCTACATATACGTTGTAGTGACCGAAGACCGCATGATGGTAAAACGCCTCTATCGGCTCGATAATGAGTGGTATGTATGCATCAGCGATAATGAAGAGTTCTATCCTCAGTTCCGCCTGCATAAGAAGGATATAAAAGAACTATGGCTGGTAAAACGTAAGATTGATTGGGAGATGCCTCCTCCTAAACGTTTTGAAATTAAAATTCATTAAATAGGCTTCACTTAATAAATAAAACGCCACCGCCAGGTGGCGTTTTTATGTTTTAAATAAAAACGTGATAAAAATTTTTACTAATGGGAATTATGACAGTTGCATAAGAAATTGGTTATATTATCTTTACCTGTATAAGTTTACCCATTTATGCCCCCTAAAGCGAATCATGTCCGGAATATAAAGCCGGTACAATTAAAGCAGGCTGTAGCCATCTTAATGAAACGACGTAATGTAGCCACCAAGGGCGAGGTTGCAGAGAAGATGAAAATAACGCCTTACTACTTCTCCAAAGTGATAAACGGAGATACGCCGCTGACCAGCGCCTTCCTCGAAAAATTTCTGAAGTATGCCCGGGCCGGCAGTGTGCAGGATATACTGGACTCTAAAAAGCCGCCCAAGAATACCTACGAAGAGATAGCTGAAGGTCTGCAGCACTATATGGAGAAAAAAGGTGTAACCCAGGCCGACCTGGCCGGCTATCTAAAAACAGATCAACAAATACTCAGCCGCATATTGCATTGTAAAAAGAAGTTGTTTACGCCCGATATGCTGCTGCAGATATTCCGCCTTATTAAATTCAAGGTTTAGTAGTAGCCATCATTCCGGTTTCCGAATTTGTAGTAAATATTCAGGAACAGTATTGGGTTTATCATGTGCCCGTACAACCTTGGCTGTAGTGCATAATACGAGCCATTCATGTCTATAATTCCCATCTTATACTCCCGTCCCCTGTTATAAAAGTAGCTGTATTGTAGTTGCCCGCCTATGCCTGCATAAAGTGGTACCTGCGATGAGATGGGGAAGATATATTCTGCATTGATGTTGATCGCAGGCAGCACCATCGTGATGAACTCCGAGGAGTCGGCAACAAAATCCCTGAACTGAAAGCTGCTACTGTTTCTGCCGCTGGCACCCACACCTGTTCCGTTCAGGTAAGTAACACCCACGCCCAGCCCATACAGCAGCTCTTTTTTATCGAATTGCTTTCGCAGCCTACCGTTAAGCGTTACCGTATATGCCGCAAATGTCATGAACAGGAAGTTGTCTGAGCTTAATCGCTCAATTGGCAGGTGTATGGATGATAGCGAAAATGTAGCTGACGGCACAAAAGTAGCTTCCTGTGGCGTGTAGCTTACCGTAGCCCGTAGTCCCGGGCTGGCGAGCGAGTGGTGATAGTCTCCAACGGTACGGTTGAACATCAACGGAAAACCAATTTCGCCACCAATGCCAAGATTGACTTGGGCGTATGCGCACAATGACGCGAGGAAAGATATTGTGAAAGTGTATAGATAGCGAAGCATAATACGAAAATAACTTAAATGCTTTGTTTTCAGCGCGCTAGTATGCGTCGTTGTCGTAGCATGTACGAATTCAGCTCTTTTTTTGAAATAAGATAAAAGATATATGGCATGTTTTTATAAGTGGGTGAGTAAGATTTAATTCAATAAAAATAGATAGATATGAAAAAGCTTTCTCTCCTTTTGGGTTTAACGCTGAGCTTTACTGTCGGTTATGCACAAAGCTCCGGCCAAAACCACCGGATATATAATACGCCGGAAAGCAAAACGCCAGTCGTGCTAACGAAGCTGGGCACCGACCCACAGTTCCTGACGCTGCGTAACCTGAAGACTTCGGACGAGGTATATGATAAAATAAAGGCAATGTCTAGCAATGCTAAATATCGTAATGAGATGAATGGCCTGCTAACATCATTAGGATATTCGGGTATTAATGATCCTTCCTTCGACCGTAGTGATATAAAGGCAGCCGATGTGCCTTTCGGTGCTATGGGCATGCTGGGCAGCGGCGGACATACATACAAATACAGCATGATAGCTGTGCCAAACCAGCCTGCCATGAAAGCCTGGTATATAGCTCCGGCCAACGGCGATGAAGGCTTGTACTTTATGTCGGCATGTGGTAATGCATTTCACTATGCTAATGCTGCACGAGTAGTAGAGCGCGAGCGTGTAGTGAAAGAGTATGTACAGGCCGAACCGGCTAAGCTAAAAGTAAACGTATATGCACGCTATAAAGGCGATGATTGCATCTCTTGGTGTGACGATTGTGATGTGCCTGGTTTTGCTGACGCGCCTAAAGAGCAAAAAGTGTTGCTGGCTGAAGAGAAGATTGTAGAAATACCTACAGGTGGATCTTCTTATCCCGTAAAGAATGTATATATCGATGTAGATAAAAAAACGTTTAAACGCATCCGCTATGCACCTGATAACAATACAGGATGGATACCTGATGATGCGTATGCAGGAACAAAATAGGGTGCTTAAATACATAAAGAAACGGGGAGCTCACAGCTCCCCGTTTCTTTATGCTTACATTTTAATGGCTAGCGTTCTATGTAAACCGTATTGCCGTCAACTGCATGATCGTTCACTTTAAAGTAGGTCAGTTCGTTTGTGCATCTTGTATTGCCGTCATCACACTTTACTAACTCGAATCTTCGTCCTTCTTCCCCTATGCCGGTGATCGTGTACCGGCGAGGATTGGCACTGATGAACCTGATCTGCCAATCATTTCCCCAGGTTATCCGGTTGTCTCCCGAAGCATTAGCTGTATAATCGCTCAGCCAAAGGGTATCTTTTTTATTGACAACCACAGGAGCATTGCCAGCATAACTAAGTGTAACGGAATCCAACGCTATCGAATCATTCCCTATTTTGAATCGCTTCAGCATGATAAGCCGAACGTCGCTTCTTGGGAAGCCTGCGAACGCAACCTTTAACGACCCGGAATCGCAATAATTGCGTTTTTTACAGCAAGCAGTTGCCAATAACGAAAAAGCAAACAGAACCAGCAAGTATCGATTACCCTCAAGCATAAATTCTTCAAAATGAAATGGCAGCAAATTTACCGCTTATCATCTTTGGATACTTAACGTCTTTGTCAATTCTTTATTGCCGGTTTTAACCTGAAGTATATAAACGCCATTTGGCAGCTCAGATACCGGAACAGTGCGCTGATAGTTTCCTTGTGTGTTTTCTGTCCAGTACTTTACCATTCGGCCCTGCATGTCGTACAGGGTAGCTCTGATCTCTGCCGGACTATCCATATTAATGCCGACTACCAAAAAGTTTTGGGCAGGTACAGGGAAGACATTTACGTTCAGGCTAGACGACAGGTGCCTTACGCCTACATTAAAAAGCGTATAGTAATAGTTACTTAGCACCGAAGAAGCATTCATAGGCACCCACATCTTTGTCACAAAATCCCACTCCGAAGCTATAAATCTAGTCGGTTGGTTGTAACTATTATATGTCCATTCCTGTGAGCGGTAGTAAAGAAAAGAGTCTGGTCCGGGTGAGCGCGTCAACGATGTCAGCAGGTTCTTGTTGTTGTCGTAGGTGTATGTATACAACCAATTTTGTGTCCACATTGACGTTCCGTCGTCCCATGACGAAAATGTGTCGGCCTTTACATTGCCACTTGTGTATTCATAGTCATTTTTGAAGATGAACAGCCACGAGCTTGTTGTTGGTATCCAGCGGCTGAGGATTTTTGAAGTATTCTCACCGGCACCATTATAAGTGTATTCTGTCTTGTTCATCTTCATCCATGCTGATATGCTTTTGTCCCAGACTTCCAAAAGCTCATTGGTCAGGTTGTTAGACGAATATGTATAGGTGATTTGTTGTGTATTGTTCCAGGCTGATGTTGTATTGTTCCACTCTTTTATGAGTCTCGATGTTATCTTGCCGCCAATATATGTTTGCGTAGTAACCCGGTCATTATCCCACGTCTGGTTGAGATTATTGAATCTTTGGAAAAGTTCTTCTGTAACGTCTTTGTTGGCATTGTAAGTAATAGAAGTGCGGGTAAGTCTATACCAGTCATTCGAAAGATTATTCCAAACTTCTACTGTTATAGTATCCTTCTTTTCATTGTTTGTAGTGCCAAATGCTGCGGGGTAGTGATAGGTGGTGCGTTGGCTGTTTTTCCAGGCACCATTCACATATTCTTGTTTTATCTCGGTGGCCACTCGTACAGAGGTAGGGTCATCGTATGTGCGGAGATAACGCTCGCTCAATGCGAGTCCGCTGCCCTGGTTCGCATGGCGTATGGATGTGTCAAAAAGATAAAGGTTTGTTTTCATGTCACTTCCTCGTGAATAGGAATAATTGAAAACAGAAGAGTCTTTGGGAATGTATCCCGTACCGCCAGTTGAGTCATAACCGAAATTTGCCTGTGCGGTAAGCCGTGATATAACTTGCGCGTGAACGGACACGGATAAGCAGCACAATAGGATTGTCAGTGTAGAATTTATCTTCATAAGTTCTGTTTGATATTTAAAAAAGATGTCAATGTCCGTAAATTTCGGAAAAAACAGGCAGTAACCATAAAAAAAACTGGACAGCTATTTTGTAGAATCTAAACTAATTATATCTTTAAACTCATGCGTACGATACATGTCATTACAGGTCTGCTGCTGGCAGGCGCTATTGCTACGGGCTGTACTAAAGAAACGGAGATTATTCCTCCGGCTCCTTACCCTAAAGGCGGAAAAGGCGGAAAAGCCAGGTTGCGTATTACGCCAAGGCATCACCTTAAGAATACAGATACGTGCTGGATCTATATAAAATACGATTCTAAAATGGCGGCTGCCAAATATGATGACTCTATGGAAGTGATCATGCAGGATGGCCGGCCAATGGCAATATTCGATTCGTTGAGAAGAGGAGATTATTTCCTTTATGCAAAGGGCTGGCAGTACGAGATAGTGGACTCGAACAAAATAGTGGAAGGCGGTGCCGCTTTCACAATACCTGATGAACTTTTCATTAATGGTAAAGATACTTCGAAGCGTACTTACGACACGTACCTTGACGTGTTGGATGCAAATGGAAAATAGATCATTGTAACAAACAGTTTATAAAAGAGTAGCGGCTGCATGGTTTATGCAGCCGCTACTCTTTTGAGCTTGTAGTTGTAATGGTTTATACCATACCTTTGTTTTGCTTGAGCCGGATAATTGCCATATTATTACTTGTATGCCTTAGCTGTCAGTATGTGGGTCACCTTGGAATTATCCGTTGGTACGAGGCAAATAAAGCGTATGCTGCCAGGGTGCTTTGTGAGAACAAAGACAAGCCGCAAATGAAATGCTGTGGAAAGTGCTTCGTAAGAAAGCAAATAGCAAAAACAGTAGATACCCCATCAGAAAAAGACGCGCCGGTAAAGCAAATAAAAACAGGCAGCTTATTCATCATACCCGAGCCGGTATCGTTTCGGGTTTCCGATATAGAAATACAGTTGAGGCATTATGCTTCGTACCAGCTGAAAGCATATACTGTTTTCACGAAAGACATTTTCCACCCACCTGGCTCAGATTCTTTTTACGCTTAAGATATGTGTTGTCGCTATGCAATAGCGTCAACTTTTAATTGCGTCTTAACTGAAAAAGATGAAAAATTTATTGACAGGACTGCTGTTGGCAGTTTCTGCGCCATCGTGGGCATGCGATGCCTGTGCGGGTGTGTCCGGCAATCAGAGCTTGGGCATATTGCCTCAATACTCCAATCATTTTGTAGGCTTGCAGGGGCAGATACGCAGGTTTTCAAGTGTGCATCCTGCGCTTACCGATGCAAAGCCGGATACACGTACGGAAGAAACCTATCGTACGCTACAGCTTTGGGGTAAATACAATGTGACCGACAAACTAAAGCTGTTCGGCTTTGTGCCCTATAATGCCAACATGCAGCAGCAGCAAGGCAGTGCCCAAACAACAAATGCAGGCTTGGGCGATATTTCGCTAATTGCCAACTGGGTTGTTCTTAAGTCAGCTGATACTTCGTCTTATCCAAGACATAGGTTGCAGGCAGGGGGCGGTGTCAAACTCCCGACTGGGAAGTTTGTGAAAAGCACAGGTAGTACAGATTTACCTATGATGCAACTAGGCACAGCGTCGTGGGACGCATTGCTGAACGCAAACTATACCGTACGTGGCGAAAGAACTGGCCTGTTATGGGATGCCACCTACACACTCACTACCCCCAATAGCTTGAGCTATAAATACGGCAACCGGCTGCTCACAAATATGCTCGGCTTTCGCACCTGGCAGGTTGGCCAGGCTACAATGATTTTGCAGGCTGGTGGTCAGTACGAACTTGCCTTACACGACTATGATAATTTCTCTGAAAAATGGCTAAATGAACAAACGGGCGGAAGCATGTTGTTCGGCACTGCCGGTCTGCAGGCCATATATGGCCGGTTAGGGCTGCAATGCTCTTATCAAAGCCCGCTTTGGCAGAAATACGCAAATGGTCATGTAAAAGTAAAATATAAGGCGGATGCGGGGCTCTTTTTTATGATGTAAAACACCGAAAATGCGTTTTTGCTTAAATTTATTGTTGATAATGATGTTGCTAGGCGCTTGCCAGAAGAACAATAACATACCTGCACAGCCAGATAAGGTGACTGTAGATGTTATCGCACCTTCGGAGGGGCAGCAATATAAAAAAGGTGACACGGTCCGGATAAAAGCCAATGTTTCCTACATCAGCCAACTGCACGGCTACCAGGTAAAAATAATAGATGCTGAGAGCGGAATTGCAGTTTATGATATAGATGGCCATGTACACGGTACCAATGTTAGTATAGAAGAATATTGGGTGGACACACTCAGTATTGTTAAAGCACTTAAAGTCCAGATTTTGGCTGTTATTGATCATGACAAAAGCACTTCCTTAAAGGAAATAGTAGTGCATAGCCAACCCTGATTTTCAAAACAATTGTCTAACTATTAGTAAAACAAAATACTTATGCTACAAAATATTAAAGGAGCTTTATTAATGCTCATCTTACCCTTGGCAGTGGTTTCGTGCGAAAAGAAAGAAGACCCGAAGCTGCCCGCCGAAAAGCTACCTGTAGAAGTGCATTTAAACTTTAAAAATTATGTAGGTGCAGAAGCCATGAAGCTTAAGACAGTTACGTACAAAACACCGCAAGGCGAAGACATAACCATCTCTCGTTTCAACTATTACATCAGTAACATAAAGCTTACAAAGGCAGACGGCACTACGTATGCGGAGCCGGAAAGCTACCACCTGTTGCAGCAGGAGAAAACAAGTTCGCTCCATTTCCATATGGCAGATGTGCCTGCGGGTACTTATACCGGTATGTCGTTCCTGATAGGTGTAGACGAAGCACGTAATACATCTGGCGCTCAAACAGATGCATTAGACCCGGTAAATGGTATGTTTTGGACCTGGCAGACCGGCTACATTATGGCTAAGCTGGAAGGCACCTCGCCACAATCAAAAGACACAACCAAAAAATATGTGCTTCACATAGGCGGTTACAAAGGCGAAAATAGCGGTATCCGATCTGTCTCCATTAACTTCCCTTCGCCAATAGCTATTGAAGGTGCTACAAATGGAGATGTGGTTATTAAGGCCGATGCGCTAAAGTGGTTCGAGCCTAATGCAATAAAGATTGCTGAAACCAGCGAGATAATGATGCCGAGTGCAAAGAGCAAAACTATTGCGGATAACTACGTTAATATGTTTACCTTAGAAAGTGCGGCGACAACAACAGAATAATTGTAACCAAAAGGAAGATGTCATGAAATACAGTATCGGATTTGCAATCGCAACCATTTCTATCGTAACACTTTTGTCATCTTGCGACAGGGACAAGAGTATCAGCATTGGCGGCAAAGGCGGCAAAGGGACGCTTAATATCACGCCGCGCCACCACTCAAGAAATATAGACAGTTGCAAGGTGTACATTAAGTACAATGAATCGGATAAGCCGCTTATTTATGACGATTCTGTTTGGTGTAAGAATGTGGGAGGAAATCCTGTAGGAACATTTACAGGATTGAAACGCGGTAAGTATTATCTATATGGCAAAGGTTGGGATGCTGACGGCCAATACGATGTCGACGGAGGAGCTCCTTATGAAATAAAGGAAGAGACCACGTTGAGCTATACCTTAGCAGTGACAGAAGACCACTAAAAGTATTTAGCGAGGCAGCCACGCAATGGCTGCCTCGCTTTTTTATATGGCATAAAGTTTATGGCTCATAAGGTTGTAAAAAACCAATAGCCATCGATGACACATACACCCGGTAGCCCAGCAGAAGAACAGTTTAGCGGAGAGTTAACTTCAGGAGAACATCTTTCGTACTGGCTGGCTTCTGCGATGCCCGTCGCGTACAAGACATTGGATAGTGATTTGCAAACAGATGTGCTGGTAATAGGCGGGGGCATCGCCGGCCTTACTACCGCATACAGATTGGCTTCGCAAGGGCGTAGTGTGGTGCTGGTAGAGGATGGAATGATAGGCAGCGGAGAAAGCGGCCGCACCACCGGGCATATTACACACGCACTCGATGATAGATATTATCATATAAAGAAATTGCTGGGTGAAGAAAATGCGCGGCTGGCAGCGGCAAGCCATACGCTGGCTATCGACTGGATAGAAAAGATTGTGGATGAGGAGGATATAGATTGCGAGTTCAAGCGGGTAGACGGCTACCTATTCCTGCATCCATCTGATAAAGCAGAGTCGTTACAAGACGAATATCAATTGACGCACGATATAGGGCTCAACACTAAATGGCTTTCATCTGTACCTGATATATTGGATGATGCAAATGCCTGCATACACTTCCCCAACCAGGCACAATTCCACATCATGAAATATTTGCGGGGGCTTGCAGCATCATTCATAAAAAAGGGAGGGCAGATATATACACGCAGCAAAGCGGAAGATATAGATAAGAATGGAGCTAAGGTAAACGGGTATACTGTGAAGGCGAACCATATAGTAGTGGCTACCAATAGCCCGGTTAATAACCGGGTGACCATACACACCAAGCAGCACGCCTACCGTACCTACGTGATAGCAGCTGCGGTGCCAAAGGGTTCGGTTCCTTTCAGCCTTTGGTGGGATACAGGTAATGTAAAGTCGGAGTGGACGGCCGAACCATACCACTATGTGAGGATGACCTCATACAATGAAGACTACGATCTGCTAATTGCAGGAGGGGAAGATCATAAAACCGGGCAGGCAGATAAAGAGCATATATCGGAGGAAGAACGCTATTTCAGGCTAATAGCCTGGACGTCAAAGCGCTTTCCGCAAATGAAGCATGTTGTCTATAGGTGGTCAGGACAGGTGCTGGAGCCCGTAGATGCCATGGCCTTTATTGGTAAAAATCCCGGTGATGACAATGTCTACATTATCACAGGTGATTCCGGCAATGGTATGACCCATGGCACACTTGGAGGGCTTGTAGTCTCTGATATCATCACCGGTGAGCCTAATCCTTATATCGACTTGTACGATCCCGCAAGAAAAACGGTTAAAGCAGCTTCCGACTTTATTAGTGAGGCAAAAAATATGACTGCTCAATATACCGACTGGCTAAAGTCACGGCACGTTGATGCCGCCAAAGATCTGGCGAACGGACAGGGTGGGGTTGTGGGAACCGGCACTAAAAAGCTGGCCGTGTACCGCGACGAGAGCGGGCAACTTCATACATGTTCGGCCGTGTGTACCCATCTGGGATGTATTGTACATTGGAATGCTGACGAGAAAACATTTGATTGCCCTTGTCATGGCTCCAGGTTTACTAAGTACGGGGATGTTATTAATGGTCCGGCTCTCGAGCCGTTAAAAAAACTAGACGAACCGAAAGATGATTAAGTATTGATCTGATTTCCCTGCTCTTTATACAACATTGCTTTTCAGTTAAAAAAAACTGCTGAGATTGTTGGTTTATTTGACAGTTGTTTTTTATTTTTATACGAAATTCAGTCAATATAAGGGAGGGAGACATGAATAATACAGAATATGTTATGGCCGTACTATGCGCGCCACTAACTGGAAATGATCTTTTACACACCGAGAAAACAAACAATGTAACGATCATGCGCATGCTGGAGTATGACAATACCGCGAGCTATTTTTCTGCTGATAGGTTTTTGGCGAACTTGGTAGAAGCTCCGTGGCGTATGATGTTCATCTTTGGCCAGCAGGATTTTATCATTGTAAGAACAGCTGAAGACAAACAAGAAGTATGTCGGCGCCTCGATGGGCGATTTAGTGCTTAATTATCAATATATGCAAATTTTGTAGGGTGCGGCAGCTTCGTTTTGTTGCAGTCGTGCAGATTGTCTATTTTAGTGACAGAACATACTGTCATGCTGAGAATCAAGAATCTAATTAATGCTCCATTGCTTTTGTGTATGCTGCTATTGTCAGCATGCGGTAAGGATGGTGCAGACGATACAGAAGTAACCTTTGTAAACCGTATAGGCGAGCCCGTAACATTGAATGTCTACGGCTCGATAGACGATTATAAGAATAACTCGAACGTTTACCTGACACAAACAATAGCTGCAAGTGACAAGATTATAGTTGGCGAAGGAAAACTTAAACCCGGGCAAACCTATTTTATGGATTGGTATACGGAGAACTATACCATCAATAACTGGTTCAATGAACGGTTTAACGATGCCAATGCGGAACGTGATTATGCGCAGATAAAACCTACGCCTGGTAACAGTACATACTTTACCGACCCGTTGTACAAAGGGCTCGCAAGGGGAGTATACCTCGAAAATACCAAAAGCCAGACGGAATGGAATGCAGTAGATTACTATGCCGAGAGCGCAGCCCTGGGGTTCGAATCTAAATGGAGTACATTACCAGAGTATAAAAAGTATAAGAAAATCATCGTAAGGAAAGATTTTATTGCTGAGTACGAGTATAAAGATAGTCTTGGTAGTATTCAGAAAGCCTTGCTGCCATTTAAAGTGCACCATGCAGATGACGCGTATATCGAGTTTTTTGATGATATAACAGGCAGGTCACTTGGCCAGATGACCAGCGGAAGGCTGCCCTCAGGTACGAGGCCCGACTATAGAAGTTTGTCCAGAGATTCTGTATTGGCCCTACTGCCGGATCTGGATTTCAAATTCCTGATGGTAAAGCAGAAATAGATGTGTTCAGGCTTAATCCATAGCCTGAATATGCTATAAAAATTCCCTCTTGCTGCTATATCACAACTAAGTAAATTATCTCCATGGAATTTTTATTGTTATAATGATTGTAGTATTTTGTGGCATAATTAATACGAGCATAATGAAACGTTTACTTTTTATTGCGGTTGCGGGTATGTTGTTCACTTCTTGTTCAAAGAGCTATAAATGCAGCTGTGCATTCGTGACTCGTGGCACAAGTCAGACTACAACTAAGGAGTTTGATATGGCTGTAAGCAAAAAAAATACTGCAAATACAAAGTGTTTGCAGTATCAGACTCAATATAATGAGCAGTTCGGTGTAGGAAGTGCAGGCGTAGCACAAGATGTTACCTGTACTGTAAAGTAATTTACGTCTTTTAGTCATTCTGTATGCACTTGTCTTGCCTTTTATGAGCAAGGCAAGTGCTTTTTTATAGGGCTTATGACCCTGAGCTCAGTGGTACGATTTTAACTCATTTTCCCTAATTTGCTTAAAACCACCAACCATGATACAGTATAAGGAGTTTGAAGAGACCGTACAAAAGAATTCGTCAACTTTTGAGGCGTGGAAGCATCTGCTGCCTGCCGTCCCACTTGCACATCGCAGCCGGTTCATCACAGCGTTAAAAACGGGCGCCGATATACCTACCGCTTTCGACTACATAATGACCAGCCTTACTTTGCGAGAAGACAAATTCCTCAATTTTCTTGAAGAAGCTACTCAAAAAAGGATAAGTATGTACGCTTAACTTCACTATTTTATATGTACCGTGCTGTGTTACAATGGTAGTGTCGGCTATATGTTTATGGCATGAGTTTTAGGTTTCTGTAGTAATACAGACCAATTATTGTTGTATCTGAATTTTGCCAATGCATATTTTTTTGATAAGCAAACTCAGCCGCAGAAACTATTCTTTATCATCATCTTAGCATTGCTGATGACAATAAATTGACCAAAAACCATGACCTTTGCATTGCATATGAGTAAGGTGAAAATTCTACTGGCAGATGACGACAAGGAAGATCAGCTTATCCTTACCGATTCTTTTAGCGAGATTGGAAGGGCTGATTCGATACAATTTGTAGACGATGGTGAGCTGTTGCTGGAGTATTTGCATTCCATACCTCAGAAAGAGGATCTTCCATCGCTAATCGTGCTCGATCTGAATATGCCACGCATGAGCGGTACCGAAACCTTAACAGCGCTAAAGGCATCCGAAGAGTATAAACATATACCGGTCATCATTTATTCTACTTCGGTAAATGATGTAGAAATGAACAAGTGCCTGGAAACGGGCGCCGAGGCATATATAACAAAACCGGTGAAATACGAAGACAGTATAAAAACCGCCCAGTACTTTTATGATTTTTCGCTGGGCAATCACAATGGTGTTCCTTCAGTTGGCGGCCCAGCCACGGCAAATACGTAAAACAAGGCTCTTATTAATGTCGTCTATTTAGCTGGAATATAGTATTGCTATGCGTGGTCAGGTTAAAGACTATTACGCTCTTCTGGAAGTATCTCCCGTGGCATCTGCTGTTGAGATAAAAAAGTCGTATCGGAAACTGGCTTTTAAGTATCATCCTGATACAAATCCCGACAATGCTTTTTCTGCAACAATGTTTTGCGAGATACAGGAGGCATATACTATTCTCTCTAATACCATTAGCCGTAGCAAGTATGACGAAGAGCGATGGTTAGCAGGTATGAGTGCCCGCGCTCAGGACCAGGTTATCACTACGCCCCATTGGATTCATATGGAGTGCAGAAAACTTCATGCGCATATGATGTCCGTTGACACCTACCGCATGGATCACCGTGCATTGTATGACTACATCATGTTATTGATTTCTGAAGAACATATGGCTATCCTGATGCAGGATCCAGATGCCGGTATTAATAAGAATATTGCTCATCTGCTTATACTGTCGGCGCGCAACATACGCCACCCATATATGGAACAGCTTGCCGACCGAATCCGGCTGCTTGCATCGGAAGATGAGATATTGATGCAGAAGCTTGATGTCCAGATTAGGGATAGTCAGTCGACAGCACAAAGGATAAAATATCTTCCCTATATCATACTAATAGTCACGTCCGCAATTTGCGCTATTATGTATTTCTGGGTGAATCGGTAGCATTTATTTTACAGTGATTATTTTTTCCGACAGTTCGGAGCACAAGTAGGTTTTGCCTGTCCTTCGTTGAACACTTTTATTATTATACAGGAAAATAAATTTATACTTCCAGCCCTTTCTCAGGTCGTACTCAAAGAATGGGTCATCACCAAACCTAAAATCAAATGTAGCGCCTGGCTTAAGCGGTACATATTCTGGATACTGATATCTTTTTACGTACTGTAGCTTGCGCAATACTTTTACTGGAGTTCCGTTAGGATTCAGTATTAGATAGGTAAAGTAGCCGGAGTTGACCCAGACAGTTTCTTTGCAGTTATTTTTGAAAGAGAACGAATAGTTGATATAGCTTTCAAAACCCAATGTGTCAGAAGTATTTGTCTTCATAGTCACACACTGGCACTCTGGATTTACCATCTCGATCTTTACATTTTTTTTAGACGTATCTACAGTTGCACCTCTTTTTTTTCCAAGTATAATCACTGTATCCTTCATCACAGGACGTACACGCTTTGGGCCTGCAATCTGGGTTTCCTTTCCTCTACTATCTACCAGTATAACAATAGTATCCCTTTTTTTTAATGGCCACTTGTCTTGTGGCCTTACTGATGTATCTGCACCTTTCTTTATCACTGCGTCTTTATTGGTTTTAGACTTTCGTTTGGTTTGAGAGAAACAATCAGTGCTCCCCATCAGATGGCAGCATAGTAAAAAGGCAAAAACAAACAAAGCAGATATTCTCAAAGGCCGGTGCTATTTAACTTGAAACAGGCATCTGGCGTAAATATAGCAAAGAGACCGGGTAGAATGGCCGGTAATCTTTCTTTTCTAGATCTTCACAAATACCGATCTGCCGGTTTTATTATTACTAAATGCGACTTCAACAATGTAAGTAGCCGAAGGTAAATTAGATATATTAATCGTTTTCCTCTGGTCAGAAGCGGATGGCAGGCGCACAATAGTTTCCCCCGACATGTTCATGATCCTGATCTCACTCATAGTGTCGGATGTAAACACATTTAGTTCGTCGCCACTAGGGATTGGGTAAACCGCAAGACTTTTTTCCAACATACTAAACTATCTAGTAAAGTTCCCCATTGGGCAGGAATGGGGAAATACCTTGGGAAAGGTATTTACCATCCGGGCTACTGGGTAGTTGATAGATAAACGTATGAATGATGTAAAACCCTTGGTTTGAACGGTGGATTTTTTTACCGGAAGTTAAAATGGTTGGTTGTCAGCTGTTTATCAGTTTCGTTTTAAATAGAAAACCATTATTTTTGCGGCGATAATTCTAAAAAGTAGTAAACAGTGCAACGAACCCTTGAATCGATCGTCATAGCTGTATTATCAGCTATTGCAATTATATTTCTAAGCTACCAAATATTGGCCGGTTGATAAATAGGCAGAATGCAGGGGTTGTGGACATGCGAGTATCGGCGATATGTTTAATTAATTGTCCAGTTTTATCTCAAAAAGCTTCGGCCAGTACTTACCTGTAATGAAAATGCGATTGCCCGCAGCATCATAAGCGATGCCATTCATCACCTCAGGGCCATCTTCGCCGCCTGCTCCAAGTGCGGGTATGCCCGTACGCTCCCTTAGGTTGCGGAGGTCGGCCTTGCCCACTACTTTACCACTGGCAGGGTCTATCTTATAAATAAAGTCTGTCTGCCATTGGTTGGCATATATATATCCCTTGATGTATTCTAACTCGTTTATGTAGGTTACAGATCCATAGGAGTCGTTCACATCAATGCGTTTTACTTCCTTTAAAGTCGCCGGATCCAGGAAATAGAGTTTGCTGGTACCATCGCTATATATGATATTGGCTCCATCGTTGGTCATTCCCCAGCCCTCGCCCGTATCAAAAGTGAACGTTTGTAGTTGCTTAAGTGTAGCCTGATTGTACACAAATCCTGTTTTCTCTTTGTAAGTGAGCTGGTATATTTTACCATTCAGCACCGTAAGGCCTTCTCCAAAGTACTTATCGTCCAGTTTTTGCGATTGCAGCACCTTTCCCGTTTTCAACTCTGTTTTACGAATGTCGGAGCTGCCATATTCACCGGTACTTTCATATAGGCTGCCATCTACATATTGTAGTCCTTCGGTAAAGGCTGCCTTATCATGCGGAAATTCGTTTACTATTTGATAAGGTATGGCAGGTGTCATCTCTACAGCCGTGATCGTAGTTTCCTTTTCTACTTTCTCATCGGTCCTTTTCTCCTCATTGCAGGCCTGAAACGAAAGGCCTGCGATAAAAACTGCAATGGCTAGTTGACGCTTATTAAATGACATTTATCGGTATTGATATTGCAGAGCGAATATAAGCAGATTTAAAGATCGCCATCCGGTTGTAAATATTTTTATATAACGCCGGCATCTGCAATGCTAACAACTATTTAGCTAGTTTTGCATTATATGAAAAGCTTGAGGATTAGGACTTTAGTTGTATTTCTTTTTGCACTGACGTTAGTTGCTTGTAAGGATGAACAAAAGACAGAACAAAAGGATTCTGCTGCTTTCAGAAATGCAGCTATCTTAGACCTTACCGAGCGTATTGAGAAAAACCCGCAGAATCATAAGCTTTATTATGAGCGCGGCCAGCTCTTTAACCGTATGCATGAAGATTCCCTTGCACTGGAAGATTTTAAAAAAGCCGCTACACTCGACTCGTCGAAAGCAGAATACTTCAGCGCCATCGGCGACCTGATGTTTGAGCATAAGGATATCTCCGGCTCTATCAGATACATTCAAAAAGCACTTAGCCTCAATCCCGACGACCCTGCTGCACATCTCAAGATGGCCAAGATGTTTGTGTACCTGAAAGATTACCCAAAGGCATTCTCAGAAATAAATGTGGTGCTTCGCCAGGATGTGTATAATGCGGAAGGCTATTTCCTGAAGGGCATGATCTATAAAGACCTGAAGGATACAACAAAAGCGCTTTCTAGCTTCCTAACTGCTACCGAAGTGGATCCCGAATACCGCGAGGCAATATTGCAACTGGCATTGCTACACGGTTACAAAAACGACCCTATCGCATTTCAGTATTACGACAAGGCATTTAAGATGGATACGACCGATGTGTTTCCTATATATGCGAAAGGCGTATACATGCAAGACCGCAAGCAGTACGAGAAAGCCAAAGAATTTTATAAAGAAGCCATTCTCCGCGACCAGCAGTACGCCAACGCCTATTTTAATATGGGCTACATCCTAATGCAGCAAGACTCATTCGAAAAAGCCCGCAGGCAATATGATCTGCTCACCAAAATCGAGATAGGCGATTTTGAGGCCTACTACAACCGTGGCCTTTGCAGCGAAATGATGGGTAAGAAAGAAGATGCAATGGCCGACTACCGCCAGGCCCTTGTATTCAATCCCGATTATGAGACTGCTAAAGAAGGGCTGAAGAGACTGGGTGTTCAATAATTGTGGCTATCAGGTTGAATTACGATGTGTATTGACTCTGTGGTTAATGGGTAGCGCATTTACCTGTTCTATCTTTGCCTAAGTATCCATCCATCAGTTATTTAATCTAATCGCCATTAAATGAGGGTAGCGCCAATTCTGCAAAATGAACAGGCCCGCTTGCGGGACTTATATTCTTACGATATACTCGATACATTGCCGGAAAGTGATTTCGACCACTTGACGAAAATAGCGTCTGAAATATGCCAGACGCCTATTTCAATGATCAGCATTATCGATGCCGACCGTCAATGGTTCAAATCGAAACAGGGCCTTGCAGTACAGGAGACACCACGCGAAGTTTCGTTTTGCGCACACGCCATAGTTAATCCCAATGATGTGTTCCTGGTGCCAAACTCGATGGATGATGAGCGCTTTGCCGACAATCCGCTCGTGACAGGCGAACCGCGTGTGATGTTTTACGCCGGTGTACCGCTGGTAACCGATGCTGGCTATCCCCTAGGTACGCTTTGCGTGATAGATAATACCCCTAAAAATCTTACAGACAGCCAAAAGGAAACGCTCAAGGCCCTTGCCCGGCAGGTAGTTTGCCTGTTGCAATTGCGTAAACGGAATTTGCAACTGGATGAGAGTAAAAAGCAGCTGGAAGAAGTAAATTCGGAGCTGGAGAAATTTGCCTACCTGGTGGCCCACGACATGACCTCTCCCTGTAATAATATGATCATGCTCTCCGAATTATTGGAGGAAGGTCATGCTGATAAGCTGGATGAAGAAGGGATGGAGATGTTGGGATACCTCAAGAGCGTATCGGGGTCGCTCCGCGATCTTATAAAAGGTATATTAGATTATTCGCAGGTAATGCATCAGTGGCAAGCCGAGCGTCTGTCATTTTCGTTTGAGGAGCTGGTAGGGGAGTTGAGGCTGTTGATACACCTTCCCGAGCGCTTCTCTTTTGAGTATGCCGGGCCGGATGCCAGCATCTTTTCTTCAAAATCGGCCTTGTTGCAGATATTGCTGAATCTCGTTCAAAATGCCATAAAGTATAATGATAAAGAGCAGGGCCGCATAGCGATTCGTTTTTCAGAAGACGATAATTTCTACAACTTTTCAGTAGAGGACAATGGCCAGGGTATATCGGCCGAACACTACGAGCGGGCGTTTCAGCTTTTTGAAACCTTTAGCCTTAAAGACAGGCTGGAACAAAAGGGTTATGGTATTGGTCTATTTACCGTTAAGAAGTTGATCCGCAAGTTCGGGGGAGATATCCATATTACCTCAGAAATAGGCAAGGGTACCAGCTTCACGTTCACTATTAAGAAGTAGGTAAGGCATAAGTGGTTTGCGCAACTATCACCGTATAGTTGTTCATTATATGTTAAGAGTTAGTTGTGTGTTCAGTTGTCAATATATAGGTGTACCTTTGCGCCTTATTTATATAAAAGTTCTTAATTGATGACTTCATTTTCAAGCTTCTCGTTAAGGGAAGAATTAACTCGTGCCGTAGCGGACCTGGGTTTCGAGACTCCTACACCTATCCAACAAAAAGTAATACCACAGCTCTTATCCAATCCAACAGACATAATAGGACTTGCCCAAACCGGTACCGGTAAAACTGCCGCTTTTGGTTTGCCACTCCTTCATCACACTGATGTTGCTCAAAAACAAGTGCAGGCGCTAGTACTAAGTCCTACGCGTGAGCTCTGTATGCAGATACAGGAAGAATTTAAAAAGTATGGTAAGCATATGCGTGGCCTGCGTACTACTGCTGTATATGGCGGTGTGCCGATCAGTGGCCAGATACGCGAGGTAAAAAGCAATCCGCAGGTAATTGTGGCTACACCCGGCCGCCTGATAGACCTGCTGGAGCGCAAGGCGCTTTCTTTGGACGACGTAAAATATCTTGTGCTTGATGAGGCCGACGAAATGCTCAACATGGGCTTCCGTGAGGATATCGAGTTCATCCTGAAGAATACGCCTAATCGTACCTATACCTGGCTGTTCTCTGCTACTATGTCGAACGAAGTGCGCGGCATTGCCAAACGCTTTATGAACAAGTGGGAGGAATACTCCGTAGCAGCAGCGAACACTACCAACGAAAATATTGACCACCAATACTACGTTACCAATCACCATAACCGTTTTGAGGCGCTACGCCGTCTGCTCGACTTTACGCCGGGCATATATGGTATCATCTTTACCCGTACCAAACAAGATGCACAGGAAACATCTGAAAAGCTGATGAAGATGGGCTACCATGTGAGTCCGCTGCATGGTGATATGGACCAGAAGATGCGTAGTAAGGTAATGGAGCGTTTTAAAAGTAAATCCTTGCAAGCCATTGTTGCTACAGACGTAGCAGCACGCGGTATTGATGTGAACGACATAACGCACGTAATAAACTACGAACTACCTGACGATCCTGAGGTGTACACACACCGTAGTGGCCGTACCGCCCGTGCCGGTAAGTCGGGTATCTGTATGTCTATCGTTACACCGAAAGAGATATCAAGCATCCGCCAGATAGAGCGCATCGTAAAATCTCGTTTCCATCGTAGCGATATACCTGATGGGGCTGAGGTGATCCGTAAGCGTTTGTTCTACCAGATAGAGCAGATAGAAACAGCCGCTCCGAAAGACGACTTTGCTGCGGTTTATCAGGCGTCTATACACGAGCGCTTTGAGGATATGGATAAGGATGAGCTAATACGCCGCCTTATTTGGTTGCAGCTTCGCGAAACGATAGATGCTTACCAGGATGCCGAAGACCTGAATGCAGGTTACGAGAACAAAGAAGGTAAGCGTAGTAGCAGCAATGGTAAGTCAGTACGTCTGTTCATCAACGTAGGTACTAAAGATGGTATCTCGTCTAACGAAAGATTATTGCAGTTCATTACAGAGTCTACAGACATTGAGCCGGGCCAAATAGATCGCATTACGGTGCGTGAAATGAGCAGCTTCTTCAATGTAACGGCAAGCGCTGCAGAATATATCACGCAAGTCCTTTCCCAGAAGAAACACAAAGGCCGTAAGGTACGTATAGAGGAAGCTGAGCAGAGAAGTGGTGGCGGCGGCGATCGCGGTGGGTATGGTTCTAAATCAGGCTCAGAACGTAGTGGTTATGGGTCAAAGCCTTCGTATTCAAAGCGTTCGGGGGAATCTAAGTCCCAGGGTGGGTACTTTGGTTCACAGAAGTTTAACAAGAGAAATAAGGATAATTAATAATACATCCTTGGTCGTCTGGGTTTTTAACCCTATATTTGTGTAACAAAATCTTAATGCGTATGAGGCTGCTAGTAGTAACCGCTACTCTGATTATGGGTAGCTTGGGCTTAAATGCTCAGCAAGTGCAAAAGCAAAAAGGTACTGATGGAAAGGGTATCGCCAGCTTTTATCATGATAAATTTGAAGGACGCCAGACGGCTACCGGTGAGATTTTCGATAATGATAAGTTCACTGCTGCGAGCAACAAGCTGAAGCTAGGATCTTATGCAAAGGTTACAAACCTTACCAATGGTGAAGTAGTTTATGTAAAGATCAACGATCGCATGAATGCTTCTAACGAGCGCCTGATAGATCTGGCAAGTGTAGCAGCTAAGAAGCTGAACTTCCAGGGTAATGGTGTTACGAAAGTAAAGGTAGAGGCTGTATCTGCACAGGAAGGCCGCATGGCGATCTCGTTTCAGAACAGAGCAAAAGCAGGAAGTACCACGAACAGATTATAATAACAAAAGACAAAAGTTTTTAGATAAGAACGGCTCCTGTTTAGGAGCCGTTCTGTTTAATTTACCATCTGTTTTTTTCCCACTGATAGGAGAATGGCATTATCAGCAAAGAAAGATTGAGTTCCGGTTTTCCCTTCATTTCAACCCGCAGATTGCTAACGCCTTGTACCGGTGGCCGTTCACTCATATATGTAAGCCCGCTTATAACCGTCGCTCTTACTTTAAACGCTATTCCCAGTACATATCCTAATTCTATTTTAGCAAAAGGTGCGGCCTTCGCTGTTACGTCTTCAAATGTTCCCCACGCTGAAAGCATAACGTATGGGTAGAGTCCGGCACCTGCTGTGAAGCACATACCTCTTCCCCTGTCAAGAATGGCGTCGGCACCTACTTTATAGTCTAGGCTCAAAGGCACACCTACATGCATGCTTACTGCACTTCGTCCCAGGGTTTTTTCACCCGTTGGTGCCGTGAACAGTACAGCATTAGGGAGAACGTCTGCGCCTTCCAGCGGGCCTACTTCCCAGGATATAAAATTAAACATACCACCATATCCGAATGCTAAAATCTTGTCTTCGCCCATCTCCATTAGCTTGGCTGACGATGTTCCAATAACACCCCAGGTATTCAATCCGCCTTTCAGTTTACTCTTTATTGGTGTTTCTAGTTTTCCGTCCTCTATTTCGCCATTCTTTTTTTGCAGCGTATACGTGAGTTGTAGGTTTGCATTGGCAAAAACCATAGATGGCCCCATTTCATATCGCTGATAATATTGGCGACTGTAGTCCGTATTCGGGTTGTCCCAGTTATGCCGCATCCACATATTGCTAAAATGATCGTGAGCAAACTGGGCATAGGAGTGCATTGAAGTAATGCAAAAACAGGTCGCTAATAAGGCAAGTCTTAAGGGTTTATACATGCTTATATTCGTCTTTGTGCGAAGTAAATTAATATTGCTAAGTTTTTATAGCATTGTGTAGTTTATTAATTGCATAAAATGAGAAATCCGGATCTATACATCGATATAACTGCCAATAGGGGAAGAGGCGTTTTTTGTATTAAAAATTTGCCTGCCAATACTGTTATTGAAGTAGCTCCGGTTATCGTGATGACGGATGCAGATCGCAGGCATCTGGATGAGACACTGCTACACGACTATATATTTGAGTGGACACCCGATACTGAGAAAAAATGCTGCATGGCGTTGGGATATGTGCCCATGTATAATCACTCCTATGCATCCAATTGCGAGTACTTTATGGATTACGATACCGACACCATCATGATAAAAACAGTAAGGGATATAAAAGCCGATGAAGAAGTAACTATAAACTACAATGGCGACTGGAACGACAGCCGCCCTGTATGGTTCGATGTATCGGAATAACCTTTTTGAAAATCATTAATTATGATCTGGACAGAAAAAGACAATTCACTTTATCGCCGCGTAACGTTCAAAGACTTTTCGGAAGCCTTTGCTTTTATGACCCGGGTTGCCCTGTTGGCCGAGCAGCAAAACCATCATCCCCGCTGGACCAATGTATGGAACACCGTAGAAATATGGCTGAATACCCACGACGCAGGTGACACAGTAACTGATAAAGACCATAAGCTTGCCGCGGCAATAGACAAACTCCTGCCCTGATGCTTATTGCTGCCACTCTAATTTATATACTGGGTAGCGCATGTGCACCGGCTCATAATAGGGCGAGTGCTGATATACAAATTCCAGCTGGGCCTCGCCGTCTTTTGCAAACGCTGTATCGGCCTGTTGCTTTTCCTTTAGCATGCGACGTAATTCGGGAGTGCTCTTTAGCAATTCCGCTGCTTCGTCTTCAAATACGTAGTCGCTGAAACCTTCTTTCTGCTGCAAAATAGCATCGAAGAACCCCCAGGCAAAAAAGGCGTCGGGCGCTGTAGGCTCCAGTGTTTCTACAATGTACCGCTCTGCTTTCTGATTAGTTGGTATCAGGTAATCGCCCTTTAAGAGTTTTATTTGCCGGGCTACCGTATGTGCTTTTACCTTGCTGTGTAGGTAATGCCCTTCGTAGGGTTTAGCCGTTTCATAGTTGTCGATGTAGGTAACCGATAGGTTGATAGTTGTATCACGTTCCAATGCCTGCATCTTCACGCCATTCCATTTTAGTCTGCGTATCACCTTCGGCCATCCTTGCTGTATCACATAGGCTTTGGGTACATCTGCCTGCAGTACCGGTTTGTAATAGTTATGGAATGTTACTTGAGTAGTGTAAGGCTGTTGGCGATCATAGTATAGCCTTGGCTTACCTGATACTTCGCTTGGCTTGTAGCCGGACTTATACCCCCTGAATTCTATTTTATCGGGCTTGGTTGTGTCCACCTTCCATTCGATGGGTAGAGTCATCAAATCCGCGGTTGCAGCCCTTTCTGCCTTGCGGGTTCTGCGTATGTCTGCCGCGTTTTTTGATGCCAGAGAAATGAATGAAGTCATTAAGGTATAGGTTGCTTCAACCCTTTGCTTAAATGGCTTCAGCATATGCGTTTCCGGTACAAATGAATAAGTCTGAAAGAGGGTAGCAAATCCGCTGGCAAAACGCGGCCCTTCGTGGAATGCAATCCAGCCGCGCTCAGGTGTATGTCCCCAGTGGTTTACATAAGGCACTAGGTCGTAGCCCTTCTGCTTCATATCTGCGTATATAGCAGGCTCAAAGATATTATGCAGATATTGACCCATAGTTCCGCCCAGCTTGTTATGTTGTGTAGAAAGTAGGGTCATGATATGTTGATAATCCGCACCATTACTTACATGGTTGTCTATGAAAATATCCGGGTCCAGGCGGTGAAAAAGCCTAATCAGCGACTGCGTTTCTTTAGCATCGAGCTTGATAAAGTCCCTGTTCAAATCCAAATTCTGCGCACTGCCACGGAATCCATATTCTTCCGGCCCATTCTGATTTGCCCGGCTGTGGCTGCCGCGGTCTAGCGCCCCGCCTATATTGAACACGGGAATAACGGCCAACACAATATTCTCCGGCATATTGATCTTGCCGGTTGCGGCATTTCGAAGCAGCATCATACTGGCATCTATACCGTCAGGCTCGCCGGGGTGTATGGCATTGTTTATCAATAAGATAACTTTATTATCAGCTTTCCAAGTCTCTATATCAAATTGCTTATCCTGGCTATAATATACTACATGTAATGGGTGCCTGGTATCAGTACCGCCTGCTTCTACAATTTTGACCGTACCATGCTGTTTATCTAACTGATGATAAAAATCAATCACTTCGGTATAAGGTGAAGACTGTGTTCCGCCACTTTTTTCAAAACGCGTAGCCATCTCTTGTGCACTGGCAATGAAAGGTATAGACAAACCGCATATACAAAGCATTAACTTTTTAAGCATGGGCTAATATACGATGTGGCATGGATATTTATTTACCGTAAAAGCAGACAAGAAACGGAGGTGTAATATGAAAGAGGAAATGTTGAAGCAGCTGGTCGAAAGGACTTTTAATAAGATAGCTTGTCCATTAGAGGGCAATGGTGTATATGCTGAATTGCAGGAGGCTATAAGGATGGCCTATGATCTTGGCAAGGGGCAGGAAGAGAACAATGGGGCAGTATTTCTGCCGATCATCAATAATAGTAAAGTAGCTTAAAATAACATAGCGTAGTATTGGTTAAGGCTTATTACTGCACTATTCTATATAAATAACCACTTACACAGTAAGTATAGCAATAAACCGGATGCCGTAACATCCGGTTTATTACATTATCCAATCTTCTTTAGCCTATTTTTTCAATAACAGGAGTTGCAGGTGTTGGCTGCGGTGCATTTACAAATTTCCTTGGAGGACGAGGGTGTACCGGTGGACGAGAAACTTTGTTATTAGATGCACACGATTCTGTAAGTACACTAAGCACCAGCAATGCTCCTGATATGGTAAGTAATCTTTTCATCTGAAATATTGAATTCATTCAAAAATATACAGTTACAACCAATATAGCAATAGCGCAAAAGGAAAAATTGTGCTGTATATTATATGCTTCGACATGAGTACACAGGCATGGACTTTTTCTAAATTCTTTCATGCGCAGATTAGTAGGCACAGACGCATGGGGGTATTTGCACCGTAAGCTGAAGCGAAAAGTATATAT
Source organism: Sphingobacteriales bacterium (assembly GCA_004144175.1). GTDB lineage: Bacteria > Bacteroidota > Bacteroidia > Chitinophagales > Chitinophagaceae > Polluticoccus. The sequence continues at coordinate 60,000 of SEFT01000014.1, forward strand.
CTATCTGGCTATATTTATCATTATGACGGGTATATCCGCCTACGATATACTGTCTGGCCACATAAACATATTGCTTGCTGCCGGTGCATGGGGGCTTGGCTTTTTGCTCGGATACTTATCCGGTAGGGCAAAAAAAATACTCTGGCATCAGGAAGAAGAGCTGGTTGTCGGTAAACGCGATAAGAAAGGGATTGTGGTCCTTATCATCTACATTGTCTTTGCCCTTACGCGCCGTGAGATATTTGGGTACTGGCTACATGGTATAATGCTTACCGCTTTTTGCTTCTGTCTTATAGCAGGTACGCGTCTTGGTCGTATCATCCGCCTAAGGCGCAAGATCAGAAAAGTGCTTTTGGAACAAGGGCTTATATAGTTATAATTAAGATGATATTGCGCCATATCGCCAAACCCTTGATAGTAGGGCATTCAATAACATGTTGTTAGTAAAACTTTCAAATAAGCCAGCCTAAATTTACCGCAATCCTAGCACCCTGAAATGGTAACAGTCCATTAGATGAATCAGGTAACCGAGTTTTTTAAAAAGTTATTCGACACTTCAGATTTTCCGGCCCGCTGGCATTGCGGCAATTGGTCTGACTTTCACGGTTGGTTGTACATAACCAGCGAATTGCTGATTTGGTCAGCCTACTTTGCCATACCGCTTATCATTATCCGGTATGTCACCCGCAAACAAAAGGCAGTCAACTTTCATCCGCTTTATTTTCTTTTTGCATCATTCATCCTACTGTGCGGAACTGCGCACTTTATAGATGCTATGATCTTTTGGACGCCTGTTTACAGGATCAGCGCCATACTTAAACTGATTACCGGTATTGTCAGCTGGACTGCTGCTATATACCTGATACGCCTGCTGCCCGTAGCATTCAGCTACCGGACGCCAAAGGAAATGGAGGAGGAGATAGAACTTCGCAGGCGCGCCCAGGAAGAACTTACATATAAGAACCACCAGCTGCAAGATGCAGAGCAAATGGCTAAGATATGCTTTTGGCAGTGGGACATTAAAAATGATACGATAGAGTGGTCCGACTCCACTTATGAAATATATGACCTACCTCAGGGGCACCACCTGAACCTGGAAATGTTTATACAGGCAGTGCATTTTGAGGAGCAGGAATTTGTACGTGGTGTGATCAAAAGTGTGCTGAAAAACAGGCAATTCCCGGAGTTTTTTTGCCGCATCATCACGCCACGGAAAGTTATAAAACACGTTTTTGTAAAGGGCTCGTTGTCGTTTGAGGAAGAAAAGCTGGTGAGGCTCAATGGCACCATGCAGGACGTGACCGAGCAGCGGGAGCACCTTCAGCAAATACAACTGCAAAATGAACGCCTTACCGAGATCGCCTGGATACAGTCACATAAAGTGCGTGGCCCGGTAGCGTCTATTCTAGGCCTTGCCCAGCTGTTCAACGAAGATGACCCTTCGGACCCCGTAAATAAGGAAATAGTCGACAAGCTGAAGACTGCAACTGCCAATCTAGATAATATCATTAGAGAGATAAACGGCAAGACGGCTGGCCTGCATGTAGCACGGACGAAAGAAAAAGTAATGCCCTGATCTAAGACAAGAATTTTCGGAGCAATATCAATACAGGGCTACCGGAGTTGGCTGCTGTTTCCTGGCTTAACCCATCTGTTGGCAGGTCCAGATATCCCTCTGCTTCTTCATACTCTTTTGCTGAAACAGACTTGAAGCCCATGGACCATTCTGCAAAGGTCCGTTCTGGCTCATAACCCTCTATTTTCTTTAGTACAAGGCTATGTCGACCGTCAAGCGCTATCTTTTGATAGATAGATAGGACTTTTTCTTTCTCCCCTTCCAGCACCTGGATGAAGTGATTGTTGTGATACAGCAATATACCGGTAATGCCTGCCTTCGTGTTGTTCTCTCTGCTTACCGCCAGTATGTTCTTTAGCGTTTGTTCCGTAAGTAAGGGTGCTGCCTTACTGTTATATACAAGGTAATAGATCATGGATGTAGGCTGTAAAAATAATAAAGGTTGGCGTAGCACTCAATAGTTATCATCGATTTGCTCCATATCAATCCTTATGGATTTTAGGGTATATGGCCGGTCATTCCCACCTGTAAATTCGTTAATTTCGCTTAGCAAATTTTATGGCAGAAAAGAAAGCGAAAACAGCGGCGGGCGTTAAGAAAACGAAGCAGGAGAAGACAGCGGTTGAAGGGATATCGGAGCCGCAGGTAGACCATGGCGAAGCCAACTATGGCGCCAGCGATGAGGTAATATTCATCAAAGGCGCGCGTATGCACAACCTGAAGAATGTGGATGTTGCGATCCCGCGCAATAAGCTGGTAGTGGTAACGGGCGTATCCGGCTCGGGCAAGTCGAGCCTTACCATGGATACCTTATTTGCAGAAGGGCAGCGCAGATATGCAGAGAGCCTGAGCGCCTATGCGCGCCAGTTCCTGATGCGGATGGATAAGCCGGATGTAGACTATATACGTGGCATATGCCCCGCAATAGCCATTGAACAAAAAGTGACTACACGTACGCCCCGTAGTACCGTGGGCAGTATGACGGAGATATATGACTTCCTGCGCCTGATGTTTGCACGGATAGGCAAAACATACTCGCCTGTTAGCGGGCAAGAGGTGAAGAAGGACAGCGTGAGTGATGTGGTAGACTTCATCGGCAGTTTGCCGCTGGGTGTCAAAGTACAGATCATTGTACCGCTGGTAACGCACTACGGCCGTACCGTAGTAGAAGAGCTGAACATACTGATGCAAAAAGGCTTCAGCCGTGTGTATGCTAAAGGTGATGAGCGCCCGATACGTATAGAAGATGTACTGGCTGATACAGACCCTAAGGTTACAAAAAAAGTAACATCGGGCAAGGATATATACCTGCTCATCGACCGTATTGTTACTAAAGAATTTGAGGAAGACGATCTGCATAGGCTAGCCGATAGTATACAGACCGCTTTCTACGAAAGCGAAGGTGACTGCCTGCTGGAGCTGGACGGTAAGAAGCTGCACAACTTCAACAACCGCTTTGAGGCTGACGGGATGACCTTTGAGGAACCTACGCCAAACCTATTCTCTTTTAATAATCCCTACGGTGCTTGCCCTACCTGCGAAGGTTTTGGACAGATACTCGGCATTGACCCAGATCTAGTGATACCTGACAAAAGGCTAAGTGTGCACGAAGGTGCAGTAGCCTGCTGGCGCGGCGAGAAAATGAGCGAATGGCAACATTCGTTTATACGCACGGCTGCTAAGTATGACTTCCCGGTACACACACCGATAGCCGACCTGACGGAGAGCGAATATGACCTGCTGTGGGCTGGCAACAGCCGCGTGAAGGGCATTACCGATTTCTTTGAGATGGTAGAGCAGAACCAGTATAAGATACAGTACCGCATTATGAAGGCCCGCTATCGCGGGCGTGCGCTCTGCACTACCTGCAAGGGCTCAAGGTTGAGGCCCGAGGCGATGTATGTAAAGATAGCAGGCACTACCATTGCCAACCTGATGTTCATGCCGGCAAGCGACCTGTACGAGTGGTTCAATAACCTGGAGCTGAGTGAACACGACCAGATGATTGGTAAACGCATCCTCATAGAGATAAACCAGCGGATGAAGACGCTGCTGGATGTTGGCCTCAGCTACCTTACGCTCAACCGACTGGCAAATACGCTATCGGGTGGTGAAAGTCAACGTATACAGCTTACTAAGTTTTTGGGTAGTAACCTTACTGATTCGCTGTACATACTCGATGAGCCGAGCATTGGCCTGCATTCTCGCGATACGGAAAGATTAATTAGCGTATTGAAATCATTACGCGACCTTGGTAATACAGTAGTGGTGGTAGAGCATGATGAGATGATGATGCGCGAAGCGGACTATATTATAGATATGGGGCCGCTGGCCAGTCACCTGGGTGGTGAAGTAATAGCCGCAGGGCCGTATAATGAACTGATAAAAAATAAGCTGAGCCTAACAGGCCAATACCTGAGTGGCAATATGCAGATAGATGTGCCACCGTACAAGCGGAAGCCTAACGGCAGCCTACGTTTGGAGGGCTGCCGTCAGAATAACCTAAAGAATGTAGATGTTGACTTTCCGCTGAACTTACTGTGTGTGGTGACGGGTGTGAGCGGCAGTGGCAAGACAACGCTGGTAAAACAGACATTATATCCTGCTTTGCAAAAGCATTATGGTGAGGGTACAGAGCGCCCGGGATTACATAAGTTCCTCGGTGGCGACCTGGATAGCATTTCGCATGTAGAGATGGTAGATCAGAACCCTATAGGCAAGTCATCGCGCAGTAACCCTGTCACCTATGTAAAGGCATGGGATGAGATACGTAAGCTATTTGCGAAGCAACCGCTGGCTAAGATGCGCGGTTTTGCAGAAAAGCATTTCTCCTTCAATACCGATGGCGGCCGTTGCGATACTTGTAAGGGCGAGGGTGAGGTAATAGTAGAAATGCAGTTCCTGGCGGATGTACACCTGGTATGCGAAAGCTGTAAGGGTAAACGATTCAAGGACGAAGTGCTGGAGATAACCTACCGTACCAAGAGCGTTTTTGATATACTGGAGATGAGTGTGGATGAAGCCATTAACTTTTTTGCCGATGAGAAGAAGCTGGCGAACGCGCTACAGCCGCTTAGTGATGTAGGGCTTGGTTACGTAAAACTGGGGCAGAGTAGCGATACCCTCAGTGGTGGAGAAGCGCAGCGTGTAAAGCTGGCATCGTTCCTGGGTAAGAACAGCAGCAAGGATAAGATACTTTTCATCTTCGACGAGCCTACAACCGGTTTACACTTTCATGATATCAAGAAACTGCTTGGGTCGTTCAATGCGCTGATCGATCAGGGGCATTCAATAATAGTGATAGAGCATAATACCGACGTAATAAAAAGCGCAGACTGGGTAATAGACCTGGGGCCCGAAGGTGGTTCCGGCGGTGGACAGCTACTGTACGAAGGCATACCTGAGGGGCTGGTGAAAGTGAAGGAAAGTTATACGGCGAAGTATATGTAGGATCGTGGTGTCAGTTGGTAACAACTGACACCACAATTAAAGGATAGCTATGATTTAGCCTCTGGTCTATTGCCAATATATGAGAAAGCATCTGGAAAGCATTTGTCTTTTAAAAGGTCATCTATGCATTTTTTTATGCATTCAATGTTTATTTTATCAATGATGAGCATATTGATTGACCAAAAATAAGAACCGTTAGCGCTCTCTCCAGTTTGTTTGTGCCTTGTCATTATTCGATCAATGTTTTTAACAGTAAAAAAAGTCCCAAAATAAGCGTCTCCATTTTCGAGTATTACATTCACGTCAATATTGTCGTCTTCTTCCGAGACTATAGGTGAGAGTATTCGTATGTCATAGCGCATAGCTAGCAAGATACGAAGTGGGCTAATTAGTAAGACCTCTCATATCACACCTTGTTTAATTAATGTATTATAACAGGCATAATAAAAAGGACGGTCACCAGACCGTCCTTTGTAATATGCTAATACTTATGAATTAGTCTTTCAACACGTTCCTGCTGATCACGATACGCTGTACCTCGCTGGTACCTTCGTATATCTGTGTGATCTTCGCATCGCGCATCAGGCGCTCTACGTGGAATTCTTTTACATAACCATATCCACCATGTACTTGTACTGCTTCGCTGGTTACACGCTGCGCTATTTCAGAAGCAAACAGTTTAGCGATAGCAGCAGCTTGAGTATAATCCTGTCCCTGGTCTTTGGTCCATGCAGCTTTCAGGCACAGCAGGCGTGCAGCCTCGATGTCAGTAGCCATATCTGCCAGCTTGAATGCGATAGCCTGGTGGTTAGAAATTTCAGTACCAAATGCCTTGCGCTCTTTTGAGTATTTAAGTGCCAGCTCGTAAGCGCCGCTCGCAATACCCAGCGCTTGCGAAGCGATACCGATACGGCCGCCCGACAATACCTTCATTGCAAATTTGAAACCGAAACCATCTTCGCCTATGCGGTTCTCTTTAGGCACTTTTACATCTTGGAACATGATGCTGTGCGTATCGCTACCGCGGATACCCAGCTTATTTTCCTTAGCGCCTACAGTTACACCGGCCCATTCTTTCTCAACGATCAGTACATTGATGCCTTTGTGACCCTTTTCAGGATAGGTCTGTGCAATAACCAGATAATAAGAAGCAGAGTTACCATTGGTGATCCAGTTCTTGGTACCGTTCAGCAGGTAGTAGTCGCCTTTGTCTTCAGCAGTAGTGCGCTGAGATGTAGCATCAGAACCGGCTTCAGGTTCACTCAGCAGGAATGCGCCTATTTTTTGGCCTGAAGCCAGAGGCACCAGGTATTTTTGTTTTTGTTCTTCAGAAGCATAGGTTTCGATACCCCAGCATACCAGCGAGTTGTTTACGCTCATACACACCGAAGCAGAGGCATCTACTTTAGAGATCTCCTCCATAGCCAGTACATACGATACTGCATCCATACCCGAACCGCCATACTTAGGGTCAACCATCATACCCATAAAACCAAGTTCACCCAGCTTTTTTATTTGCTCGGCAGGGAACTTCTGGTGCTCGTCGCGTTCGATAACACCCGGCAGCAACTCGTTTTTTGCAAAGTCGCGGGCAGCCATTTGTACGGCTTTTTGCTCTTCTGTAAGTTGGAAATTCATATTAAATAAAAGATGCTCTGATTTGTGAAATGTGACGCAAACGTACGGTTTTTACCTTATAAAGCCAAGGCTTGTATAATATATAACAGGCAGTGGGATTAAGCCGATAAACGCCATTTTTAAAAATGTCAATATGTACCGCCCTGTGCAGTATCGATAGTTCTATAAAGGAATTTTATTTGCTATGAAAATACGTGTACGTACATTTGTTGTGCAAACAAGAAACAAACACAAAACAATAAACTTCAAAATCAAAGCAAAATGAAAAAAGCACTATTCCTTCTCGCTATCGCAGCAGCGCCATTTATGTCTATGGCACAAACAAAATGGAACCTGGACAAAGGCCATTCTAACGTAAAGTTCTCGGTTCAGCACTTGGTGATCTCTGAAACAGAGGGTACTTTCAAAATGTTTGATGGTAACGTAGTATCGGCTAAACCTGATTTTACAGACGCTAAGATCAACTTTACGGTAGATGTAAACAGCATCAACACAGACGACGAAAAGCGCGATGGCCACTTGAAGAGTGATGATTTTTTCAATGCAGAGAAATTCCCTACAATGAAATTTACCAGCACTTCATTTAAGAAAGTGAAAGGTAATATGTACGCACTGGAAGGCGACCTGACCATCCGCGATGTTACGAAGAAAGTAAAGTTTGCAGTAGTATATGGCGGTACCGTAAAAGATCCATGGGGTAATACAAAAGCCGGTTTTAAGGCATCAGGTAAGATCAACCGTAAAGAGTTTGGCCTGAAATGGAGTGCAGCAACAGAAGCGGGTGGTGCAGTAGTAGGTGACGAAGTTCAAATGGTGATCAATACAGAATTTGCACAGCAGAAAGCATAAGCATAGGATTGGAATTAGATAGATAGGAAAAGAAAGACCGGCTTATGGCCGGTCTTTTAGTTAATCTATAAATATATTCTTTAGTAGGTGTCATTCCACCAGCCTGCTTTTTCCCACATAAAGGAGAATGGCAAGATGACGAATTGAACACTTACTGATGACTTTCCAGTCAAGGTAAAGTTACTTTGTACTCCGTCTCCCATATCCATAAAGCTATTTTTGCTGTTGATGTATTTTATATTCCCGATAGCGCACATTAAACGTACCTTCATTAGCACTCCAAGGAACATGCCTGCTTCAGCTTTAACTACAGGTCTGGCAGTAAACTGCATTCCCATATTGTCTTCAACAGCAGTCATCGCATAGAGTGGCATAACACCACCTCCTACCGTTAAGGAAAATTTTGGATTTTTCTTGGTCAAGGCATCACAGCCAAACATAAAATCAGCTGTTATCGGCAGGCCGCCTTCAATTGTCGCACCTCCAAAATTAAATCCATCTTCGTCGAAAATTCCCCCCTTTAAATTATCCCAAATGAATAAATTGGTATTTGCCTGTACGCCGATTGCAAGTGTGCTGACTTTACCAAGTCGTTTTACAGGGAAATATGTTCCGACACCGTATGTAAAACCTCCTTTGGATTTAAGATTTTGCTCATAGTTATCAGCTGTGGTTTCGCCTGCGATATTTTTTAATTGACCTTTGTAAACCGCACTGCTGGATATTGTCCCCCAAGACCAGCTTTCTCTTTGTACCCAAGGCGGAAATAACAACCATAATACCCTGTCGCTGGCAAAAACATTACTAAAGCTTAAGGTGGAAAAAATCAGTAATAAAATCTTTTTAGATAGGTTAAAATTCATGAATGGATAATTTTTGCCAAGTTAATATCAACCGTTGTCAAATGCAATAGATTGATAATGAAATATTTCTGCTATTTTATGGAATAGTCTATTTTATTCATCTTTACAGTGGACACTTAACCAGCCTGCTTGAGCGAAAGAACACAAAACGAAATGACCGATGAGGCACTGCTGCAATACTACCGCAGCAGTGGCGATAATCATTGGCTGGGTGTGTTGCTGCAACGCTATACTTTGTTGCTGTTGGGTGTGGCTATGAAATACCTCAAAGACAAAGAGCTAGCGCAGGATGCGGTGCAGTATGTATTTCTCCGTTCGCTGACGCACCTGCCCGATGGTGAGATACAGAATTTTAAGGGCTGGCTCTACGTGTTGATGCGCAATCATTGCCTGCAACAATTGCGCAACAAAACTTATCCTAAGGATGAAACTGCATTTTTGCATCTGGCAGACGCAACTACGGACAAAGGAGAACTGGAAAGGCATGATTATACGCTGGAGCAGATGAGTGAAGAGCTAAATAAACTGGAAACCGAACAGCGGGAGTGTATTATACTGTTCTACCTGAAAAAGAAAAGCTACCAGGATATAATGGATGAGACAGGCTTTAGCTTTGTGCAGGTAAAGAGTTATATTCAAAATGGCAAGCGAAACCTGAAACTGGCGCTACAACGCAAACTTGATGACAAGCAATAAATGAGCGACCTTAACGACATATGGAATAGTGGCAAAGGCAAGCTGCCCGAAGAGAAGCTACAGGCTTATCTGGAGGGCAAGTTGAGCGCAGAAGAAAGCCGCGAGGTAGAGCTGTGGCTGTCGGAAGAAGGTATGGAGAGTGATGCCGCTGAAGGTTTGAGTGAACTGCCTCCGGGTGACACCAACAAGATCGTTGGTAAACTAAATGCAGACCTCAATAAAACGCTGGCATCAAAGAGAAAAAGAAGAACAAAAGCAATCGGCGAGAACAAATGGGGCTGGGTTGCTATCATTGTAATTCTTCTTTTATGTATCCTGGCCTACTTTGTTATTAATGTAGCGGTTTAAATCGCAACTGTTGAACATTTCACATAGTATAGTGCCTATGGTTTTTACACTTTGTTGTTAATGGCTTGTAAACACGCATTAAATCTCCGCTAACAATAAAAACTGTGTTTAATTTTGGAGTTGTAGTATGACTACGTGGCATATTGATAATATAAGAGGGAGCATTATCAAGATTTAAAATCTCTGCCATGGATTTAACCAATATAATTTCTTTCGGTTCTTCGGGTACATCCGGCTTTTCTGTACAGGAGTCGCCAAGCCACAATATGCCGAAGAATAGCATTTTCGCACGTAGCGGCGAATACCAAACCTATGCTGTCGAGAAAAACGACATGGGCTTTATAGGTTGGGTATTTGTCGGTTTCGTACTGATATGCCTTCTTTTTATCAGAAAGCTACTGGTGCGCAGATAATATGCGCCAATCGTATTAGTGAATAAAAGTGTACTTGAACTGTACCTGCAGATAGTCTCTATCCAGGTACAGTTTGTCTTTTAAGAGGTTGCTGATACCGTTGCGGTAGAGTACTCCAAGCTTCACTTTTTTAGATACCTGGTATTCCGTTTTGCCGGAGATACCTATATCCGTCTTCGATATTCTTTCCAATGCACCGGTATTATTCTGTACCTCGTAAGATTTCTCATTCACCAGTAATCTTTGAAGATCGGCACCAACACCAACCGACAATCCTTTGTATACATTGTAACCAATGACAGGTGCTACCTGAAAGTAGTAGAGATTTAGCGGCGCTACGGCAGTAAATGTTGTTTCTGTTTTTACACCTTGCGGCTCCAGATCACTTGTGCCCATACCGTTAACGGGAGGGTCAGCTGCGCTATAGCCTCTATAAGTAGATATCCCATCGGCATTACCATTTACGAGGCCCACATTACCTTCTACGTACAGCTTTCTGCTTATCTGCCTTTGTGCCGTTACGGCAAGGGCATAGCCTGTATTGAGCGACCCATAGTTAACGCCGCCCGTAAAGCTGAATGAAGTTTTCTGTTTCAATTTTTCAGGTTCGGGCTGCATCAATTGATCATACAAAGCCATCGGCTTTGCTGACTTTTTTCGCTCGGCGACTACAGATTCTTCCGTGGCAATATTGCTCTGGTCTGAAAAGCCTGTGCCCGGAGTACCGGCTACTATTTCATCTTTTGGACTAACCAGATCCTGGCTGTTAATTTTTGTTTCAGAAGTAACGGTATTAGCTGCTACACTTCTGTTCTTTTTACTATAAATATGGTTTTTGCTAGCGGCAATAAATTCCTGTTTTACGGTTTGGTGCTCGTCTGTCTCTGCAACTGCCGGAGCAGGTTTTGTTGCGGCATTGGATTGCACTGTTAATGAAGAAATAATATCTTTTGATGCCAAAGTAGTCTGCTTGTCTGTAGATGGTTGCCATTTAAGCACGGAAACTACGAGCAATGCTACAGCCGCGGCTATACCACCAATCTGCCACCAATACATACCGATGACGCGCTTCTTCTTGTCTTCGGGCGCAGGCAATTGTTGCGACAGTTTTTGCCACATCTCGGGTTTGAAAGGCATTTCTTCCTCATCAAACTTCTTTCGTATCAGCTCATCAAACTCGTTTGCTTGCATAGTCTTTATGATTTACATCAACCGAATTAATTTTTTTTTGCAACAGCTTTCTCGCCTGGTGTACGTGCCAATAGGAGGTACCCTCGCTTATCGCCAGCATTTTGGCTATCTCGGCATGGGTGTAGCCATCAAATACAAAAAGGTTGAAAACTGTTTTCGTTATGGTTGGTAGGGTCTGTATATGGTTCAGCAACTCGCGGAACTCCATTTTTGTAATGGCTTCGTTGCGTGTGCTTACGGCTTGCTCTGCTACCATATTGATGTTGAAATTCATCATCATCGATGTCTTCAGGTAGCTACTACGCAGGTAGTCGAGGCAGGTATTTACCAGTATGCGCTTCATCCAGCCTTCAAAAGATCCGGTATTTTCGTAGCTGTCTATTTTGGTAAAGATCCGCAGAAAGCCGTCATTCATCAGTTGCTCGGCATCCTCCATGTCTTTGGCATAGCGCGCACATATCTTCAGGAACAGGCTGTAGTATTTTTTGTACAGATATTCCTGGCATGCACGGTCTTGTTTCCTGCATCCTTTTATTATGTCCTGCTCTGCGTATTCAGGCATTACTTAGCTGGCTTTCATTCGTTTTAGACAGGTCCGGGATATCGAAAAGTACATAATTCTCATTTTTTCCGGGGTTTTCGTAGGGGTTGACTGCCGGTTATATACTAGAAAACGCAGGCGGAGTGCAAAACCTTGGGTCGTTCAAGAAAAAAAGTTGCTAGCCTGTAATATTTCTCCTTTTCTTGCTACTAATAATGCATGGAACTTACAATGGCGCTGGACAGAACACATACCGACGCATTTATAGCCGACATTACCCTAAATGAACGGCTGATATATAAAGTATGCAGCATGTATGCTGCCGATGCAGAAGAAAGAAAAGACCTGTTTCAGGAGGTGGTATTACAGGCATGGTCTGCATACCCACGATTTCAGCAAACGTCATCTTTCGGCACCTGGCTGTATCGTATTGCGCTCAATACGGCTATTAACTATAAACGAAAGTCGGCAAGGAGTATCACCTCGAGCTTCGATGACTTTAGCCGGTTCGATCATTTATCGAACATATCGTCCGAAGATGAGGAAAACTATAAACTCATGCACCGGCTTATCGGCAGTCTGCCCTCATTCGACAAAGCGCTGGTAATGCTGTATATGGACGACTACACCTATCAGCAAATAGCCGACATAATGGGTATATCAGCCAGCAATGTAGGTGCAAAGCTGAGCCGCATCAAAGAAAAGCTCAAAAAACAAGCAAATTCAAATCAGTAACACTTAAAAAACTTCAATAAAAATGGAACTCGAAGAAATGAAAAACCTCTGGAAAAAATACGATAACGTGATAGCGGAGAATCGTATGCTAAACGAAAAGCTTGTGAAAGAGCTGCTGCAAAACAAGTCTTCAAACTCGCTTGCGAAAATGAAGAATGCAGAATACTTCGGACTTATATTTTGCATCTGTCTGTTTTGCGTGTTCATAGCCATGAGTGGCCGTGCGTGGGCATCTGTAGAAATGACCATATCGTTTTTCATACTAATCGGCGCACTCGGAGCCAGTATCTATGCAGGCATTTACAAGCTTAGACTACTCAACTCTATCGATTTTTCTCATTCGCTGACCGACCTGACCGAGACAATGCAACGATTCAAGCTTTTTATCTCCAAAGAACGCATATTTGGTGTTGCTGTGTTGCCATTCATAGTATTGCCTGCATATATTTTCATTGATGGATATTCGATAGCGCAGTTGATGGACCGCCTGCCGGGTTTATTGTTGGGCTGCGCGGCTGGTATACCGGTAGCGTTTATTCTATACAGAAGCCTCTATTTCGATAATATAAAGCAGATTAACCAAAGCCTTGAAGATGCACGAACGTTCCGGCAAGATGCAATATAACCGACGTGTCTATTAACGTAATTTTCAATATTAAGCTTTTAAAAAAGCTGTACCTTGCAAAGAAGTAAAAGGCTTATTTACCAATACATTCCATGCATCTGGCAGGCAAAAAAATAATACTCGCCGTAACCGGTAGTATTGCAGCATACAAAACCCCGCACTTGGTTCGTCTTTTAATAAAAGCAGGCGCCGAGGTGCGGGTTATTACAACTCCTGCGGCCGGGCAGTTCGTGAGTCCTCTTTCGCTCGCTACTGTTTCCAAACATCCTGTGCATAGTAATGTAAACGATGGCGCTGCCTGGAACAATCACGTAGAGCTGGGCCGCTGGGCCGATGCCATGCTAATAGCCCCGTGTAGTGCGAATACATTGGCAAAAATGGCGAGTGGGCTGTGCGATAACTTGGTTTTAGCTGTTTACCTCTCTGCTATTTGCCCCGTATTTGTGGCCCCTGCCATGGACGAAGATATGTGGTTCCACCGCAGTACAAGAGATAATATTGGCAGGATACGTTCGTATGGAAACCGGATAATACCGGTAACACATGGCGAATTGGCGAGTGGCCTGATAGGCGAGGGCAGGATGGCTGAGTCCGAGGATATTGTAAAACATCTGGACGGGTTCTTTGCAAACAGCCAGGATAAGCCTTTAAAAGGTAAAAAAGCACTGGTAACTGCCGGACCTACATATGAGCGTATCGACCCGGTGCGTTTTATTGGTAATTTTTCGACGGGTAAGATGGGCATAGCAATAGCAGAAGCCCTGGCTGAAGCAGGCGCACAGGTGACATTGGTATTGGGCCCTTCCTCTCAAAAAGTCTACCATGCAGGCATAAATGTAGTGTACGTTGAAAGCGCGGGAGAAATGTATGAGGCTTGTATGTCCGCTTTCCCCGATTGTGAAATATCAGTACTGGCTGCGGCAGTTGCCGACTACAGGCCGGCACAAATGGCCGATCAGAAAATAAAAAAGCAAGGTGAAACGTTAGACCTACAGCTAACAAAGACAAGTGATATATTGGCCAGCCTTGGTAAGCAGAAGCAAGATGGTCAGTTGTTGGTAGGGTTTGCGCTGGAGACCAATAATGAGAAAGAGAATGCCCTTAGCAAACTGAAGGCCAAAAATGCCGATATGATCGTCCTCAATTCATTGAACGATGCAGGGGCTGGCTTTGGGCACGACACGAATAAAATAACGATGCTTACCAGCGATGGGAGTGAGCTGGCGTTGCCGCTACAGTCGAAGCAAGAGGCTGCAGAGGCTATTGTGAAACAAATATTGAAACTGAAACATGCTGAAAAAACTCTTTAGTATAGCGGTGCTTTGCGCGCTCTCCCTTACCGGGATGGCACAGGAGCTCAACTGCAAGGTGAAGGTGATGTATGAAAGAATACAGGGGGTGGACAAACAGGTGTTCCTGGGTATGGAGCGTGCTATTACGGAGTTTATGAACACACGCAAGTGGACCAACGACCAGTACAGTCCTAATGAGCGTATCAACTGTAATATCCTTATCAACCTGGCTAAGAGGTTGGATGAAGATACGTACGAGGGTACGATGAACGTACAAGCTACACGCCCGGTCTACAACTCTTCTTACACTACATCGCTCATTAACTTTATTGACCGTGACATTACATTTTCGTACTCGCAATTCACGCCGCTCCAGTTCGATGACGGACGTGTTACGGGTAGTAATGCCATGCAATCGAACCTGACAGCGTTACTTGGTTTTTATACCTACTTAATACTGGGTTTGGACTATGATAGCTTCGCACCTAACGGCGGATCTGACCTATTGAAGAAAGCACAAAACGTTGTGAACAACGCTCCGGAACAAGGCAAGACAATAAAAGGTTGGAAGGCAGTGGACGGTAATAAGAACCGCTATTGGCTGATGGACCAGATGATGAACCCGCGTTTCTCTCAGTTTCGGTCGTACTGGTATACCATGCACCGTGAAGGCCTGGACAATATGTTTAATAAACCTGCGGAAGGCCGTAAAGCAATATTGGATGGTATTATTAAGCTGGGGCAGATCAATAGGGAGAATCCTAACTCCATTATCATCCAGTTTTTCTTCAATGCCAAGAGCGAAGAGCTGATGAGCCTTGTGGCGCAGTTGCCACAAACAGAACGTGGTAACTACATAGGTATGCTACAGCAGATGGATGTGCCGAATGCTCAAAAATACAATAGTCTGAAACAGTAATGAGAAACCTGCTGCTTGCGTTGCCCTTCTTATTGCTTGCCTGCCAACAGCGGCAGGAAGAGTCGCCTATGCCGAAAGACAAAATGGAGCAACTGGTGGTAGACCTGCACATGGCCGAAGTATACAGCAGCATTGGCCGGGATAGCACCTACTCGGTATCGGCCAAGAAAATGGATTCATTGGCTGTGTACTATAACGACGTACTGCGCCATCATAATATTACGCAAGACCAGTTTAACGAGATCGTAAACTGGTATAAAGTAAATCCGCAAGAGCTTGATTCTGTATATGCCAAGGTAATACCTCGCCTTACCGAAATGGAAGCGAAGTATTCAGGCAATAAATAACTATCTTTTATTGGAGCTTGGCTAAGGCATCGCTGATGCGCTGCATCGCTTCTTTCAGCTTGTCCATCGATGTGGCAAACGAAATACGGATGCAATCCGGATTACCGAATGCACCGCCGTTTACCGTACTCACATGTGCATTATGCAGCAGGTACATCGACAGTGCTTCATCATCTATGATGGTTGTATTGCCGTCTGTCTTACCAAAGAATGAGCTGATATTCGGGAATGCGTAGAACGCGCCTTCCGGGTTGTTGATCTTAACGCCGGGCATATTCCTGAGTGCATCTATCACAAAATCTCTGCGCTCGCGGAATGCTTCCGTCATTTTGAAAGTCGGGCCCAGGTCGGAAGTCAGTGCTGCAATAGACGCTCTTTGTGTAATGGAATTAGCGCCTGATGTGAACTGCCCTTGCAGTTTTTCACAAGCCTGAACAATTGCTTTAGGGCCTGCAAGGTATCCAAGGCGCCAGCCGGTCATCGCGAAGCCTTTCGACATACCGTTGATAACAACCGTACGATCTTTCAATTCGGGGAATTGAGCTATACTTTCGTGTTTGCCGTTGTAGTTGATGTATTCGTATATTTCGTCGCTGACAATAACAACGTTCGGATAGCGTTTGAAGACTTCTGCCAGCGCCACCAGCTCTTCATGTGAGTAAACACTGCCGGTAGGGTTGCAGGGCGACGAAAAGATGAACATGCGCGTCTTGTCCGAAATTTCTTTCTCCAAGCGGTCAGCCGTCAGCTTAAAATCATCTTCTATCCCGCAAGGGATGTAGGTAACCTTGCCTTCCGCAAGTTCCACAAGCGCGCTATAAGTAACCCAGTATGGAGTAGGGATGATCACCTCGTCACCGGGGTCAACAATGCTTAGTATTACATTAGCCAACGACTGTTTTGCCCCTGTAGATACGATGATCTCTTCGGGTGTATATTCCAGTCCATTGTCTCTTTTTAGTTTCTGGCAGATCGCCTCACGCAGCTCGGGCATGCCCATTACCGGCGTGTACTTAAAGTAACCTTCCTCCATTGCCTTTACAGCTGCATCGCAGATATGGTCGGGTGTGCGGAAGTCGGGTTCGCCAAGGCTAAGGTCTATAATGTTGATACCCTTTGCTTTTAGTTCGCGGCCCAGTTTGGCCATTCTTATAGTCTGTGGCTCCGCTACACGATTCAGTCTTTGTGCTAATTGCATTTCTTGGCGCTGTTGAGTAAGTACAGGCAAATCTAAGTCAGAAGTATTATTCAAGGCGAAATTATTTAGCGATTACATATGGGTAAACGCACTCGTAAAGAAGTATAGGTATAGTGAGAAGAGGATAATAACGCCGATAACTACAGAAAGAAAAACAATTGTCTTTTTAAACGCGCCGTTTATGGCCCTTACTTTATGCAGTTCGCTCACATTGTTCAGAATGTTTTCCATGCGCGAGAAGGCTGTTTCCCCTTTTACCACATAGTCGTACGCACCGTATTTCATACTATCTATGGCTACTTCGATCTTATCTTGTCCCGACAGCATGATCACCTGCGTGTCTGAATGCTTTTCCTTAATGCGTTTCAGGATGTCTACACCGTTCTTTGCATCAGGCTTATGTGCGCTCAGATGGTAGTCAAGCACTACTATTTCCGGGTTCAGATGCATATGTTTCAGGGCCTCTTCGCCGCTTTCGTATGTTTTTATATTATATAAAAAACGCTCGGCCAGGTAGTCCTTCAACATTTCGTTTTGGATGGGTTCATCATCCACCAGAAATAGGTAACGCTTCGTGTCTGTCGCCATGTTAATTGATAATTTTTAGAAAAATAGAAAAAAATATTCCAAAATAAAATGTCTGCGGTTTGAATGCCCATGATTTTGGTCAGGAGGCTATCGGCTGCCTCAGTTCTTCAAAGGCTTTTTCGCATACTCTTTTCAGGTTGGCGACCAACTCCGGCAGCCGCTCGTAATGGCCTGCTTCGCCGGCAGTTTGCTCTATCAGGAATACATGGCTAATGTCTTCTTTTACACCCATGTACGATAGCTGTGGCTTCATAGAATGGGCTGCGATCTTAAGCGCCGGCAGGTCTTTTTTATTCAATGATTCCTCGATACTCGCCAGCAAGCGAGGGCCGTTATCGAGGAACATGCCAATATACTTCTGCATTTTTTCCACATTGCCGCTGGTAAACTGGCGGAGGAACTGCATGTCTGTAATTTTTTCGGGTAGTGGAGGTAGCACAGGCTCTTTTTGTTGCGGTTTTTTATCTTCGTTGTCTTCGTTCAATGATTTGTTTTCAAGCACCGACCCTATCTTTAGCAGTAGTTCATCGGTTTGGAATGGCTTTGAGATATAGGCGTTCATACCTGCTTCAAAGTATAGTTTCACATCTTCCTGCAGCACATTCGCCGTCATGGCAATGATGTTTGTGTCTTTTGCAGGGGCAGGCAAGGTTTCCCTTATGGTTTTTGTAGCAGTCACGCCGTCCATTACAGGCATTTGTATATCCATCAGCACTACATCGTAGTTCGTTGAGGCTACTTTGTCTACCGCTTCCTGTCCATTTACAGCTATGTCAATACGTACCTCCGGCAGTGAGTCTTTCAAGGTGTCTTCTGCCACCATGCGGTTAAACTCATTATCCTCAACTAGCAGAAGTTTTATACGGCTTATCCTGTTCTTGGCATGTTCTGTTAGGGTGTCGTTATCTGTTTCCTTTAGTTGTATTTCAGCTTCTTCAAGCGGCACTATCAGCGTAAATGTTGTTCCCTTTCCGAGTTCGCTTTTTACGAGTATATCTCCTTGCATCAGCGAAGCCAGTTGTTTAGAGATGGTGAGGCCAAGACCGGTTCCACCAAACTTTCGTGCTATGTCGGTGCCTGCCTGGGTGAAGCTATCGAATATTTTATCGACATAGTCGGCTGCAATACCAATGCCCGTATCCACTACATCAAACTGTATCCAGTGCCGCTTTCCTTCCGACTTCTGCAGAACAGCATTTACAGCCACGTAGCCGTGGTCGGTAAATTTTACCGCATTTCCTGCGAGGTTTATGAGTATCTGGTTGATGCGGGTAGGGTCGCCCATCAGCCGGTTGGGTATGGCTGGGTCGGCACTTAGTTTCAGGTCTATATGTTTTTCTTCTGCTTTCAGCATCAGCATATCGCGTATGCTGTGCATCATATCTTTTACAGAAAAGTCGGTTTGCTCGATGACAATTTTACCGGCCTCGATCTTCGATAGGTCGAGTATATCATTGATAATAACCAGCAGGTTATCTGCCGACTGCCTTATGGCATTGAGATAGCGCAGCTGATCGGGGCGGGGTTCTTTGCCCAGCAGCAGGCGTGTCATACCGGTGATGGCATTCATCGGCGTGCGTATCTCATGGCTCATATTAGCCATGAACTGCTGTTTAAGAAAGGCTGTGCGTTCTGCCACTTCTTTTTCTTTTCGAGCTAACTCTATCTGTTGCCTGATTTGCAGGTTGCGCAGCTTATTGAGGGTTGTTTGTTTAAAGATGTCTTCTTTAAGTTGCTCATACGCCTTCAGGTGGTGAAATGCCTTCGGGATGTCGCCCATCTTATCGTACAGCATTGATAAGCCTTCATGCAGGCTCATTACGTCGTGCTTGCGCATATATTCCACCGCCAGTTCGAAAGAAGAGTTCATCTGCTGCTGCGCCTGGCGATAGTTGCTTTCGTCCATCAGCATGCGCCCTATGTAGTAGTGGCAAATGATCTGCACTTCTATATTACCTAATTCTTCCCCTTCGGCAAGGGCATGCTCCAGGTATTTGCGGGCGTTTGCAAAATCCTGCATTTTGTAATAGACCTTACCCAGGCCGCTTTCGGCCATTACATAAGCCGCTGTTTCGGGTTCGGAGCTGTTCAGGTTCTCTTCAAAATAGCCAAGCGCTTCTTCAAACTGCTCTTGCTTGAAATAGATATTACCTAGCGTGTTGTATATGGTAATGAGCCTGCTGGTATCGCGCGATTTTTCAAATATCGGCAGGCAACGCAGGGCATATTCCAGGGCGCTATCATAGTCACCAAGGTCATACAGCAGGTTCGATATGCTGGTGAGGTTTACCGATTGTGCAAATTCGTCGCCCAGTTCCTCATTGATAGCCAAAGCAGCTTCAAAGTAACTGAGCGCTTTCGCCAGATCGCCCAAGTCGCGGTATATATTTCCGAAGTTGTTCAGCACGCGCGCTTCCAACCTGCGTTCCTTTATTTGTTTGGCTATTTCGTGTGCCGTGTGCAACTCATCCAGCCCGCTATCATACTCGCCCTGCAGCCAAAAGCAAGAACCCTTCAGATTATGGCCTCGGCCTTTTCCGCGTGGATAGCCCACAGTGTTCGATCGGTCGATGATCTCATCTGCCATTTCCGATGCCTTGTCTACATCGAAATTGCGTACTTCCAGCGCCATTTCTACCAGCGTATCTATCCGGGTGCGTTCATCGCGCAAGGCATCATATTCCTGTTGCAGCTCTTTGTATCTGGGCGTATCCATTTTACAATATTGGTACCTATAAAATTAAAAACCCCCTGCTGTTATGCAAGAGGTCCCTGAGAATATTGTTATTATAGTTATTATCCGTTCAGTTCCTGACGTCTGTAGTCGTCATGGCCTTTGTCTTCGTAAGAAGTATACACTGCACACCAGTGACCAATCAGAGAAAGTCCCCATGCAGCAACAATCCATGCGGGCCAAGGGTAAACCCAGCCTTTAGCACCTTTATCGTACAAGGTCAGCATCAGTGCAGAAGCGATCAGGAATACTACCAGATGTACAAGGAAAATTGATTTTTGACGTCCTGTAGGCTTTAACTTTTGGGCCATTCTTCAATTGATTTTGCACAAAGATAATTCCCGGCTTCGAAAAAACGAAATCACGATGCTGGCTTCAGGTATGCAGATAAATCGTATTTAAAAAGTAGTCCTTCTTCAGTCTCCGCATTGCGCGCTTCTATCTCGAAACGGTTATTGTAATAGCCTGCCTTGAGGTAGTCTAGCATATATAACCATAAGAATCGAAACCAGCCCTCGCGCTCAAATTGCTCCACATGTTTCAACTCGTGCATGACCCACCTTCTGCTTTTGATGAAATTAGCGCTGGTTACGTTGTATAAAAATATAGTACGGCCTATCACAATGGCTACTCTATGAAATTTCAGCTTTCGGGCAGCCAATCTTGCAATCCACGAATTCTCTCTAATCCTCACTTTCCTCATATGCTATTGTAAATGATTTGTCATTATAGTATTGACCGCTCACAATGAGCTTAATATAAGCTAAATTTACAAGCATAATTCATCCAAAATCATACCGCATTTACATATAAATATGAAAAAACAGTTACTAATATTGATGCTGCCATTGATGACAGTATTGCATACCGAAGCCCAGGTAGTGCCAGAAGATAATGATAAACCTGTAAAACTATCAGACGCCATAGCAGGCTACAAGGCTATACAGGCTAATCGCCCACCAGCAAACCCTGCTAAATCGGCCAGAAAGGGTAAGTTAAGACCGCCGGGTGAAAAAGGTGATTATCATTACCAGCGCTGGCTTTGGTATTGGCAGCAACACACAGATGAAAACGGAAACATGGTAGCGCCGGCAAAGAATTTTGCGGAGTTGGAAAAAATGGAAAGGAATGCAGTAGCATCTCAGGCGAAAACAACTGCAAACCTATCGGATTGGAAGTTTCAGGGGCCACTGACTACATTGAGCGGATACGGAGGCATAGGCCGTGTCAACGCGATTGACTTTCATCCTACCGATCCTAATACCTATTGGGTCGGCTCTGCAGGTGGAGGTGTCTGGAAGACCGTAAATAATGGTGGCGCGTGGGTTTCTATTACTAACCAATTGCCATCGCTAAGCGTATCGGATATAGATATAAACCCTAAGAACCCTAATGTACTCTACCTGTGTACAGGCGACCGCGACGGAAGAGATCATTACAGCATTGGTGTATTGAAATCTGTAAATGGCGGAAGTAACTGGACTACTACCGGCATACAATGGAATGAATCGCAGATGAGGCTGGCGAATAGTCTGGTTATCAACCGTATTGACACAGCCTCTCTTACGCTTGCGGCAAGCGATGGTATTTACAAGTCTTATAACGGTGGAAAGAATTGGGCGCTGGTGCAAGCGGGAAATTTTAAACAGGTCCTTTATCACCCTACCGATACCAATATCGTTTACGCAACAAGATTTCAGGCAAATGGATCTGGCCCCTCAGGTGAAGTATTCCGTTCGTCCAACGGCGGGCGTACATGGGCGCAAGTGACCAACTTTGGCAGCACTTCATGGCGTGTAACGCTGGCGGTGACGCCTGCCAACCCCGGCATACTAAAAGCTGTAGTTGCGTCCAGTAGCTTTGGCAACTATAGGGGATTACACGGGGTATATTCATCAAGCGATACGGGTAAGAACTTTAATATGGTTTTCGACGATGGCGGCTGCTTCCAGAATATATTGTCCGGTGATGTGACGGGGCAGGATTGCGAAGGACAGGGTAACTATGATCTTGCCATAGCAATAGATCCGGCTGACGCGGATGTCATATATGTGGGCGGTGTCAATACATGGCGTTCCGAAAATGGAGGCTATAGCTTTGACATTGTAAATCAATGGTGGGGCTTTTTAAGTTGGATTGCGACTGTGCATGCCGATAAGCATTGGCTAACTTACCACCCGCTGATGCCGCAACGCTTATTTGAGTGTAATGACGGCGGGGTATACTACAGCGACAATCCGCAAAACCAGACAGCTTGGAGAGATGTTAGCGCTGGTCTTGGTATTACCCAGTTCTATAGGAATGCTGTTGCCGATGCCGCAACTTATATTGTAGGTGGTACACAGGACAACGGGACCAAGATATTTGACGGATTGGGTTGGGATGATGACTCGGGCGGTGATGGTATGGATTGCCAAATAGACCCTGTAGACCCTAATGTATATTATACTGGTGTGCAATACGGTGTGATATACAGAAGCGACAGAACTTCATTTAACAGGGAGGAAATCTCTGACAATATCTCCGGCAATCCGCAGGGAGCATGGATCACGCCATACCTTGTAAGTCCTCACGACCATACCGAGTTGTACGCAGGATACGATGAAATCTATTATTCTCCCGACCAAGGTAATACCTGGGCTGCTATATCAAACCTTAATATGCCTGCAGGCAGAAACATGCTGCGCCTAGCTATGACACCAGCAAACAAGAGAACTTTGTATGCCGTACCGGAATATACCAATGATATTTATTACACGCATGCACTTTCGGGAGGCTCAACGGTTACTTTCTCTAAAATTATTCCGCCATACGGAGGTTCTATATCAGATATAAAGGTGAGTCCGGCAAACAAAGATCATTTCTGGATAACGTATAGCGGATATAACAGTGCGCAGGTGGCAGAATACAACACGGGCAAATGGACACAGATGAAAGGCGGACTGCCTAATGTTCCCGTTCTTTGCTTTGAGGTGGATTCATCGAATGGTATATTGTATGTGGGTACCGACCTGGGTGTGTTCTACAAAGACTCGACCAGTACACAATGGCAGCCATTTAATGCAAATCTTCCAAGAGCCCATGTTACCGACCTGGGCATAAATTATGCAAAAGGAGAGCTTTGGGCTGCTACCTATGGCCGTGGTATGTGGAAATCAGCAAAGCAAGAATACCAAACTGAAGTGCATGTAATTCCGTTCGCGCTCAACTCCATAGACCTTGTTCCTAACCCCAATAAGGGCCGCTTTACGGTGACCGGCACCAACTCATTTGCCGGTGAACAAGTTTCAGTTCGCCTGGTCGATCATTTGGGAAGAACAGTATGGTCTGGCAACGGGGTGTTTGACAACAACAGCAGGCTGGATGTTTCAGCAGCCAACGTGCCGGCAGGCAATTACATCTTCGAGGTTTCAAACTCAAAGCTGGTAATGGCAAGGAAGAAAATTTTAATCAACTAGTTGGTACGCTAAGTTTTGAAAAATAGTAAAGGGGCGATTAATCGCCCCTTTACTATTAATTCAGGGTCAGGGATCAATGATTCCTGAGTAGGTGATTAGTTCTCCTCAAGTGCACAGAATAAAAATGCCCCCGCATAGCGAGGGCATTATTTATTGAAAATAGTTTAGAAAAATTATGCTCTTTGGGTACGTGCCAGCATTGCTTTTTGCACCATGTAGTAAGCACCGAAGAACAAACCGCTACCGATCATATCGCTTGCAAAGCTCTTTTGGTAGAAAGGTATAGCCATTACATAGGTAGTAATCAGGCCATTCAAATCCATTCCGTACATTCCATACAGGAAGCTTCCGAAATTAGATACAATGAAGAACAATGCAGAACTCGTAAGAGAGAAACCAAGCACGTTCATAGTATAAGCAGCAGGCTTGCTATCTTCCATGTTCTTCATCCTGGTACCCACTAAGGTGATTAGCGCCATAGCCATGTATACAAACAGCTGCTGGATGCCATAAAAACCGCTCATGATCGACGAAAATAGCTCGATGTATATATCGGCCACAAGCAGCGACAATAATGGAACGATGAAAGAAAGGCGTTTGTCTTTGATGACAGCACCGCTGAACAGAGCTATAGCCGCTACTGGTGCGAGGTTGAACAGCGACATTTCCAAGTTAACTATACGAGATGCAGCGCCTATAAATACAAGGCCGGCTGCCAACAGAATACTATTATTACGTTTCATCTTCTACTTCTTAGTAACTGCAAAAGTATAAATCAGTCAGGCAATTTCAAAAGTAATATTATTAAACATTCCACACCAGGTTTATAAAATAGTAAAGCGCCCCTAGTGGGCGCTTTACTTATGTGTTATTTGTACTATGTTTATTGTAAGCCTCTACCGTGGCAAGACTTGTATTTTTTGCCGCTACCACAAGGGCAGGGGTCATTACGGCCTATTTTAGGGCCTGCCTGCACCGGTGTGCGTTTTGGTCCTTCTTCGCGCGGATCATCGTAATAATCGTTTTCATCCGCCGCATAGTCCTGTCCAGCTTCATCTATTTCGTCCTTGTTGATGGTCAGTTGGCTCATGTCCGTCGGTGGCTCAGGCATTTGTGCTGCCTGCGGCGGTGCCTCCTGCATTGGTATACCGGCCCTTAGCAGGAATGAAACGATACTGCGGTTGGTCTCCAGCATCATCTGCTTGAAGAGGTTGAATGCTTCAAATTTATAGATCAGCAGCGGGTCTTTTTGCTCATACGAAGCCATTTGTACCGATGTGCGCAGGTCGTCCATAGCACGCAGATGGTCTTTCCATGACTCATCTATCAGTGCCAGTGTTATGTTACGCTCCAGTGTTTGCAATACCGGGCGGCACTCGTTTTCTACCGCTTCCTTCAGTCCTACGTATATCTGTATACCGCGTATGCCATCTGTAAATGGTATGACCACATTCTCAACCCTATCTCCCTGCTCATTGTATATATGTTGTAGGGTTGGCAGCATATGCTCACGTATGGCACCGCTTTTACGAGCGTAGAATTCTTTGGCCTGATGGTAAAGATTGTCGCCAACAGCAGTCAGATCCGCCTTTGCAAACTCATCGGCTGTGATGTTATCGGGCTCCATAGCCAAGTGTTTCATCACCTCTATACGGAATGCTTCGTAGTCGCGGTTAGCATCGAACTGGGTAGCAAGGTCTACGCATACATCATACATTGCATTATCCAGATCCACAGCCATACGGTCCCCGAACAAGGCGTGCTTACGGCGTTTGTAGATCACATCGCGTTGCGCGTTCATTACGTCATCGTACTCCAGCAGGCGCTTGCGTATACCAAAGTTGTTTTCTTCTACTTTGGTTTGCGCACGCTCTATCGATTTTGAGATCATGCTGTGCTGCAATACCTCGCCGTCTTTATGGCCCATTTTGTCCATCAGTCCGGCTATCCGCTCAGACCCGAAAAGACGCATTAACTCATCTTCCAGCGATACGAAGAACTGCGATGTACCGGGATCGCCCTGGCGGCCGGCACGACCACGCAACTGTCTGTCAACACGACGGCTTTCGTGGCGCTCTGTACCAATAATAGCAAGACCACCCGCTTCCTTCACACCAGGGCCCAGTTTGATGTCGGTACCACGACCGGCCATGTTGGTGGCGATGGTGACTGCACCCGGCAAGCCTGCCTCCTGAACTATTTGTGCTTCACGTGCGTGTTGCTTGGCGTTAAGTACATTATGTGGTACTTTCTTTTGCTGCAGCATACGGCTCAGTAGTTCTGATACCTCTACAGAAGTGGTTCCTACCAGTACCGGGCGGCCTTTGGCGCTCAGCGTTTCTATTTCGTCTATTACCGCTTTGTATTTTTCGCGTTTGGTCTTATACACCAGGTCTTGCTGGTCTTTGCGCGATATAGGCAGGTTGGTAGGTATGGTTACTACATCCAGCTTATATATCTGCCAGAATTCCCCTGCTTCCGTCTCGGCTGTACCGGTCATGCCGCAAAGCTTGTGGTACATACGGAAGTAGTTCTGCAGTGTAACCGTAGCAAACGTTTGTGTTGCGGCTTCTACTTGCACATTTTCCTTCGCTTCTATCGCCTGGTGCAGGCCATCGCTATAGCGGCGGCCATCCAGTATACGGCCGGTCTGCTCATCTACGATCTTCACTTTGCCGTCCATTACCACATATTCGACATCTTTATCGAAGAGGGTATATGCTTTCAGTAATTGCTGTACAGAGTGTATGCGGTCTGCTTTGATTGCATAGTCTTGCAGCATAGCGTCTTTGCGCTGTGCTTTTTCTTCAGGGGCTATCTGCAGTTTGTCTATTTCGGCCAGTTCGCTGCCTATATCCGGCATTACGAAGAAGCTAGGGTCTTCGCCGGACTGAGTGATAAGTGCAATACCTTTTTCTGTCAGGTCAACGCTATTGTTTTTCTCATCGATAGTGAAGAACAGTTCCGCATCTATTTTAGGCATATTGCGCTGCTGCTCGCTCAAATAGTAGTTCTCCGTTTTCTGCTGGATCTGACGTACACCGTCTTCACTTAGGAACTTGATGAGCGCACCATTTTTAGGAAGGCCACGGTGTGCACGGAATAGTTGCATACCACCGGTTTCTTTATCCGTTTTACCATCGGCTATCAGGCGCTTTGCTTCCGACAGGCTTTGATTGACAACACGCCTTTGTGCCTCTATCAATCTTTCTATCCTCGGCTTCAGTACATGGAACTGTTGCTCTTCGCCGCGCGGTATGGGGCCCGATATGATGAGCGGAGTACGTGCATCGTCGATCAAGACGCTATCTACCTCATCCACCATGGCAAAGTGGTGCTTGCGTTGTACCATTTCACTAGGGTGGTGCACCATGTTATCGCGCAGGTAGTCGAAGCCAAATTCGTTATTGGTGCCGTATGTGATATCAGCCATGTATGCGTTGCGGCGCATAGGTGTATTAGGCTGGTGTTTATCGATGCAATCGGTAGTAATGCCAAGGAATTCAAATAACGGGCCGTTCCACTCCTGGTCACGTCTTGCCAGGTAGTCGTTCACCGTTACAATGTGTACACCTTCGCCTGCAAGTGCATTAAGGTATGCGGGTAGGGTAGATACGAGTGTTTTACCCTCACCGGTAGCCATCTCCGATATCTTGCCCTGATGCAGGGTGATACCGCCTATCAGCTGTACATCATAGTGCAGCATGTTCCAGGTTACAGTATTGCCAGCAGCCTGCCATGTGTTGCGGTATATAGCCTTATCACCTTCGATGCGCAGGTTATCGCGCTCCAGCGAAAGGTTTCTATCCAGCTCGGTAGCAGTCACTACCAGCTCTTCATTTTCTTTAAAGCGTCTGGCGGCATCCTTTACTACTGCAAAGGCTTCAGGCAGTATTGCCTCAAGCGCTTCTTCTATTAGTTCGTCCCTTCTTTTTATCAGCTTATCTACCTCATTGTATACAGCTTCTCGGGCATGTACATCAGCTTCGGGATGCTCATCTGCAGCGGCTTTTTGCTCTGCTATCTGTGCATTTATATCTACCAGGTGATCTTGTATACGCTGGCGAAATTCATGTGTTTTATTGCGTAGCTGGTCGTGCGACAGAGAATGTAGCTCACCATATACACGGTTGATTTCGGCTACAAGGGGTTGTATGCGCTTTACATCTTTATCAGACTTGCTGCCGCCGAAAAGTTTGGAAAGAAAACCGATCATTATATTCTTTTATAGTTGTAGTGTTTAGTAAAGGCAAATGACGTTTGCCATATGCCGTCCTTAAGCAGTATCAAATCCTGTGCAATTTGTTTTTGACTGACAGGCTGGCACTCAAGGGCACCAAAACTACGCCAAATACAGGAATCGGGCAAGGGTAATCGCCTGACATTAAGCCTCAAAAAAATATTTTTCGTGTTACCTATTGCAAGCCAAGAAATTTTTTATGTATTTTGGAAAACATTTTAGATAAAACACGCTCAATTATGAAAAAAACCTTCATCCTCATTACAACTGTGCTGGCTTCGGTTTTTATGTTCAGTAATGTTTTTGCACAGGAAGATGAACTAGTAAGGGTATACCGTTGGTACAATCCAAACGACCAGAACTACATTACTGTAGCAGAAGGTGAATTCCAGGAAGGACAAATGCTAAACTGGAAATGGAAGGACAAGACTCCGATATTTGTTGCCTACCGTAACCCCGGTGCTGGCCGTGTAGCTGTTAATAGCTGGTACAACCCTACTACTAAAGATTATGCGAGCATCGCTGAAGATGAGTATAATGACGATCAGATGATCAAAATGGGCTATACTAACAAACGCACCCAGTTCTACGCACTTACTAAGCGCGGACCAAACACTGTAGCCGTTTACCGTTGGTATATTCCTAAAAACCACGACTGGATCAGTATCTCTGAAGAAGGTAACACTGATACCTACTACAAAAGAGGCTATCGTAATAAAACATTTCAATACTATGGTATAGCTCGCGAGAACGATGCAGCTATCTACAACCAACTGTAGTATTCATACACATGCATTATTTAATAAAGGCCGCTCTTAGCGGCCTTTATTCATTTTGTATTTTCTGTTTCCAGGTTACAGCACCTGTACAATCAGGAATTTCAGGTATTGCGTATTGGGCACATGCCATAGTATTGGGTGGTCGGATGCCTGTGTTTGCCAGGTCACCTGCCTTATCTTTCTGCGTGCGTCTTTCGCAGCCATATCTATGGTTTTCAGGAACATATCTGGTGGTACCAAGTTAGTGCATGATGCAGTAACAAGAAAGCCTCCCGGCTTGGTCAGCTTCATTCCCCTTAGGTTGATCTCTTTATATCCTGTAATAGCCTTTTGTATATTTTCCCTGCTCTTTGTAAATGCAGGAGGATCCAGCATTACAACATCATAACGCCTTCCTTCTTTTACCCATTGCTTCAATACATCAAAGGCATTTACTGCGTCGAACTTACATTTATCCTGGAAGCCGTTCAATTCAGCATTCTTCCTTGCTGTTTTTACGGCGTTTTCAGAAATGTCAAGTCCCAGTACGCTTTTCGCACCATAATGTGCTGCATGCATACTGAAAGTACCTGTATAGCAGAACGCTTCCAATACGTCGGCATCTTTTACAATATGCTGTATGGCCCTGCGGTTGTCCTGTTGATCGAGGAAGTAGCCTGTTTTCTGGCCATTCTCTATGTCAACGTGGAACTTCAATCCGTTCTCATTCAGGATGATGTTGGTGTCGAATGGAGCTGACAAGAAGCCTTTCTGTTGTGGCAAACCCTCCAACTCGCGCACCGGCACGTCATTGCGCTCGTAGATACCTCTAGGCTTAAATATTTTTTGCAAAGCTGCTACAATTGCATCTTTCCACTTATCGATACCCAACGCCAGCGTTTGTATCACAAAGTAGTCATTGAACTTATCGATGATCAGGGCGGGCAGTTCATCAGCCTCACCAAATATCAGGCGGCAGTTTTCTACATAGCCTATTTGCTGGCGGTATTCCCATGCTGCCTTCAGGCGGTTGTAGAAGAATTGCTCATCTACCGTTTCATTTTTATCGCGCGTTACCAGCCTTATACGTATCTGCGAAGCGGGATTTACATAGCCCTTGCCCACAAATGATCCATTAGAAGTGTATACTTCAACTATATCGCCCGGTTCGCTATCGCCCTCACTATCGCCTATCTCATTACCAAATATCCATGGGTGCCCGTTTATTACCCTGTCGCTTACCTTTTTTCTTAGATAAAACTTAGCCATCCTGCAAAAGTACAGAAACGAATGACAAATGGATTGTCGGTGGCAGCTTCTTTAAGATAACATGCAAGTAAACAGTTAGTTACGGCATATTGGCAGGCGGGTTAGCGTTGTTTGGGCACACAGATATGCTTCGTGTCAGATATTGGGCCAGAACCGGCACCCAGTTCCATTAAAAACTAATAATTTATAATCCACTGAACCGCCTTGTATCGTTAACTT
The DNA here is from genome assembly GCA_004144175.1 of Sphingobacteriales bacterium. Classification (GTDB taxonomy): domain Bacteria; phylum Bacteroidota; class Bacteroidia; order Chitinophagales; family Chitinophagaceae; genus Polluticoccus. The sequence continues at coordinate 89,947 of SEFT01000014.1, forward strand.
TGCACAAGTTTTAAGGCTCGTGAACGCATGTGTTTTCGGGCCGTTGCGGAATGACATATGTTACAAAAGCTGATCATTAGGAACTACGCCATTATCGACCACCTGACCATAGAGCCGGATGGTAAACTTAATACGGTTACCGGTGAAACCGGTGCGGGTAAGAGCATCATCCTCGGAGCACTATCTCTTATTCTGGGCGAGCGGGCAGATACTTCTGTGCTGATAAACAAAGAGGAAAAGAGCGTAATAGAGGCGCATTTTAATGTTGCCGATAATAAAGCATTCAGAGCTTTGCTGCGCGAAGAAGAGCTGGACGATGATGCACAATGTATCATTCGCCGCGAGATAGCTGCCAGTGGTAAGTCGAGAGCTTTTATCAATGATACACCAGTTACGCTAAGCGTACTTAATAAGCTTACATCGCTACTAGTAGATCTGCACCAGCAGTTCGATCACCTGGCGCTGGAAGACGATAACTTTCAGCTGAATGTATTGGACGCCATAGCACAAAGTGCAGGCACGGTAAGCCTGTACCGCCAGATTTTCCGCCAATACCGCAAAGCAGGACAGGAGCTGGCCGAGCGCCGCAACCAACAGGCGCAATGGCAGAAGGAGTCAGACTACAAGCAGTTCTTGCTCGACGAGTTATTGCAGGCTGCCTTTAAGCCAGGGGAGGTGGAGCATGCAGAGCAGCAGCTGAAGCAACTGACACACGCCGAGCGTATACTAGGCATTCTGCAAACCTCGCGCTTTGCACTGGAGGAAGGCGAGCGACCAATGGTAAATGAGTTGAAGCGTATATGCCAGCAATTGCAAAGCATAGCAGAGTTGATGCCTGACGCAGCAACCCTGATTGGTCGTTTTAACTCCGTACATGCTGAGTTAAAAGACCTGACATCGGAACTTGAAGATGCAGAAGGAAAGGTAAGCCTTGACCAGGGGCTAATGCAACAATTGCAGGAGCGCATGGATATGGGATACAAATTGTTTAAAAAGCATGGTGTACAAAACACTGCCGAGCTGTTGGAGATACAATACAGGCTTGAAGATGAGCTAAAGGCGACACTAGATTTAAACGATATCATTGAAAAGCTGGCTAAAGAGCAAGAAGTACAACAAAAACAGCTGTTTGCAGAAGCCGAAAAGCTATCGTCGCAGCGTAAAGCTGTTGCACCGCAAATAGAATCGAAAGTAAATGAGTTGCTTGCATTAGTAGGCATGCCTAATGCCCGCTTCCGGATAAGCCTTGAAACGCTACAGGTGCCTGCTTTGTCGGGCATGGATGATGTCCAGTTCTTACTGGATGCTAATAAAAGTGGTCAGTTCTTACCGATACATAAAGCTGCATCGGGTGGTGAGATGAGCCGCATTATGCTGAGTATAAAGTCGCTTACTGCAAAAGCCATGCATTTGCCGACCCTTATTTTTGATGAGGTGGATACGGGGATATCGGGTGAGGCAGCACGCCAGGTGGGGGTATTGCTCCGGAGCCTTGCAGAATACCATCAGGTTATTTGCATCACGCACCAGCCTCAGGTTGCAGCACGTGGTTCGCGCCATTTTTATGTGTATAAAGATGCCGGTGCAAAAGACCGCATCACAACCAAGGTTCGCGTATTGCAACAAGACGAAAGGGTACTGGCTATTGCCCGCATGATAGGCGGCGAGCAACCTAGCGAAGCTGCTATGCAGAACGCCCGTGAGCTGGTTGAAATTTAGATTCGCACTGACGACTCTATAAATTAATATGGCGGGCACATGGCCCGCCATATTAATTTATATCTTTTGAAAGCTATTGATAGACCACTATCTTCTCTTTAGCAAAAATCAGACTGTCCTTTCCTACATGAATGATGTATGAGCCTTGAGGTAAGTTAGCTTCGATAGAAGCCTTTCCTTCAGCACTTACCTGAATATCGTTCTGCCATACCACATTGCCACTGATACCCATTATGCGAATTGCAACCTTCTGGTTGATTAGCGCTTTATTATCTGTGTTTATTTCAAAGTTTCCGCGGTTCGGATTGGGGTAAACCATGACAACACTTTTGGCTAACGGAATTGCATTTACTGCCGTAGGGTTAATGCTGATATTATTCTTTGGTGATTTCCACATGCCGCGTCCGTAGGTAGCAGCCCACAGCTCGCCGGTTGTGTAATTGATGCCAAGATCTATTACTTCGGCATTAGGGAGGGCATTATTATATTCTTCCCACGCAGTCATCAGCGGTGTTTTGTAATATACCCCAAAGTCGGTGCCGATATACAGTGTTCTGTCGGATGAATCAACTACGATGCAGTTGACCGGAATGTTTGGCAAGTTGTCGTTGTGAAGTGCCCATTTGCCGGCGTTGTATTCTGCAACTTTTCGTATTGTGCTTCCCGTGCTGTAACCGCTGAACGTTACCCAAAAGCGCGCAGTATCATGTGGGTCGGAATGTATGTCCGATATTGCCGCACTGTATGGCATGTTAAGGAGCTGCCATTTGGTGCCGAAATTGCGTGTATAATATATGGCGTTGGCCACAATAGCATATACGAAGTTTGGGTTGGCAGGGCTGATAGCTAGTCGTTTGATGTTGTTACCTGAAGAAAGTACATCGGATATTGCAGTCCAGGTAGCGCCTCTGTTATTCGACATGAAAACCTTATTATACCCTGCCAAGATGATGTTGGCGCTGTCGGGGTGTATAATAATTGGCGTTATCCATTCGCCACGTGGCCTGTCGGGTATGTTGTTGTGAATATCCGTAAAGGCTGCGCCGCCATTAGTTGTTCTGCGAAGCTCTCCGTATTGTTGAGAGGTATAGAATATATTGGCGTCTGTATAGTCTATCTGGCAATCCATGCCGTCGCCGCCGGTTAGCTCTGTATATACACCGTTCGATAATTTTTTTGTTCCATTATCCTGCGAACCGCCAATTACAAACGCAGCATTATTGCTTACTGCATTGCGGTAGAACTGGGTGATGCCCATGCCGAATGTAATATCCGTCCAGAGACCGCTCGCGGGATTATTTGAGTAATAGATACCTCCGTCATTGCCTTCGTATATCCTGTTTGCAATAAGTGGGTGATAGCCATGAAAATGTTTATCGGCATGTACCACCTTGACACCTGGCAGTTGTGTGGTCCACTGTGTAGCAATAGTCCAGTTATAACCACCATCAACAGAGTACCATGTATTGACTCCGCCAACCACTACCTCATTTGCATTTTGTGGGTTTATGGCCATACTCAGGTCATACCATCCCTGTCCGCCACATACTCTTCCGTTAGCTGCATTTGCCAGAATATTCCGTGTGCAGGCATCATCTTCAAATATTTTGCTAAAGCTCATTCCTGCATCTACCGAATGATATATACCTTCCAATCCATTATCCAGGTTTGCAACCACAGCTTTTACAACAGACCCGTTAGCAGGTGTTACTGCCAATACTATACGACGCGAGTCTTGTATTGATAATGCAACCGTCCACGTAGTGCCACCGTCATTGCTACGCATTACCTGATTATTGTTGTTCATGTTACCGAAGGTTGTCGCATATAATATTGCAGTATCGGTAGGGTGGCTCAGTACCTGTTTGAAATGGCCGGTAGTTACACGGTTCCAGGTAGCCCCGGCGTTGTATGATTTATACATGCCAACGTTTGTAGCAAGTGTCAATGAGTTGGGGTTGGCACGATTGATCACCATGTCATTGGTCAGCCTCATTTGAGATGTATTCCATGCAAATCCCGTGGTATCCCATGTTATACCTCCGTCTGTCGATTTCAGTACGCCAACACTATGCGTGTCCTGTGCATCTTTATCGCCTGTACATATGTAAATCGTATTTGGGTCTTGCGGGTTGATCTCGATATCGGACACTCCCAAAACGGGAAAATTGTCATTTACTGCAGTCCAGGTAGTGCCTGCATTTTGCGTTTTCCAAACACCGCCCCCTGCACTGCCTACCCAAATGATGTTCGTATCGGTAGGGTGGAATGCAATCGAATTTATCCTGCCAATGCCGTTGTAACCACTTCTGGAGCTGTCGGGTCCCTGGAACACCCAGTTAGATGGATTGCCGGTAGTTTTTGAAGCGTTTCCTTTTGCTTTCCTGCTGCGCTCAAGCTTTTTCAACTCCTGCATTGCTTTTATCGGCGATACCAGATAGCCCTGATCGTCGGTATGCCGTTCCCAATACCATTTCCATCTTTCGAAGTGATAGTTATGATCTTCCTCAGGACGGTCAACATCTTGTTTTTCAGTCTTATCGCCATCTTTGACGTTTGCTTTATAGCTGCTTACGATGTCTGCCAGCTTAACAGGATTGTCCCCGATATTCTTTTGCCAAGGTTGAGCACAGAGTGAAAATGTAGATAGCACGCCTAATAGCGCTAAAGTGATTTTTTTCATTATTGCCCTATTTCTTTAGGTAGTTCTTTAATGTTGTCGACCGGTAATGCCAGCCAGCTTGTACCGGCTGTTTTAAAGAATAGGGTGTTCCTTGTGTCTGCTGAAATACTTTCAGGCATTACGTCTTTTGCTCTTTTTGCGGGTACTATCATCAATGTATCTCCACGTTCGAAGCGTTTAAGTTTTATAGGCGCCCTATCGAAGGGGAAGCCGTTATTGGCGGCATTAGGGGTATACTTGGCTTTACTGACCATGCATGGCATCCAGCCATCCGCCCCTCTCCAGAAAAAAGATTCCGGAGGGGTTGCTTTATTCCATATAATAACGAACATGTAGTTGACCGTAGGTTCCATCCCGGGGGCACCGGGCAGGTGCTCCTGTTTTGCAGCAGCAATGAGCTTTGCATACTTTCCACCGGATTTTCTTGCAGTGCTTTTTTTGCCTTGAGCACAGGCGCTTATGCTGACTGCTAGTAGCAAGCAGCTGATGCCGGAAAATAAATTGTTATATACCATAGAGTAGGTTAAAGATAAGCTTAAAATAAAAAGTGCCATCTAAAAGATGGCACTTAAAGATATTATCTAGTAATCCTTACTTCTGAACTATCTTCATTTCTTTCAATAGCCATCCGGCACCGCCAAATTTCTCAATTACAAAAAGCGTGTAGCGTACATCAACTGAAATGTTTCGGGATAGTCTCGGGTCAAAGTAGACATCACTCATAGTCCCTTCCCATATCCGGTCAAAGTTGGTACCGATGAGTTCACCTTTTGCATTTAGCACAGGGCTGCCTGAGTTGCCACCTGATGTATGATTGTCGGCTATGAATGCCAGCGGGACTGTACCGTTCACTTTCCATTTTCCATAGTCTTTTGTGCTATGCAACTGCTTCATCTTTTCCGGTACTCTGAATTCGTCTACTTCAGGGTTATTTTTCGCAATAGCTTCATCCAGGTTGGTTTGGTAGGAATAGCCTGCCGGTCCATCGGGGTCAATGCCTTTTACCTTGCCGTATGTAAGACGCAGTGTAAGGTTTGCATCAGGATACAGCATTTCGCCACGCTGCTGCATCTGAGATTTCATATATAAGCGGTTCAGGTAGTTCATCCGGTCATAATAGGCAGTTAATACCGGCATCACATCTTTCTTTCTTTTAGCGGTTACGCCATCATAAAGCTGCCACGCAGGGTCATTCAGTATCCGCACACTATCAGCAGATATTACGTTGGCAGCAAACTGAGTCAGTTTACTTTGTTCAGTAAGCATAGATGTGTACACATAGTTTGCCCATCTGCCATAATCTTTACCTTTTTCAGCAAACTGGCGTTTGTATACCGCTGGCACACAGGAGTTACAGTTATCGAGAAACAATGGCATAAGCGCTACAAATACGTCTTTATCTGTCCCCGCATCGTAATTCTTATAAAAGCCTTCAGCTCCCTTTGTTATCTTTTGCACGGTGTCTTGCAGCCCTGCACCACGATATCCTACTCTCATAAGCTGTAGAACCCTGTCAAGTGTAGCTGCATGTTGTATCAATTCTACGCCGTAGACTGCTTCTTTATAATATTCATCGGCTTTTATCAGGTCGTTAACAGCTAAAGAGCGTGCTCCCATCAGAGCCAGCAAATCATCAGCATATGGATATTTTTCATCTTTATTTGCCCATCCCTGGAATTTTGTTTCGTATTCCAACTTTTTAGCCGGTACATTATTCAAGCTAAGGCCTCTCAATTCGCCTTGCCATTTTTTCCAGCCATTAGCTACGCCCGCTCTTTTTGATGTATACTTCAGGAATACATCGCGGTCGGCTTGCATTCTCTTTGTCCATGCTTCCAGTTTTTTAGTACGTGCCGCTATGCGTATCGGGTCAATGTAAGTGTTGATATGATCTAATTGGTAGGAAGAAATATACTCCATAGTTGTACCGGGAAACCCGTATACCATTGTGAAATCACCTTCCTTGTACCCACCTGCATTTATAGTAAAGAATTGTTGTGTCTGGTAGGGTTTATTCTCTTTTGAGAAATCTGCTGGTTTGTTGTTTTTACCGGCATATACTCGGAACATGCTAAAGTCGCCTGTGTGACGCGGCCACATCCAGTTGTCGGTATCGCCGCCAAACTGCCCTATGCCGTTAGGCGGAAATCCTACCAGACGTATGTCTCGAAAGGTTTCGGTAATAGATATCCAGTATTGGTTCCCGTTAAAATAGGGTTTAATAGATGCATCGTACCCTGTATTTACTTTATAGCCTCTTTCCAGATTTTTCACTCGCACCGTAATGATACTATCGCGCCCAGCCTCGCTTAAGGTATCGTCCAGGCCAGACAATATATTTTCTGTGACATTCTCCATACGGCGGATAAATGTCACGGTGAGCCCTGGGCAGGGGAGTTCCTGAGCATTATTCATTGCCCAAAAGCCATTGGCAAAATAGTCGTGTTCTTTGCTGCTGAGCCCCTGCACTGTGCCATATCCGCAATGGTGGTTGGTAAGCAAAAGACCTTTGGGAGAGATGATCTCGCCAGTGCAACCCCGGCCAAACAGTACTACAGCATTATTGAGGCCGGTGCCGTTATCGTTATAGAGCCGTTCTACCGGTATTTGAAGCCCGGCAGCCTTCATGTCCGCCTCTCGTGCTTTGATGGTAGGCGGTAACCACATACCTTCCTTTGCCTGCGTTCCAAAACTTGCTGAGCCAACCAGTCCTACTAAAATTCCTGTCTTAATAAGTATTGAGCGGAATGCTGGGATACTTGTCATAGATTCTTTTTGATTTTAAAAGAAATAAATATAGTGCTTTGCTATAAAAGTTGTATTCTAATTGTTATATTAGCCCATTAGAAAGTGAAATTCTTTTGAGTATTATGAGAAAATGCCTACTATTTGTAGCACTGTTGCTGGTGTCACAGATCAATGAACTTAGGGCCCAATTTCTGTTTGACGCACCTGATACGGTCTGCGCTAAACAGCCGATAAAGCTCAAGAGCAACCTCCCGCAAGCTATGTCGCATTATTGGGGGTTTTGCTCAGGGTACATGTTTGACGCACCCAAGGGTGAAAGCCTGAACGGCAGCCTCGACGGGCCTTCTGCTATAGAGGTAGCAAAGGACGGAGATAAGTACTATGCTTTCATTGCTAACAGCCGCACAAACAGCTTTGTACGTTACGACTTTGGTACAGACTTGTCTAACGATAATCCGGTCATTACGGATTTCGGTAGCATGGGTGGTGCACTGCCTGAGCAAATAGGGGCCATATATGTGGTGAAAGACGAGGCCAAGGGTAATTGGCACGTATTCGTAGGCGGGGGAGGTGGCGTTGGCAACTCAGCGCTTGCCCGTATCGACTTTGGTAAGCGCCTCGACAGCGTGCCTAATATTGTGAATTTCGGTAATCTTCAAGGGCTTATGGCTGGTCCAAGGGGTATCTTCATAGCTAAGGAAGATGACAAATGGTATGGGTTCTTTGTAAACTATCATGAGGCATATAATAACCTGGTGAAAATGGAGTTTGACACAAGCATCTCATTAACGCCAACACTTACCGATTTGGGTTGTTTTAGAGATCCAGCAACTATGACGTGTGAAATGATTACCCCTACTGACCTTGCGGCAATGAAGCATGCAGATGGTGAATGGGTATTTTACATCACCAACGAAAGAAACGGTTATCTCTCGTTTTTATTTGTAGGCAAATCTCTGGCTGCAGCAACCGGTACTAGCATTGTATATAAAGAAGCAGGTAATCCCGGCGGGGCACTTGTCAATCCGTCTTCCATCTCTATTATTAAAGATTGCGACAGTTTACACTTATTTATTACAAACAGGACCAGCCACGACTTTTTGAGGCTGGATCTGGACAACCCGCGCGGTTTTAGCAAGACGCCTGTTAGCTTCAGCAATGTTAATGGTACAATACTGGTACCTGAAGGTATCTCTCGCCTGATACGCGATAGAGACAATATATACGCTTTCGTTGCCAACTTTGGCGATGCCACAGTTTCAAGAATAGCATGGCAGCAGTGCGACGACGCAAATATCAGGTATTCGACTACCTGGAGACCTCCGACTTACCGTTACGATTCTGTTGGTCTTTACAACGTATACTATGCTGTAAATGAAGGAATGCCTGATATGCAAACGCAATGCAGGCAAATCACGGTATTGCCTATACCATCTATTATTGTAAGCAATGATACTACTATATGCCAGGGCGATACGGTAGGACTTACGGTATATTCTGCAACCGCACTAAGTACAACATGGATGCCTAACTATAACCTCTCTAATGTGGTAGAGGCGCGCGTAAGAGCTTGGCCGGAGTATACACAGCAGTATCGCATCACATTGCCTTATGCAAATGGTTGTGTGGTAGATACTCCAATAAACATTCGTGTGCATAAGATACAGGCCGATGCGGGCCCTAACCGCACATTGAGAGATGGGGCAGGTACTTTGTTAGGTGGTCCGCTTACAAGCCTTGGCTCGCAATACAGCTACAGATGGTATCCAAATCAGTATATCGATAACCCGATTGCTTTGAATCCGCGTGCTAAGCCTCCATATGATTACACATACTATCTGGAATTGACAGATATCAACGGTTGTAAGTCGACAGATACGGTAATGGTTTATGTATCCTGCGAAGGACTAAATCTTCCCAATGCATTTGTGCCTAATAGTACGAATTTGACAACAGCGCGCTTTGGGGTAGCTAATACAAACATTGCAAAACTCAACTATTTCAAAATTTTCGACCGTTGGGGCAAAGAGGTATTTACTTCTACCGACCCGGTTAAACAATGGGATGGCACTGTAAATGGCCAGCCGGCTGCAATGGGCGTGTACGTGTGGGAGGCAGATGGCTTCTGTATCTCGGGCAACAGGCTTCAGTCGAAAGGAAACGTAACACTTTTACGATAAAAATTTTAGAATATAAGAATAGCCGCCATGTAAAGGGCGGCTATTTTGTTATAGGCAAACATGATTGATATTGTTTTGTACGTGTGGCTAATATGGGCGAAATTTGCATCGATTTAGATAAAAACATAACAAATACAACAAAATGTCAAGCTTCGTTACAGTAGGTCAAAAATTTCCTGAATTCAGGAAAAAATCTGTGGTATCTCTGGAAAAAGGAAAAGAGTTTCAAGAGATCGGAAATGATAATATTAACGGTAAATGGGCTGTAATGTTCTGGTGGCCTAAAGACTTCACATTTGTGTGCCCTACCGAAATAGCTGAATTCAATAAGAGCTTCTCAGACTTTACAGATCGCGATACTGTATTGCTGGGTGCTTCTACCGACAGCGAATTTGTACACCTGGCATGGCGTAAAGACCATAATGACCTGAAAGACCTGCGTTTTCCGATGATCGCAGATACATCAAAGTCACTTGCTGAAGAACTAGGTATCCTGGAGCAGAATGAAAAGATCGCTTACCGCGCTACATATATCATTGATCCGGAAGGTATTGTTCGTTGGGTGAACATCAACGACCTGAGTGTAGGCCGTAACGTAGGCGAGGTATTGCGTGTATTGGATGCCCTGCAAACAGATGAGCTTTGCCCTTGCAACTGGAACAAAGGTGAGCAAACACTCACCAGCCAAATGGAAATGGCGTAATAGCTAAATGAATTTTATGAAATCCACTCCTTAGTCTGGGGTGGATTTTTTTTAAACTATAAGAATAGATATGAGTACGATTCAGAATGAAACAGTTACAAACTTGTTTAATGACCTGGGAATAGATGTGTCGCATGTGAGCATACCAATGCAAGCCTTAATGGCTGCCGATAGCCGGTTCATTAAAGACCTGAAATTAAACGTATCAGGCGTGTTGGGCAGCTCTAACTTCAACCGTAAGGAGACATTGCTGTTGGCGCTTTCTGTTGCAGCCAATCAAAAACACGATCTGCTGATGGCCGCATTTGAAGGACAAGCGAAGAAAGAAGGTGCAACTGAAACGGAAATAGCAGAAGTATATGCTTGTACCGCCCTGATGAATACAAATAATGTATTCTACCGCTTCCGCCACTATATGGAAGGCGTAGAATATTACAATAATCAGCCTGCAGGGTTAAGGATGAGTAGTATGATGAATCCTGCACTTGGGAAGGAATTCTTTGAGCTGATGAGCCTTGCGGTATCAGCGCTTAACGGTTGCGAAAAGTGTGTAGTATCGCATGAAAACTCCGTAAAGCAACACGGTGCCAGCGAGCAGCGTATTTACGATGCTATCCGCCTGGCTTCGGTGATCAAAAGCCTATGTGTCGTTCTTTAATATTGATTTGAAATAAAAGAACAGGAGCGGGTAATTCCCGCTCCTGTTCTTTTATACTAAACTATGGGCAGCAGTATAGTAAACGTACTGCCTTTTCCAAACGTACTTTCTACTTTCACCTTTCCGCCATGTGCTTCGGTAATGGCTTTTACATAGCTGAGGCCAAGTCCGAAGCCTTTTACATTGTGTATGTTGCCGGTATGGGCTCGGTAGAATTTCTCGAACACTCTCGATTGTGTTTCTTTATTCATACCTATACCGTTGTCTTTTACTTTTATGGCTAGCATATTGTTCGAGGTAGAAGTTTCAACCTGGATCACCGGCTTATCTTTCGAGTACTTTATAGCGTTATCCAGTAGGTTGAAGATGATATTGGAGAAGTGAACATCATCCGCATCTATCATATATTGCTTAGCCCCCAGTTTCAGGTTCAGTGTGCCTTGTTTTTCTTCTATCTGAAGGGCAAGGTTGTCTGCTACCTTATCTATTACCTCATGTGCATTGATGCGTTGCAGGTTCAGTTTTATATCCTGCCGCTCAATACGGGCCGATTGTAAGATCTTTTCTACCTGCTTATTCATCCTCTTATTCTCGTCCTTTATCATACCGCTGTAGTAGCGGATCTTCTCCGTGTCGTGTATTACTTTCTCGTTTGTAAGGGCATCAATAGCCAGCGATATGGTCGCAAGCGGGGTTTTAAGCTCATGGGTCATATTGTTGATGAAGTCTGACTTTATCTCTGAAAGCTTCTTTTGCGTGAACATGGTGCGTATGGTGAGCGCAAAAGCTGAAATGATGATGGTAGTAAACAGAACGGATGCTCCGATCATCCAGCCCATGCTATTAAGTATGTAATTCTTGTCCTCTCTAATATAGAGATGAAGCGTCTCTACATAATAGCCATTCTCGGGGGTCAGCGGAATATCGGTAGAAGAGCCGAGTTCATTTGGCGAAAAGCCTGCCGATGCAGCAATTGGTATCTGGAATATGTTTGTAACAGAATATTCAAATGGTTCTTTTATATTGTACTTGGTAAATGCCTTATCAATTGACTGCCTTACATCTTCGCCGGTAAGCAATTGAGATGTAAAGCTCTGAAGCACATAGTATCTGGTTTCCTCGTTTGCATTTATATAGCCGTTCTTGATCAAAAACAGATTATGGATAGACCTTTTGATCTCGCTAGTGGCATTGGCCAAAGCCTCTATCCGCTGGTTTCGTTTCAGCGATATGGCATTGTCGATCCACGACATCTGGATGAAGATGATGCCTATTACCGACAGGGTGATAAGGACTACTATTAAAGGGAAAACTTTTCTCATGCAAGAGCAAATTTAATCATGCAAACCAATCATCTTAAATTTAATGCCGATGCTTTAACGCAGCTTTAACGGCGGGCGCAGGAAACAACAACTTTTAATATAAATCTTTTCGGAAACACCTACCAAATCAACGGTTTCAATATGTTAGCTTAGTAACCAACTACGCGGAATCATGTAACATTCTACATAACTTAGTCATAGTTTTAGACATAAAGATTATGGCTGCAAAGAAAGAAAAAGAGCGTGTGCGGTTCTCGTTGGAGAAGGACAAATATATATACATTTCCTATTACGCAGATGATAAAAGGGTGCGCGGGAGTATTGGCGAAGCGGTTGATAAGACGCAGTTTGAAAAAGGGGAAGATGAGTTGCCAAAGAAAGTGCGGACAAAGATGAATCGTATACGCCTGGCTATAAATGAATATGAAGAACGGTGCCGAATAGCGAACAAGGAAGTATATAAATCGGATATCGAAACGATCATACAGGAATGTGGCGTAAGCATTAAAGAGCGCGCAAAGAGTAAAGAGATAGTGAAAGATGCATTTCGTACCTATGCAGGCATGATAAAGTCGGGTGCCATATTGAACCGCGGTAAGCCGTTTAAAGAGTCTACTAGCAAGCACCTGGCCGCATTGCAGGCAATACTCGACGTAGTACCATTCGGGCAAAAGCGCATAGATGATCTAAGGTGGACAGACTTTGCGGCATTGCATCAATACTTTTTAGAGACAAAGCACGAGAACGATGTAAACAACCCACAGGGGTATAAGCAAAACACATTCTCCACGTACAATTCTTATATCATTACCTTCCTGCGGAGAACTGCAAAAAGCGATACCGGTTTGGGGTGGCATAATAACCGGATATATGAAAGGTCAGATCTGAGAGTGCCGCCTGAAGATATTGATACGCATATATACCTTACCCCTGAAGAAATAGAGAAGCTATACAATACGCAGGTAAACCCGCTGGCTCGTGAGACGCTGGATGCCTTTTGTTTTGGTTGCTGCGTAGGTTTGCGCCATTCGGACATAAGAGCCGGGCTAACGGAGATAATAAACTACACCGTACACAAGACCACGCAGAAGGGCGGTAACGCTGTGATTATACCGCTCAATAGGCTTGCCAGGGAGATATACGACAAGTACGGCCGTATCCCGAAAATAGGGCTAAAGCCGGTCAATACATTGCAAGGCATAGCACAGAAAGCAGGGTTAGATTACAAGTGTCTCTATTCACATACGGAAAGCGGCAAAAAGGTGGCTGGATACTTCCCGAAGTATGAATTGATAGGCACGCACACTATGCGCCGGAGCTTTGCCACCAATGCTTTTAAAGCAGGTGTCCCCGCTATATCCATTATGAAGATTACCGGGCATAAAACGGAATCATCTTTTATGAAGTACATCAGGATCAGTAACGAAGAAAATGCAGAGCTAATGAGGCATCATGAGTTTTTTAAGTGATCAATAATTGGCCTTCTTTTTGAAGGCTATTATTTTATACACTAACTTTGAAATAGAAAGTACTTTGTTATGAATAATAATGCATCAGAAAGAGAAGCGCTTGAAAAGTTTTTAGAAGACATGGGTAAAGACCCTTACACAATAGTGGGACTGACAGAAGAACAAGCCAAGTCTATCAATTGGGCTGGAGAAAATCTTTTTGAAAGATGCGCCGCTCTAGCACGTAAATCTTGTAACGGTCGCGAACAACAAAGCCTAAGCCTACCAAAGGGTGAGGCTTAGCGTCTATGTTCTCAAATTCCATTAGTAATTGCTTGTTCTTATTAGCGTCAACAATCTCCTGAGGCGATTTGCCCAAATCTGCTGCTAAACGGTCTAGGTCAAAAGCAACAGCATAGCGCCCTTCAACTTCGAACATGAAATGGATATCGCCCTTAGTAGTTTGCAGAGATTCAAGATTCCAAACGATAGCCACATAAGGATAGCAGACCCAATACCCATCTGCTAAATTCATTGGCAGGCGTTCACCCTGCTTTTCATATGGTTGTTTCATATAGTTATATTGTCTCCGGGGGCGCATCCCTTTTAATGGTAATCTCAAACCGCTTTGGCGGTGCCATATTCCAGTCTATTTTCCTTTCTACTTCCCATAGTTCTCTTATCTCTGACGGATCGAGCGTAAACTGTGGATACACATCTTCATTGTCGCTGATGCATACAAAGTAATATCTATCAGGGTGCGCTTCGTATTTTTCTCTCTTCAAGCGCTTTATCATTATGCGGGTATCGGTCACAATAACATGCACGAAGAAATCAAAGGTTTGGTGCCAGTACTCCGGCTCTATCTTCTTTGCTATCACCCACATGCCATCAGATAGCCCCTCTGGCCTATTCACCTTGTTGTAAACCTCCATACTATCGCCGCTCACTTGGAACAAACGATAGTTAGGTCCATAGTAGGGCATACCTGGCATGTCGAATGTCTGCAAGTCTTCGATAAACACAGGATCAAGAAAATGCTGTATATAACCAGCCTGTGCCGCTACTGGGACAGCCCGTAAGCCTCGCGGCATATCTCCAAATGCACGCTTACGCCGTAAGTCGTCGCCCGTTTCAGCTTGAAAAAGATCGATGTCCAGCCGTGACTTTACATTTTGTAAAGTATCATTGTCAAATTCCGTTTTACCAAAGAGCACATATAGAGTAGTTCTACTCATTCCCATCTTCTTAGCCGCTTCTTCGGCAGTTATTCCCTTGCCTTTAATGGCCAGTCGCAGCTTTTCGCCTTGTGACATTGTAATGAAAAATAAATGTTTACACTTTGTAAATAAAACACAAGAAACAAATCTATGCAAACAGATCAAAGCCAATCGGTCTGTTAGTATGTCTCAG
>SEFT01000076.1 GCA_004144175.1 Sphingobacteriales bacterium
GTAAAACCCGATGCCACTATTAGCCTGACTTCTGCTCCGGCCACGACGTCACAAATACGTTGTATCAATACGGCGATCACGCCCATTACCTACACAGTTGGCAGTGGAGGGACCGGTGCAACAATCACGGGTTTGCCGAGTGGTGTCACAGGATCTTTCAGCGGCGGTGTCTTTATCATTAGTGGTACACCTACAGTTGCCGGTACTTTTAATTATACTGTTACCACGTCGGGTTCTTCCTGTGTCAATCCATCATTAAGCGGAACGATAACGGTCAACCCTGCATCGGTAGGCGGAATTCTTGCAATTGCCGGCGTACCTGCCCCTTCAAATGTGAAGACCTTATGTCCTGGGTCAAATAGTGCAACAATTAATTTAAGCAGTAACATCGGAACGGTTACATGGCAATCTTCAACCAACGGGGGAGCTACATGGATGCCAGCAGTCGGAACAGCAACTCCAACCTTATTAGCCGTCTCCAACATATCTGCTACAACAATTTACAGAGCGGTTAGTCAAAGTAGTGCGTGCTCACCAGCATATTCCTCGATAGCGGTACTTCAGGTCATCCCACCTTACAATCCCACTCCTGTAACTGCATCACCAAGTTCAGTGTGTTTAGGCCAATCATCGACACTAACTGCAGGCACCGGCTATCCGGTAGTGGGTATCGATGAGGCTACAGGAAATTTTAATCAGGGTGCAGCGCAAGGTTGGACTGTCGATGGCGTACCTCAGCAATCTGCCGGAGGCAACAATAGAGATGTTCCTTATTGGCAGAAAACCAATGATCATGACTTTTTGGGAGGGGTTGTATGGAATTCGAATGAGGGGAAATTCTCAATAGTTAACGGGGCTAATAATTCGGTATTAGTGAGTCCTGCCTTTAGTCTGATTGGTCAAACAAGCGCTGCGCTCAATTTTATTCAGGCATTTGTCTTGGAAACCGGGGCGTGGGGGGCCATTGATATTTCCACTGATGGAGGGACCACATGGACGAACTTGAGGACCTACACCGGACCCGATACATACGGTGCTCCAACTTCTTTTCAAAATGTAAATATTGATTTAAGTAATTATCTGGGATTAAGCAATTTGAAAGTTCGTTTCAATTATCATGGCACTACCAATAGTACATGGGCGTTAGATGGCATGCTTACTCCCGGAGCATCTTTACCTATCAGTTATACGTGGTCAGGACCG
>SEFT01000077.1 GCA_004144175.1 Sphingobacteriales bacterium
GGCTATACCAGTCCCTATTATTTTGCACCGGCTGCAGAGCCTTTGCATGAAGTGATCACCCCCTGGCAACGGGATTTTCAAAATACGATCGGGAGAAACCATGCCCGCTATTTTGATGAAAAAGGCTGGTTGTATTTTACCAAGGAACTCTTCGACCTGTTCTATCCATCCTACGGCGATTCCTATCCTATTTATAATGGTTCCATCGGTATGACCTACGAACAGGCAGGTCATGGTATGGCAGGGCTTGCTATCGTAGCAGGCGAAGGCGATACCTTAAAACTCACCGACAGGATCGAACATCATTTTACCACCAGCATGAGTACGCTCGAAGTGGCCAGCAAAAGCGCTGATGCCCTGATGAAGGAATTCAAAAAATATTTTGATGACAACAACAGCGGTAAGGTAGGGGAGTATAAAACCTATATCGTGTCTGGCGCAGAGCAGGGTAAACTGGAGGGACTGAAAAAGCTATTCGACCGCAATAAAATTGTGTATAGCTATGCTTCGAAAGCCGCGCCGGTAAAGGGGTATAACTACCTGACCAATAAAGAAGAAACTTATAACGTAAAAGAAAATGACCTGTTGGTTTCTGCCTATCAGCCGAAGGCTTCGCTGCTGAAAGTATTGTTTGAGCCCGTATCCAAGCTTACCGATTCTGCCACCTACGATATCACTGCCTGGGCGCTGCCTTATGTATATGGCTTGCAGGCTTATGCCAGCAGGGAAAGGATCACCGGAAAAGCAACGGCGCCTGCGTTCACCAGCGTAACGCTGCCTGCTAACGGGTACGGTTACCTGGTTAATTACAATGCTTTCAATGACGGCCAGCTGCTGGCAGCCCTGCTGAAAAATAATATCAAAGTACGTTTTGCTGAAAAGGATTTCAGTTTCAATGGCAGCAGCTTTAACCGTGGCAGCCTGGTGATATTGCGCAAGGGCAATGAAAATAATATCCAGCGATTTTTAGAACTGGCAGCCCAGCTTAACAGCAAGGTCAGCATCGTAACCTCCGGTTTTATGGAAAGCGGATTTGATTTTGGATCAGATAAACTGCACCTTATCAGCAAGCCCAACGTAGCGATGTTTACCGGCGAAGAAGCAGATGGCAATGCAGCAGGAGAAGTATGGCATTTCTTCGAAGACCAGCTCAACTATCCCATTACGCTGATCAACAGCACCGACATGCGGACAGCTAA
>SEFT01000015.1 GCA_004144175.1 Sphingobacteriales bacterium
TATTATCTGATCATCGTCACATTACCTTGTTTGTTCACTTTTGTACCTGCTGAAGTCTCTGCTTCGATCGTATACATATACACACCCATTGGCTGTGGCTGGCCGTTAAGTGTTCCGTCCCAACCCTGGCTGATGTCTGCAGTTTCAAACATCTTAACACCCCAGCGGTTGAACACAGTGAACTTCGTCAGCTTGGCATTACCCAGGTGGATCACCTTGAACACTCCATTCGATCCTCTGCCCGGTGCAAACGCATTTGGCAGATCAATGAACGCATCTTTCATTACCATTACGTTCACACTGTCCCTGGTCTCGCAACCGGCCTCTGTACGCGCAGTTACAAAGTAGCGGGTGTTTACCGTCGGCTTGGCCAACGGATCGGCTATGTCAGCACGGCTCAGGCCTACAGGAGGGAACCAGCTATAGTGCAGCGCATTGCCCGATGGGTTGATCTTTACGCTCTCACCGGGGAACAGTTTCAGTGTGTCAGGCAGGAATACAACAGCTGCAGGCTTCACTTCCACATGCACTTTCTGCGTATCCTTACAACCATTTTTATCCAGACCGTATATCATATATGTTTTGCTTACCACAGGTCTGATGATCGGATTGAGGCTGAAGCGGCTGTTCATATGATGGCTGCCTTCGTCCCACCAGAAAGTATCGAGGTCAAGGCCTGTTACTCTTACATGAGCTTCCTCGCCTGGGCATATTGCTGTATCAGCGCTCACAAGCAGGAAGTCTGCAGGCAGTACATCTATTTTCATTGAATCTTCACCTTTACAACCGGCAGGTGTAGATGCGATCAGTTTCAGTGTGGCATCCTGGAAGGCAGAGAACAACGGTTTGGTACTGTTTGGTTTGGTAAGTGCAGCACTTGGTGTCCACTGATAAGTATATTTATCGTAGTCGGCCGGTGTTACAATACCTGTTAGCGTCATCGTGTCGCCATAGCAGATTGTCTGGTCATCGTTTACTACTACCGTAGGCACAGGTTGTACATCCAGGTCGAAGGCGGCTACAGAGTCTTTACAACCTGCTCTGCTTGCAGTCAGTATCACTTTCATTTTACCTCTTGCCTTAGGTGTTACCGTAGGGTCGAGCGCTGCCGGGTCCGTAAAGTCTGCCGTTGCAGGCGGATCAGTAGACCAGTTATAAGTATAGTTAGCATCACCGGTAGCCTTAGCATCTACGGTCTGGCCTTCGCATATAGCCAGGTCAGGGGTTTCGATCTTAAAGCCATCCAGCAGGTTAATGCGGGCTGTGTCGAAAGACTTACAACGGTTATTCGATGCACTTACTACGATGTGATACTCCACATCATTGAGCGGTGTCGAAGTGTTTGTCTCGGCCGTGGCACTAGTCAGGTATGTCGCAGGAGTCCATGTCACCGTATAAGTAACACCCGGTTGTTTTTTGATATTCAGATCATAGTTTACGATGTTACCGGGGCAAGTAATTACATCCGGCATATTATCATGCTCAGGTACTGGAAGCATGGTTACTTCAACCGTGTCTTTGTTATGCTTACAAAACGTAGTTCCTTTTGATTCTGCAATATAAGTAGTAGTAGCAAAAGGTGTCACCGTAGGCGCTGTGCAATTGGTGCAAGACAGCGTACTTGTAGTGCCGCCTAACTCTTGCCATTGGAAGTTGCTACCATTTGTTGCAACCAGCTGCACTTTGTCACCGGGGCAAATAGCTGTGTCTTTGTATATTTTTATACCGGCAAATATAAAGATCGGAATAGTAAATGACTGTTGGAACACGATGCCGGGAGGGTGGCAAGTAGAATCTTTCACACCAATAATCAGATTTTTAAGGCCGGTTTGGCTCGGAGTCGGAGTCCAGGAAACGCAACCTCTTACTGATTTTGTCTTCTGGCCTGTATAAGTTACAGTCATGCCGGTAAGCGGAACAGACGTTCTTGAGTTGTCAGAAACTACAAGTCTGCCAACTGGGTCAGTTGTAGCCAGGTCAAAGCAGAAGTTCATTTTTTGGTTGATACAAGCTTCGATCTGATTGGCCAACGGGTTCCATGCAGCGCTATCCACGTTTATACCATTATTCAATTGTGAAGGAGTATAGTTACACAACGTGGGGTCAAGCACCTGTACCTGCACGTCCCGTACTATCGATCCTATTAATATACCGTTTCTATATTCTTTTACACGAATTGCCAAAGTCTGTGGTCCCGCATCAGTTGCAGTAAAGCTCATTTGTCCACTATTACCATTTAGATTGTAGGTACCAATACCCAAAGGAATTGTAGCTGCAGTAGCAGTTTGGAATGGATTGTTTATCATATTGATAGCAGGGGTAGCTGCAGCCAGAGAACAAGGGAAAGCAGCATTGGTACAACCTCCGCCTGTGTTTGTGGTGAGTGGATTCACCGTTTCACTCCATAACGAGTCGCCATTCGGGTCAATTGCCTGGTTATTGAACGAATAAGGCATATCCTTACATGTGTAAGGAATCGGCTTCTGATCGAAATAAGGTGATGAGTTACCTTGTGCAAACAGGTTATTGAATGTCGTTTCTACGTAAAAATCGCTACATGTAATATTATTACTACCATTTCGCGCGCTGATCACAGTAGAGAACGTCCAGAAATTACATTTATGACTCAGCGTAACTACGCAATAATACCACCACTCCTGCACACCAGGAATCGAAGCATTACCGTCACACTCAGTAGACGATCCTGAACAACCAAGCGTAACCGCTTCACCATTGGCTACGCCAGGAGGTATTTGTCCTGGCCAAAGGCTCATCGGAGCTTGTTGTACTGTAGGATCGCAAGAGCTGAAATAGCACAGCGTCTGTGCAGGTGGCTTATCGATACCGCCGCAGTCACGATAGAACTTAAAGAAAAAACGATAAGTGGAATCACTGATCCACTCGTAGACGATCTCACCGCCCGCAGCGTGCGATGCCTTAGCCTCTTTTGTATTAAAGAGGGACAGGAAAACCACTGCAAGACAGGAAAGTAAAATAGAGATGTGCTTTCTCATCTATTTAAATTTATAAATTTTAACTTTTTTTGACCGGTAACTTTCAAATATACTTAAATAATAGCAAAATTACCAATACCATAACAAAGACATTGCAGAAACTTTTAACGTTGGGTTAATTCCAATTTTTTTTGACCAATTCTGCTAAAAGATTCATATCCAACAAGTTCATGCATTTAAAATGTCCCTCCGGACATTCATTATATCCTAATTTGCTACACGGATGGCAATATAAGCGTGGAATTTCCAACATATGGCTGCCATCCATAACATTTTTAACATTATTTAAACCAAAATAAGGAAACATTCCCATGTCGGGTGATGTATTGCCCCACAAGGATATTATTTTTTTGCCATACGATGCTGCAATATGCATAAGGCCGGTGTCATTGCTGATGATAATGCGTGATTTTTCTACTAACCCAGCAGATTCATTGAGGCTAAATTTACCACAAGAGTTATAAATACGGATCGGATCGAGCTGTGCAATAAAGTCTCCATCTGCTTTATCCTCTGGTCCGCCAAGTAGCATAATAGGATAAGGAACTTTATTGCAAAACTCTACCCATTTGTCTACGGGAAGTTTCTTAGTATTATAAGATCCGCCAATGACGCAGCCCACGTACCCAGCCCAGTGGCTCATGGGTACGTCAAAATTTTGTAATTCCGCCTCTTTCGGTGTAAAATAGTCTAAACCAAGCCCATCATTTTTTACTCCTAAGGGTTTTACGGTCTCGAGATAGCGCTCCACTATGCTCTCATCCGGCATCAGGTTCACTTTAAAGTTTACCAGCAACCACTTTCTAAGGTTCAACTTATCGAATGTATAAGCCTTTGCATCAAGATTGCGCTTCAGCCGTTTTGTGCGTAGATTATTATGCAGATCTATTATATAATCGAATTTCTCCTTCTTTAGCTCTTCGATCAATCCGTGAAGATCATTTTCTAAAAGATGTAACTTGTCGATATAAGGGTTGGACGCAACTACATCCCTGAATGACTTTTTGGTGACATAATGCACCTCTACATCCGGCAGTTGCTTTTTAAGACAACGCACCACAGGGGTAGTAAGCACAATATCGCCAATAGAGGAAAAGCGTACAACGAGTACCTTCATGCGCGGTAAACTACAAAAAGTGCGCTATATGCGGCCGGTAGATTTATAACAATTGTTGAAAACTAATAACCCACATATTTCAGCTCTACCCAGGCACGCTCATTATTGATGCCCAATACCTCTTTGGCGCCGCTGCCAATGCCGATAATGGCATTGTGATACTGCTTAGTGCCGGGCACGGGACCCAGCACTTTTACAAACACCGACTTCTCTGTGCCGGGATTGTACACCTTAATCACTGAGCCTGTGGGGGCGGTATTATGGAAGGCAAAGAACACGTTACTGCTGCTCACCTTACCTGCCGATGTAAAGAAAACAGCCGTCCCCTTCTCCTCCACTACATTTTGTTCGTTGTTTGTCTGGGAAAGATATATTTTTTCCAGCCCTACTACCTTGCGTACGGTATCAGGCTTTTTAATGATGATCACCTGCGTTTCTATTTTATCAGACCTTGAAGGCAATGTGGTTGGTAACCTGGGCGGGGCGGGAAGTGCCGGTGGTGTACTTACGGATGGATTCTGCAAATCGCTTTTTGTGTAATCGACCCAGCCCATTAATAGGCTTTGACCAGGGGTGATGGTTTTATCTACCATGTCATTCCAATCCTGAATATCCTGCTGGTCGAGGCCGGCTTGCTTGCTGATACGGTACAAATTGTCCTTTGCAGTAACACGATAATAAAGCGGTTTTGATTTATTGCTCTTGGATGGCTTCCTCGTAATATAATTATACGGCCCAAGCGGAACAAGCACTTTTTTTCGCTTGTCTAAAGCATCCTGAAAGGTAAGGCCATTGGCATCTGCCAAAACGGCCGCAGGAACATGGTAAGACTTAGCCAGCGAAAGAATGGTTTCACCGGTGCTTACTGGGTGATGGATGACCATCATGTTGTGCTCATAAGAAACAAACAAGCTATCCCTCTTCTGGGCTGAAGCAAGCACAGAAAAACACAGAAACGCGATCAAAAACCTCAACTTCAGCATGAAACAAAGAATGATACTGTAATGAATCAATAACTATGCCCAATCTAAATCGCTGATGTCCATTCGTATACGCCAGTTCTTAGGCAAGTAATTATTGCTTCTGTTCTCCAGCACCTTTACCCATCCAAGCCCCTTGCCCTCAAAAGCCGCTATGTACCAGCCTTTCGCTGTTGAAGATAGTTTTATTTCTTCCTTTTTTAAATAGTGCAATGCCTGCTCTTTATCAAGATGCAGCATGGGTAAGTTTAGGGATTTATTAACGCTGAGGGCTATATCATGGCCGGGCAGCCATTCTTTAGCGGTAGGACTGCCGATATCCAACCCGGTCCTACGCAGGTAAACTATATCGTTTAGCAATACATAATCCTGCTCGTGCTGTTTGTGGATTGCACGGTAACTGCCGTCTTTCGAGCGCAGACAGGTCCAGTCGGGAATATCTAATAGATACTGCGCCTGCTGATAAGCCTTACTATCGTGTAGCGATTTGCCTTTAGGTAAGCGTAATGATTGTGATGCGTCAAGTTTCCTTATTGCTGCAATAAAAAAACCTTCGCCTTTTACCTTATCAGGAAAAAAGCGATAGCCTGTTGCGTTTGTGTTGGCGGATTGTGTCTTGACGATCCCCCACTCTGCCGGCACATTAATATCTATCGATTCTGCATCTAAGGTCTCTAATAGCCAGTCCAGTATCTGTTCATCTTCTTCGGGCGAATAGGAGCAGGTTGCATAGAATAATACGCCATTCTCCTTGAGCGATGGCCATACGTCGGCTAGTATGCGCTGCTGCCGCTGACTGCACAGATGCACATTGCCTTCGCTCCACTCATTAATTGCTTTCTCATCCTTGCGAAACAAACCCGAACCACTGCAAGGCGCATCTACTACTATGGCATCGAAGTAACCCGATAGCTTCCCAAAGTCCTTTGCATCGTTACTGGTTACCCAGTTATTCATGTATCCCCAGCGGGTAATGTTCTCTTCCAGTATCGGGGCGCGGGTCCTTATCACCTCATTGCAAATAAGCAGGCTATCCTGCTCCAGCGACGAGGCTATGAGCGTACTCTTGCCACCCGGAGCACCGCAGAGGTCCAGCACCCGCATATTATCGCGCTCGGGGAAGACGGTGCGAAACAAATGATCGAGAAACATCGACGAAGCCTCCTGTACATAGTAGGCACCTGCATGAAATAGCGGATCAACTGTGAACAAAGGCCGCTCGCTCAAATATCTTCCTTCACTACACCATGGCACTTGAACTGCGCCTGCGAAGGCTTTTGATTGCTTCTGCGGATGCAGCCGCATAGAAGTTACCGCCGGGCTCTGATGTGCCTCTATAAAAGCTTTTTCATCGTAGCCTTCGACTTGTTGCAAGTCTTTCAGTAACCCTTCCGGCAGTTGTCTCAACAGATGCTATATTATAGTTCGAATGGCAGGCCTACGTAGTTGTGCGGAGTGATGGACTTAAGTTCCTTTTTCACCTTTGCGCTCACCTTCAGCGTATCTACAAATTCGTGTATGTCTTGTTTATTAATACCAGCCTTACCGCGCGTCAAAGCCTTCAGCGCTTCGTACGGCTGTGGATAATTCTCGCGACGTAGGATCGTTTGGATAGCCTCTGCTACAACCGCCCAGTTTTGCTCCAGGTCGTGCTGCATTTTGTCTTTGTTCAATAGAAGCTTACCTAAACCCTTCTCGATAGAACGCAACGCAAGGAAGCTATGCGCCATCGGTACACCTACATTCCTTAAAACAGTGCTATCTGTAAGGTCGCGCTGCAGGCGGCTGATCGGCAGCTTAGCCGACAGGTGCTCATATATAGCATTTGCAATGCCAAGGTTACCTTCAGCATTTTCGAAGTCTATCGGGTTCACCTTATGCGGCATAGCCGAAGACCCTACTTCGCCTTCTTTCACTTTTTGCTTGAAGTACTCTACAGATATATAGCTCCATACATCGCGGCAAAAGTCGATGAGGATGGTGTTAATACGTTTCAGCGCATCGAATTGAGCGGCGATGTTATCGTAATGCTCTATCTGCGTAGTATACTGCATACGCTCCAGGCCCAGCTTCTTGTTCACAAAGTCATTACCAAAACGCTCCCAGTTCATATCAGGGAAGGTTACGTAATGCGCATTGAAGTTACCCGTAGCGCCACCAAACTTAGCTGCAAAAGGCACATGCGATAGCTGGCGTATTTGTCCCTCCAGGCGCTCCACGAATACCATCCACTCCTTACCCAGCGTGGTAGGCGATGCAGGCTGCCCGTGGGTACGAGCAAGCATAGGTATGCCTTTCCATTGCTTGGCCATCTTACGCAGTTGCAGCACTATATTTTGCAACATGGGCATGAACTGCTCTTCCAGCGCTTCTTTCCAGAGCAATGGAAGGGCTGTATTATTAACGTCTTGCGAGGTAAGGCCAAAATGCACCCACTCGAGTGAGTCGCCTGCATCCATCGCTTTCAGCTTTTCTTTCAGGAAGTACTCAACAGCCTTTACATCGTGGTTAGTCGTGCGCTCCGTTGTTTTTATCTGCTGGGCGTCTGCCTCTGTAAAGTTCTCATATATGGTGCGCAACTTTGCAGGCTTTACACTAGCCGGCAGTGCAAATATCTTTTTCTCAGCTAGGAAGAGGAAATACTCCACCTCTACCAGTACCCTGTAACGAATAAGACCAAACTCTGAAAAATAAGGCGCTAAAGCTGATAACTGCGAACGATACCGGCCATCTACCGGGCTGATAGCTGTGAGTGCTGTTAAATCCATGGCGCAAAGATATAAAAACCCTGCTGCCATGCGAAAAGGCTAATTACCTGCCGTACCGCGGATGATATTTTTCCAGCGTTTGCCGCAGATATCCCCTGTCAAGATGGGTATATATCTCGGTAGTGGTAATGCTCTTGTGCCCCATCATTTCCTGTACTGCACGCAGGTCGGCTCCTGCCTCTACGAGGTGAGTAGCAAATGAATGGCGCAATGTATGTGGATGAATATTCTTTTTTATGCCTGCTTTCTCGGTTAATTCTTTTAATATCATAAATACCATTACCCGCGACAGACCACTTCCTCTACGGTTGAGGAATAATATATCTTCATTGCCGGCCTTTATTTTACCAGATTCTTTTAGCTTCTTTCGCTCATCTACGAGATATAGCTTTATTTGAGTTGTAGCTGTACTGCCAATAGGTACTAATCGTTCTTTATCACCTTTGCCTATTACCCTAATGAAACCCACATCCAGATATAGATTAGTGAGCTTGAGGGTTATAAGTTCGCTCACACGAAGCCCACAACTATACATAGTCTCGAGCATAGCACGGTTGCGATGTCCCTCAGGTGTACTGAGGTCTATAGCGTTGAATAAAGTGTCGATCTCTGATATGCTCAGGAACACCGGCAATGCACGTTTTAGCTTAGGCGCTTCCAGCAGCTCCGTAGGGTCATTATGAGTAATCTCTTCAAGCAATAGATATCGGAAAAATGACTTTATACCGCTGATGACACGTGCCTGCGTATTGGCCGACAAGTCCAGCTCATGCACATATTCCAGAAACAATTGCAGATGTTTTAGCGTAATGGCGTCCAGGCTTGTTGACGGATGGTCTTTACTCATGTAGCCAGCAAGCAGCGATACATCATGTAAGTAAGCATCCACCGTATTCTCCGACATCGACCGCTCCAGCTGCAAATAGGCTTTAAAGCCCTTTATGTAGGCATCCCACACCTTTATTCTCCTCTTATTTTATCCAGCAGATCAGCAAGCAAAGCTGCATCCTCTTTGCCAATATTTTCGCCAAGCGTTGCAAATTCTTTATCTATCAATGGATCTACCGTTTTAAGCACATCCAGCCCTTGTTGGGTAATGATGATGTCCACCTTTCTGCGGTTCTCTGCACATTCCGCCCGCTTGATATACTCTTTTACATATAGCTTCTCTACCAATCGAGAAACATTCGACATCTGCTGTACCATCCGGTTCTGTATCTCAAACAAGCCTACCGCATTGCCATTTTGTCCGCGAAGGATGCGCAGAATGTTATACTGCGGCTCAGTAAGGTCGAAGGGCTTTAGGATATTATCTATCCTTCGATACATCCAGTTACCGGTATACATCACATTTAGCAGGGCACGAAAATAGGGGTCTTCTATCCTTCGGGTTTTTATGATCTCTTCAATGGTCGGCATATAAGTTACTAACTCGGTAAAGCTTACTATATTGCTACAAAATAAAGAAAGATGCTGCAAATAGCTATAGTGAATGGCCCTAATCTGAACCTGACAGGCACGCGCGAACAGCATATTTACGGAAGCCAGACACTCGAGGATTATTTCAGCCAAATGCGGCAGCAATATCTGCAGGTCAGCTTCACCATCTTTCAGAGCAACATCGAGGGTGAACTCATCAACTTCCTCCATAGCTGCCGCGGTAAGATGCAGGGTATCATCCTAAACGGGGGTGCCTATACCCATACCAGTATAGCACTTGCTGATGCTATCGCAGCCATAGACATACCTGTAGTGGAAGTACATATATCAAACATATATGCACGCGAACCCTACAGACGGCAGTCTTACACTGCCGAAAAATGCGCCGGCTGCATTACAGGGTTAGGATTGAAAGGTTATGAGCTGGCTACAGAGTACTTTATTGACAGGCTAAATACGATAGCCTCTTAAGAAAGCTTCTACATCCATCCGTTTCTTACCTTCTAACTGCAACTCATCGGCATATAGCCAGCCATCTGCGACTGCAAAACGTAAATACGTCTTATTGTCCGTATCGAAATCGCCCGGCTCTTTATCGTGCTGCGCCACCTCGTAATGCGAACGGTATATTTTCAGGACTTTCCACTGAAACATACAGTACGCCGCGGGTATAGGCGACAATCCGCGCACCAGGTTATGAATATCTTTAACCGGCTTAGTCCAGTCGATAAGGGCAGTCTCCTTAAATATCTTAGGTGCGTGCTTCAGGGTACTTGTAGCCACATCCTGCGATATTTCATTAAGTGAACCTTCGGCCAGTCCTTGAACTGTCTTTACCAGCAGGGCTGCCCCTTGGTTCATCAGTTTCTCATACAGGCTGCCTATATTGTCTTCCGGCTCTATGGCCACTTTTTCCTGCATCAGGATGTTGCCGGTATCTATTTCGTGTTTCAGCTTAAAGGTGGTCACACCTGTTTCGGTCTCGCCATTGATGATTGCCCAATTAATGGGCGCTGCGCCCCGGTATTGTGGCAGCAGTGAAGCGTGTACGTTTACAGTGCCCAACGGCGGCATACTCCATACAGCTTCGGGTAACATTCTGAAAGCAACTACTATCTGCAGATCGGGATTGTAACCTCTTAGTTCGCTGATGAATATAGGATCTTTTAATTTCTCAGGCTGTAGCACCGGCAGGTCAACAGACTGGGCATACTGCTTGACTGCTGAAGCGTGTAATTGCATGCCTCTGCCGGCAGGCTTATCCGGCGCTGTCACAACTACAACTACCTGAGCACCAGCCTCTACTATTGCCCTGAGCGATGCTACCGCAAAGTCGGGTGTACCAAAGAAAATGATTCTAAAATCTTTGAATGATTTCATAAGAAACTGCAAATCTACGTGGCATGGAAATATTTACGCACTTATTAAACTTTTGCAGTTTATTTTAGTCTATAATATTGTAAACAATTACGCCCATGGCCGATCAGGCAGCCCAGGCAGAAGACCACATGATATTAGCGGCCTTCCGGAACGAAAAGACCCGTGAAGCAGCCTTTACCCAACTGGTACGTAAGTACCAGGAGCGCTTGTATTGGCATGTGCGCCGTATGGTCGTAGAGCATGAAGACGCGAACGATGTACTCCAGAATGTATTTATAAAGGTGTGGAAGAACCTTGGGGAATTTAGAGAAGAAGCCAATTTGTATACCTGGCTATACAGGATCGCAACAAACGAAACCCTTACCTGGCTGGAGCAGCAAAAAAAGCGCTCGTCTATATCTTTGAGCAACGATAATGAAGGCAGCCTTGAAAATAAACTGGTAGCACAGAAAGGATTTGATGCGAATAAGCTGGAGTGGAAACTGCAGCAGGCCATCAATAGCCTGCCAGAGAAGCAAAGGATCGTATTTAACCTGAGATACTACGACGAGATGCCCTATGAAGAAATGGCTACAGTTTTAGACACATCGGTAGGGGCTTTGAAGGCATCTTACCACCATGCTGTTAAAAAAGTAGAAGCTTTTCTCATCAATTAAACGATTGAATCATTTATAAGTCAAACTGATATGAAACCGAACGACATCATAAAAGAACTGGAGGAGATGGATAGCCCATTGGCTGGTATGTCGCGCGTGATGCCATATATGGTGCCGGAAGGATATTTCAATTCATTGAACAACGATATAACCGGCCGGATATTTCAGCCATCTGCCGCATTATTAATAGAACGTACCAATACCCCATTTGACGTGCCGCAAGGCTATTTCCAAATGTTGCCCGAGCAATTACTAAATGCTGCTAAGGCATCTGATGCACTGGCCGATATGCCGAAGGCAATGCCATTTGCCACACCTGCGGGGTACTTTGAAGGCTTGCCACAACAACTGCGGCAAGCAGCTAAACAAGCGGATGAAATAACTGTCGAGCGAAAGACAAAAACTATTTTGCTGGGCAAGGTTGGTAAAACACTCAGATGGGCTGCGGCAGCGGTATTGCTGCTCGGCATTAGTGTAGGCTCTTATAAAATGCTGACGCCAGCTGTTGATACCGTGAGCACCGAAACGGCCCTTGCATCGGTACCTAATAATGTATTGAACGACTACGTGGACCAGAACTTTACTGATATGGACCCTGAGGTACGCGATATGCAGGCAGTTGCCAACATCAACGGGCTGGACAAAGTAAATGCTGAAGAAATTGAGTACTACCTCAACGAAACAGGTTGGGAGGAAACATTATGAAACGAATAACGAAAATGAAACAGGTAATATATATGTTTACGCTACTGCTGCTGAGCGCTACGGCGATTGCGCAGCCGAGGGGTGAGCGTGGTGAAAGGATCAAAAACATCAAGGTTGGATTCATTACAGACAAGATCCACCTGACACCCGAACAGGCATCGAGATTCTGGCCGGTGTACAACCAATATGAGCAGGAACTACGTGCTACACGTAAGTCTTTCTTCCAGCAGTACCGTGGACAAAACAAGGACAACCAGGATGAAGACAAAGCACGCAAGTATGTAGAGGACAACCTGGAGTACCAGGAGGCCGAGCTAAGGCTGAAAAAGAAGTATAAAGCCGAACTCCTACAGGTAATATCGGCCAGGCAGCTCTCCGACCTGTATGTAGCAGAGCGCGACTTTAGAAAGATATTGGTAAAAGAATTGAAAGACCGCCGTGGCAATGAAGGCGGCGGCCCCAAGGGTAAAGGCAAGGGCAGACACCGCTAGCCGCTACAACTTTGCAACCGGCGTTTTTACATCATGATAAAATAAAAAACGCCAACCTTCCTGACGGCCTTGCTGAGCATACTGCTCACGCAGGGCCATCGCTTTTTTACCATCATAATCATACTTGGCTACGTATTTTATCTTCATCTGCTTTAGCTGCGGCGCTTCATCGCCACCGAAGAATATCTTATCCGTACCATCGTCTATAAAGAATACGATATGCTGCGGGCTATGCCCACCAGAGTGCGTAAACCGTATATAGCCATCGATATCGCCGTCCTCACCATCTAACCATTTTACTTGTCCCGATGCTAACAACGGCTCCAAATCTTCAGGAAAGAAGGATGGCCTGCCCGTCTTCAGCGCAAAATCAGCTTCCGGCCGGTATACATAGTAGTCTGCATTCGGGAAGGTCATCTTTACACTCCCACTCTCGTCTTTCTGTATTACGCCGCCCGCATGGTCTTTGTGCAGGTGCGACAGCAGCACTTTTGTGACTTGCTCTGATGAATAGCCGGTTTGACGGATATTTTCGTGTATCTGAAGGCTCCCGTAACTGGTTGCATATCCAAGGCCTGTATCCAGCACTATCACGTCCTTGTCCGTCACTATCAGAAAGGGTTGTATTTCTACCAACAGTGAGCCCGTCGGGCGGTCATTCAGTTCATCGGTTTCTATATCGAACGGGACAAATTCCTTATCGTGCCCTATCGTGAAATGCCCTTCTGAAAGCGGAAATATCTTTGCCATGCTGCTGCAAAGTTAACGTATCAGAACTTGTCGGTCGGCATCGAGTCGTATTAAGATAAATATCAGGATACTGAACGACAGCAAAGACGACCCTCCATAGCTGAGCAATGGCAGGGTGATACCAATTACAGGGGCCAGCCCAATGGTCATAGAAAGGTTGATGGCAAAGTGAAAAAACAGGATGGATGCCACACAGTACGCATATACCCTTGTAAAAGCAGACCGCTGCCGCTCGGCAATGAACAGGATACGCATCATAAGCGATACATATACAAGGATGAGTATGCCGCTGCCTACAAAGCCAAACTGCTCGCCAATGGCACAGAAGATGAAATCGGTATGCTGCTCAGGTACAAAGTTGTTTTTTGTTGATGTTCCGTTCAGGAAGCCCTTGCCATACAGCCCCCCCGAACCAATGGCAATTTTTGACTGGGTAACATTATAGTCGGATGTGCTGGCCTTGTCTGCGACCTCTTCGTCTTCGCTGCTGGTCTTCTTGTATTCTTCGGGTACATCAGTACCAAACATGGAGTAGATACGCTCTATCTGGTAGCCCTGCATTACATTTTTGAAAACGAATGGCACTGCAAACTGCGAAAAGCCGATACATATAGCCACTACTGCCACAAAGATGATACGCGCATTCCAGTCGCGCTTCAAAGCTTTCATCATCAGCAGCCCTACCAACACAGCTAATACGCAGATGATGATAAGCAGCGTATACTGATCGAGCAGCAGCGTACCCACGGTAAGAGCAATCAATGAGAAACCGGTAATTAGAATAGCATGCGGGAGCCCCTCGCGGTACATTACCAGAAAGAAAGAAAAATACACCAGCGCGAGACCTGTTTCCTTTTGCAGGATAATGATGATGGAAGGCAGCAGCGCAAGTGCAACGCCTATAATACGGTGCTTGAGTGTCTTAAAATTGATCTCGGGCGATGATAGAAACTTTGCAATGGCCAGTGATGTAAAGATCTTACAGACCTCACCCGGCTGAAAGCGCACGGCGCCATAGCCAAGCCATGAGTGCGACCCCTTTACATTGACACCTGCAAATATGGTAATGATAAGCAGGAATATACCTATGGTGTAAGACAAGTAAGCTACCGATGAGAAGAACTTACTATCGGTAAATATGATGAGCAACCCTACGAATAGGGATATACCCAGCCACGTAGCCTGCTTCATATGGTTCTTCTCCATCATAAAGATGGTAGGATCGGTGCTGCGATAGGTAACTGAGAATACCGTGGTGATACCAATAAGTACAAGGGTGATGTAGAGGAACACTAACAATGCATCGAGCCTGCCAAATAGCGACTTGGTATTTGTACTCATTTTATCTTAATCCTTCTTCGGTTTGTTAATATATGTCTTGTGCAGCCATCTGGTTACGTAGATTGAGTCTCTCCGGTGTTGCACACTATCTTCAAAGCGTTTTACAGCCATACGTCTCAATTCGCGCTCACGGTCTTTCAGACGCTGCGCCGAGTCGATGATATAGGTATACTTTGTAATAAGGTTAGCGCCATATAGCTTTTGCTCCAGGTGTTTCCTGTTGGTTGCTATACTGTCCTTCAGATATTTTTCGATCATCAGGCTGGCGATAGGCCCCGCCCATGTAGCACCAAAACCTGCATTCTCTACAATCACGGCAATGGCTATTTTAGGGTCTTGCCGTGGTGCGTAGGCCACGAATACCGAGTGGTCCTTCATCTTCATAGCCTGACCGTGTACGACTGCCTTGTTCTCCACCGTACCGGTTTTAGCGCATATCTCCATGCCCGGTAGCTGGGCTACCTTACCCGTACCTTTATCAACCACATCCTGCATACCCAGACCCACTATGGAGAATATGGTATCAGGGATATTCGTCACCTTGTGCTTTTCAAGATATGGAGCCAGTACAGTGTCTTTAGCATTGCTGTCTATCGACTTCACGAAATGGGGTATGTAGTAGTAGCCTTTGTTGGCAATCAGGCACATGGCATTGGCCAGCTGCATCGGCGACAGTGCTATCTCGCCCTGCCCCATACCTACGAAGAGGTTAGTACAAGAGTTCCAGCTACCGCGATACATTTTGTTATACAGGTTGCTATCCGGCAGTAGCCCGCCTTTTTCGTACGGAATATCTACACCCAACGGATGCCCGAAGCCAAACGCGCGGCAATATTCGCTCCAGGCCTGGGTACCATTCTTAACCCCTGCGAACCGCTTAGCATCGGCTATCAGTCGGAAGATGTGTACGAAGTAGGCGTTGCAGGAGTTTGCAATCGCCAACCTAAGGTTGGCCGCGTGCCCACCACCCGAGTGGGTACAACCGATACGCCTGCCGCAGCTATAGTATCCACCACCGCATGGATAGCCAAAACTGGATGTAATAGCCCCAACATCCAGCGCTATGAGCGCCGTCATAGGCTTCATAGTAGAGCCTGGCTGGTACGATGCCTGTGTAGCCCTATTGAGCAGCGGCTTAGTAGCATCGAGGTATAGTTTAGAGAAGTTTTTGGAGCGTTCGCGGCCACGCAGCAGGTTGGGGTCATAACCTGGTGAGCTTACCATTGCTAGTATACCACCCGTCTTAGGGTCGATGGCTACGGCACTGCCTATCTTGTTCACCATCAGCTTCTCGGCGTAGGCTTGCAATTCCGCATCGAGGTATAGTTGCAGGCTTCGCCCTGCTACTGCCTGTGTGTCCAGTGCACCACGCTTATAAGGCTCACGAGGACGGTTAAAGTTATCGCGCTCCAGGAAGTACACACCACGCTGGCCACGCAGTACTTCCTCGTAGCTTTTCTCAAGACCACTCAATCCTGTATAGTCACCTTGATTATAAGAACG
Source organism: Sphingobacteriales bacterium (assembly GCA_004144175.1). Taxonomy (GTDB): domain Bacteria; phylum Bacteroidota; class Bacteroidia; order Chitinophagales; family Chitinophagaceae; genus Polluticoccus. The sequence continues at coordinate 16,146 of SEFT01000015.1, forward strand.
GTAGCGATCCTGCGCCAGCATGCCGGGAGATACTTCGCCGATGTAACCCAAAAAAGCAGCACCGTGGGGATCGGGATAAGACCGTATATAGCGCTCCACCAGCTCGAAGCTTGGGAACAGGTATATATTTTCCTGAAAACGTGCCGTTTGCTCGGGCGTCAACTCCTCCAGGAAGTTGCCCTTGCGCATAGGGCCATTCTTCATCTTTGTCTTATGCAGCATCTTGATGTACGTAGGCTCATCGATGCCTAACACCGTACATAGCGCAGCAGTATCCAGATTTTTAGGGATGTTATTGGGCGTTACGACCAGATCGTACACTACCTGGTTGTAGAGCATTACCTTCCCTTTACGGTCGTAGATGACACCGCGCGGAGGGTACACGACCTTCCGGTATATGGCTATATCGTTTGCCATTATCTTATACTGATCCTCAAATAGCTGTAGAAAAAATAGCCTGGTAAGGATGACCAGCGCAATAGCAATAAATATGAACCGAACTACGAACTGACGCGGATTAGCCGCAAGAGACATGAGTGCTTTGTGTTAGAAAGATACAATTACAAACCTACTGGAAAAAGATGGTTTTTCGACCGCTATAATCCCAAATTGAAGCACAAAAAATTGATGCCGCATTGCAATTGGAAAAAATTAATTGTCAAAAAATTTTGCCTTTTGAAAAACCGTCTTTACATTTGCATCCCCGAAGCAGGGAAAACAGTCCGATTGTGTAAAGGTAGCACAACAGATTTTGGTTCTGTTTGTCTTGGTTCGAATCCAGGTCGGACTACGTTTAAAACGCTTAACGCCTTGTAAATCAATAGATTACAAGGCGTTTTTCTTTTTGGGGTAATTCTTGGGGCAAGGTTAGAATAAGCCGCACCCTCTAAACGGCTACGGAGATTGGTATGTCTACGAGAGGAATGAGAGGCTCAAGAATGGTCGCATACTTTCTTATCACTTGGTTGTACAAATCAATACCACTTCTTGCTTCAACAGTTACCACTAAAGCATACGCCAACTCTTGTGACCTTGTATCATTGCGACCTTCAGCTCTAGCATTGTAGTGTATATCAAAGAATGAACCATTGAGACTTGTTCCTCGGAAGGTCACATCACCATGCAAACAATTTTCCCATTTCCAGGCATCGCGCCGTAATTCCTCTTCAGTCAAAAATGACTTCTGTTCTTTTTGAAAAAACGATTTAGATATGGGATGTAGTGGTATAGGCTCTCCAGGTTGAACCTTACGTTTTTTATCCTTGTGAGGCCTGAACGTTACTTCCAGTCCGCTTCGGGTATAATTATCCGGATGGTGCGCATCGCACGCAGTAGCATAACATAGTGTTGCCTTTAATTTGACATTTCCTTTCAGTGGTATGTTCGGTAACGGAATTGGCGCCCTCAGATACTTAGAGGCGCGTATTGTACCCTGAAAGACCACTCTCATGACGTTATCTTCGCACACCACGATATCATTTACAGAACGTGATACCCTTCCCCAGCCGACTTCAAACCGATCAATATCTGTTGGCTCGGCACAATGGACAAGCAGCGCTCTAATAGCCAACGGACTTAGCGAATTACCAAAATGTGATTTTACTCCAATACCCATGCGTAACGTAGCTGGAGCCGCAAAGCTCGTTCCTCCAGTTGGCGTTAGTTTCGTCCCCGTAATAGCGTCTAGCGTTAGGAAGGGCCGACCTACTGACCCACCGAAATCAACGAGATCAGGCTTAACAATGCCTGGACTACGACCAGGACCCACAGAACTGTAAAATGCCCTTTTCCAACCACCATCCGGCACATCGCAAGCTCCCACACTCAATGCATTCACGCAGTCTGCAGGCACTTGAATTCGATTGGCACCTATTGATTTGTCACCGTCCCCATCGTTCCCGACAGCAATTGTAGCAAGAGTCTCACCATCAGACAAATGCTCATCGAGCACCGCTGTCCATGCGTGAATCTCATCATCTTCAATCGGCAGGATTGGCCCAAGGCTAATATTGATAAAATCGTAGTTCTTTGTGTCAAGAACGTTAATTATGCGATCGAGAACTTCATAAAGCTCAAAAGGATTACTACCAGGGCGAGAGTCCAAAACACGGTAATGATCAACGTAAGAAAAAGGACGCGGAAGGACCTTGCCCGGCTCGATATGTCCAAACAACAATGCAGACGTAACCCCAACCCCGTGTTCATAAAGCGAATCGCATGGATCACCTACTCCATCAGCATCATATGGTGTAGCCCACCTGGTAATCGGGTGATCATCTGGAATACCGCCGTCGAATATGGCCACCCTTACATTTTCGTCAAGCGGCTCCTGCTCGTGCAGAATAGCAACTGATTTAATAAAATCCGAAGTCCTGAATGCGGGCTTCAATAAACGCAGTTTCGGCATCTTACGGACCACCCTAACTAAACTAAACCGTGCTATGTCCTCTGCAGCTTTCTTCGGCGCCTCTATCTCAACGAAGCAGAGACCACCAGCATAGAAGCGACGGTCAAACCTTGTATTTATTTTGAGTTTGCCCAAGTACTGCTTGAACTCACCGAGGCTACCAGTTTCTCCGTCATCTTCAGTCATATGAAGAACCACTTCAAAGACATCATTTGCCGCCGCATCTTTTGTTCCCTTTAGCTTTGAAGACGCTTTAGGGAAAGAGACCTCTTCCAGCTCAACTATTTGGTTCGCACCGGGCGATAAAGACTCCTGCCATTTACTTAAATCAGTCGCCCAGCGTCGGAAAGCCTGACGTTTTCCAACAACGAACAACTCGGTTGTAACGGTTTCCTCAGGCTCACGTCCCTTACTTCGATTTTCAGGAGTAATCCTGCGTGAACGACTACCTACCGCTTCAAGCCCAACAGCTCGAAGCAGCTCTTTAGGATGGTAAGACTTCGCGATATATTCCGGATTAAGAGTAAGTGTTGCCATAGCATAATCATTGGGGCAGGCCTCATCAGGAAGCGCGTCAATTTGCTTTACAACATTATCAAGCATTGGTTGGAGTCTCGCTTTAGCTTCCCCAAAAGTGTATGGGGGTATCTTTGGTCCTCCACCGGTATTTATGACTACATTCTCCGTGAGTCTCTCGCCTTTACCAAGTAAAAAGTTCTGCTTCTGCTTCATATAAAAAAACTATTTAGTTATTCATTTTTAAGCTTCCTCACCGTGTCTCTTGCCAAACCGGTAATTTCACTGACCTGACGCTGAGACACGCCACTGTTCATCAAAGACTCTGCGATAGCCGCCTTGCGATCCTTAGGGAGATGTTTCACCGCATTAAGCAATTCTCCTAACACAGCATCCAAAGGCCTTTCTGTTACCGCTGACGCTCGTCTTATATTTTGTATCTGCCTTTCGATTTCACTAAAGGAATTGCCTTCAAACAATACAGGGAGTATTTGACTCCAATGATCGCTGGTAACCGTGCGACCAGCTAACAAAGTATTTATAAACGTGGCAATTTGCTGTTGTGCCGGCCTTGGAAAGTTTAAGACTCTCTCGAAGCGACGCCATACAGCAGGATCAAGCAAATCCGGATGATTTGTAGCCGCTATTAGTATTCCAGTTGACGGCCAATCATCTATCTCTTGCAGTAATACAGTTACCAACCGTTTCAACTCCCCTATTTCGCTGGAGTCATCACGTCGCTTCGCTATAGCATCGAGTTCGTCGAGAAGAAGCACACAGTCTGCCTTTTTAGCGTAGTCAAGAACGAAACGAATATTATTTCCGGTGCGCCCTAAATAACTACTCATGACAGCGGCTAAGTCTAAAACCAGTAGCGGCTTACCTAATTGCTTCGCTAACCATTTTGCAGCCATGGTTTTACCTACTCCGGGCGGACCAACGAGCAGCAGCGACTTTGTCGGTTGTAAACCATGAGCCGCCAAGGCTCTTGTGTTCCTACGTTCTGAAATCACCTGATCTATTGAAATTCTCAACTCATCTGAAAGAACTAGCTCATGATCGAGCTCCGTATTTTCCACCCGCAAGAGGTGTAAACGGGAATCTACGTCAACAGGCAGCGGAACATCTGCATGTCTTCTTAGCGGGGTAGATCGCGTTGGCGCCTCTTGTAGTAGCTGCGTTAGCGCATCCGATATTGTCGGATCTACAGCTTTGACCTTCTTGGTGATTCTATGAATAACCAGCTGGATATCCTGTTCGCGGCCCGTCAATGCGATCCTAGCTAGTTGTAGCAAACTTTCCGTTAATATATCATTTCTCTGTGTCATGTAGCGGACCTTCTTACTGGACTATTTTTTATGATTAATTCAATAAACTATACCACAAACTTAGCAACACATATGCAAACAAACAAATCAGAGTGGACTATTTCTATAAATAACTATGCAAAACTAGGCCAAGCAACATTGAAAGAGTGGTAATGCCGGATAATCAGGGCCGCGAGATACTAAACCATGGTTTAGGACCAAGTCTCTATATCAATGCTGAATGGCATCCTAGAATAATAACAACAAAGAGGGAAAAACAATTAAGATATGCGATTTAAAATAGCGCCGGATACGAAATCCAGCTAAAGACCTTCATATCAACAACAGTAAGACACAACATGAGCATAGGCATTACGGCTGACCTATGGAAGTAATAGTATTTCCTCTTTGATGTTCGCGGTTGCATCTAAGGTTACTGCTATCCAGTGCCCATTATCATCTTTATGATGTAACACTTTGCTTATCGTAAAGTATAGCTGAAGGTCGAAATAACGGTGGTATTGGATTTCAAATATTGGCAAGTTTCCGGGCCGTAGAAACTCTTGCACCTTTATCATTTCGCCTACACTTGGCTTTACGGCGAATTCGATACCTGTGTACGCTTCATTTTCGATTCCAAATACTATTTCGTCAAATTCTGGCTTTACTTGGATGTCACCAACTATGAAGTCTATTAACCCCTGTATCATAAAGTGAAAATAGAAAACTTTGTGTAATAGTTTCACCACAACTATTACGGCAAAGAAGCTCATTCACTACGAAGACATAATGAAAGAAGTAATTAGGATCGAGGCGGTAGCGCTTACCCTGCATAACGACGCTGCGAGGCTAAGAAAGGTGTTGGAGCGCTGCAACGTTCCGCCCCCCCCCCGCAAAGGGAAACAGTGGTATCTAAAGCGGTTCTACGGCGCAACACCCGGATATTGGGCAAACGCAATAGCCACTCTTAGCGGTGATCGTTTCTTTGCGCGCACACGCGCCCGCGCGCACGTCACACGCATATAATCAAGTTTAATAAGGCTAACGACGACAAAAAAGGCTATTCATTAAACAGGCGCTACACCTACAACCCTAATTTCTTGGCTTTGATTTCTATAATATGCCGCAAAGCTTCTCGCAGCTCCCGGCCTATAGCAATAGCGGCATCATACTTTCGTGCCGCTTTAAGGTTCTCATACTCTACTATCTTTTCATTGTAATAGCGCATCTTGTCCGGCTCGTATATAGGGTATAGCTTATTCAGTTGGCGTATATCATGCCATTGTTCTTTAAGTTCATCCTTTTGCGCCGGTGTTCGTAGCTTGGTTCTTTTGGCTTGAAACGTGCCGTATTCCCCTACATCCAGTATAAGCCTTTGGAGCTGGTAATTTTTATCATAGAATGATACCAATGCCCCACCATTAGGAAGCGCTTCAATAATACGCTTTCTGGCTTCGATCCTGATTTCTTTGCCCTCGCTGGTATAGGTAAGTATCACCATGCTTTATTTCTTTTTGCTTAAAGCAGCGCGGGCCTTCTCAATTTCTTCTTCAGCTATTGGGCCGTTCTTCCTTTCATAGCGTGCAACTAAATCTTCGCAAGCCTCATTTACCTTATCCGTAAGGCTTTGATATTGCGGATTACCTATCACTATTAGCTTATATACTGTATCGCTTAGCATACGTACAGTTACGGGCCTTGTTTCGGGCGCGTCTGCACTCTTTTTAGGTCTTGCCATTTATAAACGTCTTACAAAAACACAAAGTAACAAATAATAGCTAATACTGTAAGACAAAAATATTTTTTCAGATACCGCTAAAAAACGCTTGCATTTTCAAAAGTTGCTGTATTTTTGTCTTACAATAAAACAATAAGCAAATAACTTTACTCTTATGAGCTACCAAGGCAACACATCTAAAGGACTTCTGAATGTCGCAACGTTTGCACCTGGTGCATTTTCAGGCCAGCTTTACGCCTACTGCACCGATAGCCGTTTTCCGCTTAAAAAAGCGCTCACGCGAATCACTGTAACGTACAATGCTTTCAAAGAGTTCGTTGAGGTCGAAATGAGCATACCGAACTTCTACACATGGTACGCTGACAACTATAAAGGCGAAAAGTTTGTAAAGGCTCTAACATTCTTTGTTAATCACAAAACAGGCCGCGTACCCTATCAAGGTCTTCACGCCTCCTTGAGAATTGCACAAGCGTTCAAAAGCACATCATTAGCAAACTAATCAAGGGAGAGAATTATGATACAATTCAAAAGAGCCGACAACAGCGTCACAATTACCAGCAACAACGCTGTTGCTTTACAAGACTTGAATCGTGCATGTGAAAACAACGGATTTTCAATAGACTATAGCATTGCGGAGCTTCCGATATTATTGGACGATAAAGAACGAAAAGTGTTCCACCTATCAACCTTGTATTTGCAGGAAACCGGTAAAAAGCTATTCATTCATCGGCTGGGTGCTATCGAAGCGCTCAATAATAAACAGCGCTTTAAAGCCCGAAAATCTGAGCTAATGCACTATTCAGATTTCAAGCGAGATTAATAAAAATACCCCTGCGACCGTGGAAAGTAAGCAGGGGCATTAACAACTCAATTTCAAAAGCATCAAAATCAAATTGTATGGCAAAGGTACAACCAAACCAAGAAAGCAAACAGCCGTTAAAAGACGGTGCAGAAAAATTAGTTACAGGCCCCTTACCTGTTCGGGTGCCCTCTGAATTGCCGCAAGTCGAAACAGCAAGCGTCATAGCAACCGAAGAAACAGCGGCAAAGCTTGACGCTCTTACACGCCACCTGAGCAGCAACGGAAAGCCGTTTAAAAATATGCTGGTATTTGCAGGGGCTAATAACATGTTATTGTCTACGCTTGCACCTTGGGAGTTACCCGCCTATCTGCGTGAAAACGGCGAAGCGATTCTATTAGTGAAGCTTTCCGACAATGGAAGCGCCAATTGCTACCAGCTCGTAAAAGCATATAGCAGATACAATAGCAATCATACAGACGGCCACCGGCTAATATGCCATCCGATAGAAGAACAGCCAAACAACAACGAGCCGGGCGAACTTCCAGGCATACCGATGGGCTTCGTAAAAGCCGCTATTGTTTTCAACAAGGTGTAGCAGGCTGAATAACCCCTGCACTACCCTTCTTTCTTCAACTGCTTAATTGCTATAAATGAAAAATATTCAACATCAGCCGATAGCCTTAAACGGGCAAACATTTCAGATCGAGACACGCGGCCCGCGCCGGATTTATTGCCATCCATACCAATGGAGCTTTGTATACAACATCATTCAGCACGTCACTAACCAGGTCGATAAAGACACGCTAAATCTACGTTCGGACGCTAGCGGTTGCGTTGCTGATTTTACAGAAACTGAACACCGAGAAGTTAACGCGCTGTTCGGTAATTTATGGGAAGCATACCAGCTAAACGTATTAGTAGTATGTCAGCAGGCATTTTTAAAAGTCGTAGGCGTAACGAACCACTTAGATAAATCGGGCGTTGTGCTCGATGGTCGTACACCTTACGAAGCCGCGCCGCTCATAGAAAGAATGATGCCCTGCATAGACACATCATACATAATTAATCCATACGATTATTAAACCCCTTTGCATGACAACACAAGCTTTATTAATTGATCAACTAAATACTGTTATGGCTGTAATCGTCGGCGGGGTGCTTGGTTTTATCCTCGGCTTTTGCATCAGGAGCAAAACCCGACACCCAAAATTTTAGGTATTAGAGTAATCAGGGCTGAAGATGTCTACCTTCGGCTTTTCTATTTCTTGATATTGACCCGAGCTGAAGGGTAATGCATCAATAGACTCATCTATATTCCAAACGTTCAAGTTCTGCTGCTGTTGCCTGTAAAGTCTTTTGACCATTAAGGTTATACCGCTAAAAGCAACCAATAAATCGGCAACCCCAAAGTAATATTGAGCGGAAAGGTAATCGCAAGCGCCATAGGTATATATAACCCTGGATCGGCCTTGGGCGCTATCTGCCGCATAGCAGCAGGTACGGCGATATAAGAGGCACTGGAAGCGAGTATGGTAAATAGCAGCTTGTTGCCCGGTGCCATATCCATATCATGAGTGACTGCGAGCGCCAACAGCCCATTCGCCGGCGGAAATACGAGCGCAAAAACCGCAGCATATACACCATTGGCCCTGAAGGACTGAAAGCGCCGTGCTGCTACCATACCCATCTCGAGCAGGAATATAGCTAGGAAGCCTTTGAAGATATCGGTAGTAAAAGGTTTGATACCCTCGGCCTGTTTTACATCGGCCACAAGCCCTATTACCAGGCTGCCCAGTATCATCAGCACCGATCCGTTGGTGAGGGACTCGCGCAGAAGGCTGCGTACACTATGGCGCTGGTCCATGTCTTTCGAGAATCTGCGCATCAACATGACGCCAACCACTATGGCAGGCGCTTCCATCAGCGCCATTGCGGCTACCATGTGGCCGCCGTAAGGGATGCCCATATTGTCCAGAAAAGAAATGGCAGTAACAAAAGTAACTGCACTCACCGAGCCATAGGCCGCAGCTATCGCCCCGGCATTCTCGATGCTGAATTTTCTTTTGAGGAAGAAGAATGTATAGATGGGTACTACTACCGCAAAGGTAACTGCCAGCACCAGGGTAAGCGCTATTTCAGTACTCATCACACTATGCGAAAGCTCCTGGCCTCCTTTGAAGCCAATAGAGAACAGCAGGTAAAGGGAAATGAACTTAGAGGTGGATGGCGGTATCTCAAGATCGCTTTTTACAAGACTGGCTATAATGCCTAGAAGAAAGAACAGAAGTGTAGGACTAGTAATATTACTGATCAGCAGATCGAATTGCATTGGAGTCTTTGTGTAAAAATGTTATTGTAAAAGTGTGAGAAAACATCAAGCAGCTGTAGAAGCAGCCCGCCGCAGTCGATCATTAATGGCCTGGCCCAACCCTATGTCGGGTAGCAGCGCAGTAACGATAAAGTCGAGGTCCGCTTTATCAAGCTCATATAGATGCCTGTACAGGTTTTGTGCTGCTTCTTCCAGGCTGCCGGCGGGGCTCAGATTCATCGTCAATGCACCCTCCGGTGCACGGTAGGTATTGCTGAATGTGAGCACACCTACCTTACCACCCTTCAGCAGCTTTATGGTCCGCTCCATGTCATCGGTCAATATCATCTGAGTAAGGGGAGAATAGTGCTGTTTCATCCTACCCGGGCTTGGCGAATTACCCTCGACCGCCAGCACTACATTGGGATGTACTTTTTTCAATTGCCCTATAGTAATTGCCCCTACCCTATGCACTTCGATTACATCATCCTTGACTCTAACTACCGTCGATTCTATACCAGATGTACATGGCCCGCCATCCAATACATAAGGTACGCTTCCGCCAAGCTGCTCCAGTACATGCCCGGCAGTGGTGGGGCTTAGCCTCATAAAGCGGTTTGCACTAGGCGCCACCAATGGGAAAGGGGACATTTTTAGCAGTTGTAGTGCCACCTCGTGGTTGGGTATCCTAATAGCTACGTCAGGCAGGCCATTAGTGATCAGATCGGGCACTACACTGGTCTTGGGTACAATCACGGTCAAGGGGCCGGGACTAAACTTTTCCAGCAGCTTTATAGCCAGCGGTGACACTTCCGTTGAATGCTTCAACAACTGTTCGACAGACTCCACATGCAGGATCAGCGGGTTGTAGAACGGCCGCATCTTTACCTCAAAAATGGTAGTTATCGCGTTGATGCTATAAGCATTTCCGGCGAGTCCGTACACGGTTTCAGTTGGCATAGCAACAACGCCCCCGGTCAGCAGGATGCCCGCTGCCCTTTCTATATTGGTGCCAACTTCAGTTCTATACTTATGCATTATTATTTGATTGCGGTTATTGATTTTGTGAAAAGGCCGGATAGTGCGCCATAGCCCCATCCGGCCTTATTGCCCTTACATGTTTACATAGTCAGGCACAAATTCCAGCACCAGCTTAGCATGCATACCTACATGTTTGTACGCCCCTGCCTGTATCATATCTTTCAGCCTTCCCGATTCGCGCTCAATATCTTTTATCCTCTTTTCAGAATGTTTGATGTCTTCTTCCGACTGGTTTACCACATCTATCTTAGAAAGATGGAAATCTGTTTTGACCTTTACAAGGTTGGCGAGCAAGGTCTGTGCCTCTTCTGCAGTGAACCTGCCATTTACAAGTGTAAATTCCATATTGTTTGTTTTGTGTTTTGCGTTTATTAAAGTTTGTTATTGTCCTTGTCCTGCGCTGAAAGCATCCTTACCATCCAGCATATACAGGTTTTCCGTTTTGATGATATCCAGCCTTCTGTTCAGTATGCGCTGCAGCAGATCTATTACCTCCTGGTAACTCACGCCCTGCCTTTGCTCCAGCATGAAGCGGCATCTCCAGTGGTCGGTACAGAAGGTTTCCGGGAAGCCGTTGGGCCATACTTTTACACCTCTGTTCGTTATCATTCTGAGCTTCATATTGGTATAGTTTACCCGGTTCAGCTCTTCGGCAAGCTTTTCTGCATTGCGCTCTTTATAATGGAGGAATACATCCACTCCTATCAGTTCCTTGACTGCCGGTGTTTGAGGCGTCACTTTTACATTGAACTCACCAATGGCTTTTGAATAATCTACAGGATTCAGCGCTGACGGACGCTGGCCCAGCCTGGCGATAACTGCGTCGGCAAATTCCTGTGTCCCTAATCTTTCCTTTGATGTTCCTTCTTTGTAGATGTCGTAGGTATGCACACCGTCTTCCAGCGTTTTCAGCCATGCATTCTGAATTTTCTCTGCAACATCTGCCTGGCCTATATGCACCAGCATTTGTACTGCCCCCAGCAGCAGGCCCGATGGATTGGCTTTGTTTTGCCCTGCTATGCGTGGCGCCGATCCGTGTATGGCCTCAAACATTGCAAAGCCGTCGCCTATATTGGCGCTACCCGCAAGCCCTACCGAGCCGGTGATCTGCGCAGCCACATCGCTAAGTATATCGCCATAGAGGTTTGGCATCACGATCACATCAAACAGCTCCGGTGTATCTGCAAGCTTCGCTGCGCCTATATCGATGATCCAGTGTTCTTTCTCCAACTCCGGATACTCCTGTCCTACTTCATCAAATATTTTATGAAACAGGCCATCGGTCATTTTCATGATGTTATCTTTAGTAAAGCAGGTAACCTTCTTACGGCCATAAGCCCTTGCATACTCAAAGGCATAGCGAATGATCTTTTCCGTACCCGGCCTCGATATCAGCTTCAGGCATTGTACTACCTCATCTGTCTGCTGGTGCTCTATACCTGCATACAGGTCTTCCTCATTCTCGCGGATGATGACCACATCCATTACCGGGTGCTTGGTTTGCACAAAGGGATGATAAGAGATACATGGACGCACATTGGCAAAAAGCCCGAGCACTTTTCTGGTGGTTACATTGAGGCTTTTGAATCCTCCTCCCTGCGGAGTGGTAATGGGTGCTTTCAGGAACACCTTAGTTTTCCTGAGCGACTCCCAGGCTTCCTGCGCTATCCCTGCGGTATTGCCTTTCAGATACACCTGCTCACCTATTTCAATTTCCTCGATATCCAATGCTGCACCTGCAGCGTCAAGGATGCGAAGTGTGGCTTGCATGATCTTAGGGCCTATGCCATCGCCGTAGGCTACTGTAATTGGGGTTGCCGTTGTCTTTGAGGTAGATGCTTGCGTTGCTACCGTGTCGAGTGTTTGTTGCATATATATTTGTTATAGTTCGTTCTTAAATAAAAAAGGCGAAGTGTTACACTTCGCCTTTGACTACTTCTATCAATAATGATTCTTCAGCGAACCAATTTTCAACTAAGCCATATAAGCCTAAGGAATTAATTTGCTGCAACGTTCTGTGCAGCATTACAAGCATCACGATCCATACATAAACACAATTCCTGCATTCAATCATTTTCGAATTATAGTACGTGTACTGCATTTGCCTGTTGTGTTTTAGATGAAAGGATATGGCGTATCATTACTGCCCTCAGCAGGCGGGGCTCAAGCGGAGTATCCAGTACCCTGGCCCTCCTCGTCTTATTTAGGATACTGCCGGGCAAGCAAAATATCGACCTGAGTGCCTGCGCTATGCAATCTCTTCTGGCGGCTTCGGGCTCTATCAGGTCAGAAGTAAGAGACTCCGGCGTTATAGGCGCTTCGTCCGGTATCAATCGAAGTAAACGCCTGGCTTTCCGCTCAAAGCCGGAACAGGGAGCATCTTCTTGCAAGGGATAGCCGGAAGCCAGTTTTACATCGTTTACAACTATCTTTTCGTGCTCCGTAACAAACATCTCGATGGCAAGAAAACCCGTAACATTTAAGTTGTTTACCACCTTTAGCGCAATCTGCCCGGCTTCCATGGCCTGTTCCGGTTCTATCGTATCAGGACATAACTTAAAGTCCATAAACACCTGCTCTTCGTCGAAAGCCATCCATAAAGGGCTATAACACTCAACAACCCCGGCTTCGTTGCGGGAGATAAGTACTGTAAATTCCTGCTTTACCGGTACCGGTGCCTCCAATATGTAATGACCATCTGTTATATGCGGCAGTTCATCAATATCCTGCACCAGACATATGCCTTCACCATCTCTATCGTCATTCCTGTCACACCGTTTCAGATAAGATGGTAGCATTGCTGCGTAGTTGTGAATATCGTTTCTGCCCGAAACGCCGCGTGCATTGGCTACAGGCACCGACGCTTGCCCGAGTATCTTTTTTAGCAGGCATCTATTCCTGATAATGTCGATTACCTCGGGCTGCGGATATATATTTACACCTTCTCTTCGTAGTTGGCGTAGCGCCATTGTGTCTGCGCTTATATCTTCAATGATGAGTACCGAGCAACTGCGGCCAAACGCTAAGAGCTCTTTCGCGCTCCCTGCGTCTCCGGTTACCAGGCAGCAGCCAGGCGGAAATGTCACGTCGGTGGCCTTACTCATAACCCGCACTGCATGGTTAAAATCAACAGCATAAGAAACCAGCAACAGGTTGTTCTCCAGATTTTTTGTTACGATTCCTATACCGGACTTTTCCATTTTTATCATGCTTACAGCACAAAAGTAATAAAACTATTTTAAATGATAGCAATACTATCATAAATAATAGAATAAATATTTACTATGCTGGCAATTCCATCTTTGTCGTTATCTTTGCTATAGCACTGCTATTTTCCTGATGGAGCTACAACTACAGATCAAAATGAACCCCGCACTATTCGTGAGGGACCCTGAGTCGACAGAACTGGGACGGAATATTATACGGGACGGTATCAAAATGATACACGAGATCGGTTTTGAAGATTTCACTTTTAAGAAACTGGCTAATCAGGTAGGGACAACCGAAGCCAGTATATACAGATACTTCGAGAACAAACACCGGCTGCTTACTTATATCACCACATGGTTCTGGACATGGCTGGAGTACCAGTTGATATTCCACACCAACAATATAAAAGAGCCGGCCGAGAAGATAAATATCATTATAAAGCTGCTGACCTTCCAGGCGGCCGATCAATTTATACTAGAGCACATAGACAAGAACGTACTGCACCAAATTGTTATTTCGGAAGGCGATAAGTCGTACCTGACCAAACATGTGACCGAAGACAATAAGGCAATGCTATTTAAGCCATACAAAGACCTCTGTCACCGGATAGCAGAAGTATTCCTGGAGTATAAGCCGGGGTTTCCTTTCCCTCATTCGCTTGGTAGCACAGTTATCGAAACGGCGCATCACCAGTTATATTTTAAAGATCACTTACCACGCCTTACCGACTTTGGCGGCGTAAAAAGCTCAAAGCCATTAGCCGACTTTCTGCACCACCTAATCTTTAGCGCGCTGGATAGCTTTAAGAAAGGAAAAGCTAAAGGGAGCTAAGCTGCCCTGTGGCCCACAGTAAGCCTACATAGCTTTTGTTCCATTTTACTTTAAGCTCCTGCAGCTTTTGTGCAGCTTCGAGCACTTTGGTCTCGCGCGAATTGAGCAGGAACAAGCTGCTTTCACCCGTCTCGAAACGAAGCCGCTCGCCGCTAAGCAAGCGCAGATAGTTATTATATGCCTGCTCATATATCTCCACTTGCCGGCCCGTTCTTACTACGTCATTGTAGTAGCTTTTCACTTTATTTTCAAGCTGAAGCAATACCTGGTCCTGCGTAAGCCGCGCATCATTCAGCTTTAATGTTGCGGAGCGATAAGCCCCGCGTGCCTCACGCAAAAAAAGCGGTACAGACAGGTCGACACCGGCCTTGTAGTTGTTTTGCAGCAATGGCGTTTTCACCTCGTCCGGCACACCATACCCTTTGCCCAACAGGTTGGCATTAATGCTTAGCTTCGGAAAAATAGAAATGGCTTTTAAGCGGCGGTCAGTCTCCAGGATATCTATTTTGTAACCCACACTTCTGAGCTTCGGATGGTTTGACCTCGTCATCGCAAGCAACTCTTCGATGGCGGGCAACTGCTGCATATGCGCCATTTCGATGGCGGCAGGTCTTATTTGTTCACTCCACACCAAAGGCTGATTGTTGTCGAGCCAGAGATAGTTAGATAGTTCCAGCCCTGCATTTAAGAATGACATCCACGCATTGTCGTGCTGGTAGTAGAAGTTTTGCAACTGGGCCAGCACTTCCGTAGTATCTATTGCCGGGCGGGCACCCTGCTCATACTCCAGCCTCACGAACTGCAACCGCTCCTCATTTACCTTTACAACAGCCGACATGATCTGCCAGGACTGGTATTCCCTCACCCAGTTCCAATAAGCGCTCAGTGCATCGTTGATCAGGTCATTGACGGTGAGTGCCCGCTCGGCCTCAGTTTGCTTTACAAAAGAACGGGCCGCAGTAAGCACAGCCCTGCGTTTATCAAAAATGATATTGGCAGCAGTAAGCTTTACGCCCACATAGCTGGTTTGCCCGAGTGTGGCTTCGGGAGATACGCGGTTACCTATTACTTCTTCGACGCCTGCTTTTATATCTACCCCATACCAAGTGGGTATATTCACCTGCGGATTAAAGTAGCTGTAGTACAGCTTTCCATCAAAAGACTTTCTATCGAGGCCGGCATTGATCGATGGGTCGAAACTGCCGCGCGCCATCTGAAGCTCAGCGCCTGCACGGGCTACTTGTATATCTGCCTGCTTTACTACGGGGTGGTACTTCCTCACCAGGCCTACAAATTCATCTTCGGTCAATACAAAAGACGAATCCTGCGCATGAACGCCCGAAACGAAAAACAGCAACAGACAGATCAGCCTATTTCTTTTGCTTAGCATCGTCTTCATTTTGTTTGTAATAGTCCGGTGGAAAGCCATTGATGTTCCTCCAGAGTTCATACCATATAGGCACATCTTTCAGTAGCGCAATGCCGGATGCACCCGTCCCCATTTTAAGGGCGGGTGGCCATGGCCTGTCATCCGCATCTTCGCCCACCAGCACCCTGAACTTTCCATTACTGCTCACCGTATTCTCCACTGCTACGATGCGCCCCGAGAACGTACCATACGAAGCCTGTGGCCATCCGCTAAACACAATGGCCGGAAACCCGTCGAACATAAACCGTACCGTTTGCCCCCGGGATACCAGCGGCAGGTCCAGCGGCCGTACGTATAGCTCTACTGCATGTGTAGCCTGTACCGGAACGATCTCCACCAGCTTTTCCCCTTCCTTCACCATCTCATTGATACCGGCCTTAGTGGCCTTAACGATCTGGCCATCCTGCGGCGCCAGCAGGTAATACTGACCCGCTCTTATCGCGTAGTTGGCATATTGGTTCGTCAGTTTGGCGAGCTCTCCCTCACCTGAGGCAATATCACTCTTCGCTGACGCCCGCTCACTCTGTGCCTTAAAGGCTTTTTCTGCATACTCCTGTTCTACCTGGCTTAGCTCTATACGGGTATTCGTAAGGTCCGTTTTCGTGTTGGTAAACTTTATTTGCGCACTCACCTTCTTGGCCATCGACGACTGGTAAGACTGATTGCGCTGCTCCACCTGTACCATCGATGCCAGCCCGCTATCGCGCATGATGCGCTGCCTGCGGTACTGGTCTTCGGCTATTCTAAAATCATTCTCCGCTGCTATCATCTCCATGCTGTCGCTCACTACCTTCAGTGCGAGCTGCCCTACCTTATTGCGCAGCTGTTCCAGCTTTAGGGTCTTTGCTTGCTCTATAGCGCTTATTTGGGCAGTAGTAGCGGCTACCTTTTGGCTGTAAGACTCTATCGACATAGTCTTAGCGTCCATTTGCTGTTGTGTCCGGGCAAGCAGTTGCGGATCGAGGTAACTATCCTTAACCTCGGCCAGTTGGGCTATAGTGTCCCCTGCTTTTACGAAGTCGCCCTCCTTGACATGCCACTTAATGATGCGGCCTGCAATGATCGTATTGAGCTCCTGCGGGCGCTCCTCCTGCCTTAGTGTAGTGACCGACCCACGCGCCCTTATGTTCTGTGTCCAGGGCAGCATCAGTATGAGCAGCAGCGCCACCAGCACGCCCACCAGCCAATACCTTACCGCGCCTGATGTATTCACCTTGTACACATCGGTAAAAGACCTGAAGCTGCTCTTGGGGGCATATTGCTCCACTGTTTTTCTTATCTCCAGCATACTTAGTTCTCTTTTATTGACGTGATCGATCCGTTCTCCAATACTACCTGTTTGTTACAGCCTGCTTTAAAAGCATTGTCGTTGCTTATAGCTACTACCGTTACGCCGGGCAGCTCGGTAAGTATGTATTGCAGTATGCGTGCTGTGTACTGCGGCTCAATGCCTTGCAAGGGATCTTCCAGCAGCAGCAGCTTAGGCTTATGTATCAGTGCCCGCATCAGCAATAGCTTTTTGCCAATGCGCCCCGACAGATGTTGTCCTGCCGGCCTTATGGTCCGGTTATACCCCTCCTTATGCTCTTCTATAAACGATTTTAGCCCTACTACCTCGGCCAGGTCATATATCTGCTTGTAGGTGATCGAATCATCGCCTAATGTGATGTTCTCATAAAGCGTCCCTTCAAACAGCTCGTGCGACGAGAACAGCACCCCTATGTTCGACCGTAGAGAGGCGGCTTCGTATTGGTGTATCGGCACACCGTTTATCAGCAAGCTACCTTCAAAATTCAGGTACGCACCGCTCATAAGCCTTAGCAGCGACGACTTACCCGCACCCTGCGCGCCCGATATATCTACCTTGTCGCCTTCGTTGATAGTAAGATCTACATTGCGTAGCACAGGGCTGTCATCGGTATACCTGAAAGATAAGTTCCGGATGGTAACCGATAAGCCGTTTCTATCGGTAGCTAGCTTCAGTGTACCGGAGACCTCCTGCTGCTTATCTGTCACCTTTGTGATCTTTTCTACGGCAGTCATTACATCATATACCTTCTCCAGGTTTACGATCAGCTTTTCTACCGATGTCATCACCATAATGATCACAATCTCGGCGGCAATGAATTGACCTATGTTCAGCTGCTGATCCACCAATAGCAGCGCCCCTACGATCAGCATGGCGGCCGTTATCAATACTTTGAATCCGATAAGCGTCCAGTATTGGAAGAGCAGTATCCGGAAGTGCGCGGTGCGTGCACGTAGATAGCCCGACACCTGCTCGTCGGTACGGTGCAGATGGATGCTGCTGTTCCTCGAAAACTTGAAGGTGCCTATCACCCGAGCCAGCTCCTCGAGGTATGCCAACACCCTGTATTTATAGTCGCTCTCCTCTATGCTTGTTTCCATGCCCTTATTGCCGGTAGCGCGCAGTATTAGGTACAGGATGGTGAGCAATAATACCCCGAACATGATGAACATCGGGTGATAGAACGACAGCAGGATAAGGCCGAAAACGATCTGTATAGTTGCCGCGGGTACATCCAGCAGCAGTTTTGATATACCCTTCTGCAGCGAAATGGTATCAGAGAAACGGTTGACCAGTTCGGGCAGATAATATTTATCTACCTGCTGCAGGTCGAGGCGCGGAATGGTGTAGGCATACTGAAAGGAGTACCGGACAAACAACTGCTGCTGTATCTTCTCGATGAGCCGCATCTGACTCACCTGTAGCCAGCCTGCAACGAACACCCCGATGATAACAAAGGCGATAAGCAGCACCAGCGAGGTAGAGATAGACCCACCGAGCACAAAGCTGATGATAGACTGTATACCGATGGGCAGCGACAGCTGCACAAGACCGCTGAAAATAGCGTAGAAGTAGATGGTTGATATATCCGATTTCTCGTATCGGAGTATATCCAGAAACTTTTTTAAAGTATTAGAATTACCGGCCATTGGTTCGATATCGCGGCAAATATAGCAAACCAAGATAGTATTACTATCATAAAATTGTTAAATACTATTATAGACCAAACTCAAGCTTGAGGAATGGGTCAGACGCTAATGAATTCTTTGCATTAAATTTTTTACGATATCAATATTGAATGTATTACTATTCTCAACAAATCCTCTGCTTAAATTTTATGATTTGGGATAAAGTCTGAAATACACTATTTAAGCAGTCTTGAAACGTTTTATGTAAGCAGTGTAATTGTACCGGTAATTCCTTCTTATCGTCCGGTTTTTAGAATCAAGCTTTTCGCCGCCTTCCCACTGTAACCCGCGGTCTACCTTCATCAGCTTTTCCCGTATGCCCCTCATCTGATCTCTGGTCTTAGTGCCTTCGCGTTTCATAAATTCGGCTTGTGTAATAAATTCGTCGTCCAGCTCTATCGTATTAACAGGAAATTTTGCTGCTTTGCGCATGGCTTTCACTACTTGCCATTCTAGTTCTGATATTTTACGGTTTTGCAGCAACATCTTTTTATCTACGAAAATACCCCTCCGCGCCAATCCTTTGCGCCTTCCTGCCTTGATAATTCAATTTTGAAGGGATCGCCCTAAACAGCGAATTGGAGATAAAGAACCCGCCATTTGCGGAAATCAAATTACCTATTCGAATATTTCTTTATGGTGGGTGGATTTTCTACTTCTAAAACGGTCAAGCGGACCTTCTAACAATTTTTCATAAGCGGTCCAGTTGTACTGAATGTATTTATATCTGATATTTCCGGATTTCTTCATTATGCCGCTCGGATAACCCCGCCATATTTCAGGATGATTGAAACGAAGCGTTGAAAGGTAGCTTGCTTTCATTCCTGATCGCTTTAAAAATTCATCTTCAAGAATCCATACCTGAATTAAGGTGCTCCCATTAAGCGCCCGGAAGATCGACATAATTGTTTTCCATTCACTAGCAGAAACGTTGCGACTTGAAGCCATCTATTTAGTTTGTTACAGCAAGCTACTAATTCGCAAACTCTATAACTAAAATACCGTTAAAAGACGGTTATACAGGTTATTTCCGATATATAGCTTTGAACAAAAATTTGCAATATGAAAAAGCTGATACTTATACTGACTTGCCTATCATATGCTACAGCCGTTTGGGCACAAATAGAAATACGCGCTAGTGCGGGAGCAATGACGGCTACTAATCCAAATCCCAACAACTGGGAATTTTCCCATAGCACCCCGGCACTGCCATTCGCAGCCGTACAAATATCAACCGGCTTAAGCAAAAATTGGCAGATAGGATTAGAAGCAAGCTACGCAACTATCAAAATTCAATACCAGCCGCCGAAAAGCTTTTATACATCAAATGGCTATTCTGAAGAATATAAAATTGTAGATCAATACGGCAAGCCGCTAGTGCCAATCTTAGCTTTCCTAAACAGAAAGATAACATTGCCAAAAGGCTATTTGTATTGTGGCTTAGCTGTTGGTACTGCAATAGCATTCAAACCGCGAGAATCGTTCAAAGCAAAACAGCTAGCCCAAAACAAGAGCATCGGCATAATAGCGGGTGCGCAAGTTGGGTATACGTTGAATATTACTTCGCGTGTTGACCTCAACACCGAAATTGCAGCTAGGCACTTGAAAATCGGCAAAGCCAATATTGCATATTTTCCTGCATCATTAGGAGTGTGCTACAACCTATAAACTTTGTTTACTTCATTGTTGTTTGCGAACATGGCATGTACCGCCCTGTATCTGATAAAACTTTGTAATAGGAGTCGGGCTTACCTGGGATAACCACTAAATCGAATTTCCCGCCTAAGTCGTATCGATTATTTACATAAAGGTCCACTTCAAAATCTCTGAAAGCGAATAGCTTTACTTGTGGATGGGGATCGTCTTTTATGATGAAATTGGCGGTTGAATAAATACAATAGCGCAAGCCATCATCACATACGAAATATAAACGTAAGTGAAATGCTAACGTTGGCTTGTGTCCGTTCGCTGACTGAATATCATTGAATACTTCAGTAAAATATTTAAACCCTTCACGCCTTGCGGTCAAAGGGCTGCAATCAGAAAAGAATTTTTCTTCTAATACAGCGCTTTTTTCAATTATAGCATTTTTAGCATCAATCTGCCAGGTTACACAACTGAATTTATAGCTCTCAATTTTTGTAGCTGTACTTTGTATCGTTAGTTTTTGCATCGTGTCTTGCTATTTTCCCCTACCATGCCTGTGAGACCGTAAATCGTAAAAAAGGTTGCTAAATGCTTGCTTACGCTCCGATAGGCGGTTGTGTATTTTCCTTAGAATCACCTTTTGATCTATAAACTGATCCTGAAGCTTGCGCGTCTGTGAATCGGTGCTGCCTTTGAGGTCTTTGATAGCTCCGACCGTAGCGCCACCAAGGTCAAGACTAAACGCATCGCTCGGTGCCGCGCCTACGTTATTCGCCTGAGCAGCAAGAAAAGTCGGAAAGTCTTTAATTACGTCTGTACCGGGCGCGGTAAGTTTTGGTGCTGTTATAAGAGTAGGCACATCGGGCGTTTCGTAAACTTCCCCTGTCCGGGTAATTATGTACTCCCTCTTACCGCCATCACCGACTACCATCGGCCCGCCTGGGTGCCCTTCAGGCCCTGTACCTTCAGCATATTGCGGAATGGGAGTAGCGAGTACTTTTGCTGTCTGCGTGGCGGATAATACGCTTATAAGTCCTACCTTGATCCAATCGCCCATTTTTGCAGCTTCTATAATTGCTAATGTAGTTTTAATAGCTATCTCAAATAACGCATTAGCTTTTTCAAATGCCGCCCGTCTTACAGCGTCCTGCCTTTGTCTAGCGGCTATTTCTTCACGGGTACGTTGCAGTTCCATTTCCGCCATTGCAACCCGACGCGCTTTTTCTTCTTCAGAAATTGCGGTTGCATCGATCATAGCAATTGTAGTATCGTGCGTTGATTGCGCTATACTCAAAAGCTGCTCAAAGTCGTCTTTAGCGGAATTGGTGAAAGTATCGAAGACATTGTTTAGTGCTTCTACGCCAATTTTTGCATAATCGATAGCATCGCGCAAACCCTTCATGGAATCTTTGCTATCAGTTTTATTTACCTGCTCCTGGAGCTTAGTAATAGCTTCCCTGATCTTATCGATAGATTCACCGGTAATATCTGCTACCGCTGCCATCGTTTCCAGGTATTCGATAGTGTCTTGTAAAGTCTGTTTTAATGCTTGCTTCCTTGCATCAGCCGCTTTTTTGCCTGTCAGCTTCTCCGTTTTTATACGGTCTTCTGCCATCTGTTCGTAGTACTTTGCAATCTTTTCAGCTCCATCAACAGCGGCTGCGCTCATGTCTTCCTGTTCTTGGTAGGTAATTTCCCGGACACGCTTAGCAGCAGCGGCGTGAATGTTGCCTTCTTCTATCTTGGCTTTAGCGACTGCAGCATTGAATTCAGCAAGGAAGGCTTCTTTTTGAAGTAACAGCGCCTTTTCTTCATTGGTACGGGTGGCGGCGCTCTTTGCCTCGATCTGCTCTATCTTATCGAGGTTAGCAGCTATGTTTTCTACGTCTGTACCAAGTGCCAAAGAATTTAATGTAAGTTCAGCCTGTGCATAGTCTTTCGCGGCTTGTAGCCGAATCTGATAAGACTCTTTTTCATCATCGATGATAGCTTGATTTTTATTCTTAATATCTTCCAGGTATATCCGGCGCTCTTCTGCCAGCGCTTTATTAATACGCTCTTGCGCATTTAGTTCTTCATTAGTATAGTCAACCGGCTCTTTACCTTTTTTCTCTTTCGGGTCCAAGTCAAAGCCAAAACCGTTTTCCTTGCTAAGCTTATTCAGTTCATCGGTCTGAGTTTTAATAAACTCCTTCAACACCTTGTTAGACTTATCCACGTCGTTTTGTGTCTTGTTTAAAAGGCGCTTGCGGGTCTTTTCCTGCTGTTCAGCAAATTTTTGATTCCAAACTTTATCGAACTCGCCACCCGCATTCATTATGTTCTTACCTCGCTTCGATAATTCTTCGTCTGTGTCTTGCCAGGCAGATAGATACGTAGTGTATTTTACGAACCAGTTAGTAGCCTCTGAAGCGCTTTTTGCGGATTGGTCAAACAGCTTCTTTTGGTTATCGGCAATTGCGTCGTAAGCCCCTTCGATTTGAGCACGGATAGTAAGCGCCTTTACAAAGGCTTCGGACCTGTCAACAAAGAACTTCTCAGCCTCGTTTATGCTATCGATCTTACCAATCGTATCGGCATACCCTTTATTCAGCTTCCTAATCACATCTTCTTTCCGTTCGACCGAAGCGTTTGCATCCTGAAACCGCTCCTTCAATATTTGCAGCTCTGTTGCTTGCTTTACGAAGCTATTAGAAACGTTCTTATTTGCTTCGCGTAGGGCATCGGATTTATCCGTTAGAATTTTTACTTTTTCAGCGGCATGGTCAGAGCTCATAGACCAGGCAGTAACGGCGGCGATACCCAAATAGAGGGCTGTACGCCATGAGAAGACAACACCGGCAAGTTGCTTCCATAGCGGAATAGCTTTTTGCCCTGAAGCAACCATTTCGCGGTGCGCCTGTATCATCCGAGTCAAGCTTTCTATTGCTGGTCCCGCGTTATTGGTCATCGACATTGCAAACGTCCTAAAGCTGATACCGGCATTAGGCAGTTCAGTCAACATAAAGGTGAATTGCTGATTAAACCCTTGTAGTGCACTGCTGTAATTACCAACGTTCCGGCGATGGTCCCCCAACTGAGTGTGTAGTGCTTTTAGCCTATTATCCAACACGTTTGCAGCCGCCGCTGCGTCTATGAACTGCTTGCTTTCAGCGCCGAACTTCGCACCTATTTCCAGGGCATCAGCTTTCAACCGCTTGTGGGTGCTTTCCAGTATAGCATAAGCGGTGCTTTTCCTGCGTATCGCTTCGAGCTCCCTATTCGTCTCGCGCTCTAAGGCTGCTATCTGCCTGCCATTGGCGGCAATACTTTTATCGGTGGCCGCAATGGACTTCTTTAATTCGGCCTGAAATAATTTGTGTGCTGCAATGCGCTCTTTAAACGCTTGTGCTTCTTCCCTGGCTTGCCGCTTCGACTCGCTTGCGTTATAGGCCTTTTGCGCTTTCTTATACTTGTCTGCCAGCGCTTCAAGTTCCTTCTGCTGTGCCTTCAAGTCTTTGATCAGCGTCTGTATCTCTTTGGCCTGCTCTTTATCGGATTTCGTTTTGATTTGTGCGTGGGTAGCGGTTTGCCCGTACGATCGGCCTAACTTTTCCATCGCTACAAGCGTGGCTTGCAGCTCTTTGGTAATGTTCGCACCGTCCTTGAACGAAGGGGCGCTTGTAAGTGCAGTAGATAGTTCAGTAGCGTGCTTTATAAGTGCAACTATCTTGTCGTCTGCATTGCCCAACTTCGCAGTAAGGTTGTCTATCTGTTTTAGGGCTGATTCTGAGACTATCTCACTGATTAAACCCCGTTGACTATCTGACATAGATTTTTACTTTTTAATGGTGTTGATTAGAATAATATCGCCCGTACCGGGATGAAAGGCCGGGCTATTAAGCGGCGGCGGTTTTACTTGCATCCGTAAAATGAGAGTTGTAACAGCGTTGATACAGTTGAAGCATACAGCTTCTTCTTTTTCCAGGTTCATTTGTTCCGCGTTTATTTCGGGTATATAGTCGTCTATCGAGTCCCTACGATCTAATAGCTGATAGGTTAGGGTGATCTTTAACCGCCGTTCCATTGCCAGCATCCTGCGGCGCTGCTCATCGTTTACCGCCAGCCGTTGCGGGCTTCTCATTGATAAGTCGATAGGAAAAATAGCCCTTACAGCTTTGCCATACTTCTCAGATAGAAGCGTGTTTCGGGGTGTGAAGTCGCTAATGCTGGCTGTAACAAGCGGCACCTGTTTTGCAACAGATTCGCGCGGCTGCACCCCTTGCCAAAGAACAGTTATAGTTAATTCTACTGATATCATTTTACGGTCATTGCGTTCATTGAATTGATCAGCCTAATATTGTTGTTGATAATTACACTGTTGCCGGCCGCAGCTTGCTTGATTGGTGCGGACGTTGGTTTAATACGTGCCGATTGAGGAATTGCAGCAGCAACGGCATTCACGTAGTTTTGACAAACAGCCTGTTCATGCGCTAGATTCAAGTGTGTGGCCGCAATTTCCGGCACGAGTTCATCGATTGAATCATCAAGGCTTTCGACCTGCCATGTAAGCACTATTTTAAGTCTGCGCAACGTGGCTGTTCGTTTAGCTCTTTCTTCTTCTGATAGTTCACCATTAGGGACTTCAAATGAAAAAGGTTTGCAGGGTGTTGTCGGTGTTACAGCCCTGACAGCGGCGGCGTATTTACCCCCTCGCTTAAAATTGGAAGCGGTCAAATCGGTATGCCCCTCGCCGAATAGCGGTGCAAAATCCTGAATGCTATCGCCGGGTTCCATTCCCCGCCAAGTCAGAGTAATACGGTATTCAAGCTGTATCATATTGCAAGTTTTACTTATTATTTATCGGCAAGGTGGGAACCAGAACGCCCCCGCAATCCTGGTTCCTCTTAGTGGTCACACACCACCCGCTTGCCGGTTATTTTTATCATCTGACACACAAAAAGTGCGTTTTCTATCTACTATTAGCAATTAGGGCGTTTAGGTAGTACAAAGGGCTATATTTCCACCTATTTACCTATTTGAGTTTTCAATCAAAATATTGTTGTCATTGTTGTCAGAACCACCTTAAGCCCTTTGTACATATAGCTTTCAGGCTGACAACAACGAAAGTTTTTATTGTGTTCTATTGTTGCTTTGTTGTCGGTTGCTTTTTTGGGGTTTGTTGTCAGAAACTGCATTGTTGTCGGTAAAAATCTGGTCATTGTTGTCAGACTTTTGGACCTGTACAAGCTGTCCTTTTGGCCTTACATATACTCTTTGCCTACCGTGTTCCGACACGTATCGGGGATTTTTCTGCTGCTTCCAGCCAAGCTGCTGAAGTATGGTGTGTACATGCTTGGTATTGGCCTTGCTCATCGGTTGCCGGTCTTGCAGCATTTCACGCCATATTTCAGAAACTGATACTACGTTACGTTGATGGGTGCCGTGTTCCTGAACAGTCAAAAAGGTAGATGTGCCGCCCCTGTACCATCCTTGCCTATCTTCTACTTTGATGTTGCGCCATGTTTCAGGATCCGGTAAAAGCGTATCAAGGTATTGCTGTATTTCGCCGGTCCTATCATCCCATTCAGCATGTTCTTGTTGTTCCGCTGCTGCTAGTTCTTCTATTTCGGGCGAAAGGTGTAGCGGTTCATTGTGTTTGTACAAATACAAAGCTTCAGCCCATACTTGCCCTATTTCATCTTCTGTAAGGTCTGTAAAGACACTTTTAATCGGTGGCTGTACTTTGGTATCAACAGGCCAAAAGCGGCGGTTTCCCGTAACGTCCTGTAAAAATTCCCTGTTGTTAGTTGTGCCGAAGAAAACGCATTGCCGTGGAAAGTATTCAAGCCGACGACCGTAAGACATTCTAAAGCGGTCTTCTTGCTTTGAAAGGAAACTTTTCGCAGACTCAACTTCAGTTTTGCGAAGGCCTGCCAGCTCACCAATTTCAACCAGCCAAGCACCTTGTATTTGTTCAGGTGCCTCTTTCCCATTCTTCAGCATGTGAAAGTTGAAGCTATCGCTGAACCATTGCCGGCCTAGCCTGTTCAGTATTGTGCTTTTACCTATCCCCTGTTCGCCTACAAGTACAAGCATGTTATCAAACTTGCACCCCGGACGAAATACACGCGCAACAGCAGCAACAATAGCTTTGCGCGTTACGTGCCTGGTATATTCAGTATCTTTTGCACCCAGGTAATCTATTAGCAGCGTGTCAATCCTTTCTTGTTGATCCCAAACGAGGGAATTAAGATAATCGCGTACGGCATGAAAGCTATTACGCTGA
The DNA here is from genome assembly GCA_004144175.1 of Sphingobacteriales bacterium. Taxonomy (GTDB): domain Bacteria; phylum Bacteroidota; class Bacteroidia; order Chitinophagales; family Chitinophagaceae; genus Polluticoccus. The sequence goes on from SEFT01000015.1 coordinate 42,648, forward strand.
TACACCACCTGTAAAGCGTCTTCTATCAAAGCAGATGTAACTACAATAGAATGCCATAATTTGAGGCGGTATTTCAGGTTAGCTATATCTGAATCCTTAATGTAAGTATCTACTGAATCGTTGCGCCAAGGCAAGCGCCCTATTATCAATTCACGACCGGAAAATATATCTTTCTTAAAACGGCCCTTCAGTCTTGTATCATTTTCCAGTATGTTAACCAGGTTATCTATTGTAGCGTATGGTATGCCTTGCCTGTTGACTTCTAGCTTTTCACTTTTCCATTCGCTGTTATCTTCTTCGGCCTCTTCATCATCAGCCGGGAATTCGTCTGCAAAATCATCTTTTAGTTGTGCTTCGCGTTCTGAAAACATTACCCGCTTTACATCCTTGTCACTGGTTGCAAAATCCTGCATAGCGATAAAGGAGGGCCGTTTGTTGGCAGGTGTCGAAGCGCTTGTATTATCGTCCTTATTCCCGAACTTATGAATGCGTACCAGGTCGAAGGCATTGCATAGTTTATTACTGGTCGGGTCTGTACCGTGATGGCTGAATGCAAATTTATCTTCATAGATAACCAAGCCTCCCGCCGTGCTGCCTTCGATATACGTATAGCGCCCTTCCATATCACAAGGCGCGTACACATCAAAAAGAAACTTTTCAATTGCTTCTTGAATTGTATAAGCCCGACAAAAGGCACCTATTACCCCGGTCTTTTCTAGCGGGTCGCCCTGTTTCTTTATAGCATTTTGAATTACGGCGCTGAATTGTTCGCTAACAGGCCATTCACTTGAATCGCGCCAATCATGGTATGTGCTTAAAACCTGATCAGCAGACAGCCAAGGCCCGTCCTGGTGCTTGAAGTAATAGTCTACGTCTTTTGGCGTAGACGGCCAATACATCAGGCGTTCCGGTTGGAAGCCTGTATTGTCGAACTGCTCAATGCCCAGATCGCCAGCAATACGCCGGGCTATAGCTACATATTCATCAGCATATACTTCACGGTCAAGCGGCATAACAAGGCGAAGCCGTGGCTTAGCCTCGGTATGCTTATGGGTTGAATACATAGCTGCAGCATAGCCATATATTAGCTCAAACATTCCCCATATATCCGGTTCTGCAAAATCAAGATCGAGCGTAACAAGCTGCCTATGCGCAACATGGTCTTTTTTCCGCTTACCGTTCTGCAAATATCCCCCGACAAAGCCGCCTATGTCCTTTATTTCGTCTTGCCTGCTTTTTGGTGCTGCTAGATATTCCCGAATTGTTTCGGGCGTTTTATGCGTCTGTTGCAGCCTGATAAAAAGATCAGATAGTAGCATTTGCTTGTTCTGCCAATTCTTTTCATGCCTGTTTTTACCTATGGCAATATCAAAAAGTCCGTCGTGCTTTAGTATTATCGGGGGTCGTTCATTCATGCGGCGCGTGTGTGAGAAGTAAGAATGCGAAGTATACAGCTTAGGATGCCGCTTTAATAGTTCGTAGTGCCTCGTCAAGATCGCTACGCTTGAAATACACACGACCGCCTGTACGATGTGCCTTAACACGCCCCTCGCTTACCCAAGTCGAAAGAGTAGGCAATGAAATATTGAAGAAATCAGCAGCTTGTTTTCGCGTCAACGGTTTATCATCAAAAGCCGTTTGTTCCTGTTGGTGGGAACTTGGTAGGAATTGCTGAAGCTGCTCTTTTACGATATCAGCCAGCATCGTTCGCATGTCCGTTAAAGGGATTGGACTTAATACTATATCGTTGCCCATTTCGTACTAACTTTTATTTAGTTAGCACAAATGTGATACATCAGTTTTGTGGGGGATATTGTGGGTTCCCACAATTATTTACAGCATTTTGCTATTTCCGACTTTTGCGAGGTTGTGGGTTCCCACAACTATTTATCGTCTTTTGTCAGTTCTTCTTTTAATTTTTGGATTAAGTTTTTCATTTGCTTCTTATCAATCAGTTCCAGCGCTTCAATGACTTCCGCAAGTACCGGCTTAGTTCTGATCTTGTGATTTCCTTTTACCTCAATACCGTTCGGCAAATACGTCGCGGCTGATCTGACAGAGTCTTCATTATAGCCGAATGACATTTCAAAGAACCTTGCTAGGCCGCTTTTATTTTGATTAAGGTTTTCCAGAAGTATGTTTAACGCTCCTAATTCATGAAGTATCAGCAATGTTGCGCTTTGACTAATTTTTCCTACACTTTTATCTTCCAGCCGCGGCGTACTGATATTATACACATGCTTCAATTTGTCTATCTCATCAACTGTTATACCCCACTCGCTGCATACACGTTCAAAGTCTATACTGAACTGATAACATACCCTGAATATGGCGGCAAGGCCATCAGAGCGCCAACTCATATATTTTAGCGCATTGTTATCAGTTATTTTAGCACCATGTTCTTCGTCAATTACATAAACGTATTCGCTTTCACGAATAAGGCGGTCATAGTTGTCATCTGAAAAAATATTCCCTTCTCGGTTCCATAAATCCGTACTAAAAGAGTGTAATACTTCGCGGATATAAGCTAATTGATGTGCCTGGGTAGGCAAGATGTATAAATTATCTTTTAGTTCTATTGAAAACGCATCCCAATCACTAATACCTTTTTCATCGCCCCAAAAATCAAAATATGCTCCTACCCGCCCATGCTCCGGGTTTGATGGGTCACGCAAAGCAGCAAATTCACCTTGCTTACAAAGAGTATTTACAGTGATTATTTGTTTTAGAATATCTCTTTTTAGTGTTATCATACTGTTGGCTGTTTGCCTTCAGCGCGTTTTGCCCAAATCTCGCTAAGGTGCTTGGCATGCTCTGAAGGTGTGACTCTGATATATTTCAAAAATGCCTTTTCTGTCTTATGCCCGGTTATTGCCATTATCGTAAGTGTAGGCGTACCGGCTAAATATTCATTGGTGGCGAATGAGCGCCGGGCCGTATGGGTTGTAACAAGATCGGCTTTAATATAGCGCTCTGTTTTCTTCTTTCCGGCCTTGGTGTAGGTAACTGATACTTCTGTTTCTAAGAGATGGTCAACCTCTTTAGCAACTTCTTTTATGTAGTCGTTCATTTTCTGATTGCTCAGGCTCTTAGGCAAAGCGCCGTCGTACTTTTCCATAATTGCAGCAACTTCACTATGCACCGGGATGATAACAGGCTTTCCGGTCTTTACCTGTTGAGCTATCTCTATAAAGCCGTCTTTCACCTGCTCAGGCTTAAGGATGGAGAAGTCAGAAAAACGCAGGCCGGTATAGCAGCCAATCAAAAACAGATCCCGAACATGATCTAAGCGGGGATTGTCTGACAAATCAACACCGTTGATAAGTTGCAGCTTGTTTTCATTTAGGTAAATACTATCTGTTTCTTCTGATATGGATAAGAACCGCTTACCCTTGTGCAGCGTATTTGTAGTAAGCTGCATTTCGTTGGCTTCGTTCATTATCAGTTTAACGGTCTGTACTTGCTTTCCTATGGTGTTTGCTGCGAACTTCAGCACCTTGGTAAGGTATTCGGTATAATCGCTGTAAAAGGACATATCTACGTCCTCAAAGCGGTATGTTCTTTTCTTGTGGTCCTGGAATGTTTCAAGCCTGCCAAGTGACTGCTTATAGAACTTTATCGTACCGGCTGATATCGGTTTGCCGGTTCGGGGGTGTAACCTGGTACCTTCTTCGGAACGTTTGATAATGTCTTTGAAGAAGCTGACAAGGGTTACATCTGTCTTTTTTGCAATATTGGGTTTTATGATAGCGTCGAGCAGCTTTTTAAGCTCATCAGGTTCAGGCAGCAGGTTATCGTTATCATTGCTATACTTTCTGATTACGCTCTTAATTTCAGCCTTCCAGCGCGTAAGGCGGGCATTAAATTCGGGGTACTCCTTGAAATCCTTTGTTTCCCTGGTTAGTTGCGCTTTCCGGTTCCAGTGTTTGGGGTGTATGCTATCAGGCAAGTAGTATTTACATTCCTTGCCGCCATACCATATATGCGCAAATATAGCGGTCGGTTTATCATCATTCGGCCTTTTGAGGTAGTACGAAACTTGCATTAAATCGGGGTCTTGATTGTTGCGGTTCAAAATTACTAAAAAAGGTCTTCGGGGCAAGCATTGGGGTAAGGTATTTCTTACTTTAGTCCGCTATTGTCTTAATTCAACTTTATCAGTAATCCGCGAAAATGCTTGACTATAAAGGATTAAACCGGAAAATGAAATAAAACGAGATAAAATAGGATAAAGAGGGTTTTAGTCCAGGTCGGACTACGTTTAAAAGCTTAAAGACCCGCATATTGTGCGGGTCTTTTTTATTGCATCATCCGCGCCTGTCGTCACAATTGTATTCTCTCGTATATTTACTTCAACAAGTCGTCTAATTTGACCTTATGATGATGCACGGCTATTAGATCATCCGCCATAATCCAATAAACCCTGATGAAAATGATAAGGCTGATATCAATTGTTCTGGTTGGTGGGCTTTTAACTTATCTAACCTATAAGTCAAGAACGCAAAGCTTTCTATTTGAAGAGTTGATTTGGGGGATATTGATAGTGATTGGTTCGCTGATAGTTACGTGGACTGCTTTTAGAGACTTTCAAACATTTAAGCGGAAGAATCGAATTTCCAACTTCAGACTAACGTTTCTGTGCCTAGCATTCATTATGATTATTATTAGTTTGGAAATACGTATAACAAACACCTTTAACAAGCCAACACTTTTGAAGTTTTATTACGACGGAGATTTTAACGGTACTGCTATTGACTTCAAAACGGACGGAACCTATATTTTCGATAATTCGGCTATTGGGTTTAGCAGCTACTTTTATGGAACGTACAAAATTGCAGGAAACAGAATTACTTTGGATAAGGACACAATAGCGAATCTTACAGACTTGAAATATTTCGAGATACAAGAAAAACAAATTAAGGAGAGAGAATCTGAGCTATTTGCATTTCAAATTGATAATGCAGGAAATGTCATTGAACGCTCAATGGAATATAGAGTAACTATTGACAACCGAAAAAGTAAAAATTAGCCAATACATCTATTGTTACCGAAAAATTTCTATTTGCATAGCACGATGCAAACAACATATAATCGCCAAAAAAAACATTATACATAGCTAACAAATATGACAGCTGACGAATTTGTAAAAGGTTTTTATTTAGAACGCCAATCATTTATAGACACTTATTTCAATGCTGAAAGCGATTCAGAAATTTCTGCGTTAATTGAGTCACTCAATCTTGATCATAGAGGAACCGAGCGGCTGCGGCAAATTCTTAGCGGCTCATTGCGTGATGTAATATATACCACACTATTTGGACTCGACGGAGCAGCAAGCATCGGAGGAAAGCAAGTTATGTATAAACTCTTTGACGAAGAAAGCAATGAATTAACAGGCGGAGAAATTGAAGCATTTGCTTATGATTATTTTCATAGCAACAAACTTCAGATCGATAAAGGCGGTGCGGACTTTATTGCAACCCTTACATACCTTACAACAGAAAAAGGAGGAAGACAAACCCCAGCCTTATCCGGCTACAGACCGCAGATAAAGTTTGATTTTTCTGAAATACAAACTTCAGGGCAGCAAACATTCATCGACCGCAAAATGGTGTATCCAGGTGATAGTGTTGAAGCTGAAATAAAAATAATTGCTGCAGAGTACTTTAATGGGCAATTAAAAGAAAAGATGAAATTTGATTTTAGAGAAGGTTCCCGAATTATTGGAACAGGTCAGATCAAACACATTGTAAACAAAGAGTTGAAGCAACCCAAGGGCTAGAACATTGCTATAAACAGGCTAAACTGTGACCGTAAAACGCAAATGGATAAAACGCAGCCTTTGGGCTTTAGTTACAATGTTCGCTCTAATGAATGTTGTAGCGATTTTCCATTCTTATAAGTTCACCCACTTTACCAATGGCGACGTTGAAAAGACGAAAGATGCCGTAAAGCTTACAACGTCACAGAAAATAAAGACGCTGGTCTTTGGTGTGAACAATCCAAGGCCGCAGAACAAGACTACTCCTGCAAGGCGTTACGAAACAATAAAACTTAAAAGCAACAGGGAGATAGAATGCTGGAGCATCGGTATAGCAAACCCTAAAGGAACCATAATACTCTTCCACGGTTTCAGTACCGATAAATCAATAATGCTTGACAAAGCAGACGTCTTTCTTCAACTAGGTTACAATGTTCTGCTTGTAGATTTTATGGGTTCAGGCGGATCAGAAGGTAATCAAACTACCATTGGATATCTCGAGGCGGAGCAAGTAAAAACCTGCTTTGACTATCTTACTCAAAAAGGAGAAAAGTCCATCTACATCTTTGGCGTCTCCATGGGGGCAGTGGCTGCAATGAAGGCAATCAGTGACCTTGATATTGAGCCGAAAGGAATTATCATTGAATGCCCATTCGGTTCGATGTATAAGACCGTTTGCGCCCGGTTCGAGACTATGCATGCGCCAACTTTCCCGATGGCAGGGCTTCTAGTTTTTTGGGGTGGACTGCAAAATGGATTTTGGGCATTCGGGCATAATCCTACAGCGTATGCTAAGAAAATTAGTTGCCCGACACTTCTACTCTACGGCGCAAAAGACGACAAAGTAAGCCGAAGGGAAATTGACGATATTTATAAGAATTTGACAGGAAAGAAAAAGCTAAGGATTTATCACGACGCCGGCCATGAAAACTATCTGGCAAAATACCCAAACGAATGGATGCATGATGTGAGTCAATTCCTGACGATGCATTAAGTGTTCTTTGCAAAAAACATATCATACAATGCTGACTGATGTAATCAATTCAACATAACATAGCGAAAAATAATCTACACAAAACCCAATCAACGATTATGTTACTCATTGCGATTTTAGTTCCGGCGCTATCCTTTCTATTACGAGGCAAAATCTTCCAAGGTATCATTTTTATTATTTTGCAAGTAACGCTGATAGGATGGCTGCCCGCCGCTTTTTGGGCCGCGCTATCGTTGAATAATGCCAGAGCTGAAAAGCGTGCGCATAAGATCATTGAGTCGATGCGTGCTACAAGACAGTAATATTGTAGTTAGCCTGCGCTATTCCCAGCACTTTCCGACTCCTCTTTCTTCAGCTGTTTTTGCAGTAATCGTATTTGCTTCACTAAGTCTCGCGCTTCTTCGGGTGAATGTTCCCGCCTGCCCTCAAGCCATGCTGTAAACATGCGTTCGAGCCTTTGGGCTGTGGTTTCAGGGGTATTTTGATTAACAACAGTCACTTAATGTTCATTCGTTTATTTGCTCCCGGTGCTAATCATTGAAATGATGACAGGACTATCAGCTTTGACTGGCAAAGATATCATATATTTTTTTGTTAGTGTCAGTTGCTGTTAGCTAACACCAACAACAACTACTACCAATCCTCTCCCGCGCCTCTGCTATTGCCCAGCTGCACCATACCATTAAAGTTAAGCCCTAACCTAACCCCATGTGCAGCAAAGCCGGCTCTATTCCACGACCGTACATAGTCGACACGCAATAAGCGAAACCATTTATAGCCCAGGTTGTCTATACCTACAAAGGCTTCGGTATAGTAATTATTCTGCCCGGCGTAGAAGGTATTGGTACCTGTTACGATATACCAACGTGCTTGTCGCAGCAGCGGTATCTTGTTTGTCAATAGTCCTTTAAGATAATATTCTAGGTGTAGCTCCCCGTATAGTTTTTCCGCATTACTGTAGCCATAGTAATGTGCCAGCTGGAAACTTTGCATATAAGGCGCAGAGATAATCAGTTGGTTGCCATTGAGGTGTTTCAGGTCTGGCAGACTTACATATTCATCATTGAGGAAGCCTCCTACTGCTATATTGTAGTTCAGCGTACCGGCAAGTTTCAATGGCTGATTGCCTAATACACTAAACTTCCACTTATCGAAATCCGTCTTACTCTCGAGTATATCAGGTATGCCTTTCTCATACTCGAGCCTGAACAGCGGCCAGTCGCTCTCTACCGGCTGTTTAAAGTCAGGATACTGTACATATTTGGTACCTGGCCTGTACGCGAGATAAGCTTTCGCTAGCACAGCGTTGTGCGCCCAGAATGGGTAGGAAGGTAACCCCCTTGGCGTATTTATTGATAGCTCATCGGCCTTTGTACCCCGCACATTGAAGCCGGATGTATTCTCCAGCGGCAGCCTTCTCTGGAAGCTGGCCTTCGCCCCCCAGCTAAATCCGGTACCATAGTCGCGATTGAAGAACGCCGCACCTGTCCACCGCTCATATAGCTTCATATGGTTTTGCCCGTAGAGTATAGTGCTGATGGTATTATACAATGGCAGTATCGCATCGGGGTTGAATTGAAACACATACTTACCGCCTTCTACACCTAGCTCCCATTGTCGCTCACGCCACTCTTTATTAAGCCGCTGGTAGCTCACCCTGCCTATGGCATTAAAGTGGGTATTGCTAAAGCCATAGCGTGTAGCCAGCGCTCCGTTAAAACGGTTACCGTCTTTGCGACGGTTGGTCCAGTATATTTTAGGCGATACATTCAGCCCTTCTACTGTATTGTAATTTACCAGCCCATCGTAAAGACTTAGTGCGCTGTTAGTAGAGAATGAATGACGGTCTTCTTTTGTGCGGTAGCTCATGCCACCCATTATCAAAGCAGTAGGTTTTAGATTATTGCTTCTCCTGCGCATGGAGTCTTTATACTCAGGCGAGGCCAGTTTTGCAGTTGTGCTATCCCTCAGCTGATAATCCTTGCTCTCATCCGTTTCAAGTGGTATCGGGCGCGTTTCTGTCCAGTAAGAGGTATCGCGTTTGTTAGCCTCTTTATCATATACGCTTATCACATTACCCTCAAAAATGCTGTCCGGTACAGGCTCGTTCACTTTCTGATTGTTGTACACCGTCAGGTAATAGCCTGCAATATCAAAACCAAGAAACTTAATAGTAGGATAGAATAACTGGCTGCCTATTACCCAGGTATCCTTTCGCAGGGGTACCATAGTCTGCTTCAGGTGGACCGTATCGAGCAACTCAAGGCTGTTTCTCTGCGTAAGCAACATATCGAGGCTATGTATGGCCCAGTCGTCTTCGGCTATGTAGATCGTACCTTCGAAGAGCGGCTCATAAAGTCTCTTAGGTATGACTTTTATCTTATTGATCGTATAGCCACCCTCGCGGAATTCGCCCTCGTATTTGTACTTATAGAAATGAAGTGCATTATCGCTGATGGGAGATACAAAGCCACGCGGGTTCACATCATTGAAAATATTGATGTTGTTTTCGTAGAAGGAAATGATGGTAGGCATGCGCGATGAGCCCAGCCCTTGCGGATTACCGCTCTGCCTTACGGAACGTATCAGGGTCTTTTCTTTTGAACCTTGCGAATAATAATCAGCACGCTGTTCTACCAGATACAGTACACCACGGCCATTGGTATCAAGGCCCATCGATTTAGCCGATTCTGCTTTGCTGCCGCTTTCATCTGTTACCTTAATGCCCATTATTTGGTCGGGCATAGCGCGATTGCGGAATACGCCCTTTAGGTACACGCCTGTTTGCAGCGATTTTATCTGCTGCAGGTGTGCCGAGCGGCGCGCTATAGTTTTCCGTATCATCGCATAGGCAGGGTCTTCGGCATTTGCCTTTACGGTTACGGTCTTCATCTCCAGCGTCTGATCCTGTAGCGAGAAGTTATGGGTAACTACTTCATCTCCTTTTATAGTAACGTTGAATACTTCTTGCCTGAAGCCCATGAACTGGCACAGCACCTTGTGCATACCGGGTGCAAGCGTCAGTTGGTAGTTACCGTCGGCGTTGGCTGTAGTACCGTTTGATGTGCCTTGTACATATACGGTGGCAAACGGCAAGGCTTCGCCTTTCGTGTCGGATATCTTGCCTTTCAGCATACCTGCCAGCAATACATCAGGTAACAGGATAATGAATAACAGAGCAATAGAACTGTTCAGCAGCTTCATAGTCAGTGTGTGAGAGTAGTGTGTATTATACAGTATATCGTAGGGCGGTGGTTAAATGTTACACCATCTTTAAAATAATCCGTGGATCTGGGCATCTATGCGCCTGATCACCTCCGCAAAGTCCTCTTCTTTCTCTTCAAAGTTTATCTGGTCGATGTCTATGACCAGCAGCGGGCCGTCGTTGTACTGGTCTATCCATTTGTTGTAAAACTCGTTCAGGCGTTTCAGGTAGTCGAGGCGTATGTTCTCTTCGTACTCCCTGCCTCGCTTCTGTATCTGGTCTACCAGCTTGGGCACGCCGGCACGCAGGTATATAAGCAGGTCGGGCGGACTTATCAGCTTTTTCAGCGCCCGGAAGAAGGAGGAATAGTTCTCAAAATCGCGCTTCGTCATCAGGCCCATTTCATACAAGTTAGGGGCAAAGATGTGCGCATCCTCGTATATGGTACGGTCCTGCACTACGCTCTCCTTCCCTTCGCGTATGGCCGATAATTGTTGCAGGCGGGTATTAAGAAAGTACACCTGCAGATTGAACGACCAGCGATGCATGTCTTCGTAAAAATCTACCAGGTACGGATTATGCGCTACGTCTTCGTAATGCGGCGTCCACTTATAGTGCTTCGACAGCATTTCGGTAAGTGTGGTCTTTCCTGCGCCGATGTTCCCTGCAACGGCTATATGTTTTGGTTCCCTTTTCTGCGGCATGTTATTCGGCGTTCTTATATGTCTGTGTCAGTACAGATAGCAAATCCGGCTATTATGACAAGATAATAACCGGATCCCAATATTTATATTACTTGTATTTAAATTCAATTAGAGATCAATAATAGTTGATCCCTATTTTCTTACGCGCATCAGCTATGGTCTTCGATGAGCTCTCCCTCGCCTTCTCCGCACCTTCTTTCAATATTTTAGCAATCTGCGACGGGTTTTGTTGCAGCGCCATCGATTTTTCGCGTATCGGGCGTACGAAGTTTACCATGTCCTCGGCCAGTTGCTTCTTCATATCGCCATAGCGGATGGTACATCCATTATATGCTGCCTTGAATGTCTCTGTAGTTTCGGGCGATGACACAAGGTTCATCAGCTGGAAGATGTTCTGGATATAGTCAGGCATCTCGCTATTGTGCTCCGTTGGGCCTGCATCGGTTTTTGCCTTCATCACCTTCTTGCGTATCAGGTCATCATCATCGGCAAGGTATATGGTGGCATTTACGTTCTCGCTTTTGCTCATCTTACCTGCTCCATCGAGGCTGGGTATCTTTATCAGCTGGTCGCTGTAGTTGAAAGGGTATGGCTCGGGGAATGTTTCTCCGTACCGGCTGTTGAAGCGGTTAGCAAAGTTGCGTGCCATCTCTACGTGCTGCTCCTGGTCTTTGCCCACCGGCACTTTTACGCCTTTATGTATCAGTATATCAGCCGTCATCAGTACAGGATAGGTTAGCAGGCCTGCATTCACGTTATCGGGCTGCGAGCGTACCTTGTCTTTGAACGTAGGTACTTTCTCCAGCTCGCCTTTGTAGGCCAGCATATTCAGCATCAGGTATAGCTCCGGTATCTCGGGTATATCGCTTTGGGCATAGAGGGCAACTTTCTCTGGGTCGAGGCCGCAGGCTACATTCTCAGCTACTACACGATACACATTCTCGCGCAGCAGTTTCGGGTCGGGGTGTGTAGTAAGGGCATGATAGTCGGCTACGAAAAAATAGCAATTGAAATCGTCCTGCATACGCACGTAGTTGCGCATAGCGCCGAAGTAATTGCCCAAATGCAAGTAACCGGTAGAGCGGATACCGCTAACAACAATCTCTTTTGACATAACTGCGGCAAGATACAAAAAGGCGGCATGACAGGCGCTGCCCGTAAGAAAAATCCCCGGCCACAAGCCGGGGATCAACGTTATGCAAGTTTGAAATATATGGGTAATGTGTATTTCACCATTACCTTCTCTCCTTTTTCTTCCCCTGGCGTCCAGCGGGGCATCTTACTTATCATGCGTAATGCCTCTGTGGACAATAAGGTGTCCGGCGACTTCTTTATTACGGGCAGTATAATACTACCGTCTTTATCGACCACGAACTGCACAAATACTTTCCCTTCTACGTTCCTCTTCTTAGCGTCATCGGGATATTTGATGTTGTGCGTCAAAAAATTGACCAGCCCATTTTGCCCGCCGGGGAACTCCGGCATTTTCTCTGCAAACGGCATTATCTCTTTCGAATCAGGAGATACCTCCGTCTTTGGGATAGCTTCCCCTTGTTGTTTTGCTACCTCTTGTTCTTTTACAGTCCAGGATTTCCCCTTGCAGCTTTGTAAGACTACGATATTAGATAATAATAGCCCGACAGCGCAAGCTGTGATAGAAAGTGTCAGTACGCGTTTTGTACCGCCGTTCTGTTTTTTTAGCATCATAATTCTGCGTTTTATAGGATGGATAATGAATGAATGTGTTTGTGGCAAAGTGCATGTATGGAACATATTGGAGAGCAGCAGCTCGGCATAGGCCCGCTCATCAGTAGCTACGGAGGCATCAGCCTGAAACTCGTGTACCTGCGTTAGCTCCTTCTTCAGCCATATCAGAAAGATGTTCGGCCAGAAGCAAATCTGCAGGATGGTCATCAACAGTGCATCGCGCGTATGGTGCAGGCGGATATGCGCCAGCTCGTGCCCCACTACGGTTTCGTTAATGGTTTCATCGGGCAGTATGATGTACTTGTGCCAGCTGCCGGGGCCATAACCGGTATTGGTAAGTAGTACGTAGCCATCTTGCTGTTGCGCCGACTGACGGGCGATGAATTTACGAAGCTGATTCCACCGCCACATAGCAACAATAGCTATGGTGACGCTGATGCCTGCATATATGACCCAGAATAAACTAATACCCGTATTAACCGCCTGCTGCTGACCAGCCGCTATGGTAAACTCGGGCAATTGTACCGATGTGATAGCCACTGCCTGCATTTGGCGCTCTATGCCCGGCAGCTTGATAAATGGAAGTATAACCGGCGAGATGGCTGCAACCAAAAGGTAAACCCTGTTGAAGGAATAAAGCGGCTTATTGCGCAGAAAGAGCAGATAGACCAGCAAGAATAATGCGGTGTAAACGACAACCTGGATGAGATAAAGCATGATCGTTCTATTTTTTAGGTGATGATTTTTTTATTTCGTTCAGCAGGCTTTCGAGTTCCTGTATGCTGATGTCTTTTTCTTTGGCAAAGAAGGAAAGCATATTGGCAAAAGAGCCGTCGAAGTATTTTGATACAAACTGTTTCATCGACTTCTTAGTATAGTCTTCCTTTTTCACCAGCGGATAGTACCTGTTCGACTTACCGAAAGACTCATGGTCTACAAAGCCTTTTTCTTCCAGTATTTTAATGATGGTGCTTACCGTATTGTAATGAGGCTTTATATCGGGCAGCTCATCTACTATATCTTTTACAAAGGCTTTGTCCAGCTTCCACAACACCTGCATGATCTCTTCCTCGGCCTTGGTCAGTGTCTTGAAATTTGCTTTCATCAACTAATGTTTTAGTAAATCTACTAAACATTTAGTTTACCAACTAATACTTTAGTTAAAATAATTTTATTTCACAATTGAATGACAATCAGCTAAGATGTTTAGATTTGTCTAAAAATATAGTTAGGCTATATAAATGAATAAGACTGATAGTAAGTCACTTAGCGAAGTAAATGAGAGCATCGACCCATCGAAAAGTAAGGGTGGATGGAGGAAGATAGCAGCTTTCTTTGGCCCGGCCTACCTGGTAAGCGTAGGCTATATGGACCCTGGCAACTGGGCTACCGACCTTGCAGGCGGCAGCCAGTTTGGCTATACGCTGATATGGGTGCTGCTGATGAGCAACATCATGGCAATCCTACTGCAATCACTGAGTGCAAGGCTGGGCATCGTTCAGCGGCGCGACCTGGCGCAGTGCAATCGCGAAATGTATCCACGAGGGATGAACTTCGTCCTGTACATACTAGCTGAACTAGCGATAGCAGCTTGCGACCTTGCCGAGGTACTGGGTATGGCTATTGGCCTTAACCTCTTACTAGGCATACCGCTACTGTGGGGCGTCATCATCACCTTTGCCGATACCATACTGCTGCTGTATCTGCAAAAGCTGGGCATGCGCAAGATGGAGGCTTTCATAATAGCGCTGGTAGCCATTATAGGCGGGTGCTTTCTGCTGGAGATGTTCTTTGCAAAGCCTTCTCTATCGGAGATCGCAACGGGCCTGGTACCGTCGATACCTAATAATACGGCGCTGTATATAGCAATAGGTATCATTGGTGCGACGGTAATGCCACATAACCTGTACCTGCACTCGGCACTGGTGCAAACGAGAAAAATAAACCGTGATGATGCTTCGATAAAAAAAGCGATAAAATTCAACTTCATCGATAGTGCCGTCGCCCTCAACATGGCGTTGTTCGTTAATGCAGCCATACTCATATTGGCAGCGTCGGTATTCTACAAATCGGGCAAACAGGATGTGGCTTCTCTTAAAGATGCACACCAGCTGCTGGCACCTATGCTGGGCAATACATGGGGATCGCACCTGTTTGCCGTAGCGCTGATAGCCGCAGGGCAAAGCTCTACGGTGACGGGCACACTAGCCGGACAAATAGTAATGGAAGGCTACCTGCGCCTGCGTATAAACCCATGGATGCGCAGACTACTAACGCGACTGCTAGCCATTGTACCTGCCGTACTGGTGATACTGATCATGGGCGACGAAATGGTCGATTCGATGCTGGTGTTTAGCCAAGTGTTGCTGAGTATGCAGCTGGCATTTGCTGTAATACCGCTTATACATTTTGTAAGCGATAAGCAGCGCATGGGCAACTTCGCCATAGGCATAAAGACCAAGACAGCGGCATGGATCGTTGCTACCATCATTGTACTGCTAAACCTGAAACTGGTATACGAAACAGCCAATGACTGGATGAAGCTAACAGACAACGCCTTGGTAAAAGGGCTGATCGTTTGCGGAGAGATTGGCCTTATTGTGCTGCTGGTGCTTACCATCGTCCATCCTTTTAGATTAAAGAAGCGCGAAGCCAGCATCAACGTGCATAAACAGCTCCAAACCGGCGAATTGAACATATCGCCCGCAGGTAGCTTTGAGAAGATTGCCGTGGCGCTCGACTTTAGCAGCAAAGACCATAGGGTAATAGAGTATGCACTAAAGCTGGGCAATAAGGATACTACCTATGTACTGATACACATTGTAGAAAGCGCACAGGCCCGTATGATGGAAGACCAGGCGCAGGACTACGAAACATTACAGGATAACCTGGCGCTGGAGACCTATGTGCGCCTGTTTGAAAAGCAAAACCAAAAGGCGATAGGTGTGCTGGGATTTAAGAATCGTACGAAGTCAATCGCCAACATCATCAAAGACCATAACTGCGATCTGCTGGTGGTGGGTAGCCATGGACACAAAGCCATCAACGACTGGATATTCGGCGAAACTATCAACTCCGTAAGACACCTGATAGATATACCTGTGTTCATAGCGAAGTGACATTAGAGCAAATTATCTATCGCAGATTCGACAATATTAAACTTAGATTGTCGTTCCTATTTACAAACTGAAACGAATAATGAAGTATTTAATCATTCTAGCCCTAACGCTAATGGCTGCCAATGTGCAGGCACAAGACACAATTCAACCCTATAGATATTCTGCAAAAGTGTATGCCCATATCCAGTATCAGCGCGATGCCAACCCTGTATTTAGCACTTCGCAAGCATTGGTCAAACCTGCATATGCTTTTCAAATGAAAACGGCTAAAGGAAATGCACACGAATTTGAGTTGTTCAATTTCATGCTTAACGCAAATAAGTCGGGCAGTCCTGGAAATATCTATAAAACCAGAGCTACCAGCATTGTTCTGAAATATGAATATATTATTAACATGATGAAGAAACGTAATTCTAAACTTGCACCTGCAATAGGATTAGGAGCTGCCCCCTATTTCTATCATACACGCGGTATTCCTACAGCATCTTCCCATTTCCCTTACCGAAATAGCAGTTTTGGCTTTAGTGGTTTGCTGATACCACGTGTGACTTATAATGTAACAACTAGACTATATCTGGACGTCAATATACCTATTACGATTCTGGACATGGATCATCGTAGTAATAAATTTAGTGATCCTACGTTACCGGTCGCGCAGCGAACAAGTTCCCTTACCAGCTTTAACATGCTGCCATCGCAACCATTTACAGCCCGAATAGGTCTCGGCATAAGATTTTAGTAGTTAAGGAGATATTGTTTTGCTGAACACATTAACATAACTTAGTTTGGTTAAACTATTTCGTAACTTCGCACTAAATTTTTCGTAATTCATGAATTGGAACCCGGCAGGATTGATGGAAGAACTGACTTCCACTACGCAGAAACTTGCAAAAGGCTATGAGACTTTGCAGCAGATAGATTCAGTAGAAGTAGCTACTACCCCTAAAGACCTCGTATGGCAGCGCGACCACGTAAAGATATACCACTACAGGCGCGAAACACCTGCTAAGTGTGCTACGCCGGTACTGGTTTCTTTCGCTATGCTGAACAGGCACGACGTGCTAGACCTGCACGATCGCAGCCTAATGAAAAAACTGATAGAAGAAGGACTGGATGTATACATCATGGACTGGGGCTACCCTACCAAAGCCGACCGCTACTTGACCATGGAAGACTACATCGATGGCTATATGAACGATGCTATCGACTTCGTGCGTAAGAGCAATAAGGTAGAGAAGATACACAAGATGGGCATTTGCCAGGGCGGTACATACTCAATGATATATGCTTCTTTGTATCCGGAGAAACTGAAGTCGCTGACTACTTACGTAGCACCTTTCGACTTTGAGCCGGGTGGTAATGGCTGCATGCTGTACACGTGGGCTAAGTATATAGACGTAGACACTATGGTGGACAGCGTAGGCACTATACCGGGCGAAATGATCGATAGCGCATTCGGCATGCTGAAGCCAAGCATGAACATCAGCAAATACCTGGGTGTAATGGATTCGCTGGAAGACAAAGACAAGATGCTGAACTTCCTGCGTATGGAAAAATGGAAGACAGACTTGCCTGCTATGCCCGGCGAAATGTACCGCAAGTACATCAAAGACCTTTTCCGCGACAACAAGCTGATAAAAGGAACTTTTGAACTGGGTGGCCGCAAGGTAGACCTGAAGAACATGACGGTACCTTACCTAAACGTGTATGCTACAGACGACAACATCATCCCGAATGCAAGCACGTTGCCGATCATGAACGCCATAGGCTCAAAGGATAAGAAGGAATATCCTTTCCCGGGTGGCCACATCGGCGTATTTGTAGGCAGCAAGTCTCAAAAAGAGCTCGCCCCTGCGGTTGCTAAGTGGGTGGTAGAACGTTGCTAATATTTATCTATTGATATTTGGAAGGTGCACTGTATAGTGCACCTTTTTTTATTTTTTACTTTCGCTGATTAACCTGAGTTCGGTGATTACTTCGTTAGCTGCGTCAAATAAATCACTTACGGGCGTTTTGCCATGCTCTATATTCTGAAGCTTTTCGCTTAAACGCCTTTTTCCTTTACCAGTAAGAAAATAGAATGTCACTTCTCCTGATTCAGGTAGACGAGTTAAATCTGTTTCAGTTGCCGGGCGAGCTTTTGTTTGCACTTTCGATACAAACTGTTTCGTCGCGGCCTTAACGGTTGGGTGTTCAAAACCGCCAATTATTGCCCCGCCAGTGCTATAATATAAGCTGGCATCTCCGGAGAGAAATGCTACCAGCGTGCCAATACCTTCCCCCATATTAATGTCCATTACCACACCGTACACCTGCAAACTATTAGATGGATACTCTAACTGTAAATCATCTGCGCTGGTATTTAATGCCATGCTCCGCATTTCCAGATAAAAACTATCAAGTTGAGAATGTGCTTGGGTGCCATCGTCTATTGATTGTAGAGGTTGTGCTGTAACAGATTTCTTACGAATGATTAGAATAGAAATAACAGCAAGAAACAGAAGCACTACAATTATTTTCATAAAAGAAAGATAGAAATGGTTTTGAGAAACAACATAATAAATTTCCTCCACTGGTTTAAGTCGTCCGAAGGGAGACTTAAATCAAACTAATAAAACGCAGGTCTCCAACCGGCAAAACATTTACAGCAGCTTATTTCCTCCCAAGGGTCTCTTTGAAAAAGGACCCTTGGATATTCAAGGCACAGCAGGTGATTTAAGCTATTAGCTTGAACCTCAGCTTTAGCAATGTGAAGGCCAAGGGTCCCTATGCAGGAGACCCTTGGAGGGAGTATAATACAGCACAGCAGCTTAATAAGTATCTTCATTATCTTCGTTTCAATCGTCAGACCAAACGTACGTTACGGATCAAAATGTGTTATTCAGGTAGTTTTATTAAACTCATTACTATTCTAATGCTTTTTTGCCTGGGATGTATTAATGCAAATTCTGATAAAAAAGAACATAATCTTAGCGATCGATATCCCGGTATTGTTGATTCATTAGGATTGCAGCATCTATACGACGAGACAAAATGGACGCTTTATTGTATCTATTCAGACGTGCCGTTGTACCAAAAGGATTCTAACAATTTATTAGCCGAGACGTATGGAATGCGGGATCTAAAATTTGAGAAACTACAGGTTGAAGGCGATACAGTTGGCCTGGTATTCTATTTTGACCCTACCGAGCATCGTGAAAAGCAACCATATTTACGACCGAATGTAAATGAAGTTTGTGGTGCTATTTATATTGGTCGGACCGATACTATAGCCGCATATATTGGCTACGGATTTCGTGGAACGATGCAAGTGAGTGGAGATAAGATAAATACACCTAACCGGTATGTTAAACCGCTACAGCCGGAAGTAGCAAGCTTTATCAAAATAAATAAGGACAGAATAAATCCATGGTTTAGAAAAGAAGCACTTAAAAGAGGTGTTTACGATTCAGTCTTGCAGAAATAAAAAATAGGTGCACTGTAAAAACAGCGCACCTTTTCATTAATCACACACACAACTGAAAACTAGTTTTTCATAGTGATAGGTAAAAGCTGTCAATATCTTCTACCTACTTTATATCAAGTTTTTAAAACCCAATTCTCAGTAATGATGTTTTAAAAATCGTTCCAATCTTACCTTGCCACTTTACTGGCTGGTTTCTTAGCCGAGCTGCTGCCACTACGGCCCGCAGGTGAACCTTCTTCCTGGTTACCGGGGTTAGCAGGCGTTTTTTGATTATTGCGTGGATAGCGTACATCCAGATCTTCGTCGTAGTCAGAATCATCCTGGTGTACTTCCTGCAACGTAGAGTCGCGCTGGTCGCCACTGGCTATATCATGTTGCAGATCATCACTTTGAGAGCCTAATCCCCTGTTAAACGATGGGTCGTTCACATTTGCACTGAAGTTATTGCTGTTCTCTGCCATAAGGATGAGTTTTTCGTTTTGCTAGATACGTTTACGCTTATCCTCATAATAAAAACATGCCATCAAAGTTGCTAACACAATGGTTATGAGCGCAAAACAACTTCAGCAACAGCTAATGCACTATGTTTCCTGCATATCAGATTCCCTTCTGCATTATAATACTATTGCATTAATTTAATTACAATATAACCGATGGTGTTTCAGTTATTGCAGTTGTAGAATTAGTTACGCAATTGAAGGGCAACAAATCTACCTATCTTTACGGCCTGTATGGGGTCATTAGCCGCTGATTTTGCCATTAAGTATCTTCAGCTATCGAACGGATATAAGGTTGCGTATGTGGATGAGGGAGCAGGTGATGCTACCATCCTGTTTATACATGGGCTTGGTAACTATGCCATGGTATGGAAGAGGCAGCTTGAGCATTTGAAGAAATACTACCGCTGCATATCCATCGACCTACCCGGCAATGGCTATTCCGATCGCGCAGATTTTCCTTTCAGTATGCACTTCTTCGCGGGTTGTGTGTACGATCTGGTGCAGAAACTCAATCTGAAAAATGTATGCCTCGCAGGCCACTCTATGGGCGGGCAGGTAGCCATCACACTGCTACTGAATCAGCCAGACGCAGCCGAAAAACTAATACTCTGTGCACCGGCTGGTTTTGAGACCTTCAGCGCTTTTGAGAAGGGTCTTTACACATCTACTATACAACTGGCCGATATGTTCTCCAGCGAGGAGAATAGCCTGAAGCAAAGCATCCGCAGCAGCTTTTACAAGTTCCCTGCCTATGCCGATGAGATGATAAATGAGCTGGTGGAGATTATGAAGCGCTACCCCATGCGCAACCACCGCCAGATGATAGATGCCTGCATTAATGCCATGCTCAACGAGCCGGTATTTAATCGCCTGCACGAAGTAAAGCAACCAACGTTGGTACTATTTGGCGAGCGCGATGCTCTGATACCTAACCGGCTGATACACCCCGTATCGACCAGGCATATAGCAGAAAAAGGCGCTGAGCAGATGCCCAACGCCACGTTACAAATGTTATCTCAATGCGGCCATTTCCTACAAATGGAGAAAGCCGACTATGTGAACAGCTATATCAGAGATTTTCTCGATTAGCCATTAACCTTCACTTTCTTCATCATCAGTTGCAAACTGGCGGCGGTAGGCTTTGATGAATATAGCGCCAAGGTTCTTGTGTGGTGGTATATAGTCATCAAACAGTTCTTTCGCCTTGGCATTCCTCTTAGCGGTAAATTGTGCCTCCAGTGTTTTCCAGGTATTGATCCAATCGATATCCTTACCTTCCAGCAGTTGGTCGTTAATAGCTTTTACGATCGGTTCATTTACCGACATAGAGCCTACCTGCTTCGATGATATAATGTGCGCATCAGGAGCACGGTCGAGCACAGCGCCCAGGTTGTGGTAGCCACCGCAAGAACCAAGTATCACGATCTTCGATTCCTTTACCAGGTACTCCATAGTCACCGGCAAGTGATAGCTATGCCCGCGGTGTACCATAATGGTCGGCTTAATGCCTTTTTCGGTCAGGTATTCCTCCAGTTTCGATTGTGCCTCTTCATCCTTTGGCTCGGTCAGCGGCAGATTAGCATATATTACCACCGGCTTTCCTGATGTAGAGGTAAGCGTAGTAAAATGCGCATTGCTCACCACTTTCCACTTCTTACGGTCGAAGTTGCCCAAGAAGCTATTGTAAGAGCTCTTGCCATCATCATCGCCATAAAAGAAAAACTGCTGGTACACAACGCCTGAATCATTCCTCAGGTTCCTGTTTGGCACCAGTGTAATCGGCGGCAGGCTTAGCTTTTCAGACTGCTGACGGGCCAATGCCTGGTTGTCCGATGTCTTCATACCTTCGAACAAAGTAGCCAGCAGGCCATATACGATAACGCCTTTACGGCTTCTCAGTTTGTAAGCGTTTTCGTAGTTCACCTTTACCTCATTCTCCAGGAAGGTGATCAGCGCAGAATCTCTCAGGCTACCAAAGGCATCAGCTACATCTACGGCATCTTCCAGGTCGTGTTCTTTACCTTTTTCCAGCCCGGCTATAAAGTCCTTCATCAGGGCTGTCTTATTATCGGGCTCCATGGTACCAAGGAACTGCGAAATGGTATTGTAACCTGCACACATGCGTATAAACGTACGGAAGTGGTCGCGGTGTACTTTAGCCAACAGTTCGTCGCCCTTCATAGGTTTCATGCGCTCCACCATTCTTTTGAAGGTACCGAGGAAGCTACTGGTATAGATCTCATCCTGTCCGTACACCATGATGAAGTACAGCGCTTCTGGCGAGAACTTATCTATCGACTTGAACCGGACAGCATCGGGCGAATCGTGCAGGTCGTTCATATCACGAACGTATTTCAGGCTACGATACCTTAGTTCATCAGTATAGGTATTACCGGCCAGTTGCTCATTCTCCAGCTTCAGGCGCACCAGGTTCAGGAAAAATTCATCCTGATCGGCAGTTATCTTATCTATCTCTGCTATTGTCTTCTTGTTATTATGTATATCGCTCAGGAAGGGCATCGCCTTTAGCGGTGCCTTCGACTCTCTTACAATGCGTACGATGGTCTGCACCAGCGGGTCCTTCGTGCGCGAGATAGCGCCGCTCAGTGTATAGTTGGTAGAGCTGGCAAAATTGAACACCTGGCTAGGCACTACCCTTGCAGCCGCGGCAATAATTTCATCGGCAAAAGGCTCACTGGCATATTCACCCAGCCTGTCGATCATCATCTCGGGCTCGCGCTTACCCATTTCCGAATAGATAAAGCCACGCTCCTCGGTACCTGATGCAAACAGATGCTTAGAGTTGTCGAGGGTATATACGCTGATGTTTTCTTTAAAGAAAGGCATCGTCTTGCTCTCGTGGCTGGCGATGATCATGTCGCGCATGTTGCTTATCAGCCTGCGGTAGTACACGGGGTCTATGCGGGTATTGGCATTGTAGCCGCGCATCATTTCCCATACGGCCTTCAGGTATTTTATCTTGGTTTGGTTGTCTATGGCAGGGTCGTAGCCATTCGTAGGCAGGTTCTCTATCATGGTCTGCATACGGTCTACATCGCGCAGCACAGCCCGGGTAAGGCTATATGTGATAGCGGTGTCTTCCGAATAGAATATGATGTTATCTACCTTACCGTCCGACGCATCGGCCTTACGCTGTTCGCTGTTAATGTTGTTATGGAATATAACCCTACCTGCCGGTATGGGCTGCATCAGCGTATCCAGATCGTAGATAGGTGACCTGGCTTGGTTGCGCTTACGTCTTCTTTGTGCAGATGCATCGTCATGAACCAACCCTACCAGCAATACTACGATCGTAAATAAAAACAGTCTTTTTCTAGTCATGTTATGTTTCTCTCCTGCCAAATAATACTTACACAGCTATACAGTGCATACCGTATAACCAATGCAAAACTATGATTTGAAATGTTGAATAAATCAAAATATAAAAGAGCCATCCTGTTAAAATTGTTTTAACACAATGGCTCTCAAACCAATACAAATTCAATGCCTACCACTCGGGGTACATCGGGAACTGCTTCATGAATTCATTCACTTCGCCACGTACCGTATTTATAACTTGCTCATCATCAGTAGCCATCAGCACCTTATCCAGCCAGTTAACGATCTGCGGCATATGCTCTTCCTTCAGTCCGCGGGTAGTTACAGCAGGTACACCTACACGGATACCCGATGTAATAAACGGCGACTTATCGTCGAAAGGAACCATGTTCTTGTTGAGGGTAATATCGGCTTTTACCAGTGTGTTCTCGGCTTTTTTACCGCTTACGCCTTTATTGCGCAGGTCTATCAGCAGCAGGTGGTTATCGCTTCCGCCCGATACTATATCATAACCTTTGCTGAGGAAAGCAGTAGCCAGCGCCTGCGAGTTAGCGATGATCTGCTTCGTATAAGCGCCATATTCGTCGGTCAGTATCTCGAAGAAAGATACTGCCTTGGCAGCAATCACATGCTCCAGTGGACCACCCTGTGTACCAGGGAATACAGCCAGGTCTATTAGCTGGCTCATCGTGCGTATCTCGCCTTTAGGCCCGGTTAGTCCCCATGGGTTTTCAAAGTCTGTCTTCACCATGATCAACCCGCCACGTGGCCCGCGGAGGGTTTTGTGCGTAGTAGTAGTAACAATATGGCAATGCTCGAACGGGCTGTTGAGGTGACCCTTGGCAATAAGGCCCGCAGGATGCGAGATATCAGCCAATACCAGCGCGCCGATCTTATCAGCTATAGCGCGGATGCGAGCGTAATCCCAGTCGCGGCTGTAGGCCGAAGCACCGCAGATGATCATCTTTGGCTTGTGCTCCATTGCCTGCTTCTCCATATGGTCGTAGTCGAGCAAGCCGTCTTCTTTCTTTACACCGTAGTGTACGGCCTTGTACAGCTTACCCGAAAAGTTTACAGGTGAGCCATGCGTCAGGTGTCCGCCCATACTCAGGTCGAGGCCTAGGATGGTATCGCCCGGCTGAAGGCAGGCCAGCATTACGGCAGCATTGGCCTGTGCGCCGCTGTGTGGCTGCACGTTGGCGTAGTCTACGTTGAATATCTGCTTTGCCCTGTCAATTGCCAGCTGCTCACTTTTGTCCACCACCTCGCAACCGCCATAGTAACGGCGGCCTGGGTAGCCTTCCGCATACTTGTTGGTCATCACATTACCCATAGCGTGCATTACCTGCATGCTGGTAAAGTTCTCAGAAGCGATCAGTTCCAGTCCGCGGCGTTGGCGTCCCAGTTCTTCGTGTATCAGATCAAAAATGGCAGTATCGCGTTGCATGTATTTTATAATTTCGGCTGCAAAGTAGTGCAAACTGATTTTAAAGCAAAGAAATAACGCGCAGGCAGGGATTTAAGCTCTATCAGTATTTTTTCCATCACTGTCGTCCCGCATGGCTTTCTGAATCTCCAAAACATCCGAAATATCACGGCTTCTGCCACTTGAAGTTTTGTTTGCAATAAACTCGTTGAGCCCTATATAAGATATTAAAATGCCGTCTATATCCTTAATCTCACGATTTGGGTAAGCATCTTTGAACTCCACGCCATCAATGCTATTCAAAATATCGATACGTAATGGTGGCCTGCCTATTTGGGTGATATAGCCCGGTTGCAGAAAATCGGCTTCGTTTAAACCAAGTGAAGCAAAACCAAATTCGTTTATAACCATCGACATTTTCTGAGCATTATTTTCAGAGATGTTGATCCAGATATCAAGGTCGCCTGTATGTCTCGGCCTTCCATGAAATGCCAAAGCATAGCCGCCTACCACCATATATTCAACCTGATATTTATTAAGCAGTTTTACGAAGTCTTCAAAATCGGTTGCCAGCGTCATTACTCATGCAGTTTTCGCCGTACCACAATTGTTTTATCCATTCGCTCCCCTTTTTTCAAGGTTTGAGATATAAGGAATGTGACTGCCGCTATACGCTCTGCAGGTGTCCTTGAAAGCCAATATTTAATATCTTCAGAACCTTCATCTATTTCACTTAGCCTGCGCCTTCTCATAACCGGAACTACTCTTGAAAATTTATCATCGTATTCTGCAGACTGATCCATATTAAATAATTGATTCGCCGGTTAGACTATGGTTATAAAGGTTCTCTTACGAACAAAGAAATCATTTTTTGCTTCAATAGAATTAAATCACACTACACAAGTTAAGAAAATGAGCTCAAACAACAAAAGCCCGCGATTGCGGGCTTCGAAAAAATATCGTAACAATTACTTCGCGATAGTAATGTGTTTCTTTTCTTTGATACGTGCTGCCTTACCAGAGCGCTCACGCAGGTAGAACAGTTTGGCACGACGTACGCGACCTGTTTTGTTTACCGCGATAGACTCGATATTAGGAGAATAAAGAGGGAACAGACGCTCAACACCTACACCGTCAGATATCTTACGTACAGTGAATGTTTGCGTAAATCCGCTACCCTGGCGTTTCAGAACGTCGCCTTTGAAAGACTGGATACGCTCTTTAGTACCTTCTATTATCTTATAGTTAACTGTAACGTTATCGCCAGCTTTAAACTTAGGAAATTCCTTCTTCGTTGACAGCTGCTCGTGTACAAAAGCTAAAGCTTCCATTTTTTACATTGATTTTGGGTCTGCAAAGTTAACTGATAATTCTATGAATGCAAAAAAAATTATGGATTATTCTGATTTTCATCGTCTAACAACTCCGGGCGCCGTTCGGCCGTACGTTTCAGCGACTGCTCGTGCCGCCAGGCATCTACCTTTTTAGGGTCGCCGCTCAGTAGTATTTCCGGCACCTTCCATCCCCTGAAGTCGGCAGGGCGGGTATATACCGGAGGTGCCAGCAGCCCATCCTGGAAGGAGTCGAATAGCGCCGAGGTCTCATCATTCAGCACGCCGGGCAACAGCCTGCCTATCGCATCTACCACCACAGCAGCCGCTAGCTCTCCCCCACTCAGCACGTAGTCGCCGATGGATATTTCGCGGGTTACGTAATGTTCGCGGATGCGCTCATCAATGCCCTTGTAATGCCCGCAGATGATGATGATGTTTCCCTTCATCGACAGGTAGTTGGCTGTTTTCTGATTGAAGACAGGGCCATCGGGTGTCATATAGATCACTTCATCATACCTGCGCTCTTCCTGAAGCTTTTCTATCAGTATAGCCAGTGGCTCGGGCATCATCACCATGCCTGCACCGCCGCCAAACTGGTAGTCGTCCACCTGCCCTTGTTTATAGGGAGTATGGTCGCGCAGGTTGTGCCTGTGTATTTCCAGCAAGCCTTTGCTCTGCGCCCTTTTCATAATGGAATGGCTAAAGGGGCTGTCCAGCAGATCGGGCAATACCGTTATAATATCTATTCGCATTGACTTGTATTCGTTATTTATTCAGGTAAACATCTATCAGCCCCTCGGGCAGGTCCATACGGATGAACTTATTGCGCATGTTCACCTGTAGTATCATTTCTTTTACGAGCGGTATCAGTACCTCATTATCATCTATAGTAAGTTTGGCCAGCCACTGGGCACCAACCTGCATCACATCTTCTATCGCGCCCAGCCCCCCCTTTTCTTTATCTACCAGGTTGAAGCCGATCCACAGCAGCGGCGAGTCGGACTGAATATTGGTGAGGATATCGTCTTTTATGTACACCTGTTTGCCTACCAGCTTCTTTGCTGCTTCTACCGTTTCGGTATCTTCCAGGTGTACGATCAGCTCTTCGTCATTGGCAATTTTCGATTGCGTTACAAAGAACGGGATGTAGCTCTCCTTTCGCAGTTCTACGAACAGCACATCATCTTTCTTCAGCCATTCGCCTTTACCGGCTATGTGCGTAAGTATGAGCGCGCCCTGCAAACCATGTGTAGCTACTATTTTGCCTATCCTGACCATAAGGGCTGCAAAGTTAATCAATCCCCGGCTGATGGCTAAAACTGAAATTAATTACCTAAAAATACCCCAGATACAACTGCGAATATGTCGAATACTCAATACTCAGTTCGTCACCTTTATCGAGGCGGCGATAGTCGTCGGGCGTCACCTCGATACTCAGCTTAATGGGAGAGTCGATGTAGAAATGATAGGTGTTGTTCTGCGGTACGAATTGTTTGCGCGTGATATGGGTTTGCTCTATGGTTTTGGTCTTGTAGTGCAGGTCGGAGTGGATCTTGCCGAGATTGCGTTTATAGGTAAGCCATATAGCCACACCCGAAAACGCCAATAACAACAAGACCCCACCAAAATAAGATACAATAGAGAACGGATCGTCCATGCCCTCAATAGCCTTGAGCCAGGCAATAACAAAAGGACAGATAAACGACAGTATCATGGCTATGCGTATGAAACGATAATACTGTGCCCTTTCCCCTGCTTCCTTCTTCGACAGAAAGTCCAGCTCATCGTAGGTCATTGGCTCATTGTATCGTATCAGTTGCTGTGTCATGCCGCGCTATTTCATATCATAGATGCCAGCGTATTTCTTTTCTACATAGTTCATGAAAACAGAGAAATCCAATGGTGCGCCTGTTGCCTTTTGGCATAGCTCTTCAGAGCGGTAGCGCCGGCCATACTGATGCACATTTTTGCGCAGCCAGCTAAGCAGCTCTTTAAAATCACCCGTTTCTATTTGCCCCGACAAGCCACCTATTTCTTTCTCGGCCTGCGCATAATACTGCGCTGCATAAAAGCTACCAAGCGAGTATGTAGGGAAGTAGCCAAAGCTACCGTGCGCCCAGTGTACATCCTGAAGCACTCCGGTCTTATCATCCTTTGGCCTTACACCCAGGTATTTTTCGTACATATCGTTCCACGCGCCGGGTAGGTCTTTCGGGTGAAGCTCGTTGCTCAATAGCGCCTTCTCTATTTCATAACGTATCATCACATGGAAGTGATATGTCACCTCATCTGCTTCAGTACGTATCAGCGAAGGCTGCACCTTATTCATGCCTTTGTAGAACGCATCCATCTGTACGCCGGATAGCTGCTCGGGGAAGTGTTGCAGTAGTATCGGGTAGAAATATTTCCAAAAATGAACACCGCGGCCTACGCAGTTTTCCCAAAGGCGCGATTGCGATTCATGCACCGACAATGACGCGGCAGCTCCCAACGGCATACCGTATTGCACCTCGGGCAAGCCTTGTTCATACAGCGCATGGCCCCCTTCATGTATGCTGCTCCACAATAGCGAAGCAAAATCATTTTCATTCACCCGTGTAGTAACGCGCACATCGGTAGGTGCAAAGGAAGTAGAGAATGGATGTTCTGAAATATCCTGCCGTCCGGCATCAAAATCATAACCCATCTGTCCCAGCACCTTCATCGAGAAATCCCATTGCTGCTGGCGCGGATAGTACTTATTGAAAAAACCATCGTCTACCTGTTGCGCATTTTTCAGCCTTTGCAGGAATGGCGGCAACTGCGCTTTCACTTTGTCAAAAACAGGATCGAGCACCGCAACGGTCATGTCCTTTTCATACTCATCCAGCAGTGCGTTATAAGGGTGCCCGCTGTATCCGTACAAATCGGCCTGCTGCTTTTTCAGCGCTATCATCTTCTCTAGTTGCAGGGCATAGGTGGAGTAATTATTATCCGTCCTTGCCTGTATCCAGGCACTGTAGCTGGCGCTTGTTTGCTGGGTGATGGCTTCGATAAATGATGCAGGCAGCTTGCGCGACTTTTCGTAATCCTCATAACTAAGGCGAACGTTATTTTGCTGCGCATCTGTAAGATCATTGCGCGACGCAAGCTCCTGCAATACGTTTCCGTATGCTTCGCTGGTCACCATTTCGTGGGCCATAGAGGCCAGCGTAGCCAGTTGCCTTCCGCGGTAGGGAAAACCCTTGGGTGGCATATACACTTCCTGGTCCCAACCGAGTACCGCTGATGCGTATTGCAGGTCGGCGGCCTTTTGTAATATCTCCTGGTAATTATCGTATAATTCGCTGCTTGTGCGTTGTGTTGACATTGTCGTTGACTGTGATTTTTCAGTAGGATATTTTTATACTTCCGGGGCTTCAAGACGCTCCACCTTATTTATTCCATCCAACGCTACCAGCTTTTCACAAAGATCGTCGAGCTCATCCCTGTCATGCACGTACACCATTATTGTACCATCAAATACACCATCGTGGGTCTCGATACTTATCGAGCGCATATTCATTTTCAGTTCGCCCGATATCACATTTGTTATCTTCTGGATGACGCCTACATCATCGAGGCCAATGATGCGCACCCCGCTCAGGAAGGATATTTCCTTATTCTTCGCCCACTTGGTCTTCACTACCCTATGGCCATAGTTGGCTAGCAACTGTGCCGCATTCGGGCAGTCGGTGCGGTGTACTTTCAAGCCTTCTCCCGATGTCACGAAACCAAACACATCATCGCCCGGTATTGGTTGGCAGCATTGCGCCAGCTTGTACTTGATCTGATCTGAGCTCTCACCGAAGATGATCAGCTCAGCGCCTTTGGCAGGTTTGTGTTTGTGCTCCTCATGGGTTACATGCGTCTTCTGCTCCGGCAGTTTCACCTCTTTTATCGGCTGGTGTATCTTATCACCATGTACGGTAAAGTCTTTCAGCTCTTTCAGGTCGATATTACCAACGGCAATAGCATAATACAGATCGAGCGGTGACGGCTTTTTGAAGAAGTGGCAAAGCTCATTAAGATTATGATGCGTTATGCCCGAACCCATATGGCTGAGCTTCCGCTGCAATGTAGCCTTACCATCCTCACCTATCTTTCTTTTCTCTTCCTTCAAATAGTACTTGATACGCGACTTCGCTTTGGCTGTTATCACAAAACCCAGCCAATCTTCCGAAGGCTTTTGTTTGGATGATGTGATAAGCTCTACCTGGTCACCACTCTTCAGCACATGGCTTATTGGCACCAACCTGTAGTTCACTTTCGCGCCAATACACCGGGCGCCGAGCTCAGAGTGTATATCGAATGCAAAGTCGATTGCGGTAGCACCTTTGGGTAATACCCGCATGTCGCCTTTTGGTGTATAGATGTATATCTCTTCGGTAAAGAGATCAAGCTTGAAATCTTGCAGGAAGTCGATGGTGTCCGTATCAGGATTGCTAAGGATATCGCGCAGGTGTTGCAGCCAGCTATCCAGCTTGCTTTCCTGCGGATTGGCCGCACCTTCTTTATATTTCCAGTGTGCGGCAAGCCCTTTTTCGGCTATCTCATTCATACGTGCCGAGCGTATCTGTACCTCTACCCAACGGCCGCCCGGACCCATCACCGTAGTATGCAATGCCTCGTAGCCGTTACCCTTAGGTACACTCACCCAGTCGCGCAGGCGCTCGGGGCTTGGCTTGTAGAAGTTGGTAATAACAGAATACACCTTCCAGCAGTCTTCTTTTTCTTTGTCTTGCGGAGAGTTTAGGATGATGCGGATGGCGAATAGGTCATACACTTCTTCAAATGCCACATGCTTCGTGCGCATCTTGTTCCATATGGAGTGTATAGCCTTCGGGCGGCCGTATATATCAAAATCAAAGTCGAGGCTTTGCAACTCGTCCTTTACCGGCTTTATGAATTCATTGATATACTTGGTACGGTCACGCTTTGTTTCTTTCAGCCCCTTGGCTATCTCCATATATACCTCCGGCTGGGTATACTTCAGCGCCAGGTCTTCCAGTTCGGATTTTATCTCGTACAGGCCCAGGCGATGCGCCAGCGGTGAGTAGATATAAGTCGTTTCCGATGATATCTTCAGCTGCTTTTCGCGGCTCATGCTTTCGAGCGTGCGCATATTGTGCAGGCGGTCACCCAGCTTTATCAATATCACGCGCGGGTCGTCGGCAAGCGTCAGCAATATCTTCCTAAAGTTCTCTGCTTGTATGGTCGTTTCGGCCTTCAGGTCTACTACGTTTGATATCTTGGTAAGGCCGTCGATGATCTTCGAAAAATCCTCGCCAAATTCGCGGGTAATATCTTCCAGCGTTATCTCTGTATCTTCTACCACATCGTGCAGCAGGGCACAGATCGCCGACGTTACACCAAGGCCTATTTCCTCTACCACTATGCGGGCAACCGCCAGCGGGTGTAGTATGTATGGCTCCCCCGATTTGCGGCGCATGTCGCGGTGAGCATCTACCGATATCTCGAAGGCACGGCGCAGCATGTCTTTGTCGCCCTTTTTCAGCCGTTGCTTCAGCGCACGCAGCAGCGCACGGTATTCTCTCAGGATGATCTTCTTCTCCTCTTCTTCGTTCTTATTGTATACTGTCGTTACTATAGTCTGCATAGAATTACCCTAATCTGTAATTTACAAATTTTCTGCTGCTGTTGAAAGCCACAAAAAGCAAAAAGCCGTTAAAAGTACTTTAACGGCTTATAACAATAAACTATCGGAACCCCTATTTATAATTGGCGTTATAAAATTTCATATACGGCTGTATGTCGCGGTCGTGCATCATCTTCACATAGTTGTTAGCCGATATCACGAATATATTGTATTCACCGGTCTTGTACTCCCTGAATACCTGTGCGGTACCCCGCAA
This sequence comes from Sphingobacteriales bacterium, assembly GCA_004144175.1. Taxonomy (GTDB): domain Bacteria; phylum Bacteroidota; class Bacteroidia; order Chitinophagales; family Chitinophagaceae; genus Polluticoccus. The sequence goes on from SEFT01000015.1 coordinate 74,097, forward strand.
TGATGTCATATAAAGCCGCGCCTGCGCTACATTTTTGAACTTTTGCGTAACGATAACCCCCTGCGACTTATTGACCATTTGCAGATCGGAGGTCAACCCCTGCCCTGTGAACTTAAAGGTATTAAAGTCATTCATAGCGGCCTTTACCCCCATGGCGCGTTGTTCCATCGTAGCAAAAGAAAACACTACATAATGTTCTTCATTGGGCTTGTAAGTAAAGGCATCGGGCACGGATGGTGCGGGAGGCGTCACCGGAGCTGATGGTGCGCTTACACCAGAATTAGACTCAGCAGCAGCGCGCATGGCACCTTTACCGCCACCCGATGTAGTATCGGGTGCAAAACCACTACCGGCAGGCGGCGTAGGCGGCGGTGTGGCAGGCTTGTGGGTCTTGATGTAACCCAGTGTTGCCTCCGCCCATGCCCTCAGCGAGTCGGACGGGTGCGAGCTCATAAAGTCGCCCAGCAAACCTTCTGCTTTACCATAGTCGCCGCTACCTACCAGCGCTATAGCCTCCATTATCTGGAAACGTTTTTTATAAGTAGGGTCGCTGTACTGTTTCTTAGCTACCTGCATACGTTGCAGCACATCGGTGTACTGGCGTTGCATCAGCAGCCCATAAGACTCATCATAGAAATTAGCCATCGAAGCGCTCGATACCGCCACCGAACCCGATCCGTCTTCAGAAGGGCGTACAAGGGCAGCCCATTTTGTTTCAGGATAGTCTCTCAACAGTTTTGCCGTATGTTTTTTCGCTTCTTCCATTAGTCCCTGCTTCAGGGCTACCTGGTAACGCAGGTACACAGCTTCCGCTTTGTCGGGATGATTCGGATATCGCTTCTCTAGTGTATCTAATGTTACTAGCGCCTGTGGCAGATCCTGCAAGTCATTTACATAGGCACGGGCCATACTCATATAGGCGGCCATGTTCCTAGTCCGTAAGGCTTCCTGCTTCGGTGCCGTATTTGGTATGAAGGCTAATAAGCTAGCTTCTGTCGGTAAACCATTCTCATCCAGCCCTGTTTCTTCCTCGTCATCTCCTGCACTGCCAGCTGCTCCCTGGTTGCCTACAAAACCGCCACTGGCCGAGCTACGACGCCAGTTATCGGTCAGGCTACGGCTACCCCACTTACGCTTAAATTCATTCATACCCTGCTGCATCAGTACGGGGTTAGAGAAGTACCAGTTGGTATACGTATTGGTATTATTACCCGGCATGGAATTCCCCTGTTGCTGCTGCGCATTCTGCACACCCGCATTCTCGGCCTTAAAGGCGCTATCCGATTTTATTTGCTCCAGCCTGCGTATGTGGCGCCTAACCACATTCTGCTGGTCGCGGCTGTTCATGGCTGCGAGTGTCAGCAGGCTATCGGCGTTGCGGATACTGATAAGCGGACCGGTTACATTGCCCAGTACCATACTGCGACGCAATGCAGCAGTAAACATACTATCGCCACCGGCAGCTGAAGCAAGTGAAGCAGCGCTGTCATAATAAGATTTTGCATTCAGATACTGGTGCATATCATAGTACACATTGCCCAGTGCAGCAAAGGACAACGCCTTTTGCCTGCGGGTTGACTTTGATGTGCTGATACTCTTTTGCAGATAGTCAATAGCTTCTTTGTGCTTGTTACCGTTAGATGCCAGCCTGCCCATCATATAATATATCTGCTCATAATACGGCGAATATTTGCCATCGTTCAGCACTTTCTTCAGCGAAGCCAGGGCCTCTTCCTGGTCTCCACCCGACATCATACGGCTTTGCGCCACATTCCTGCGGGCGTAGAAGTCCATATCTATCTTCGGGTTCAGCGCCAGTACTTGCTCGAAGCTAGTAGCTGCTTTCTGATGATCACCTGCCTGTTGCAGTAGCTGTCCATTCAGGAAAGCAGCGCGCATACGTACCCATTCCGGCAGTTCCTTGTCTTTCGATACGATATCCAGCTCCGGTATGGCTTCTTTATTGTTGCCAAGGCTTAGCTGCATGTAGGCCTTTTCCAGCGCCAGCCTGCCCTTTAGCGATGCCGGCATATTGGCATCGGCTTCCAGCAAGTCTATTACCGATTCGGCATTACCTTCCTGGTGCGCCTCGGTATAGGTGCGCGATAGCCATAGTAAAGCCTCATTATGCGCTGTGCGGTGTTTCAGGAAGTCCAGAAATCCGTTGTTCTCTGCCTGGGCTATAGATGCGCCTTTTGCACCGGCTTTGGTCTTTGTATTATTCGGCTTTTTCTTCTCTAACTTATCCCGCAGGCTTACGATATACCTGAATGTGGTAGAGGCGTTATTATAGTCGCCTTTGTAATAATACGCCTGCCCCAGTAACAGATATAAGTCATCACCCCACTTGGTACGCGGGTCATGTATCTGTATACCTACCGATGCCTTCTGGATAATACTATCCATGTCGGGGGCAAGTACAGTTGAGTCTACATCGGGGTCGAATGGGAACAACGCCAGCTGCCGGTCATAGTCCTCCTTCCGTATGCGCTGCATATTATCAAGCGCCTCGTCCATCTTCCGGTCGGCATTGAAGTAATAGTTATATCGGGTGAAGGTATTTTGAATGGCCTGCCTTGGCAGCGACCATTTCTTTTTCAGCATTTTCTCATTGCTCCAGGCTTCCTGCTTCTTCTTTATCTTCAGCTCAAAGGCCAGCTGCATCTTCTCTTCCTTCTCTTTCTCTCTTATTTTCTTCAGCTTATCGCGCTGTTCTTTCACTTTCGCCAGGCTGTCCGTTCTTACCTTTCGCACCGCCTTCAGGCTGTCCATCGACTTCTTGCGGACGGCGATGGTGCTATCTAATGTAGCCTTTCGCACCGCGGCTACGCTATCGTTGTTCTTCTTCCGCGCAGCGGTTACACTATCGCTAAACACCTTACGGACGGCTTTTACGCTGTCCATCTTTAGCTTTCGCACTACTACCACACTATCCTGGTAGCGCTTACTTTCCCGGTACTTCCGGATGGTAGCCATACTATCGGTACGGCGTTTTTGCACGGCACGTATCTGGTCGGTCACCGACTTGCGCGATGCCAGTGTACTATCCAAAACCTGTTTACGTGCAGCTTTTACAGAGTCCAGTTGCGCCGTACGTGCCGCCTTCACCGCATCCAGCTTGGCCGTGCGAGATTTTGTTACGCTGTCTTTGTATTTTTTACTCTCGCGGTATTTCTTCACCGCGGCAAGGCTGTCGGTTCTGCGCTGCCTAATCTTTTTCATGCTATCGAGGCCGCGCTGGCGGGCAATGCGCGTTTCCTCCATGGCCTTTTGACGGGCCACAGTGGCACTATCCGGCCTTGCCGTTTGCGCCGAAACAGCTACGGAAGTAAACAGGGAAAGGAGTAAACCGAAAAAATATATTAATAGATTCCTTAAACTCAAGGTAATTAAACGCTTTAAGTGCACTAAAGTAATAACTGGATTCTGTAAAACTTATTATATGCCTGCTGTCTTTTATACAATAAATACAGGCATGGCTATATATCAAAAATAGGCAAAAAAGCTATAATGTTTTATCGTATCCCTCTTAAATTGTAGTTTTTAACAATAACACATTCCTATATGTATTGTGCCGGATATTCCCTTATTCAAATCATGTAAATTGCACACGCAATGAGTAAGACAAGCAGGCCGGCATTTTCTCGGAATGATCTGTTTCGCAGGCTGAATGCGCCATACCGTGTAGTGTTTATCGACGATGAATCGCTGGAGGAAGTTGCGTCTTACCGGCTTACTATGCGCCAGTTGTATATTGTTATGAGTACGGGACTGGTCGTTTCATTACTGGTCATTGTGACGCTTCTGTTGCTTACACCATTAAAATACTACATTCCCGGCTATGGTAACGACAAAGCCCGGATGCAGGTGATAAAACTGAAACAGAATGTCGACTCCTTATCGGACCTTGTGGCTGCCCAAAATGCCTACGAAGAGAATATAAGGAAGGTGATAACCGGAGAAACGCCTGTGAAACGTGACACCGCCATGCTGGATGTAAAACAGGTGCGTAAAGAAGCCATGAACAGCCTGCTGCCCATGCCCGAGATAAAGAAAGACGTGATACAGACGATAAAGCAGGAGAACAGAAAGGCAAAGAAAAACAAGAAGCAGAATGGCCAATCCTAAAGACGATAAGAATAGCGTAATGCGCTACGTGGGCTTGGGCACCCAGTGGATGGTATTGCTGCTGGCTGCAGTATGGGGCGGCTGGAAGCTGGATCAGCGCACGGGCTGGAAGTTCCCGCTTTTTACGGTGCTGTTTCCGTTGCTGGCATTGGTGGTATCGCTCTGGCAACTTATTAAAGAATTCAACAAACCAAATAAATGAAGAAAGGCTTCGTATCGGCTATATTGATCGTGTTCATTGCGTTGAGTGCATTATTTTTCGGGCTGCGCCAGGCTGCACCTGAGTATAGCTTTTCGCTACTGATGGGTGCCAATGTGCTCATGGCCGTCCTTTCGCTGATAGGCCATGGCCTTGTGATGAAACAAATAAGCAGCAGGCCGCAGGCTTTTGTGAGGGGTGTATATTCATCTTCTTTCCTGAAGCTGATGGTGTGCATAGCCGGTATATTGATATATGTACTTGTGAATAAGCCAAACGTTCACAAGCCATCTCTGTTCATGCTATTCGGCATTTATGCCATTTATTCTATTGTGGAAACCTGGCTGCTATCGAAGATAGCAAGAGAAACGAAGGGATAATATGAAGAAACAGGAAACCTCGATCAGGGTGTTGGAGCATTTCCTGCCTAAGGGCACTTTCGACCTGGTGGCTCCTTATTTTCAAGATCATACCATACATCTTACGCTTACCCGCGAACGGAAAAGTGTGCTGGGCGACTACCGCCACCCTACCCGCGATGTGCCGCAGCACCGTGTGAGCGTCAATATCAACCTGAACCCTTACAGCTTCCTGATAACGCTGCTGCACGAGCTGGCGCATATGCTCACGTTCAACCAGTTTGCGCATAAGGCCAGCCCGCACGGGCAGGAGTGGAAGACACAGTTCAGGCATACGCTGATGCCATTCGTAGGCAAGAACATCTTTCCGCCCGATGTAGAGAAAGCGCTGACATCGTACCTGCAAAACCCCGCAGCCAGCACCTGCACCGATCCTAATCTATATAAAGCCTTGTACAGGTACGATGAGCGCAAGCCCGGGTATAAGCTGGTAGATGATATACCCGTGGGACAGAGATTTGAAACCGAAGACGGCAAGACCTATGAGAAGCTGGAACACCTGCGTACGCGCAGCCGCTGCCGCAACCTGCAAACAAAGAAGATGTACTTATTTCCCGGCATTGTAGAGGTAAAGCAGATAGACGAGAATCGTAGAACAGCCTGAGTTTCACCCGCATTTTCACCCTTATAATTATATAATGCCATATAAACCAGTACGGTTTATTTGTACATTTGTTTTCCAAAAAAATCAATAATGAACATTAAACACACGCTGCTTGTGGGTGCTTCATTGCTGGCCATGACCTCTTGTCAGGATAATGGCGGCAGCAAAGAAACTACAGAAAAGAAAGCAGACCGCAAGCTGTTGGATCCTGCCAACCTGGACACAACGGTAAATCCCGGCGACAACTTCTTTATGTATGCCAATGGTAGCTGGTTGAGGAACAACCCGATACCCGGCTCTGAAACACGCTGGGGCAGCTTCAACGAGCTTCAGGAGAATAACTACAACGCACTGCATGCACTGCTGGCCGAAGCTGCAAACGATAAGAATGCAAAATCGGGCAGCGCTGCACAAAAGGTGGGTGATATGTACCGCACAGGTATGGATAGTGCAGCTGCCGATAAAGCAGGCATTACCCCGATGAATGGTATACTGTCGCGCATAGACGGCATCACCGATGCTAATGGCGTACTGGCAGAGGTAGCCAAAGCACATACAGAAGGTATGGGTCAACTGTTCTCGGTTGCCGTATACCCTGATGATAAGAACGTGACGAAGAACATTGCACAGTTCTATCAAGGCGGTATCGGTATGCCCGACCGCGACTATTACTTCAATAAAGATGCGCGCACCAGCGCTATCAGAGATGCTTACCAGCAATACCTGGTAAAGATGCTGACGCTGATGGGCTCTGACAGCACGACTGCTAAGAAAGATGCAGCAGACATCTACAAGCTGGAAACTGCACTTGCCAATGCTTCTATGACACGCGTGGAAATGCGCGACCCATATAAGCTGTACAACAAGTACGACCTTGCAGGCCTGAACAAACTGACACCGGGCATCGACTGGAAAGTAATGTTCCAGAACATGAAGCTGAGCGGCCAGGATTCTTGCATCGTAGGTACGCCAAAGTTCTTCCAGGAAGTGGCAAGACAACTGAAAGCTACACCGCTGGATGTATGGAAGAAATACCTGAAGTTCCACGCTGTAAACGATATAGCTCCTTACCTGAGCAAAAACTTCAGCGACCTGCAATTTGATTTCTACGGCAAAACCGTACGTGGCCAGCAAGAGCAAAAGCCACGCTGGAAGCGCGTGCTGAACGTAGTGGACGGATCGGTAGGCGAACTGCTGGGCCAGATGTATGTAGACAAGAACTTTAAGCCCGAGGCCAAAGAGCGTATGCTGAACCTTGTGAACAACCTGCAGCAAACTTATGCCGACCGCATTAAGCGCCTCGACTGGATGTCGGAAGCTACCAAGCAAAAAGCGCTGGCTAAGCTAAACACCTTCATGAAGAAGATAGGCTACCCTGATAAATGGAGAGACTATGGCAAGCTTACCATCGTTAACAACAACTACGTACAGAATGTAATGAATGCGTCTGCATTTGAGTACGACTATATGATAAACAAGCTGGGTAAGCCTGTGGACAAAACAGAATGGCAGATGACACCGCCAACTGTAAATGCGTACTACAACCCTGCATTCAACGAGATCGTATTTCCTGCAGGTATCCTGCAATATCCTTTCTTCGATCAGGATGCGGATGATGCGGTAAACTACGGTGGCATTGGTGCAGTAATAGGCCACGAAATGACACACGGATTTGACGACCAGGGTCGCCAATACGATGCAGACGGTAACCTGCACGACTGGTGGACTCCGGAAGATGCAACTAAATTCAACCAGAAAGCAGGCGTTGTTATCAGCCAATTCAACAACTACAAAGTACTGGATAGCGTAGCTGTAAACGGTAGCCTCACCATTGGTGAGAACCTGGCAGACCTTGGCGGACTTGCTATTGCTTACGAAGCATTCAAGAAAACCAAGCAAGGACAAGGAAACGAAAAGATAGACGGCTTCACACCCGACCAACGTTTCTTCCTGAGCTGGGCCCAAGTATGGAGAGCAAATACGCGCCCTGAAGAAATGGCTTCGCGTATCATCACCGACCCGCACTCGCCTAACGAATGGCGTTGTAACGGCCCGCTGAGCAACATGCCGGAGTTCTACCAGGCATTCAACATTCAGCCTACAGCCAAAATGTACCGCCCCGATAGCCTGAAAGCTAAAGTGTGGTAACACATACAAGTTGAAGTTATGATTGAATCCCGCTGGCGAAAACCAGCGGGATTTTCCTTGATATATCCACAAGGTTTATATGCATGCTATTTATAGTAGCATATTGTTATTTTTACGCCCTCAAAACTCCATATGGGCATTCCTAATTATCAGCATACAGCAGCCAGCCGTTTTATCAATTACGTGCAGATAGACACACAGAGCGATCCGGCATCACCTACGCAACCGTCTACAGAGAAGCAAAAAGACCTGAGCCGCATATTGGTAGAAGAGCTGCACGATATAGGAATAAAAGATGCAGAGCTGGACGAATACGGATATGTATATGCTACCATACCTGCAACATCAGATAAAGAGGTACCGGTACTCTGCTACTGCTCGCATGTAGATACAGCTCCCGACTGCAGCGGCAAAGGTGTGAAGCCTATACTGCATATGAGCTATGATGGTAAAGACATTGTGCTGCCGGACGACCCTACGGTTGTCATCAGCACGAAGGACCATCCATACCTCAAAGAGCGCATTGGTGATGATATCATTACAGCATCGGGCACTACTCTGCTGGGTGCCGACGATAAAGCCGGTGTGGCCATCATTATGGACCTTGCCAACTACCTGATACAGCACCCCGAGATACAGCATGGTAAGATCAGGATATTGTTTACCCCGGATGAAGAAGTAGGCCGCGGTGTTGCCAAGGTAGACATGGATAAACTGGGTGCACAATTCGGATACACACTCGACGGCGGCGAGCGTGCCCACTTGGAAGGCGAGACTTTCTCTGCCGATGGTGTATCGGTTGTATTTAATGGTGTGAGCGCACACCCCGGCTATGCGAAGGGCAAAATGGTAAGCGCTATAAAAGCCGCTGCCGCATTTGTAGATAAGCTTCCGCGCAACGAATGGAGCCCCGAGACGACAGAAGGCATGCAGGGCTTTGTACACCCCGTACATATCGAGGGTACAATTGAGAAGGCTACCGTGCAATTTATCGTACGCGACTTTGTAACCGCACAACTGGCGCACCATGAGCAAAAGCTACGTGAGCTGGTTGATAAAACAGTAGCGGAATTTCCGGGTATGTCGGTTGACTTCATCGTAAAGGAGCAATACCGCAACATGAAAGAGATACTAGACGGCCAGCCACAGGTGATGGACTATGCAGAAGAAGCCTACAAGCGCGCAGGCATGATCACACAACGCATGAGTATCCGCGGCGGTACCGATGGTTCCAGGCTCTCCTTTATGGGGCTGCCCTGCCCCAATATATTTACCGGCGAAATGGGCATACACTCTAAACAGGAGTATGTAAGCGTGCAGGATATGGAAAAGGCAGTAGAGACACTGGTACACCTGGCACAGGTGTGGGAAGAGCACAGCAAATAATAAGAGCTTCGTAATTTTGCAAACAATACACTACAGATGAATCAGCAATTAAAAACGGTATTACTCACTATTCTTACCTTATCGTGCTTTGTTATAGCATTGGTAGAGCTGAGCGGTGTAAGTAAAACTGCACTCTTTAATAAATACCAGATAGGCAGCGCGTCGGAGCACAACCACGGGCACGAAGAAGAACCGGATGATATAGCCCAGCGCCAGCGCCAGATAAAGGACATGCCGAAGACTACGATAGAATTTGCAGAGACCAAATTCCACTTTGGCACCGTAAGAGAAGGCGAAAAAGTAAAACACTCTTTTCACTTCAAGAACACTGGCTCTAACCCGCTGCTAATCAGCAACGCCATTGCATCTTGCGGTTGCACGATACCATCCTACCCCAAAGAGCCCATAGCACCGGGAGAAGAAGGAGACATACTGGTAGAGTTCAATACCAAGAGCCGCGTGGGCCACCAGGAGAAGAATGTAATTGTATACTCGAATGCCCAGCAGGAAGCCATGTCTATTGGTTTTGAGGCAGACGTAAAAGAGCTGGAATAGCATAGTGAGCACTGTAATACGCCGTTTTACCGATTATCTTTCGCTGATCAAATTCAGCCATACGGTCTTTGCTTTGCCATTTGCTTTGATCGGCTTTACGCTGGCAGTGGTATACGAGCAGCAAAGCTTTGAATGGCATCTGTTCCTGAAGATGTTGCTATGCATGGTGTTTGCCCGCACGGCAGCCATGGCCTTCAACCGCTACCTCGACCGCCGGTTCGATGCCATGAACCCGCGTACAGCCAAGAGGGAAATTCCGGCAGGCGTCATCAAGCCTACACAGGCCTTGATATTTACCATTGTCAACTGCGCCCTTTTTGTATTGACCACATGGTTCATCAATACGCTGGTATTTTATCTCTCGTTCGTAGCCTTGTTCGTTATCTTGTTTTATAGCTATACCAAGCGGTTTACAGCGCTGTGCCATATTGTATTGGGTGTTGGTCTTTCATTAAGCCCGATCGGTGCGTACCTGGCTGTAACAGGTTACTTTAAATTGCTACCACTACTATTCTCTTTTGCAGTGCTTACATGGGTATCGGGTTTCGATATCATTTATGCACTGCAAGACGAACAGTTTGACAAGAGCCAGGACCTGCATTCCATACCCGCAGCACTGGGCACAAAGAACGCGCTGATGGTATCAAACATACTGCACGTATGCTCGGCTGCATTTATCCTGGCGGCAGGCTATGCAGGGCAGTTTGGCTGGATATACTGGATAGGCGCTGCTATCTATTGCGGGCTGCTGGTCTACCAACATATGCTTGTTAAGCCTAATGACCTGAGCAAGGTGAATATTGCGTTCGGTAATACAAACGGTATTGCCAGCATTATCTTTGCTGTATTTACTATTCTTTCCATTCTTTTATAATTCGCACAATGAAAATAGCGCTGATAGGCTACGGCAAAATGGGGCAAGCAATAGAGCAGATAGCCCTGCAACGCGGCCACGAAGTAGTACTCCGCATACGCACTGCCAACAAGCACGAAATGACGCCCGAAAACCTCAGCAAGGCAGATGTCGCAATAGAATTTACCAAGCCCGAAGCAGCACGTGAAAATGTGATGCATTGCCTTAACGCTGGCGTAGCCGTAGTATGCGGCACGACAGGGTGGAATGAGCATGTAGATGAAGCGAAAGCAAAGGCACTAACGAAAAACACAGCTTTCTTACAAGCTTCTAATTTCAGCATCGGCGTCAATATCTTCTTTGAGGTGAACAAGCGACTGGCGGCCTTGATGGAAGACCAGCCTGACTACGAAATATCGATAGAGGAAACACACCATACCCAAAAGAAAGACGCCCCAAGCGGTACTGCCATAACACTTGCAGAACAGATACTGGACAACATGACCCGCAAGAAGCGCTGGGAGAAAGAACAGGCATCCGGTAGCGAAGCCTTCCCGATCATCGCGCACAGGATAGAAAATGTACCCGGCACGCATAATGTGAAATACTCTTCAGGGATAGATGATATCGAGATCATACACACTGCCCACAACCGTGAAGGTTTTGCAAGAGGTGCTGTGCTGGCTGCGGAGTTTGTAGCCGGCAAGTCAGGGGTGTTTCAAATGAAGGATGTACTGGGGATATAGCATATTGAAAATACCGAATAAAACTAAAGGCTGCCATTGGCAGCCTTTAGTTTTATTATTTCAAGTGCAGATCAAAATAGTCTGTTATCTTCTGCATCAAGTGTACCCTATCCTTTCCTCTCACATTGTGCGGATGGCCGGGGTATACAAAGTAGTCGAGCTGCACGCCTTCGTCTACGGCTTTCTTTACTAAGTTGATGCTATGCTGCCATACCACTACATCATCGTCGGTACCGTGTATCAGCATCAGCTTACCCTTCAGGTTCTTTACTTTGCTCAGCAGGTTAGCATCTTCAAAACCTTCGGGGTTTTGTTTAGGATCGTCCATGTACCGCTCGGTGTACATTATTTCATACATCTTCCAGTCAATAACCGGACCGCCTGCTACCGCAGCTTTGAACACGCCCGGATGGCGCAGCATCAGCGATGTGGTCATAAACCCACCAAAGCTCCAGCCATGTACGCCCATACGGTTTGCATCTACATAAGGCAGTGAGGTAAGGTAATCTACACCTTTCAGTTGGTCGTTCATCTCCACCGTACCCAACTTGCGGAATACCGCCTGCTCAAACTTGCGCCCACGGTTGCTGCTACCACGTCCATCCATGGTAAACACAACATATCCGCGTTGTGTCAGATAGTCGTACCAAAGGTTGCCGCTTGCAGGGTAGGTGTTTCTTACCAGCTGCACGTGCGGACCATTATAGAGGTACACGATGACAGGATATTTCTTGCTGCTGTCAAAGTTGGAAGGCAGTATGAGCTTGCCATACAGCGGTGTTCCATCATCGGCCTTCAGGGTTACGTTCTTTACTTTAGCCTTATTGTAATCAGCCAGCGGGTCGGCAGCTGTAAGTAATGTTTGTATCGTTTTACCCTCTGTACTTCGCACCACTGCCTTTCTCGGCACCTTCGATGATGTATATACGTCCAGTATATAGCTACCGTCTTCGTTTGCTGATATAGTATGAACACCTGCCTCTGCATCTATGCGGCGTATATCGCCAGTGTTCCAGTTCACTGCATAACCATGTTTCTCCAATGGCGATTCTTTGGTGGCAGTAATGATAATCTCGTTCTTCTCTCTATTCATGCCCACAATCTCATTCACCAGCCAGTTGCCATCCGTCAGTTGGCGAACCAACTTACCGTCTGTACGATAGAGGTAAAGGTGCATATAACCATCCCTCTGGCTCCACCAGATAAAACGATCATTGCTACCGGGCAGGAAAGTCAGCGGATTTTGCGGCTCTACATACCTGCTATGCTTTTCTTCAAACAGCGGCCTCACCTTATTGCCACTACGTGCATCGTATTGATTCAGCACCAAGTGGTTCTGGTCCCTGTTCAGTACGCCTATGTATATGTAGCGCTCATCGGGGCTCCATGTTACGCTCGTCAGGTATTGGTCTTTGGGGCCTTCTGTTTTAATAGCAGTTGTGCTACCCGTTGTAGGGTTATACACCTGCAACGTAACCTCATGCGAAGTGCCACCCGCCATCGGGTATTTTATCAGGTTAGCCTTCGCAGGGTTCTCACCCCAATTGATAATAGGATAGTCTGCTACCATTCGCTGGTCCATACGGTAGTAGGCCAGGTAATTACCCTCGGGCGACAGGAATATTCCCTGGTCGATACCAAATTCATTGCGGTGTACAGACTGGCCGTTTACAATGTCCTTATCTGCGTCGCGGGTTATTTGTATCGTCTTTTTATCGGGTGTTATCAGCCATAGGTTGTTATCAACCGTATAGGCTACGTTCATGCGCTTGTCCACCGTTACGTTCGCTGCATTCTCCGGCAGCGTTGCCCATGTAGTCCAGTTGAAGCCATCAGCAGTACGTATGCCATGCTTCACTTCATTTCCATTTACAAAATACACATGCCCTTTATCCACCCACTGCATGGTTGGGAATGACTTGAGCCTATTGCTTCCGTACACCGATGAATTAAGCTGCTGCAACCGGAGCGCCGTATCAGCCTTACCCGAAGGGAAAGCAAGCGACACCCAAGCATCGCCATTACCGGTCTTTACCACATGATACAGCCGATTGGTACCCGGCTCCCAGCCCGCTTGCTTCAGCGACTGCGGTGCAAGCGTGGTAGCCAACCCATTGGTGGCTTCCGCTATCGTAAATTGCTTATTCTGCGCAAACGAATGGGCAGCAACGATCATCGTACCCGTCAACAGCAGGCAACTTCTCTTCAATACCATTATTGTATATTGATTTTACTATCAGTAAAGATGAAAATTATAGCGCATTAATCAAAACCATATAACCCTGTAAGGGTGACCTATAGATCGATCCCGCGTGTTTCTCTATAAAGTGTTCACCACTTCCTTAAGCCTCACCAGCTTTTCCAGCAGGCTTTCCAGCAGATCGAGTTGTAGCATGTTCGCGCCATCCGATTTTGCTTTCGACGGTTCTGGGTGTGTTTCGATGAACAAACCATCCGCACCCGTTGCGATACCAGCCCTGGCTATCGTTTCTATCATAGCAGGATTACCGCCCGTTACGCCGCTGGTCTGGTTAGGTTGCTGCAGCGAATGGGTACAATCCAGCACCACCGGCACGTTCATGGCCTTCATGGTGGGTATGCCCCTATAGTCCACTATCAGGTCTTGATAGCCGAAAGTAGTGCCCCTGTCGGTGAGGAATATCTGCTCATTACCACTTTGGCGGATCTTATCTACTGCAAACTGCATTGCCTCAGGACTTAGAAACTGTCCCTTTTTCACATTAACGATCTTTCCTGTATTAGCAGCCGCTACCAGTATATCGGTCTGGCGGCAGAGGAACGCCGGTATCTGTAGTACATCTACATATTCAGCAGCCATAGCCGCTTCGCTGGCATCATGTATATCCGTTACTACCGGTACACCAAAACGCTCTTTTACCTTGCCTATCAGCTTTAGCCCTGCTTCATCACCAATACCTGTGAAGCTATCCAGCCTCGTACGGTTAGCTTTTCTATAAGATGCTTTAAAAATGTACGGGATATTTAGTTTTTGGCAGATACCCAGTACACGTTCAGCGATCATCATTACGTTTTCCTCATTTTCCACCACGCAGGGGCCTGCCATCAGGAAGAAATTAGACGATGTCTTTAGTGTATCGAAAAGCTGTTGAGAAGTAGCCATATGCTTAATAAATAAGGTGCAATACTACTGCTTTTTTACCAGAGCTATTTTTCCGGAATCGCCCCCACCCATCGCAGCTTTCACAAGCTTTACAAATGCAGGATATCGCGCTGCGAGATAGCTGCCCCTTACTTGTCGGTAAGACCTCACAGCTATAAGCTGATAATCCTTGACGCTATAACTACAACTATAGCCTCCCAGCTCATGGTCTACGCTGATAGCTGCGGGAAGATACTCCACCCTATAGCCGGCAGGAATATCGACGGAAACTGTATCAACAACTTCAAACGACTCGCCAATAAAAAATGGCTCCGACCTATCCTTAGGCAGTCCTGCAAAGGGCACATAGTCGGTCGATAAAATGAATGGAGCAAGGAACATCCTGTTACCCGACTTATTCGTTTTAGGAACACCGGCAATATGAATATTTGCATTGAATACCGGTATATATCCGTTATTGCCTGCTTGAAAGCTGTATCCCACAATGGTATGGTTAGGCAACGACAATTTGTTGCTCAATTGTTTCTCTACCTTACCCTTTACCGACTCGCGCAGCAGGTTTTCATCCGCCTCAAAAAAGGAGCCAGCGCAATGCAAAGTTACCTGTGCATCCAGTTGGCCGCTCGTATCGAGCATATAGGACACCTTTCTTACCAGTTTGTTGTCATTATGGGTGTAAGCAGGTGTATGTACCACTACCCCACCCTCGGGTGTGATGAGCAGCACATTACGATCGTGTGTAAATGCGGATAAGTACCCTGCGGGTATGTCTTTAGCAGTACACTCCACCCACACAGTATCCTTCCCATCCGGCACAGCAAGGATAACATGATTGAAAGAATTGCTAACGAAATCGCCTTGCATCACACTATAGTCGCTACCTGCCGATACAAGTGCAGGATAAGCACTGATACCCGCCGCTTGCAGCATGGCACCCATGTAGTTGGTCAGCGCCTTGCAATCTCCATACCCCTTCTCGGCTACAAAGCCGGCAGGCAGGGTTTGCCAGCCACCTATACCAAGTTGTATGCTTACATAGCGCGTAGTGTTCTTCAGGTATTTGTATAGCACATCTGTTTTAGCTCTTGTAGTCCTGCAAGTGTCGGTCATACTACGCACGGCTTCTTTAATATGTACTGGCAGTACATCCCGCCCTTTATTCAGCTCATAGTAGAAATACCCGAAATTCTTCCAGCTATCGAACTTTGCAGCATGGCCATCCAATACAATATCTACGGGCGAAAACATTACCGATGACAGATGATAACCCGGGGCAAAGACTAGTGCGTCTTCGGCTAGAGCGGTGATATTTGCAGCTTTCCCGGTTAGCGTTGTTCTTCCATCAGCACGTTCTTCTAACAGTTCTTCTTTCAAATGAAAGGATCTGTGGTTGATGTGCAGCTCGTCAGGATACTCCAATCTGAAACTGCTTTTTTCTACGGCAATGTTTCGTGCGGGCTGGATATCCCAATCGGGCAGAAAAAACAAGCTTGATAACTTACGCTCTGTCTCTAAAACAATCGTATATGGGTATACGGAATAATTAAAGCTATACTCCTTTACACGATCGTCTCCATAGAAGCTATATTCATAGCTGTTATGATCGGTAAAGTCAGACTTCTTTATCTGTTTTACCTTCTTCCCGTCTCTATCGTACAGCATTGCACTTAATTCCCGTATAGACCTGAATTTGTCGTACTGCTCTTTGATTACGGCCAGCTCCGCACCTTTATCGCTTAGTATACTGATGGCGCGTGTTTCCTTAAGCACAATATCCGTTTGCGAATGGACCCGAATGTCGAGGTCATAATTTCGTATGACTGCAACTGCGTTTTGTTTCAGGGATGCAGGTATCAAAGCGGTTGCCAGTTCGGGTGCATCCTTTCCTTTTGCGAACACTAACCCAAAAAAAAACAACAAAGTCAGTACAACTTTCATCAGCCTTTTATATTGAAAGTGACGGTATGATTGATCTCTTGTATCATCTTCTCAAAAAACTTGCGTATCGTCTCATATCCTTCAACCGGGAATGTAGTCTCATTGGCCTGAAACTTGGTATTCACAGATAGCTGACGGCTATCTTTGTCATAACCTATAAGGTGCCTGAAGGTCATCTTGTTTTCCTCGTAAGTTATCAAAGATGGTTTGGGCAACTCTTCCGGTTCCACAGTTGGCGGCAGTGTTGCCTTCAATACATACACTTCTTCTACCTGCGAAAGGAATTCAACCGGCAGGTGTCTTGTCATAGCAACGAACGGGTTGTCTGTAAATATCTTGATATAATCAAGGTCGAAATAAAGCCTGGATATAGGCTCTTTAAAATGTTTGCCTGTGTTTGCCTTCACTACAAGGTTTGTATCAGGATTGTCGAAGTATAGTACCTCAAGACCAGACACAAACTGATCTTCTCCGCCCAGCAACTGTTCCAGATGCTGCTTTAGCTTTTCAATATCCCCGTTCGCAAAATTTCTCAATGAACGGGAGCGATGCATACCTATATAATGGCTTGTTGATAGATAGTATCCTTTACTGTTAATAGAATCTATTGTTACCGTACTTACATTTCGCTCTTTAACTTTCCTGGCATCAAGCATGATGCCGGCGCTATCTTTACCAATTATTCTTGCGTAGCCATTGTAACAGTATAGCGGCAATAAGCCAAAGGGATTGTTTTTACCTGCGGCATCCAAAAAATAATCTTTACCATCAATTTTCACAACACACACTAAATGATTAAATCTGTCAAGTAGTGGATAGATAGGGTCTGCTTTTAAGTTTCCTATGGTACTTAGTAAAACCGGAGAAGAGTTAAGCCCGGCTTTCCTTAGCATTGCTATCAATAACAAATTCAATTCAGCTGCGTTACCGGCCTTATTCTTATAAATCTGCTCTAATGCGGTTCGGTACACAGGGGTGATAGTATCAGTACAATAATAACTCGCCCTCACATAATTGAATAATCTTTTTGCTTTATCGTATGCTGTTGCAAGTCCACTTATTTCCTGTTTGACCGAGTTATCAATAAAACTGTTCTTACCACCGTAATATTTAGTATACCGTTCAGATATTTGATCATTAAAAGTCGCCCAAGAATTTATTGCTGCATAGTCAGAAGAAAGTCTGTTCCCTGTAAAATTAATAGCTGAAAGTTGGATATCAATTCGTTCAATATGATTGATCTCAGTGCTGATGTAGGGCTCTGCAATAAGAACGGGCAGATCTTTCCTGCCCCACAATGTTGATATGCTTCGATATTTTTCGGTAGTTACTTTGTAGGCTCTGATGCTATCGGCAGTTACATCCTTCATTGAGCTATACTCCTTAAATCGTGGCGTTGCCTGTGTGACATATACATATTGAAAACCAAAAGGAGTGATTAGTTCGTATTCACTATTCAAAGTGGGGTGATCATTTTGAAACATCCATGACGGAGCAACAAGACTAAGATCACTTTTTACTTCGTGGATATATTCAATAATAGAGCCTTCCTTTACGGCCGGTAGCGCAAACTTGAATTCACGAAATGACTCGTTAATTTTTTGATGATAGATGTTCGTTTTAGCCAGTGGTGTTTTTATTATTTTCCCACCCTCAATATTATAAGTTACCCCCATTATATCGCCGGGATAACTTGAAAACTGACTATTATCCTGATATACTTCACTTACATTCGCTAGTTCGAAAGCCCCTGGTTTTAATATCTTAACGATACGATGAGAGCGAAACGTCTGCTCGTAACCGTTTGTAATTTTTGTTATTTCCAATGTTCCCTTCTCGTACAATATTACAGCTGCCGCATCAGGAAACTTTTCGTAGCTGGTCTTGCCAATATTTTGCTGGATTACCTCCCTGTTTACATCCTGCGCATTCGCGGATTGGGGAAAAGACAATTGGGCAATGACGAATAGGGCTATCGCATATAAAATTCTCACAACCAATAAATTATTTATAAGGCTGCAAAAATAGCGTCCTTATGCGACATATCCTCCAACGAATACTTAACACTCGCTCAGGCTCAGCGGAATATTGGTAGCCAGCCCACCCTCAGCGGTCTCTTTGTATTTATGGTTCATATCCAGTGCCGTCTCCCACATGGTGTTTACCACTGCATCTAGCGATACGCGTGCGTTATCCGGATTGCTTTGCAATGCCAGTTGCGATGCAGTGATGGCTTTTATAGCCCCCATAGTGTTGCGTTCAATGCACGGTACCTGTACTAGTCCGGCAACTGGGTCGCAGGTAAGGCCCAGGTGGTGTTCCATGGCTATCTCCGCAGCCATCAGGCACTGGCGTACACTACCGCCCAGGCACTCGGTAAGCGCAGCAGCTGCCATAGATGACGATACCCCTATTTCGGCCTGGCAGCCGCCCATCGCTGCCGATAGTGTTGCTCCTTTCTTGAATATACTACCTATCTCCGAAGCGGTCAGCAGGAACTGTACGATCTTATCTTCGTGCATGCCATCACAAAAGGTGATATAGTATTGCAGTACAGCAGGCACCACACCGGCAGCACCATTAGTAGGTGCCGTTACCACGCGGCTGAAAGAAGCATTTTCCTCATTTACGGCAAGCGCAAAACAGCTAACCCAATCAAGTGTATATTGGAAGTGCTGCCCGCCGGTGCGTATGGCAGCCACCCACTCATCAAAATTATTGTATGGCTTGTCTTTCAGTAATTTCTTATTCAGCAATGCAGCGCGTCTGGTCACATGTAGCCCGCCGGGCAATTCGCCGTATATATGCGATCCGCGATAAATACAATCTCTCATCACCTCCCATATACGATATACGCCTGCGCGTGTCTCTGCTTCAGTTCGCCACGATGATTCATTCTCCATCACCACCTCCGATATGCTAAGGCCGGTCTTCAGGCACCAATGCAGTAGGTCGTTCGATTTTTCTATCGGGAAGGGCAATTCCACACCATTAGCATTACCGCCCTGCTCCTGCTCCTTCACTACGAAACCACCACCTATCGAGTAGAATGTTTCGGCTATTTGATTGCCATCATTGAAAGAACACAAGAAAGTAACCGCATTAGGGTGAAAAGGCAGGCTTTCTTCGAACAGAAACTCCACATCTACAGCCGGGTCAAAATCGATCACTTTGTCACCGCCCAGGTTCATTACCCTCTTTTCGGCTATCTGTAGCATCCGCGGCGTTATCTGGTTCACGTCAAATGTCACAGGGTCTTCACCGCAAAGGCCAAGGATCACGGCCACATCGGTACCATGCCCCTTGCCCGTCTTAGCAAGCGAGCCATAGAGCAGTACACGCACGCTGGCAACCTGGTCTATCCCTTTTTGCTTCACCGTATCCAGAAACCTGAGTGCTGCCCTCCACGGCCCAAGCGTATGCGAACTGCTGGGCCCAACGCCTATCTTGAATATATCAAAAACCGAAATACTTTCTTTTGTCTTCACTGCCTTATGCTATTGAAAAAGGGGGAAACTAATTTCCCCCTAAAGATACTATGAAGCAACCAATTTATATTGTTATATCTCCCTTCTTACTTACGGCATCAGTACATGGTCTATCACATGTATCACACCATTGCTTTGGTCTACATCCTTAATGGTTACTTTGGCCACAGCCCCTTTTGCATCTTTTACCCATAGCCAATTGTCTTTTTCCATAACCGTTAGTTCTTCGCCTTGCACTGTTTTCAGCTTGGTCATGCCATTTCCTTTCTTCACCCATTTCATCAGTTCTTTAGCATCCAGCATTCCGGCTACTACGTGGTAGGTAAGCACACTGGTTAGCTGGGCTTTATTCTCCGGTTTCAGCAGGTCCGCAACCGCACTTTTAGGCAGCATATCGAATGCTGCATTCGTTGGTGCAAATACCGTGAACGGACCATCGCCTTGTAGTGTCTCCACGAGCCCGGCTGCCTTTACTGCCGCTACCAACGTTGTATGGTCTTTTGAGTTAACGGCATTCTCTACGATGTTCTTGTTAGGATACATGGGAGCGCCGCCTACCATTACGGTTTTGTTTTTGCCACCTGCAAATATTTGTGTAGGATATTGCAAAAGAAGTACTGCGGCCATAGCCGGGATGAGCATAATACGTTTCATAAGTCGTTGTTTGTTTTAGTTATTTATTCCCTTATCACATACACTTACGAGGCGTTTTCTTTTCCGGTTTTCCTGTTCATAAAAAAAGCCTGTAGAAAGATCTACAGGCTTCATTATCTGTTCGCATACAACTAGCGAACCGTAATGTTGAACGGCATCATCATCATAGCGCGGCCATTCATGTCTTTCAATTGTTTTACCTGCAGATAGTATTGGTAATCTTCACCTAACTGCTGCTCAATAGCCAGCTTCAGGGCCGATGCATCAACCGAGGCACCTCCGAAGCGGCGCATCATGCTTTCAAATTTATCAACCGGCTCGGGGTAGGTAGCTATCTTATAGTCTTTAAGTTTAGCCAGCTTGGCAGCGCTTTCCAGTGCGCGGTCCAATCCACCTAGTCCGTCCACCAGGCCAATCCTTAATGCATCCCTTCCGCTCCATACACGGCCTTGCGCAAAGCTGTCTACCATAGCAGTATCCATACGGCGGCCTTTGGCTACTCTTTCTTTAAATACGGTATAGATATGATCTACCGATCGCTGCATCTTCTGCGCTTCGTCAGGCGTCATAGCACGCGTAGCCGATGGAAAATCGGCATAAGGTGTATTCTTCACACCATCGAACGTAATGCCCAGCTTATTCTTCATCAGGTTCTCAGAGTTGAACAACATGGTGAACACACCAATGCTACCGGTAATGGTATTAGGCAATGCGAAGATGCTATCGGCCTGGCAGGCTATGTAGTAACCACCCGATGCAGCCACATCACCCATCGATACTACCAGCGGTTTCTTTTGTTTCAGCAATTGCAGCTCGCGCAGTATCACCTCCGATGCCAATGCACTACCGCCCGGCGAGTTTACACGCAGTACTACCGCTTTTACTTTTTCATTGTTTCTTATTTTGCGTATGGTCTTGGCCATATCTTCAGACGCTATCTGGTAGTCAGCATTATTCTTGCCATCTACAATGCTCCCCTCGGCAAATATCACCGCAACACGGTCATCGCCTTTGCCTTCTGTTTTCACTTTGTTAGCATAGTCGTCCAGCGCCACATACTTTATTTCTTCTTTCTCTTTGCGGTCGGTTTTGCTTCTAAGGCGGGCCTCTACCTGGTCCCAGTACACCAGGCCATCTACCAGCTTATGCCTCAGTGCATCTTCGGGAAACTGTATGGCACCTGTAACGGCCAGTTGATGTACACTTGCAGTATCGCTCTTGGTGTGCTCAGCAGCTGCCGTGAGGAACTCTTCCCAAAAGTCTTGCATGAATTCTGAGGTCTGCAATCTGTTTGGCTCACTCATCTTCTCGGCGCGGAAAGGCTCCGTAGCGCTTTTGAACTTACCTGCGTAGAATATCTCGGGTTGTAGTTCCAGCTTATCCAGCGTGCCTTTAAAGAATGGCATGATGGCCGCGAAACCTTTTAGTTCCATATCGCCCATCGGGTTTAGGAATACGCTATCCGCTACCGATGCTACATAGTACGAGCCTTGTGAAATAGCCTCGCCATAAGCATAAATAAACTTGCCGCTCTTTTTGAAGTCCTTCAGCGCCATGCGCAGCTGCTGCGATGTGGCCCAGCCATTAGGCGACGCCTCCATCTTTATCAGTATGCCTTTTATATCCTTATCTTCTTTTGCCTTTTCCAGCGCCTTTACTACGTTGTATAGCCCTGCCGAGAAAGGACTTTCTTCTGCAAACAATGCCAGTGAGTTCTTCTCACCCTGTTCGTGCAGCACTTTGCCCATATCTATCAGCAGCACACTGTTGTTTGATACCTTGGTCTCTTTATCGTTCGACATAGACTTGGTAACCGCCGTAATCGCCACACCTATCAGCACGCCAAACACAATAACCCCCGCTACGATCATGGCGAATAGCGAGGCAAAGAACATTTTAAAGAATTGTTTCATCAGTATAGTTTTAGGCTAATGTTTTAGCCGCCACAAATATAGTGGCTTTAATAACGCACAATAAAAATTGTATTGTATACAAACCAATTATACCCCCTTTTGCGGGTGCCTGCTACGTGTGTATCTTTGGCGGCACGATGAACAGGGTATATCTATCGCTTGGCAGTAATGAGGGCGACCGCATAGGTTGGCTTCGCCAAAGCCTGCAAATGCTGGCCGAAAAATGCGGCGCCATCGTGGCCATATCTCATATATACCAGACCGCAGCCTGGGGATTGCCCGACCAGCCCGATTTTCTGAATATGGCCGTTGCTGTAGATACCGAACTCAGTGCTGCTGATGTCCTCTCAAAGATCCGCCTGATAGAAGAAGCTTTAAAACGGCAACGTACTATAAAATGGGGGCAGCGGACGCTGGATATTGACATTCTTTTCTTCAACGACGAAGTGATCGACACCGCCGAACTGCAGGTGCCGCATCCGCACCTGCATAAAAGAATGTTTGTGCTGGTGCCGCTCGCAGATTTTGCTCCCGATTACCTACATCCAGTTCTGAAGAAAACCGTTTTGCAGCTATTGGCCGAATGCCCCGATCCCCTGCCGGTGACTATGATTGACCAAAAACTGTAGTAACTACTGTTATCTTTGCGCTTTCTTATGTCTCACAGGTACATCGCGGTAGAAGGAAACATCGGCTCGGGCAAAAGCACGCTGGCTAACCTGCTGGCTAGCCACTATGAGGCAAAACTCATATTGGAGCAATTTGCCGACAATAACTTCCTCCCTAAGTTTTACCGCGAACCAGAGCGCTATGCCTTTCCTTTAGAGCTTTCATTCCTGGCCGATAGGTATAAGCAGCTGAAAGAACTGCTCATCAACCAGGATATATTCCAGCAAAAGATTGTTTCCGATTACACGTTTATCAAGTGCAAGCTCTTTGCAAGGGTCAACCTGAAAGATGATGAGTACGACCTGTTCCAAAAGTTTTTCGACATCATAGACCTGCATCTGCCAGCGCCCGACCTGATGATATACCTGCATGCGCCTATCAGCAAGCTGCAGGGCAATATCCAGAAGCGGGGACGAAGCTTTGAGCAGGCCATACCCGATACCTACCTCGAAAACGTGCAGCAGGTATACCAGCAATACCTGAAACAGGAAATACAGAAAACACTCATCATCGATACAACGAATGTTGATTTTGTGAATACCCCCGCACAGTTCAATCAGCTCATAGCCTTTCTGGACCGCGATTACGACTTCAGCACGCACTACCTGTCTATCGACTGACCCACTGTTTCTTCCGCTTCGCTGATAGTTTAGTCCGCTTAAACATATTGCAAAAAAGCTTGCGCGTTTATTTTAATTTAATTAACTTGAGAGTCGTAAATTTGCTTTTCTATATAAAGGCCTCAGTTCTAATCTCATATATTAATTTTTGCGGATGATCTGAACTTTACCTCAGGTAAAAACAATGTGACTATGGATGCAGGTATTACTACCTCAAAACTGAATTTAAAGAAGTCGCTTCAGGAGCATTTCGGCTTCGATGCATTTAAGGGAGAACAGGAAAAGATCATAAACAGCATCCTTTCGGGGCAAGATACCTTTGTTATCATGCCTACGGGCGGGGGTAAGTCGCTCTGTTACCAGCTACCGGCGCTGCTCAGCGAAGGTGTTGCTATCATCATATCGCCACTCATAGCCCTGATGAAAAATCAGGTGGACCTGATAAGGGGTTATAGCAGCAGGGATAATATCGCCCACTTCCTGAACTCTACCCTCAGCAAGGCGCAGCAGAAAAAGGTAAAGACCGACCTGCTGGAAGGCCGTACCAAGATGCTGTATGTAGCGCCTGAAACGCTGACTAAGAAAGAAAACATTTCGTTCTTCTCCGACATAAAAATTTCGTTCATCGCGGTAGACGAGGCACACTGTATATCGGAGTGGGGTCACGACTTCCGCCCCGAGTATCGCAAGTTGCGCGATATGATCGACGAGATCGACCGCGAGCTGCCGATCATCGCGCTCACCGCTACGGCTACACCAAAGGTGCAGGACGATATCGTAAAAAACCTGGCGCTAAGGCAGCCGGATATTTACATTTCATCCTTCAACCGCCCGAACCTTTATTACGAGATCGTACCTAAAGGCAAGAAAGATCAGACACTGAGGAGTATCGTCAAGTTCATCAACTCGATGAAGGGAAAGAGCGGTATCATCTACACGCTGAACCGCAAAACGACCGAAGAGTTGGCAAGCACGCTACAGGCAAATGGCATAACGGCAGTAGCCTACCATGCCGGCCTCGATGCAGCAGTACGCGCACAGCGTCAGGACCAGTTCCTGATGGAAGAGGTGGACGTAATAGTTGCCACGATTGCCTTTGGTATGGGTATTGACAAGCCGGATGTACGTTTCGTCATCCACTTCAACATACCTAAGTCGCTGGAGAACTACTACCAGGAAACGGGCCGCGCAGGCCGCGATGGCATGGAAGGCAAGTGCGTGCTGTACTTCTCGCAAAAGGACGTACAGAAACTGGAGCATCTGATGCGCGACAAGCCGCTGAGCGAACGCGAAATGGGCGCCCAGCTGATAGCCGAAACCGTAGCCTATGCCGAAAGCGGTGTTTGCCGCCGCAAGTTGCTGCTGCATTACTTTGGCGAAGAGTACAAAGAAAAGAACTGCGGACAGTGCGATAACTGCCTGAACCCGAAAGAAAAACTGGAAGTACGCGACAGCTCGAAGATCGTACTCGATACCATCAACGAACTGGACGAACGCTTCAATATAGAATACGTTACGAACATCATCCTCGGTAAGTCGAACCCGCAGGTGAAGACCTTCCGTCACGATAAGCTGAAGTCATTTGGCAGCGGCCTTATTATGGAGATGGAGGCTAACTTCTGGTACTCGCTCATCCGCCAGATGATGCTGGAAGGGCTGGTGCGTAAGGACATTGAGGAATATGGACTGCTCAAGATAACCGAGAAAGGACATAAATTCCTGAAGAAGCCGTTCTCCATAATGGTGGCACTCAACCATAACTATGAAGAGGCCGAAGGTGAGGAAGAAGAGGTGAACACTGCCGGCACTGCCGTTAGCGATCCTGTTCTCTTCGAGATGCTGAAAGACCTGCGCCGCCAGGTGGCTAAAGAAAAGAGCCTGCCGCCGTTCGTTATCTTCCTCGAAAACTCGCTGGAAGACATGGCCATCAACTACCCTACTACACTGGAAGAGCTGGAGAAGATACAGGGGGTAAGCAAGGGCAAGGCGATCAGATACGGTCGTAAATTCGTAGAGCTGATAGCTAAGTATGTAGCAGAGCATGACATAACTAAGCCGGATGACTTTGTGATGAAGAGCGTGGTGAATAAGAGTGGCATGAAGGTGTTCATCATCCAGAACATCGACAAGAAGATACCGCTGGAAACCATTGCCCGCACAAAGGACCTGACACTGCCCGACCTGCTGAACGAAATGGAAACGATCGTTGCAAGCGGCACCAGGCTAAACCTGGACTACTGCCTGGAGCAGGAGCTGGACGAATACGAGCAGGAAGATATCTTCGACTACTTCCGCGGCAGTCAGGACGATAACCTGGAACATGCCTACGAAGAATTTAAAGACCGTGATGTAAGCATCGAGCAACTGCAAATGATGCGCATCAAATTCCTCAGCGAATACGCTAACTAAAGAATATAAGCCGCAACTTCTGTTGCGGCTTTTTTTATGATGTTTATACAATGAAGAAAGCTCCCGGAATATGGGAGCTTTCTTCATTGTTAGCTTTCTTGATTTGGCTGCTTAGGCTTTTGTTCGCGGTTGCGATGCTGGCCTTGCTGGTTTGGCCCCTGTTGCTTCGGGTGCGGGTGCTGCGGCTTAGATCCTTGCGGCGGCCTGTTTTGCTGTGGCCTGTTCTGCTGCTGCGGTTTACCTTGCCCTTGCTGTTGCTGCCCTTGTTGTTGGCCCTGCCCCTGCTGTTGTTGGGGTTGTGCTTGTTGCTGGCCCTGCTCCGGCTTCGGTTGCCCTTGTCCTTGAGGCTTTTGCTGTGGGTTCGGGTTTCGCTGCCTGCTTTGCTGCGGCCTTTTCTCGCCTTGGTTCTGTCCACCGCCCTGTTGCTGTTGCGGTTTATTGCCGCCTTCGCCTTGCTGGCCTTGTGCCCCGCCTTGTTGCTGCGGCCTGTTGCCTTGCGGTCGCTGTGGCCTGTTATTATTACCACCCTCCCGGTTGCCTTGCGGCTTCGGCTGGTTTTGTTTCGGCTGGTCCGGATCATTATCACTGCCACCTTGCTGCGGGCGGCTGCCTTGTTGCGGACGGACTTGTTGTTGTGGCCTGTTACCGCCACCCTGCTGGCCTTGTACACCACCACCTTGCTGCTGCGGCCTGTTGCCTTGCTGCTGTTGCGGTTTGTTGCCACCACCACCTTTGCCTTTTCTACGGCTCGATTTCTCCAGGTTCTTCAGCGTTATCTGGCCTACGTCATTCACAAATCCTATATCTACCTTCAGCCCTGCTTTATTACTGCTGGTCTCCAGTTCTACCGGTTGCAGCTCATCGGGCTTCACGCCTTCTTTATTTGCTTTCAGTATTTCCTTTACGCGTACTATCGTCAGCGGGTATTGCTTACTGCTGTCCGAATAGCTGTACCACATCAAATTTTTAAAGATATCCTTCTTCTGTAGCGTAGCATTTCCTTTTATGGTCTGCAAAGTCTCTGCATGGTCGGGGAACACGCGCAGCGCATCCAGGTACGTATCCAGCTCGTAGTTCAGGCAGCACTTCAGGCGACCACACTGGCCACTCAGCTTTGTCTGGTTTATCGAAAGATTCTGGTACCGGGCAGCCGTCGTGTTTACCGACTTAAAGTCCGAAAGCCATGTAGAGCAGCACAATTCGCGGCCGCAAGAGCCGATACCGCCTACTTTACCACTCTCCTGGCGGGCGCCTATCTGGCGCATTTCCACCTTTACCTTAAAGTCAGAGGCGTATAGCTTTATCAGCTCGCGGAAGTCAACCCGCTGGTCGGCGGTGTAGAAGAAGGTAGCTTTCCGTCCATCGGCCTGTATCTCTACCTCGCACAGTTTCATATCCAGGTTCAGATTCCGGGATATCGTGCGCGAACGCGTAAGCAACTCCGGTTCGCGAACCTTGTGCTTATTATACAGGTCAAAGTCTTCGTTGGTAGCCTGGCGAAGCACGCGCTTCATTACTGCCTGCTCTTCCACGTTATGCTTCTTCATCTGCAGCTTCACCAGCTCACCGGTAACGCTTACCTGGCCAAGATCGAAGCCGCTGACACCCTCCACGGCGATCCATTCGCCCTTTTCGAGTATCAGACTACTATTATTACGGTAAAATTCCTTCCTGCTTCCTTTATTAAACGTTACTTCTATTACCGGGTAAGGCTTTGCACTATCGTGCAGGGGCAAGGCACTAAGCCAATCAAAAACATTCATCCGGTTGCATCCGCCGCTACTACATCCTCCGCTATTGCAACCTCCGGGTTTTCCATTCGTGCCAGTCCCACAGTTTCCACATCCCATCTATTTTATATTTATAATGACAGCAGGCCTTGTGCAGTACGTTCCATCCATATTGATGCTTCCTATCGGACATCTATTCATTGCACATCGTATCCGCAACCTGCCGGATTTTCGAAAGATAATAAAATTACGTGGCAAAGTTACAAAAAAAGAACTGGCTATAAAGCTCCGAAGTGTGCGCACGTCGCACTTTCAATTAAGGCGTTCTTCAGCTCGTCCATTAAGCACTTATTTAAGTAGAAACAAATAAAAAAGACCGATTTTTATATTAGGTCAAATATTACAAAATATAGTTAACCAATTATCTCTCTCTCTTAAAATTATTAAAAATGAGAAAACGCCTCTTACACTCATTTAAATTAGGCCTCCTTGCGGCAGCCAGCCTATGCATGAGCTATGCTGCGCGAGGTCAGTACACTACAGCAGCGGCTTACCCGTTTGCTGCTACGCAAAGCACGTACACTTATCTTACCGGTGGCACTACTATGTCAACGGTTCAGCAAGATGACAACGTGGCTACGAATATACCTATCGGGTTTTCGTTCAACTTTGCGGGAACAAACTATACTACAGTAACCGTGGGTTCGAATGGGTGGCTATCGTTTGCCAATATTACAGCAAGTAATGCCTACAATGACGTAAGCTCTATATCTTCCATAGCACCTTGCATTATGCCTCTTTGGGACGATGTGGACGGTGCCGGAGGCAGTGCAACCTACCTTACCACAGGTACCGCTCCAAACAGGGTCTTCACCGTAGAGTGGCGAAACTGGGAATGGTACTGGGCGGCAAGCAGTATATCCATCTCCTTCCAGGTAAAGCTGTATGAAGACACCCGGATACAGATACTGTACAAAGAAGAATCAGGAACTGTAAGCAGTCCAAGCGCTTCTATAGGCATTGCCAAGTCGGGTTCAGATTACCAGTCACTGAACAATACCTCAACATCGCCCACCTCTTCATCCACTACATTTACGAGCACAATAGGTACAAGGCCAACAACAGGGCAAAGCTATATGTGGGGCCAGCCACCTTGCCAGTACACCCCCGTTAGCGGATCGGCCAGCAACATCACATCCAGCAAGGCAACTATCAACTGGGCAAATAGCAGCAATGGCGTTCCGCCTCAAAACTATGAGATCGTAATAGACCAAAATGCCGGAAATCCGACCGGTGCGGGCACCCCTGTTACAGGAACAACCTACACAAAATCCGGACTTACCCCGGGTACCAACTACTACGCACACGTACGCGGACGCTGCAGCGGTATCAGCACATCCAACTGGCTGCATATACCATTTGCTACTACTCTTTGTATTGCACCAAAAGTAAGCATGGCCAATATCACCCACGAATCTGCACTGGCACTTTGGAACAGCCTGCCGGTTGGCATCAACTATCAGTATATATACAAT
>SEFT01000003.1 GCA_004144175.1 Sphingobacteriales bacterium
TACTTCAGATGATTATCCTCGGTATACAGTACCCAGTCGATATTGGGATATACGTTCTTATATATTACCCTGCTATATGCAGCAGCAGCGCCTTTGTACTGCGGCAGATAGTAGTTCTCCCCGTACTGTTGTTTGTTCTCCTCTATTACCTGAGCCGCTTTGTTTGCACCTAACAATACCACATCCATGCGGTATGTTTCTGTCTTAGTACCCGCATTCATAAAGGTCTCGAAAGCAGCACGGGCTTTTTCTCTGTCCGGCTCAATGCCGGCTTCAGGCGGTGTAGGTTGGCTGACCGATTTGCTCCACTGGTAGTGTATCTGCCCATCTCCTACAAAGATGCTCATACCCGGTGCAGACATTTTAAAGTCGATGTCCTTACGGGCTTTATTGAACTGGTCTGTAATCTGGCCTTTATTTTCAATAAATGATAATGTAGACGGAGCTCCGGACAATGACTGCATTAATTTTTCATCGCCTGTTTTTGCCTTCAATTGTAATGGTTGAGTAGCCAATAGCAACGAAAACGCACTCACGAGGGGTACAAGTAATTTCATAGAAGGAGGAATTAAATATCTTAGTGAAAATAATAAATAATCATCATCTTTTAATAGAATTTTATCATCTGTAACTCTTGGTTTATATTCGGCTTTCATGAAAAGATTGCTAATGGCATACCTAAGCTTTAATAAAACGGAGCGGTGGGGACTGATAGGGTTACTGGCAATTTTGTCATTAATAATCATCATCAGGATATGCCTTCCCTTTTTTGCTTCAGTGGAACCTGATAGTATAAGGAAACAGCAATTAGTGGATAAATGGGATAATGCAAAACGAAAAAACGTAGGCTCGCAATCGGATACCACCACGGAATACATTAATTATCAACCCATAGCGGCGAACAGCGTATTGAAAGAGGACTTGCTATTCAACTTCGATCCAAATACACTTGACAGCCAAGGATTTATAAAACTGGGGCTGAAGCCAAAGACGGCCTCCATTCTACTTCGATGGCGTAGTAAAGGGAAAAGGTTCAGGCATAAAGAAGAATTGCGAAAGGTATACACACTCACGAACGACGACTACTTACGGCTGGAACCGTATATTAAGATAGCAGCTGACCGTATGAAGACAAAGTTGAATTTGAATACAGCAGATTCATCATCACTAATTATGCTCAATGGCATAGGTCCGAAGCTTGCCCACAGAATAATAGAGTACAGGAAGAAGAATGGCCCGTTCAAAGCATATGACCAGCTGTATGAGGTATACCGATTTCCTGATAGTGTTTATAAAGAATTGACCAACAAAACCTCGATCAATTAAAAAGAACGGTGAAAACATACAGCCATTTCGCCATATGTCATATGCAGTCCATTGCGGTATGGCGAAATTTGAGTTAAATTGCGCTCGATTTACAAATAACTATGGATTTTAACTATACTGATACCCAGGTGCAGATTGCAGAGATGATCCGCGATTTTGCTAATAAAAATATTCGTCCGCAAATGATGGAGTGGGACGAGAATCAGAAATTTCCGGTAGACCTGTTCCGCAAAATGGGTGAGCTAGGACTGATGGGTGTACTGGTACCTACCGAATATGGCGGTTCAGGCCTTAGCTATTTTGAGTATGTAACTGTGGTAAGCGAGATAGCGAAGGTTTGTGGTTCTATCGGCCTATCGGTAGCTGCACACAACTCACTTTGCACCGGCCATATATTATACTTCGGTAACGAAGAGCAAAAGAAAAAGTACCTGCCTAAACTTGCTACAGGTGAATGGATAGGCGCATGGGGACTTACAGAAGCCAACACGGGTAGCGACGCCGGCAATATGCGTTGCGTAGCTACTAAAGAAGGTGATGAGTGGGTACTGAATGGTACTAAGAACTGGATTACACACGGTATCAGCGGCGATGCTGCCGTAGTACTGGCGCGTACCGGTGAGCCCAGGGCTAAGAGCAACATCACTGCTTTCGTAGTAGACCGTGGCACTCCGGGCTTCTCTGCAGGTAAAAAAGAGAACAAACTGGGCATGCGTGCGTCGGAAACAGCGGAGCTGGTATTCGACAACTGCCGTATCTCTGATGCGCAGCGCCTTGGTGAAGTAGGCGATGGTTTCCGTCAGGCTATGAAGGTGCTGGATGGTGGCCGCATCTCTATCGCTGCACTATCGCTGGGTATTGCAAAAGGTGCTTACGAAGCATCTATTAAATATGCAAAAGAGCGTTACCAGTTCGATCAACCGATCGCAAACTTCCAGGCTATATCTTTCAAACTGGCGGATATGGCTACTAAGATCGAAGCATCGGAACTGTTGATATACCAGGCGGCTGATCTGAAGAACCGCAACGAGAAAATGACCAAAGAGTCGGCAATGGCTAAGTACTATGCATCGGAAGTGGCGGTGCAGGTATCTACTGATGCAGTACAGATATTTGGCGGCTACGGATACACTAAAGATTTCCCGGTGGAGAAATTCTACCGTGACTCTAAGCTTTGCACTATAGGCGAGGGAACATCCGAAATACAGAAACTGGTTATTTCACGTTCTGTATTACAGCAGTAATTATAAGAATCTTAGTAATAAAAACGGAGGATACATATTGTATCCTCCGTTTCTTTTTAGTAGCAGAAGTTATCTTCTATTTGAAAGAAGCATCTGTATATATCTTACCAAGCGTCAGGTGCTGCTTCGAAGGCAAGTAGCCCATGATGCACAGGTCGCGCGTAATCAGATTAGTATAAGATGCTGGGCGCGGATAAAGACACAGATACTCCGATGCCTTTGCAGCATCATACTGAAATTTAAAGTATCCATCTATTGCAGTTGTTACAGAAGTATCAGCAGGTTTATAAGTGCCGGAATTCAGCGTAAGCGCTATCTCTTTGCCCGATATTGCCTGCTTGGTTTGAGACGACATCAGGTATCCCTCCACTATGCAGTCTACACATGGTTTAGGCTTCATTGCGGGAGCGAGATTTACTATGTCGTCCGTTTCCTCTTTGCATCCTGTTAATATAGTGCATACTATTACAAGTGTAGTTATGATACGTCTCATAGGTTCTATAGTTTAGTGAATACTTCTCCGAAGTCGAGTCCGTAAGGATGTGTACCGGTAGGTGCCGGCCTCGTAGCTATTTCGTATCTTGGATTGTAGGTATACGGACCGGAAAGTCCATTTGGCCAGCATAGTTTCATTGTACTTCCTTCTTCTATATCAAAGATCGCCATGAAGCGACCATTACTATCTGTTGAAAATGGCATAGACCTTGCTCTTCCGATATAGTCACCATCGCTATACAGCACAAATGCAGTGTTGCGTATATTTATCTGCGTAACACTATCGATAATACGGCCGATAACAATGGTGCTCGTGATCTTTGGCTCACGTCTTAGGCAGGAACTGGCAGATATTAGTAATGCAATAAGGTACAAGTATCGTCTCATAGGTAAAGTAGCAGCAAACGTGAATATTGATTCTGTTTTAAAGCAAAATGAATACCAAAATAGAAAAACAATAGATACATCAAAAAAAAGCGCCCGTAAATAACGGGCGCTTTCAATTATATTTCAGAAACTACTAGTAATCTCCCAGAGTCATCTGCATTTGTGCCAGTGCCAGGTCAAGTTGTTTGTCGCTCGGTGCAATGCCATGCCATTCGTGCGTACCTTCCATGAAGTCTACACCCTTGCCCATTACGGTATGCATCATGATGCAAATAGGCTTGCCTTTCCCTGCTGCTTTCTTGGCATTGTCCAGCGTGTGTACCACCTGTTCCATATCATTACCGTCCATCTCCAGCACATGCCAGCCAAATGCGCTGAACTTATCGCGGATAGAGCCGAGGTTCATAACGGCATTGGTAGGTCCATCGATCTGCTGGCCGTTGATATCTATCGTTGCTATCAGGTTGTCTATTTTATGATGAGCGGCAAACATAATCGCCTCCCAGTTTTGGCCCTCCTGCAATTCGCCATCGCCGTGCAGCGAGAAAACCAGACCATTATCATTGTTCAGCTTCTTGGTCATAGCCGCACCTGCTGCTACACTCATACCCTGCCCTAATGAACCACTGGCGATACGTACACCCGGCAAATGCTCATGCGTTGTAGGGTGACCTTGCAAACGTGAGTCGAGCTTACGGAAGGTGCTCAGTTCTTCAACAGGGAAGTAACCTGCACGTGCCAGTACGCTATAGAACACCGGCGATATATGCCCGTTCGACAAGAAGAACAGGTCTTCGCCTACACCGTCCATATTGAACTCAGGGTTGTGCTTCATTGCATTGAAGTACAGAGCCACCAGGAAATCGGCGCAGCCTAAAGAACCACCGGGGTGACCGCTCTGGCAAGCGTGTACCATTCTCACTATATCGCGGCGTACCTGCGACGCCATTTGCTGAAGATGATGCAGATCCATCAGAATAAAAAATTGTGCGGCAAAATTAGGCTTTAGCAGCGAATTTTCAGAGAAAACTTGCCTTGTAGGCGCGCCTATATATACACATGATGTGGGTTTCGTAAATTGCCGCAGATGGAAACGGACAAAGGACAGAAGGCATTCTTTACCAAAAGACTGATGCAATGGCACGATACTGAGAATAACCGCAGCCTGCCCTGGAAGGAAGAGAAAGATCCTTATCGAATATGGCTATCTGAAATAATACTACAGCAAACACGGTCGGAACAGGGCCGCCCCTACTACTTAAATTTTACCACCACCTACCCTACCATACAAGATCTGGCCGATGCACCCGACGAGGCCGCATTCCGGATATGGCAGGGGTTAGGGTATTATAACAGATGCAAAAACATGCTGGCAACAGCCAGGTATATAGCACACGACCTCGGCGGAAAATTTCCGCAAAGCTATGAAGGGCTGCTTGCCCTTAAGGGCATAGGCCCCTATACTGCGGCAGCTATCGGCTCATTTGCATTCGGGCTGCCACATGCGGTGGTAGATGGTAATGTGTATAGAGTACTGAGCAGATATTTTGGCATAGAGGTGCCTTCTGATAGTACGGAAGGCAAGAAACTATTCTTTGAGCTGGCAAATGAGCTGCTGGACAAGAAACGAAGCGCTGCATACAACCAGGCCATCATGGACCATGGCGCTACAGTTTGCACACCTGCTGCGCCTAAATGCCATATATGCCCCGTGCAGGAAAAGTGTGTTGCTTATCATAACGGCCTCATAGCCTTGCTGCCTGTGCGCAGCAAGAAACAAGCTGTGCGTAACCGGTACTTCAATTATATACTTTTCACTTCAGGCGACGACGTATGGATCATGAAGCGTGATGGTAAGGACATCTGGCAAAATCTGTATGAACTATACCTATACGAAAGCGACCAAACGATAACTAAGCAACAGCTTGCAAAGAAAATAAAAGAGTCTGTCGATATCTCCAGCGAACTGGAATACGAAGGTGTATTAACACAAAGACTAACACATCAACTGATAGAAATCAAGTTCTATTCAATGGAGATTTCGACAACCTTAAAACCGCCTGAAAACGAAGGCAGATGGGTGAATCAGAGCATGTTAAAAAATTTTGCATTCCCTAAGAGCATTGTTTCTTTTTTAGAAAAAAAATTATACTTTTAGAATTATATAAGTTATAGTTTTTGTTAATTGATAAATTGAACTAAAATGAGAGGCGTTAATAGAGTCATGCTGATTGGAAATTTAGGACGCGACCCGGATCTGCAACACTTAGAAGGAAACATAGCAGTAGCAAAGTTCCCGCTGGCAACTACAGAAACTTTCAAGGACAAAAACGGCAACCTGGTATCGCAAACAGAATGGCACACAGTAGTATTATGGCGCGGCCTTGCTGAACTGGCTCAAAAATACCTCCATAAAGGCAGCCTTGTTTTTATAGAAGGCAGGCTACGCACCCGCAACTGGGAAGACAAAGACAAAAACAGACGCTTTAGCACCGAAATAGTTGGCGACAACCTGGTGATGCTTGATAAACGTAAAGATAACGGTGTGGACTATCAGGCATCAGCTGATGGTCAGCAGGATATGTCTAACTTTTCGTCAGATATAAGCTTCGATAGCGGCGCTGTGAGTGGCACCAAAGATGACCTGCCATTCTAACCGGGCATAAAATTTCTTGTAATAAGGGAAAGAGTTCAGTAAATGTTCTTTCCCTTTTTTATTTTTGAATGGTAACCAAACAAACGAACACTTGGCCAGCATACCCGACGGAGAAACGAACTTGATGTTTTTGCTACAGGCAACATCGGGCGGAGTATTCTCTATATCCAATGTTACCGTCCTTATTATCATCATACTTACGCTCCTCCTGCTAACGGCCATAACGGCAGGAGCAGAAACTGCATACTTTTCGCTCAATGCAAAAGATGTGAACTACCTGAAGACCAAAGACAATACCAGTGCCCGCCAGGCCACTACCCTGCTAGAACAACCAAAACTATTGTTAGCGACAATACTGGTAGCTAACAACTTCATAAACATTGCGATTGTTATTACCACCAGTATGCTGCTAAGAGGCTTCCTTATAGGGATGAGTCCTGTGGCCGCCTTTCTGGTACAGATAGTTGCTGTTACGTTTTTGTTGGTTCTGTTTGGTGAGGTATTACCCAAGGTATATGCTACCCAGAACAATATGCGTATGGCATTATTTGCAGCACCTGTTATTAATGTAATGCAGGGCCTGTTCAAGCCCATAAGCAGCATGTTGGTATCATCCAGCACGTTCATTGAAGAAAAGCTGGGTAGCAAGCCTGGTGCGGCGAACTTGAGCAATGAGGATTTTGAACATGCTATTGAACTTACTGTGGGGCATACAGCTACGCGTGAGGAGGTAAATATCTTCAAAGGCATTCTCAAATTCAGCAACATTACCGTTCGCCAGATCATGCGGACCAGACTGGATGTAAGCGGCATACCATTCGATTACAATTTTAACCAGGTACAGCAGCTAACAATAGATGCGGGCTACTCACGTATGCCGGTGTATCGCGAAAACCTGGATAAAGTTGCCGGTATGATCTATACAAAAGACTTCCTTCCCTATTCAGAAATTGACAATTTTGACTGGCACACGCTCATACGCCCGGCATATTTTGTACACGAGGGCAAATTCATCGAAGATCTTTTAAAAGAGTTCCAACACAAACGCATACACTTTGCAGTAGTGGTAGATGAGTTTGGAGGTACGTCCGGCATTGTTACGCTGGAAGATATCATGGAAGAGATCATCGGCGATATCAAAGATGAATTTGACGAAGAAGATCTTCACTTCAAAAAGATAGACGACCAGAACTACATATTTGAAGGCAAGACGCTGATAAATGATGTATGCCGCATGATAGGCGAACAGTCGGATACATTTGAAGAAGTACGTGGCGAGAGTGATTCATTGGCCGGACTGATCCTTGAAATATCAGGCAAGTTCCCCGCGGTGAACGAAACCGTGAGCTACAAACACTACGACTTTACAGTGCTGAACATCGACAAGATGCGCATACAGCGGGTGAAGCTAACTATCAATGAACCTGAGAGCGAGAACGCCAAGCCTTAAGGATATTTCCATAAACTGATACAATGCTGAAAAGTTTTGCCAGCGATAACTACGCAGGCGTATTGCCCGAGGTAATGCAAGCCCTTGCCGAAGCCAATCATGGCCATGCCCGCTCTTACGGAGCCGATGACATTACAGCCGATACCACTAGGTTGTTTCGGGAGCTATTTGAGGCAGATGCCAACGTACATTTTGTATTTAATGGCACAGGCGCTAATGTACTTAGCATCAGCAGCGCTACGCAATCCTATCATGCTGTGCTCTGTGCCGATACTTCGCATATATACAACGATGAATCTTCGGCACCTGAAACATTTACGGGCTGTCGCTTCTTTCCATTGCCTACTAATGACCAGGGCAAGCTTACGGCGGAGATCATTCAGCAAAGACTGATACGCAAAGGTGATGTACACTACGCGCAAACAAAGCTACTGTCCATAACCCAATCAACAGAGTATGGCACTGTGTATACTCCGGACGAAATAAAAGCAATAGCTGAGGTGGCAAAACAGCACGACCTCTTCCTGCATATGGACGGCTCCCGCTTCTTCAATGCAGCGGCCAGCCTTGATTGCAGCCTTAAGGACATCAGCAATGGTGCCGGTGTAGATATACTATCGCTCGGTGGTACAAAATCAGGTATGATGTTCGGCGAGGCAGTGGTGGTTTTCAACAAAAAGTTATCCGAACATATCGCCTACAAGCATAAGCAAAGCATGCAGCTCGCATCTAAGACCAGGTTTATCGCCGCACAGTTCCGTGCTATGCTGCAAAACGACGCGTGGAGGAAACATGCCTCGCATGCCAATAAAATGGCCCACCTGTTGCACTCATCGCTAAAAAAATACCCGGAAGTAAAAGTGTCAAAAGCAGTACATGCAAATGCCGTATTTGCAGAGATACCGCTGCATTGGAATGAGCCTTTACAAGCAGACTACCCCTTCTACGTATGGAAAGAGTCCAATAATGAAGTAAGGCTTATGTGCTCTTTCGACACCACAGAAGAAGACATACAAGCGTTTACAAAGAAGATAGAGCAACTTTAGATAGGTGGCAGTACAAGACGAATTGCCCTATGTGGTCTAAAGTGCAATAGCATTAAGTAATGCCGCGATCAAGCCTTCGGCATTACTTAATCCTTTGCACACAACGAACAAACCTACCCGCCCTTCTTTTTTCCGTTTCCTTTGAACTTTCTTTTCTTTTTGAAAGGCGTATCTTCCCTTTCTACCGGCGCAGGGCCAAAGGCTTCCGGCACGGGCAGCTTTTCAATCGTACGATCAATTAATTTTTCGATACGACGAAACAGATACTGGTCCTTATCGGTGATGAGCGTGTAAGCAGTGCCGGTACTCGCAGCACGGGCCGTACGGCCTATACGGTGTACATAGTCTTCACCTTCGCGCGGTACATCATAGTTTATCACCACTTCAATATCCTCGATATCGATACCGCGGGACAAAATATCAGTAGCTACCAACACTTTCAGTCGTTTGCTTCTGAAGTCGATAAGCACCTGCTCTCTTTGCGCCTGTTCCAGGTCTGAATGTATCTGGTCGACAGAAAGTTTGGCACGTTTCAGATCTTCGGTCAGTTGCTTTACACTCTGCTTGCTCGAACAGAATATAAGTACACTGGTGTACTCCTTTTGAGACAGTATATGCTTTACGACCGGTATCTTCTGATTATCGAATACAATGTAGGCCGCCTGCTGTATCCTCTCAGCAGGTTTCGATATGGCGATGCTTATCTCTACGGGATTGTTCAGTATGTTATTTGCCAGCTTCCTGATGCCCGGAGGCATTGTAGCCGAAAAAAGCAAATTTTGCCTTTTCTTAGGCATGTGCGATATGATCTTATCGATATCGTCGTAGAAGCCCATATCCAGCATACGGTCGGCTTCGTCCAGTATCAGGTAGCGCAGCTGGTCTAGCTTTACATAACCCATATTGAGGTGTGCGATCATCCGGCCCGGTGTACATACCACTATCTCCACACCCGAAACCAACGCTTTCTTTTCGCTATTAAAGAGATTACCGTCACCACCTCCGTATACGGCAATAGAGCTTACGGATGTGTAATAGGACATACCTTCCAGCGTCTGTGATATCTGGATGGCCAGCTCCCGGGTGGGCACCAGTATCATACAGCATATCTTGTTATGTGGGTGGTTCTCCGTTAAAATCTTGTGTATAACAGGCAGTAGAAACGCAGCAGTCTTACCGGTTCCTGTTTGCGCAGCGGCTATTATGTCTCTGCCTTCTATTATTGGTGGTATTGCCTTTTCTTGTATCGGGGTAGCGTCTTCATAGCCCATTGCCTCTACCCCATCGAGCAAGCGGTCGTCGAGACCGAAATCAGTAAAAAAATTCAAAATACGTTCAGCTTTATTCTTCTAATACAATAAAGATAAGCTTTTAAATACTCTGTTGCTGAATAGCCGCATCTAAAAGAAAGACATGGCAGTAATACCACATATCGCTTTTACCAGCATCAGGCCATCTATAATGATCAGGTAGTAAAGTATCGACCGCCTCCGGTGCAAAGAATATGCTACCATGAGCAAGGCAAGAAAAGGCAGGGTATTCAGCGCGATCTTCATGCTACTAAACCCATGGGTAAAGCCATAAGTAAGGAACGTGCCCAGGCCAAGGATGCAAAGTGGTATGATGATATAAAAGATCGTCTTCCGCAATCCTACTTCTACTACAAATGTCTTTAGCTGATGATTATAGTCCGTACCGTAGTCCTTTATATCGAACAGAATACAGAGCACACTTATAAACATAAAGTTCTTGACAAAGAGCAATACCGTAATCAGCCTGACCTCATACGCCAGTCCATATTCGATACAGGATATGATAATAGGATACACCGTAACAAGGCCAGCCCATGTAAACCCTATAACAAATGGCTTCAGCCAACCTATCTTCCGGAGATTGTACCTACCCGACGAACCGTAGTACATAGCTGCTACAACCGGGAAGACTGCCAGCATAACATAATATAAAAATGGCGCTGCGCGTAACCCGCCTAAATGTCGCAGAACAAACAAGAAGGCACTAACAATAAATGCTCCTGTCAATACAAACTGGCTATACCTGACGAATTGCTTGTGTTCCGCGTACCACATGCTTCGCTTATTAGCGATGTTGGTATTGCCCTCGCCAATATAGGCTAATGTATAGTAAAGAACCGTAGCAAAAAATATCAGCACATAAAAAAGCGGCCTGTTCAGCGGGTACTGCTGTTGCATACTGGCTTCAACAGACAACCCGATGGCACAAATACCGTAAAAGTAGTTGCCAAAAAAGATCGCCTCAACCAGCCTTGTAAACCATGACTTTTGCACGCACGCCGTTTGCTGCGAAATTAGCGATGGAACAGGTTCAGAAAAACTCAGGTTTTCTTCCACTTCTGCGCTATGCTTATGGCCGTCTCCAGCATCGCAGGCTTCCAGCGTTCAATATCCCATTCTGTCTTTGCAAGGGATGATTGTTGCAGCTTGCCCAATGCATCGCTATACGAAGATGCATTTTCGAGAATATCAGAAAGCTCCAGTTGCTGACGATATAGGTTTGCGTCCCCATTTACAGGAAACTCCGGCAGTGGCAAAACAGGAAGGAAATTATTAACCGATGCGGATATTGCTGAATGATTTTTCGCTTTTACTACAGTATCCATCCTCACAAAGTCTGCATAGAACTGCTGCCTGCTTTCCGTTGTCTTCAGCGCATTGCCCAGTTGCTCCATCACTACAAACTTCAGGTGCGGGCATTTATCAATTGTCCTTTTCAATAAATAGAATACCTCTTCCGGCACCGCATCATCATGCGTATCGCGACGTACCTGCCGCCCCGGCTCTATTTCAGAACCTTCCCAACTACCGCCTGAGATGTGTATCTCCCTCACCCTATCCAGCGGATATAGATCTATCAGTTCATCAAAAGGAATAGAGAAATTATGTAGCTGGCAATAGAGATTATGCAGGTCCAGTATGATAAAGCCATTTATTGGGCGGAGCAATTCTTCGAGAAATGCTCCGTGTCGTTTCACTTCATCCAGCGTATAGGAGAACGCCAGGTTTTCCAGCCCCACAGGACATTCGCAGGCGTCGTATATTTTTTTCAGCCTGCTTTGGCCAATCTGTAAGTTAGTATTGGTGTAAGGTATATTCAGCGGCGCGCCGCTGTGGAAGTCGCGCCCGGTCATAAATCCGAAATGTTCCGTAATATGATCGAACCGGAATGTACGCGACAGCATTTTCAGATGGTCTAGCCATGCCTGCTGTCCAACCGACCAGCCGCCTGAAAAAAGCGAAAAAAATACGCCATGCCCAACGAGCCTGCCCTCATTACTAAATGCGTGTAGCAGTTCATCGAACCACGGCGGTATTTGCCTATGATCGTAGAGCGCATCAAAAGACCATTCAATAGCCTCCACCCGCTCTTCCTGCAATAGCGGAAGCGCAGCCGACAACATATCGTTGTCGAGATTACAGGCTATGGATGAAAAGATTTCGTGCATTGGTTTATCCCATTCCGCAAGCGGGACAATTGGCGGGATCAGGATTATTGATAGTTTCCTTATTGTCCGTTTTTGCTTTCTTTTCTTTTACAGGGAGTATCTTGTACTTATCCTCATTCTTGCTGCATGATGTAAGTGTCTGAACAGTAATACCTGCCACAATAGCGCCCAATAGCATTTTAGATAGTTTCATAATGTCTTTTTTGTGGTTACTACAATAAAAGACGAAGGGCAAGTATAAAACCTTGGGCAGCCGCGGGAAATTATTGCGATACTCCTTCCAGCATCAGAAGAAAGGCATAGTCACGCGCGGTTTCCGTTATCTTGTGGAAGCGGCCGCTGGCGCCGCCATGCCCTGCCTCCATATCGGTATAGAGTAGCAGCTTATTATTATCGGTCTTCAACTCGCGCATGCGAGCCACCCATTTCGCCGGTTCAAAGTATTGTACCTGGCTATCGTGCAGTCCTGTTGTTACCAGCATATTAGGGTAGCTCTTTTTTGCTACGTTATCGTAGGGCGAATAGCTCTTCATATAGTCGTAACTCTCCTTTGCTTTTGGGTTACCCCATTCGTCGAATTCGCCTGTCGTGAGAGGTATGCTTTCATCCAGCATTGTAGTAACTACATCTACAAAGGGCACACCTGCCAATACCCCCTTCCAAAGGTCTGGGCGCATATTTACTACTGCACCCATCAACAGACCGCCCGCGCTTCTGCCTTCCGCATACAGGTGCTCTTTAGATGTGTATTTGTTTGCTAACAGATATTCTGCTGCATCTATAAAATCGGTAAAGCTGTTCACCTTATGGAACATCTTACCCTGCTCATACCATTCGCGGCCCATTTCCTCGCCGCCACGTATATGCGCTATCGCGTAGGCAAATCCACGGTCGATAAGGCTAAGCCTCGCACTGCTGAAAGAGGGGTCAATGCTTGCGCCGTAGCTACCATAGCCATACAACAGCAGCGGCCGGCTGCTATCTTTCTTAAAGTCTTTCCTGTATAGTATCGTTATAGGTATCGATGTCCCATCTTTAGCAGTGGCCCAAAGGCGCTCGGTAATGTATTTGGTCTTATCATACCCGCCCATTATCGGCTGTTCTTTCAGCAGGGTTTTAGCCTGCGTATTCATGTTATAATCATATACAGACGACGGTGTGGTGAGCGAAGTATATCCGTAGCGTAGTATGTCTGTGTTATACTCAGGATTGTAACCGACATAAGCCGTATAGGCGGGCTCCCCGAAGTCAAGATAATGCTCCGGGCATTGTTTATTCCAGGGAAGAATACGAATATGAAGGTTAGCGTTCTTACGCTCCTGTACCACCAGGTATTCACTAAATATTTCCATCCGCTCGAACAATACATCGGCACGATGCGGAATAACTTCCGTCCATGCATCTTTATTCGTAGCACGCAGGGGCGTCTTCATCAGCCTGAAATTCTTGGCCTGCCAGTTGGTATTGATATACCAGTCATCATTATAGTCTTCCACCGAATAGATATGGTCGGCCTCGCGAGGGAGAAATACTTTAAATTCGGCACCTGGTGTATTTGCGCTGAGGTATCTCGTTTCGCTACTGAGCGTACTGTAAGCTGTAATGTAAATGAACCGTTCACTTTTCGACTTGCCTACCGACAGATTGAATGTCTCATCCTTTTCATAATACATCAGGATAGGTGTCCTGCGGCTACCTACACGGTATCTGTTCACCTTATCGGTGCGTAATGTCACAACATCTTTCGTAGTGAAGAAAACCGTTTTGTTATCATTGGCCCATATAATGTTGCCTCCTGTATTGGGTATGGCGTCCGCCAACACTTCCCCGATCTCCAGGTCTTTAAAGTAGATAGTAAACTTATTGCGCCCAACCGTATCAGCGCTATAGGCCAGCGTTTTGTTATCCGGACTAATGCTAAGGCTTGCTACGCGATAATACGCATACCCGGCCGCCATTTCATTTACGTTCAGCAATACCTCATCAGGCGCATCCATCGTTCCCTTCTTGCGCACATGGATAGGATATTCCTGCCCGGCCTTGTACCGGGTGATATACCAGTAGCCATTTTTAAAGTAAGGGACCGACTCGTCTGTCTGCTGTATGCGGCTCAGTATCTCATCATAGAGTTGTTCGCGCAGGCTGGCCACCGGCCGCATGGCTTCTTCGTAGTACTTATTTTCTTCAGTAAGGTAATCCAGTACCTGACCGCTATCCGGCCCTTTCAGCCAATAGTCATTTAACCAGTAGTAGGGGTCATGTCGTTTGTCCCCATGTATCTCCAGTATCTTTTCCTTTTTAGGACAAACAGGTGGTTGTTGTGCCATAAGCTGACTGCATGCAAAGGTAATGAGCATTAAAGCCGGCAGAAATCTCATTAGGCAGGACGTTGGGTATGTAAATAAACGATATCAACGTCATATATACAAATTCCCGATTCCGTCGGCTACGCGAAATGTTAGAGCGGTACATTCGGCCGGCCACTGCCAGGCGTTGCGGGGGCAGGTGTGATGGTGCCTTTCTGAGGATTGAGATATAAGTCGTCGCTATCGTCACAATTATTCTCACGTACCGTATCATTTCCCTCATACACGGTAACATCCCAGCAACCTTCTTTATAATGTGCTACCTTCTTGCGGTTGTTGGAGCAGGCAGCAAGCAATATGGCGCAGGCTATCAAAACATACTTCATACTATTTTACCTCCACCATTTTTTCCTGCAATACAGTTTCACCTTCCTTCAGCCTTATATAATACTGACCGGCAGGCACGTTCGACGATTCGAAGTTTACGGTAAACCGATGACCCGCTTTGCCATAAGGTCGATTGCTGAATACTTCCTGTATCATTTTGCCGGTACCATCAAAAACACCTAGCGTCAGTTTTTTCGATTCCGAAAGCACTTGCTCAAACTTAGCATGTATTTTCAGTGGCTTAGCCACATATACCGGTTGGCCGGGTATAAGGCTCACGGTGTTCGACAAATAGTAGGTCGGCTTTGGTTTACCCGTTATTTGCACCAGGTAGTCTATCAATTTCTCAGCCTGCATTTCGCGGGTACCGTCGTACACGGTTTCAAGGCCATGGTTATTAGTCACAACCCATACGGCGTCCTGCCCAAGGTCGTCGAAGAAGAAGTTCTTCTTTACATACTGCAACAACTTCACCAGCGTATCGCTACCGGCACGCGCGTATTTATACGCCAGGTTTTGCATGGGCGCCTTATTGGGCGCATCTGCACAAAATGTCTGCACATCCAGTTGGCCATCCTTGAAGGGCTGGAGCGTTATCATTTCTTCCCCTGCACACACCAGCGGCTGGTAGCCTGCTTCTGTCGGATTGAATATTGCACCCTGATTTATCTTTAGCTGTATAATAGAGCCGCTTTTGTTCACAGCCTTCAA
This sequence comes from Sphingobacteriales bacterium, assembly GCA_004144175.1. Lineage (GTDB taxonomy): Bacteria > Bacteroidota > Bacteroidia > Chitinophagales > Chitinophagaceae > Polluticoccus. Next base: position 15,490 of record SEFT01000003.1, read on the forward strand.
ACGCAGTGCGCGCGACCTATAATTCTGCCCTGTAGCCGCACCGCTCACCTCTACCATATTTACTTTAATCGCTTCACTTAGGGTCATTAGTACAGTATTGGCAAAAGATGGCAATGATCCGGTTATCAGGACGAATGCTAATAGTATTTTTCTCATCAGTATTTTGAAATATGATAGCTAAAGTTAGATAACCTTCTTCTAATCTTGTCTTAAAGTATTCTGCCTCCTATCCAATCAATAGGCCGAGTAAATTTCTTTTATAAGACGCTCATACGTATAGACGTTCGTCGAGCTCCAATGAAAAAATATGATGCGACGATAGTCGGGTTGTTCTTTTTTCAAAAGTTCAGCGGCAGCTTGCAGCGAAGCCGCCTCGGGATATTCTGACCTTAACAGATCGCCTTCCCTAAGATATTGTCCCTGCCATACGGTATCTTTTGTTACTTGGTATTGCCCTTGCTTCAAAAGACTGAAAGCAGAAGCCGGCAGTTGGGCGGGCATCTCGTATAAAATCCCCTTTAACTGCTGCTCTCTAAACCAGACGTGCCAGCCAAATACGGGCAGCGCAATATCAAGTGGTAGCGGATATCTATCCTTCCTGAAATATTTTTTGAGCTCCGCAAGTTCAAATATGGAGTTATGCGTGCGCTTATCTCTGATCTGACCGAGGTTATAACACATCAGAACACCCTGATCAACGGGCGGTACGCCCATTTTATCGGAATACTTATAAGGGTACATCCGTATGGTAGCAGATATCTTTATTGAAGGGTTTATCGATTTCAGCTTTTTTAGAAAGGTGAAATATTTTTCCTTCGACTGTGCTGTCCAGTCGCAGTCTATCTGTATTTCATTAGGCATATCAGTTTTTGGCGATGTCTTTGTCATCTCTTCAGACATCTTATTGATACGAATGGATATCTTTTCAGCCAGGGTATCGCACCATGCGTCAGAAATGTTCCGGAATACTTTTTTTGTGATAAATACTACGGGCGTATGCATTACCGGAATTTGTCCCGCCCATTGACGAGTCTGCAACTGAGCAATAGGAACTGGTACATGCAAGCGATCATCCCAGCCTACATCCATATAGTGCAAATAAAAATGCTCAACACCGAGCGAAGCTGCTCCGGACGAAAAACTATCTGTAGCAGGTGCATTAAACTGCCAATAGTAAAATGAATTTTGCAAAGGCTTTGATTCCCGTGCCGAACAGGAGCTAAGAACTATCAGGAACAGCAATGCAACAAACCTTGTAAGACACATGTATAGCCACCAAAAATAGCATTTGATCGGCAGACCGCAGCCTTGCTAATAAGAGTTTTATGGCAACACGGTATGCCGCTTGTACATGGTAAGGAACCGGGTTATGAGAAAGCCCGATGCCAGCGTAAGCCCTATGATGAACCCCAGCCACATACCCGAAGCTCCAAGCCCGAACTTAAACGCAAGTATATAACCCGCCGGTAGTCCTACCACCCAGTACGCAATGGCAATGAGTACCGTTGGCGTCTTTACATCTTTAATACCCCGTAGCAGTCCAGCACCAATTGCCTGGGTGCTGTCAGATATCTGGAAGATCGCAGCAAACAGCAGCAGTGTTGCAGCCGCACTCAATACAAGCGGGTCATTATTAAAAGCCTTTGGCAGCTGGAAACGGAGCAATGTAAAAACAATAGCACAGAGAATTCCATAAGCCAATGCAGTGAGCAGAGTGCTCTTACCTATCACGCCGATCAGCGGCCAGTCCTTCCGCCCGAACGTATTACTTACCCTGATAGACCCGGCCTGCGCCAGCCCTAGCGATACCATAAAGGTAAATGCCGCGCAGCTCAATGCAATCTGGTGTGCTGCCAGCGCTACCGCGCTGATAGTACCAATGATAATGCCCGACACGGCGAACGCACCTGCCTCCATTCCTATCTGCAGGCTGCTGGGTACACCTATGTGTAGTAGTTCCTTAATGGTCTTCCATTTTAGCTTCCATTGACGGCTGCTTACCGCTACGTATCGCCAGAAGGTCTTATGCCATAGGATGACACTTGCCAGCACGAGGAACATCAGCGTACGGGTAATGAGCGTGGCCCAGCCGGCACCTATCAACTCCAGGCGTGGAAAACCCCAGTTGCCGTATATCAGCAGCCAGTTGAGCAAGATATTGAGCGGCATACCAACTAGCGACAATGTCATGGCGGTGCGTGTATATTCCAGCCCATCGGCAAACTGTTTCAGGGTCATGAATAGCAGCATGGGGATGATGGATAATCCCATCAGGGTCATAAAGGGCATGGCATACTGTACCACCTCCGGATCCTGATCCATGTGCAGCATGATGCCTCGGCCAAGCACCAGGCCAAGCGATATGACCACCGCCGTAACAGCGCAGAGTACGAAACCGTTGAAAAAGTAATGAGACACCTGCTGAGCATCCCGGCGGCCATGCGCCATCGATACCATTTGCGATACCGATATGGTCATACCGATACCCAGCACGAATGGAATGTTCATGGTATTGATAACCAATGCGGCAGCGGCCAGCTGTTTGTAGCTCACCTTGCCCACCATCGCAGTATCTATTATATGCAATGCCATCTGCGCCAGTTCGCCTATTACTATAGGCAATGCCAGCTTTATCGTCTTCCCTGCTTCCTGTCTCATCATCGTGCTGCGGTATTACTTAAAAAAGGGCTGCAAATTTATGGAAGTATGGCATTGTGCCCGCCATTTATCACAGATTCATTATAATTATATCCGCCATAATCATATCAAATAATTTTTTTTGCCGTTTCAGTTAATCTTACTAGACTTGTATTGAATGGAATTCCAATCGATAAATACATGCTGCTGCAATCACACCTCCCGATGGGTGCAGTAATCTGTGTTTAGACTATAACATTGTTTACGCCCTTCGGTATCTCCCGGAGGGCTTTTTCTTTTAGGCAAAATATAAAAACATGAATCTGAACAATACGAATACAATGACAAATAATCCCAATTGTTGTAGCAATGTTACAGCTCTCTATTCCATGGTGCGATGTTGATGCTTTTAATAGCATAATGAACATTCAGCCCCGGAATAGAAATTCCGGGGCTTTTTCTATTTATCCATCAAACAAAATCTGAAACAATGAGACACGACAGCAAGTATAAAAAACACATCATATCAAGTTCATTTATCGTAAGCGATAAAGACATCGACCATGAAAAAGCCCTTTCTATCTGCAACATCCTGCAGGCCATCAACAGCCTGAATGACGAGACCATAGTAGCACTATTTGGCACGCTTGACTATAATAAGATACTGGTAAAACATTTTAATCTCGATATTGTAGGCAAGGCTTTCGCCGACGATACGGTAACTTTATACTCCTACGCCAGCCGGGGAGATGAAGGAACACTGAAGGTTAACATTACAGCACTGAGGAAAGACAACCATAAAGAAACTCCTATTGTGAACGGCAGCTTTGTTTTCAATATAGGCGGCAATGTCGACGTACATTATTCATTATCTTAGTTTATCATTCCTTAACCAATAAAACAAACAGCATTATGTCATTAAGACTTGGAGATACAGCGCCTGATTTCAGGGCACAAACCACCGGCGGCACCATTAGTTTTCACGAATTCCTTGGCGACAGCTGGGGCGTGTTGTTCTCTCACCCTGCCGACTATACGCCCGTATGTACTACGGAGCTGGGTAGAACAGCAAAGCTATCGGACGAGTTCCGGAAACGCAATGTAAAAGTACTGGCCGTAAGTGTGGATGGCCTCGACAGCCATCATGGCTGGGTGAAGGATATAAATGAAACGCAAAACACTACAGTTGACTTCCCAATCATCGCGGACCCAAACCGTGAAGTGGCAACGCTATATGACATGATACACCCTAATGCATCGGCCACGGCAACAGTACGTTCCTTATTCATTATAGACCCCGAGAAAAAGGTAAGGCTCATTATTACTTATCCTGCATCAACCGGAAGAAACTTTAATGAAGTACTTCGAGTTATCGATTCGCTGCAACTTACATCGGGCTACAGTGTAGCTACACCCGCCGACTGGCAGCATGGCGAAGATGTGATCATAGTGCCATCTGTGAGTACGGAAGCCGCGCAGGAGAAATTTCCGAAAGGATTAAAGATTGTAAAGCCATACCTGCGGTACACACCACAACCCAATATTGACTAATACCAAAGCGGGCTTCAATCGAAGCCCGCTTTTTCATTCTCTTCTGAATTTAGGAAGCCCCAAATTGAACTTAATGGCCAGCACCCGCACCAATACAATAAATGCACCGGATGCAAAAAAGTTGATTGGCCTTGGGCAGTTAAAATAATCGAGCAGGAGATAAAGCAAAGCGCCTGTAAAACAAGCAGTGGCATATATCTCTTTGAGGAAGATCACAGGCACCTCATTCGTCAGCAGGTCGCGGATGACACCACCCATCACTGCTGTGAACATACCCATAATGGCAGCCACGAAAGGATCGGCGCCGAGGTGTAAGGCTTTCTCCGTACCAATAATGGTAAACATAGCGATGCCCAATGCATCGAAGAGCAAGATGGCCCGCCATAACCTTTGTAGTGTACTAAAGAATATTTTGGCCGCTATAATACCCACCAATATGGCATATACGAAGCTTACATCACCAATCCATACCAGCGGATAGCTGCCTAGTAATATATCGCGCAGGCTACCGCCGCCTATGGCAGTAACAAAACCAATGAAGGTAGCGCCAAACCAGTCAGGATTCGATTTTTCATTGGCTACTAAAGCGCCCGATACTGCAAAGAAAGCAGTGCCTATCAGCTCGAAATAGTATTGTATCTGCATAATATGCTAAAGCATAAGCAAGGTAATAAGCTTTATGCAGTTTCGCCAACTAAGAGCTGCACGACAGCATAGAGCATCCGGCCTTTTGTCCGGCCCAGTCAGGGCGCTTTACAAAGAACTCGTCAAACTTATCAGAGTATGGGTCTTTGATAGACTCCAGCAGTTTCTTAAATACCGTATCCGTCCCTTCGTTTTGTATCTCCTCAATAGCCTGATGCAACAAATAGTTGCGTGGTATAAAGCGCGGATTACTTTTGTTCATCTGCTCGATAGCAGCCTGCCTGTTATTGCTTTTCGACCGCAACTGACCGTAGCGCTTCATCAGTTCGAATAGCGCCTTTGCATCTTCCGTATTCGAGGTAGCATAGAAGCTCTCTTTAAAATGCTCCAGTACTTGCTCCGTACTATTCACTTCATCAGGCATTGTTATCAGCAACTGATAGAAGATAGTCATGTCGGGCTTAACTGCGTTTAGCAACTTATTCAACTCGACGATGATGTACGTTGCCTCTTCGCTCAGCGCTTCAAAGCCAAGCTTACCGCACATCATTTTATAGTACTTATCCCAGTATAGATCTTCATACCCTTGCAACACAGCTACTAATCCTTCGGTATTATCAAACAATGGCGCTATAGCTCCCGCCAGGCAGCCAAGATTCCACTGCGAGATAGGCGCCTGCTGCCCAAATGCGTATCTGCGCCCCGGCAGATCGGTAGTGTTAGGTGTAAATTCAGGATCATATTCATCGAGGAAGGAGAATGGCCCGTAATCGATCGTAAGTCCAAGAATAGACATATTGTCGGTATTCATTACCCCATGCACAAAGCCTACCCTTGCCCACTCTACCATCAGCGCAGCTGTGCGATCTACCACCTCTTTGAACCACTGCATCACACGGTCTTCGCCCTGTATATGCGGGTAATTCTTGTCTATCGCCCAGTCAACCAGCTTCCTCAGATTATCTATCTCCTTCCGTGCATTCAGTATCTCAAAATTGCCAAAACGCAGGAAGCTTGGCGCTACACGCATTACAATAGCACCCGGCTCGTAAGCAGCATTGCCATCATAAAACATATCGCGCAGCACATCCTCCCCTGTGCCTACCAAGCTAAGCGCGCGTGTAGTAGGCACTCCCAGGTAGTGCATTGCTTCACTCAGCACGTATTCGCGCAATGAAGAACGGAGTACGGCCCTTCCATCGGCGCGGCGTGAATACGGCGTAAGTCCGGGGCCTTTTAATTGCAGTTCCCACGACTTACCATCAGGCGCAGGCCACTCTCCCAATGTAATAGCCCGGCCGTCACCCAACTGACCGGCCCAATGGCCAAACTGGTGACCAGCATAACATGCCGCATAGGGCTGCATCGATGGTGTCACCAGGTTGCCTGCCAATACACTTACATCATTTTCGCCCGGTTGAGCTATGCCTAGTTGTGTGGCCAGGTCATCAGACCATGCCAATAGCCTAGGTGCTTTCACCGGGGTTGGCGATACCAGGCTATATAATACACCGGGTGTTTGCCTTGGCGTGCTATTGCCACTTCTGTCGCCGTCGAAATGTACTGTAAACTCGTTATTGAATATGTCCGAACTAAGACTTTTCATACTACTCCTCCTTATTACGTTTATCCTGCTACTGCAACATTACTGATTATCTCCATCTTCTATAATAATGAGTGCCTATAACTGCATGGTATCATTTTTATTCGTGTACAAATTGACATAAAAGGGCATTTGAAAGTGATCGCACTATCAACAATAAGCTATATTATTACTACCCTGGTGTTCCTGCCACTAGTCAGGAACAACTACTGGATATTCAGGTCATTAGAGTATCCACGTTTCCAAAAGTTCATTTTGGCTATATGCTGCCTTATCGTTTGGGGCATATATTCAGCCATATTCCAGCGCTACGATTTGATAGCCATCGCAGTACTGACTGTTGCCACTATATTTCTTACAGCTAAAATTTGGCCTTATACTAAGCTATGCAGCACCGAGGTGAAATCACTCAAGTCATTTGACAAGAATAGAAGCATCAAGGTGTTCGCAGCTAACGTGTTGCAAGATAACCGACAGTACGACCGCATACTGCAACAAATAAAACAAACTGACCCGGACATCGTATTTTTGCTCGAAACGGATAAAGGCTGGGCTGATGGTGTCAAGGAACTCAAATCTCTGTACCAATACAGCCTTGAAGAGCCTATCGACAATACATATGGTATGCTCTTCTACTGCCGGTACGAAGTAATAAAAGCAGAAATAAAATACATCGTAAAAGACGACATCCCCTCGCTCGATGCTATCATAGCACTACCTGACGGCACGCATGTGCAGGTATGGGGGCTACACCCTGAACCACCGGTGCCTAACGAGAGCCTTACCTCCACCGCAAAAGACAAGGAGCTGATGAAGGTAGCGCTGAAAGCTAAAGACTGCAAACTGCCCGTAATTGTAATGGGAGATCTTAATGACGTAGCATGGAGCTACACCACTTCACTCTTCAGGCGCACCAGCAAGCTACTGGATGTACGTAAAGGACGGGGATTTTACAGCACATTCTCGGCGAAAAGTCGCTTGATAAGGTTCCCGCTCGATTATATTTTTTGCTCTAATGACTTTGGGCTGGTCAACATGGTACGTCTGCCATACAACGGCTCCGACCACTTCCCTATACTTACGCACTTAGTGTACCACCCCCCTATAAAGAAAGAACAACCCGAACAGCAGCCGGATGCAGATGACATACAGGATGCCGTAGAAATATCGCAAAAGCAAGTGGAGCCGGACAGCCAGATGAGAGACAAATAAGTATGTAGCTATTACATCTCATACAAGTTTGGCAATGTAATAGTAAAGGTTGTGCCCTCACCCGGTTGCGACGATAGTTGGATAGTGCCGCCAAGCTTATTTACTGTTTCCTTGACTATATACAACCCAAGGCCCGACCCAACTGAATTTGCCGACACCCGGTAAAACATATCAAAGATCTGTTTGTGGTGCTCTGCAGGAATACCTATCCCATTGTCTGCAACCTTAATAATAGCATCACGCTCAGTCAATACTACACTTACCTCTACATAGGGCTTAACCTCATTCAAATTACTGTATCTGATGGCATTTGAAATAAGGTTACTCAGGACGATTGACACCCTGCTCGGATCGGAGTAAAAAGACATGTGGTCATCTACATGAGTGCGTATTTCCACCCTACTATCGCCATTCATATATTTCAGGTGATTAGCTATCTCCCTCAATAATGCTCCGAAATCCATCACCTCCTTTTTAGGCTGCAACCTCGCATTGCGTGAGTAGTCCAGGATGTCCTTTATAAACCCGTCCAGCTTATGTATGCTACCAGTGACCATATCCAGATACTCGGTTACCAGATTGGGTGAAGTTTCCAGCCTTATCAAGTCCACTATCCCCAGTATCGAAAGCAGCGGGGCACGCAGGTCATGAGACACACTGTATACAAACCGGTCAAGCTCCATATTCGACTTTTTCAGCTCTTCATTGGAGGCTTGCAAGGCTTGCTCATACTCCTTCTTTTCATTTACATCTCTCAAGTTCGATACAAGGCCCTTTATCGCCGGGTCGTGCAGCAGGTTGGTTACTACGCGTTCGCACCATATGTATCTACCATCCTTCTTTTGCCTGCGATAAGTCACCGTTCGCGATCTGCCAGGCTCTTTCAACACGTCATTCAGTACGGCGTCCATCAGTTCCTGGTCATCGGGGTGCGTAAAGCAAAAACCCTTCATGCCGAGTACCTCATTGGGCACAAAACCTGTTACTTTATAGATAGACTCACTGGCAAATACCAATTCCAGGTTTTCATTCAATACAGTTATGGCATCGAACGTATTATGTATGAGCGCGCGAAATCGATGTTCATTCTCTTTTAGTATTCGTTCATGTTCTTTCCGTTCCGATATATCTCTGAAGTTTATAACAATACCCCTTACAGTTGGGTCGTCCATAAGGTTGGTGCCGGTACCTTCGCACCACATGTAGCTACCATCTTTTTTCTTCCGGCGATAGGCAAAGTTTATTACGCTTTTCCCGGCAAGCACTTCTTCAAATTTCCGGTTGATGCTGGGCTGGTCATTCGGATGCACCGTGTCTATTGACGATGTCCCTAAAACCTCCTCCGGCGTGTAGCCTGTTACTTTAAATAGCGAATCGCTGGCGAATGTCACCTTCGACTCCAGGTCCATCACCATGATCACATCCGAACTGTTCTTGATAAGCGTGCGGAATTTATGCTCTCTTTCCTGCAGGTTCTGCTCCGCTTCTTTGCGGCTTGTTATGTCCGATGTTATGCCATAAAGCTTGGTCGAAATACCTTCGGCATTGATAACAGGAGCCAGCTTCGACTCAACATACCTTACACTGCCCGACTTGTGCCGTATGCGATACTCATAAACAACCGATTTACGCGTCAATGCGCCCAAGAACGTCCTAAGCACCCTGTCGCGGTCTTCATCCAGTATCAGTGACATACCTAGCTCCGGATCGGCCTCCAGTTCATGCTGAGCATATCCCAGGACCCGCTCACATGCGCCCGATATCTGGAGTATTTCGAACGACGCTACATCGATGGTAAAAAAGACTTCCTCCATGTTATCGAACAAAGTGCGCAGTTCCATATGTGCCTGTCGCAGTTGTTCTTCCGCGGTCCAGCGTTCTGTAATGTCTTGTACTGTGCCTATCAGCATGGAGGGTATACCGGTGTGCTCTTCAAATATGATCTCGCAATGTTGCAACACATACTTCTCACTTCCGTCAGGCATCACCATTCTATGCTCCATCTTTACCACACCATCGCCTTGCATAGCCTTATAGAACACCCCCCGCATCCAAAGCATATCATCCGGGTGTACTCTGCCCAGAAATGCATCGCGCGAGAGCCTTACATCGTCAGAATAGCCCAAGATTTCACATAATTCGTCTGACCAGTACACAGGATACATTTCTGACAAATCACCGTCTGGCACTGCAAATTCGTAACTGCCAACTTTGGCTATTTCCTGCGTATGCCTGAAGTGCCGGTCAAGCCCCTCAAACGGTGTAGATCTTTCAAAACTCTGTCGTTCCAGCCGGTTATACGAGTTATTTACCGCACGTATAAAAGCATCCAATGCCGATGCATCTACGCCTTTAAGGTGTTCGTCAATCTGCTGCTGCAGCAACTCGTGTAGCATGTGTACGTCGTTGTACATGATGGTTGATAAGTGTATGCACCCATCCGCACCCTTACACACAAAATAGAGCGGAAACCGTACGGGGTACAATAAGACAATCAAAAATAGTATCAATCGACACCAGAAACAAGCAAAGGAGCCATACTAATAAATTATTAACCAAATGATGTATAAATAGGAATACAATTTATATCTTCCGCCGCCAACCAATACACATGAATAAAAGCCGAAAACGGGTAATGGCCCTCGCAGGAGGCGCGCTGCTATTTGCACTCATGCAGATCGTTAACCCATGGAGTCTTGACCCGAAGGCATGCACCGTAGCCGCAATAGCCGCGCTAATGGTATTTTGGTGGATAAGCGAAGCCATGCCAATGCCTATGGTTGCGCTGATACCCCTGGTGCTCTTTCCGCTGCTGGGTATCGCAAAGCTGGATGACACAGCTGCGCCCTACGCCAGCCCTATTATCTTTCTGTTTATGGGAGGGTTCATGCTGGGCCTCGCCATAGAGAAGTGGAACCTCCACAAACGAATTGCACTAAATATCGTAAAGGTTACCGGCACCAGCGGCAATCGTATCGTGCTTGGTTTTATTATAGCTACCGGGTTCCTCAGCATGTGGCTGAGCAATACTGCTACTACCATGATGATGTACCCGATAGCTATGAGCGTAGTGCATGTGCTGGAAGAAAAGCATAATGCCGGCGAACAGGTGAACAACCTGGGCATCTGCCTGATGCTATCCATTGCCTACGCCAGTAACCTCGGTGGCTTGGGCACCATTATAGGTACTCCGCCCAATGTGGCCTGGGTAGCCTACCTGGAGAAGCAGCAAGGCTATGTTTTCCCTTTTGTCGATTGGATGATTATTTGCACACCGCTTTCTATCATTCTATCAGCGGCTATATACTTTGTTACGGCTAAATGGCTTTACCCAACGAACATAAGCGCCAGCGCCACTGCCAATGAAATGATAGATGCAGAGCTGAAGGAAATGGGCAAGATGACGAAGCCGGAAAAACGAGTGTTGTACATCTTTGTATTCACAGCTACGCTTTGGGTGATAAAAGATGTAATAAACGGCTATCAGACATTGTTTAAACTCGACGACACCATTATAGCTATAGCAGGTGCATCTATGCTATTTATGGCACCGGCCAACGATAACGAACGATTACTGGAATGGCCCGATACACAAAAAATGGCCTGGGGCATATTGCTGCTTTTCGGCGGTGGTATAGCGCTGGCCCAGCAGTTGGAGCACGCTGGCCTTATCGAGAAACTGGGACAATGGATCAGTAGCTACGCTACTAACGGCTTTATGCTGGTGCTCATCATTACGCTGCTTTCCATCTTCATCAGCGAGGTAATGAGCAATGTGGCGCAGGTAATCGTATTTGCGCCCGTTGTGGCAGGCATAGCCGAAGCATTGCACACAAATGGCCTGCAATTAGGTCTTGCTATGACCCTGGGTGCCAGCTGTGCCAGTATGCTGCCCATGGGTACACCACCCAATGCTATTGTATTTGCCAGCGGTAAGCTAAAGCTTAAACACATGCTGGTAAGCGGCTTTATACTCAACATCATCTCGGCAATCGTTATCACACTGTTTTGCTGGTATGTATTGCCGGCTGTACTGCCTGCTGCACGATAACCGGACACTGTCCTATACCCAAAAAAGAAGGCGCCTGATGGCGCCTTCCTACTATTTAACAGTTTTACACGTAGTCTTTAATCGTTTTTTGCTTATCAGCTTGTTCAACTCCTTCTTAGGGCTCTTATAACTGCTGCGCAAACCACATTCACACATTGCAGCAATCGGATCTTTATCAACGATCATGGCATACATTTCTGCAGTAGATGGAGGTGCAGACAGTGCGGCATACTCTGAATATGTCATTCTCAAAAATGCCACATTCTTGTTGATACCACGGTTATCCAGCAAATATCCTTTTTTCAGCTGCGTTGGTGTGGCCAATTTATCATCTATCTTAACATCGGATGGATGAGGGTATGAAACGATCTGCGATTTATCTTCCGATAAAGTTACAGGTACCAGTTTGTTATAATCCTTCTTTGTTTTGTAAACTATAGCCTGCGGACCCGTTACATACGATTGAGCTATTACATTCTGACTTACCATTACCAAAGCTGCAAATAAAAAGCCTTGTTTTAATCTCATTTATTGATTGAAATTTTCTTTGTTATTATTACTGTTTCGGTAGCAATACGCACGAAATACGTACCGCTCGCAATAGCCCCAAGATCCATTGCAACCACGTCGTTATCAGCAACAGCTACGTTCGTTATAATACGGCCCTGAACATCTGTAAGGCTTACTGACGAAGCTTTAGTGCCATTAAGTACAATATTCAACATATTAGTAGCAGGATTAGGATATATGGCTACGTCTTCCATAGACGTAATCTCTGATACCCCGGTTGTGATATCCGTAACTGTAATATCCAGTTGGTAAGTACCATAGGTGCCCAAGGTAAAAGGTACAACCTTGAAGTAAACAGATGTATTGCCGGCTGCATTAATTGGTTTAGCCAGTAGCGTATCGTTAAATGTATTCAGGGCAAGTTTACTCGTGTTTCCAGCGAACTTTGCATCAATTGTGTAGGTCTTGCTATTATTGGCAAACTTCTTATCCTGCATACGCGCAGTAACACGGTACTGATGATTATCGTTTGGCGTAACTATCTCGTAGTAATCTTCGTCAGAAGCATTGTGGATAGATGCAGAAAGCGATGTATTACCTTTATGATTTACGATTGCAGGTGTCGGAACCTTCTTTGCATCAGCAACGGTATTATTCGCTTCGTAAGCATCTGCAGGCACGCTCGAAGCCGGTTGAATACCTATCAGCACCTGTTGGCCCAGGTCGAAACCATCTCCCGATCCACCACCTGTACCTACAGCTGAAGGATCAAGATTGCTCACGAGAAAATTACCATCCGACATACCGCCCCAGCCCCAGTTCATGTGGAAAAAATCGCTGGCATCATAGCCATCGCACACCCATGCATGTCCGCTGCTCGGCGGTGGTGTATAGCCTACATACATGATCGGACGTCCCGCGTCCAATTCTTTCTTAATAATAGCTTTCCATGCACTCTCAGACGGAACATTATCGCGCTCTTCAGAGCTGATGCTTGCATCATAACCAAAGAATCTTACAAACGCATCCTGAGAACACGGACTTCCCTTGTCAATAACCCACGCACCACTTGAATTCACGCCGTATTGCATCTCTACAGATACGCCAACGTGCCACATCAACGTAGCCACTGCAGTTTTAGCCGCAGTAGAGCTACCGGGGAGCGCTGTTCCTAAAGGCATTACCGCCCAGTTATAGGTCGTAGCACCAAAGTTGACAGTTTGTGTTGCAAAGCCCGACGGGTTGTATGTATGTGTACCAATACCTTTTAGCGGATAATTCCAGAACTTCATGATCTGTGCCATCGAGGTTGCCACACATCCGGTTACAGCCTGGCCCATACCATTGGTAGGACAAAGAAGATTTTCATATGGCCCTTGGTTCCATTTGGTCTTCACAAGCGGGCTAACCGCAGTTGTTTTATTGGCACCCGAAGCTTTACCGTTTAACAGTATGTGCCATTGCGCTGCTGCTTCAGTCGATGCTGTTATGGTTTGCTCGATAGCACGACGTATCTGTCCTTCATAGTTTTTAAGCCATGCACTTGTTGCCGGAGCGACATTGCCGGGAGTAAACAGACCCTCATTTGAATATCCAAACACTGGTAGCACGACATCGTCGGCAGATACCATCACAAATCCGGCGTTACCTGCATTGAAAACGTAGTAAAAGTTTGATGACTTGTCAGCTGCTGTATATACTAGTTGCAGATCTTCTGCTTTTGTCAACGCGTCTGCATTCAACTTGCTCACAAGAAAATTGAATCCTACTTTTTTAGCAGTCGTCACATCGACTTGCTTTGCATGCATCTGGCCGCTTAATGCCAATGCAGAGAGAATCAGGTAAAGTTTTTTCATCGAATAGTATCGTTAGGATGTTTTTTTTGAGTGTATGCAAGTTATGAAAATATTACAAGATTATTTTTCATATTAGTAACCGATTAACAGAAATAAGTGTATTTTTTTCCTTCGTGGATTACCAATTGACGGAATTATTTAGTTTCTGAAATTTTGAGTGATCATAAGGCCATGGATGCCACCTGAAAGCACTGCAATACCCACCCTGCCGTAGGCCGGATTCAGTATGTTGGCGCGGTGGCCTGGCGAGTTCATAAGGCCGCGGTGTGCCATAAGCAATGTGGGTGCAAGTGCCAGGTTTTCGCCTGCAGACTCAAACTTTACATTTCCATCTTTCATTCTTCCAAATGGATTTTTACCCTCGGGGCTAACATGAGCGAAGTAACCCCTTGCCAACATATCAGCCGAATGTTTACGCGCAACAATAGCCATTTCGGGATCAGCCGCCAGTGGCCTAAGTCCTTTTACGGTACGCTCCCGATTCACTAGCTTCAGCATTTCTGCTTCCAGCTCCTGCTGTGAGGTAGCCTGCTTTATGGTAAACGGAAGTTTCACAAATTCTTCAGAGCCTGGCTGGGTAGTAATCTTAATTTGTGGTTCGTATATGAGGCGGTCTATGTCCTTGCCCGTAATTCGTTTCAGGCGAGTCACCTGATCTTTGAACCGGTTAGCTATTTTGCTTTCTTCAGCCTCCTTGGGCAATCCATTCCATAGTGGAAGGATCGAAATAAGGATTGCTATGACAGCAGCCCACACCAATCCATTAAACAAACCAGGCAGTGCTCCGGCAATTTTATTTAACATACTGCGATGTACAGGCCTTGGGAACTCACTGCCAACCTTGTTGAGCGATAAACCCAGTAAGGTACCTACAACGATAAAGCTGGCAACAAAAGCAACCGGGCCTGTCCATGGCCCTGACCGCAAATATTTGTCGGCATATGGTGCAAGATGCGGATATAGCACAAACGTGATTACAACGGCACCTAACCAACTGATGACGCCAAGCAGCGTGTTGATAAAGCCATTGCGGATGCCCTGCCATACCGACCCAACTATAAAGATTGCGAGCGCTAAATCTACGTAGTTCATCTAACCGACCAATTGTGCACTGCTAAGGTAATGACTATGACATCCTGCCCGATGAAAAAATCATCTCAGCAGCGTTATACTGCCCGACTTCGTCGATTTAGATCCATCTATGAATACGGCGCTCAGAACATAGGCATAGGAATCAGGGCGTTGTGGAACGCCCTTATAAGTACCATCCCAGCCTTGCTTTATGTCGCGTGTCTCAAAAACCATTTGTCCCCATCTATTGTATATGCGCAGATGTACTTCTGTAGCAGCCCCGCCGTAGATATACAGCACATCGTTGGCACCGTCGCCATTCGGCGTAAAGGCGCCCGGCATATCTACCGATAGATTTGCCAGCGCATCTATCGGCTTGCAGATGGTGTCAGGGCAATTGCCGGCATTCCGTACTTCAAGACATACCTTCATCTTGCCGGATTTATAAAATAAATGGCTTGGGTTCTCATCTGTACTTGACCTGCCATCGCCAAAAACCCATTGCCATTTTACAGCATCAGGAGATTTGCTGTAAAACTGAACAGGCACGTTCAATTCCGGCTCTATGGGCAAGAAAATAAAATCCGCAGTTGGATGCTCCCTCATACTAACATTGATCGTCACAATAGAGTCGCAACCGGTATTCGTTTTAAAGTGATGCGTATAGGTTCCGGACTCCTTGATCTGCAAACCTCCAAAAGGAAATACAGAGTCCACGCACATCGAAAAGCTATAGTCCTGTATAACCGTATCACCAACATTCACTACCACTTTTGCTTTACCGATGCATCCATCGGCAGATACTGCGGTCACCTCATAAACAATCGTTTCTTTTGCCGTTGTACTAACATTAGCGCCACTGGTTGCCGATAAATACGTAACAGGGTTCCAGGTATATTTGGCACCGCCGGAGGCAGTAAGGGCAATGGTAGTTCCGGGGCATTTCGTAATCACGGTATCCGGCTGGATCTTTACATTAGGTAGCGTTTTGATCTCAACAATGGCAGAATCTATATTAGTGCATTCATTTTCGAGAAAACCTTTTACATAATATTTTGTCCGGGTAAGGGGACTTGCCGAATAAACCCCGCCAATGGTAGTATCAATGTTGCTTTCAGGCCACCACACAAGACTGTCAGCTCCTGAAGCTTTGAGTTCCATCGCCTCTCCCGGGCATATGTATGATACCCTCGGAGTAGCATTTAGGATGGGGCGCGGGTTAACGGTAAGGTCCACTTCAGACGTGCCGGTACATCCATTTGCATTCATCGTAAGTTTATATACACCCGAAGCACTTGTCGGAGCCGGATAAATAAATGGCTTATAGCTGCTGCTCCTGAAACCACTTGGTCCGATCCATGCATATCTGGCAGACGTGATGTTATGTGTAAACAGCTGTACAGAATCGTTTTGGCATAGTGGTGTATTTGTCCATACGATAGGTGCAATATTACCATAGTTGCTAAAATATCCGTACCTGGCGCCGACTGTGCTATCGCCATTCAACATGCCCAGGTGAAACATCATGGCTGTATTCGTAACTGTTACTGCCGATCCAACGCCTACATTATTCATTTCTATGCTGGCTGTATAGTATTGACCGCCGGTATTCGGCACAACCGTAAAAAGGCCCGGGGTTATTACGTTCGGTGCACCATCAACTAAAAAGCCTCCCTGTCCACCATTTCTGGTAAGCAGTGTAACAATAAATGGCTGATTGGATGACCGTGAGAATGCAACAGAATAGCTACCCGTACAACCTAAAGAAGGCAGTATCGTAGATCCAACCTCGCATCCCACACCGCTTAGCTGCAACACACTTATCGGGTTTGATGCAGTCACATATGTCGACGGGCCATTTATGGTTAACATCTCGGTCTCTCCAAGGTTTATCGTGTTTATCAAAACATTATCCTGGTATATCGCCGTATTGTTCCGGGTAGCGGTTACGAATAACCTGTCTTTTATAGACAGCCTGCCCTGCATGGCAATGTACTCGGTGCCTAAAAGCCTCAACGGCACCAATTGATCGCCGGTGAGGTCGGCACCGGCACACTTGGGCCCTGACGATACGTATACCAAATCATCTTTCAATGTTATTGCTACCGGCTTGTCAGAAACAACGGTAGAGCCAGCGAAGTGGTCGCTGGCCAGCCCGCCAACGGCTGCTGCGGAGTAGACTTCCCCTGCATTAAGCGTTACGTTATATGGTACACCAATGGCTGCGTGTCCTACCAATGCTTTCGCGGGTGTTATAGTAACTGTTGTGCTATTCTGTGTGGCAACGATGTCGAATGAAGACGTAGGCTTAGGGGCATATATAGGAGAGTTATCTGCCAGCGTTTGCGACGGTATCATGAATGAGGTCCCCAGCGCATTAATTCCTTTTAATACAAAGATTTCCGGATTGCATTTACATAGCTCACTTACTACTTCATAATACACGGCTATTGGAGCTGTTGATTTAATAAGCAAACCTGTCTTCAATACTACATCGGGAGGCCCTGATTCCACGGACGTCATCCGCGGAGTAAGGTCCACTATACCCGTGCTGTCTCTAGGTATGGTTATGATTATCGGTGCGAGGGCCGGTTGTGCGGGGTGTGAAACAGTTACTTCAGCCTTCTGCCCAAATGTAGAGATGAATAGCTTGATAGGCCTGTCGAAATCTGACGTGCTGCGACTGACTTCGGGCGGAGCAAACCAAAACTCCTTGTCGACCTGGGCATATGCACTACTGGTAAGCATAACGCCGATGAACAGAAAAAGGACAACGCGAAAAGCAGACATAAGAAGGGGCATTATAAGTTTCGATGGATACTTTACTAAAGATAACAAATTATGAAAAGCAACAAACGGGCCATATTCATTTTATCATAAGATCTGGTTGAAAAGAATTTAAAAAAAAATCTGGGGAGCGTCCAAAAAAAATCAGGGCCGGAAGCCCGGCCCTGATCTCAATTCTATTAAACGTTGATGATTACCTCACCACTCTGAACGGTTTGGATATAACCTTACCATCCGCAGTATTAGCTCTTATGAAATAGTGTCCATCAGCCAGCATACGGATGTCGAAGGTGCGGCTCTTGGTATTTGTACCAGGTTCGCGTACTACAACTTGTCCGATGGTGTTCACGATCACTACATCGTTGAACTGAGCTTCGCCGTACACCTGAAGTGTAATGCTGCTCTTAGCCGGGTTAGGATACAATTCAAATTCGCTGCGGCTTGTTACATCTTTTACCGTAGCTGGCAGTTCCAGCGTTGTAGTATCGCTACCGCAACCATTGAACACAACCAATTTCAGCGTAAATGTACCGCCATTGTATTCATGCAGGATGCTGCTCGTTGTATCGGTACTGCCATCTCCAAATATCCACAGATAGCTTTCTACATCTTTCGCACCTGAAGGTTCAAATTTGTAGGTATTGCCAAACTGACGGATAGAAGATATACCGTTAACCTGAGGCATCGGAGATATTGTAACCTCTATGGTATCTTTTGCAATACAGTTAACACCTGCATCAACATGCACTGCTATCCTGTGTGTACCATACTTCGATATTGTAATCGTCTGCGTTGTTTCACCCGTGCTCCACAAATAAGTAGCGCCAGGGTTTAGAGCATCCAGGTTAAGCGGTGCCGAAGTACAGAAGGAAGTATCATTACCCAGATTAACACTTACCGGACCCTGAACGATCGTTAACGGATTTGACAGATTGGTACAGCCGATATTCTTAACCTTTACAGAATAAGTACCGCCTGAGTTAACCAGGTAAGATGAAGAGCTAGCACCAGGTATGTCAACACCATTCAGCATCCACTGATAAGTAAGGCTGCTACCACTACCAACGTTCAGCGTAACATTATTACCTGTACATATAGTAGTAGGACCATTTGCAGTAACGAATGCAGCAGGTGAAGAAACGATCGTTACGGCTACAGCATTTGACAGAGCTGTATTGCTCGACGAAGTTTCTGTAACGCGCACCGAGTAGTCACCGCTCATTACGGCTGTGTAGCTAGGGGCATTTGCGCCTGGTATGTTAGTACCATTCAACAACCATTGGTGTGTATAACCGGTATTGCTAAAGCCAGACTGCAGCGTAACGCTACCACCAGGGCAGAATACTACCTGAGCAAGTGGTTTGATGTTAGCTGAGAATATACCGCCATTTTCGATACCGGTGAAATAACCGAGACCTGTAAGGGTAGGGCCTACAAGTGTATTGCGACCTGTGTTTACAAGGCTTGTTGTACCGTTATATGCAGTCCAAGGAGTAACCGGAGATTCTTTCCTGATCATACGGATGTTTCCTTCATTTGCAGCAGGTATCTTACCAGTCCAAGGATCTTTATAGTATATGTCCACATCGCTGATGTATGTAACTGGTACTGCATCCAGATCAGTGTAGAAATACATGTGGTTAGCTACTGGGAAAGATGGAGGTACAGTACCAGTCCATTGACGGATAGTAACTGAAGCCGGAACATAAGTATTAGCATCCCACTTGATCCTTGCTACTGTATCTTGTCCGAAAGTGAATACTTGCGTAGCACCCGGAGCAACAGTTGCAGGTATAGCTTTAGCTGCCGGTGGTATTGTCTGAGGAGTAAACTCATAAGCACCGATATCAGGCACACCATCTGCACGGTTTACCACACGTGTATTACCAGCATAGTCTTTGTCATTGCCTGTAGCATGTATACCACGACCATTCAGCGACCAGCTTGCAGGATTGTTCACATCCGGAATCGGATTGAGCGAACTTGTAAAACCAGGATCGTAAGATATAGAGTTCAGATCTCTACCATACTGTATACGCCATCTTGTAAGGGTATCTGCAGTTGCAGTACCGCCAATCAGCGTAGCACCAGTAGTATAGTAGTTATTGTAGTCCATTGTAGTGGTTGCATTCGGTGCAGTTTGCACATAAGACGCATTACCTCCATTGAAGTGAGCAAAAACGTTGTTCTTGATATCGATATTCTGATCGTTACCGCTATAGTTGTAAAGTACTAAAGCAGAGCCACCCGAAGCAGATATTGCGATTGAGTTATTGTATACATTACTGAAAGAAGAGTATACGCACAATCCACCATAACCGGCATTGAATGAGTTAGGACCAGCCATTATGATAACGTTATTACGTATGTTGTATGGCGTAGCAGCTGTATTGCTATAGTCATAGCAGTACATACCGTATCCATAAGCGTAGTTATTCATCAACGATATTTTGTTGCCAATGATATCTGCACCTTTCGACATATTAATATACATGCCATAGTAAGCCGCGTAAGTAGATGTAACCTCGTTACCTCTCACCTTCATATTACCTGAGTAATAGGTGTAGAAAGGATAATACATCTGGTTTTGGAACAGGTTATTATCAAACACGCAGTTCGTCATACCCAGCTGGTTTGTAGCTGTGCCGTTATAAGCATAAGCATAGATACCATAACCACCACCTGTAAGTGTTGAATTGGTAAGAGAGAACCTGTCTATTACAGCCGCAGGGCTATTGACGCGTATCACGTACGCACTGCTACCTGTAGGCGCGCTGAGCACACAACCATTGATTGAATCCCTCAAGTTTGCACTTGTGAGGTTCACAGTCTGGCCGGATGTACCTGTCATTACAACAGACAGCTTATTAAGTGTGAAGTTCGACGCATTCGCGATGAAATCGAATACATAACCACCATTTGTAAGCGTCACATCAGAAGCATTTTTAGTTTCGCTTTGGATAGTCACCCTGTTAACAGTGCTCATACCTTGCACGTTTTCCAGGCGGTATTGGCCAGTGTAAGTACCACTTCTCATATTGAACCAAACTGGTCCGCAAACACCAAACAGTTTCATGTCGGCAAGTGCAGCTGTCAGTGTAGGCCAGTCAGGGTTTGTACCACCAACGGTGTATTCACCAGACAAACCAGGTCCCCATCTCAGGTTGATAGTGTCATCACCAGGCACCGGATCGATCACGTTGTTCGGCATAGATGTCCAAATCTTGATCCATTTTGGCTTGCTGGCAAATGTTATAGAACCCAATGTAACATTCGCAGTATTTGTACCCGCTATAGAAGTAGGTATAGGCGTTGTGTAGCTCATTGTAGATATCGGGCCACCGTCTATTTGCCATCCTATCTGTACGTTGTTCAGTGTATTGTTACCGAGGTTACCTATTTTGGCTGTTAGCGTGTAAGTACCTGCGCAGAACAAAGGCTTAGGCGTCACAATCTCCAGAGCACCAGCATTATTTGCGATGTCTGTACCTGTAAGCCAGCCAAAGTTGGTAAGTGCATTTTTGTAGATAAAATTGCGTGTGGCATTAGCGCCGCTCGAAGTGTGCGGGTGTGCTACCCACGCAGCACTACCATCTTTCTGAGCCATACGAAGCGCAGTTTTTGCAGTAGAACCGGTCCAAGGATCTTTGAAGAATATTCTTGAATCTGTGGTGAACGGTGCAGTACCTGTAGGTTGTGCATCTACATAGAAATACATGAACGTAGAGCCAAGTGCAGTGATGCCGGGAGCCGCAGTACCTGTATATTGCCTTACAGCAAGATCAGTAGGAAGGGTACCCGTAGCAGGCCAATCAACTGTCATTACGGTGTCCTGGCCCAGCAGGTATACAGATGTAGTACCAGCAGTTGGCGTTGTCGTAGCAGTATATGCCAGTGGCGGTACGCTTGTAGGTACAAACTCGTATGCACCAAGGTCAGGTACACCTGCAGTTTTCAAAGTAACCCTCGCATTACCAAGTATGTCCTTATTATTGGTAGCATCGTGTACGCCACGGCCATTAACAGACCATGATTCAGAACGCGCAGGATTTGGACGCAGGTTGGTCATAGAGTCTATGTAACCCGGGTTATAAGCCAGCGAACCGAAGTCCATACCTGTAAGATTTCTCCAGGCTTGCAGCGTACGAGAACCTGTATTATTTACGTACCACCATGAAGATATCTGTGTTACAGGATATATAGCAGCAGTATTGTTTGAATAGTAGTTGTTATAATCCATGTCGCAAACGATACCTGGCTCCAGGGTCGACATCATAACTGAAGGAGAAGCCGACCTTGTGTTACTGAAGATGTTGTTGCGCCATGTAGAGCTGTTTCCGTTTGGAGTAAAGCCAGGATAGTGGTAAAGATATAATGCTTTACTACCTGTATTGGCACCGTTGTTATTAAAAGTATTATTAATATACTTCGGATTATTCAACGGATAGTTGCAATACATCGCATAAGTAGTACCCGTAGTATTAGTTGAGACAGCATTGTTCTTTGTCTCACCACCGGCATGGTAGTATTCCATGATGCC
This sequence comes from Sphingobacteriales bacterium, assembly GCA_004144175.1. GTDB lineage: Bacteria > Bacteroidota > Bacteroidia > Chitinophagales > Chitinophagaceae > Polluticoccus. Next base: position 37,953 of record SEFT01000003.1, read on the forward strand.
ATATACAGTACCAGAACCACTCGTTGCCTGTACATCATTATTATTGAGCGTATCGTTTACACCCATATAAGGCTGCCAGTATAATCCATATACTGTGTTTGAACCTCCGTTAGTAGTACGTATAACGTTATTGTTGGTAACAGTACGGCCGAGTGTGATGTTAGGATAATAGTATCTGTACAAATACATACCATAGGTAGTACCAGAGTTAGTACCGGTCCTTGTTGTTGTTACAGTATTGTTGTTTGCCCATACACTGTTATCATACCCTGAAGAGTAGTAATATGCGTATATGTAGAAACCGTAAGTAGTACCCGTGCTGTTCTGTGTAGTTGTTATTGTGTTACCATTAGCATTAGTCTTCATACCATACCACTGGTAGATATAAGCGCCATACAGCGTGCTACCGCCGGTAGATACTACCTGGTTGTTATTAAACTCTACATCGCCATAGCTGTAATAACCAAGATAGTAAACACCATATACAGTACTGTTAGTAGTAGATATTGTAGTTATCTTGTTATTGTTGAATTTGAATGGCTTTGCCGTAGTGTTTGAAACGTAGAAATTGTAGTTGTAGTAATAACCTGGGTACATCATACCATAGGTAGTAGTGGTACCTGTGCTGCTGATCTCGTTATTAGATATCTCAACGCCATCGTTATAGTAGCCACCCATATACTGAGAGCTGTAGATAGTGCTGTTACCAGTTTGCGTTAGTTTGTTGCCGGTGAACTTCACATTTGCGTTGTACATATAACCGCAATAGTTGAAGCCATACAGTGCCGCAGAACCGGTTGAACTGACGGTTGTCGTGTTGTTCGATATTGTATTGTTATTAGCGTAGTAATAAATACAATAGTTGTACGGATAAATAGCGCCACTACCTGTACGTGTAATGCTGGTAGTATTGTTATTCATCAGGTTATTGTTCGCATACCAGTACATACAGTAGCTAAAGCCATAAACCTGGCCGGTACCTGTACCGCCAACAGTCAGCGTATTGTTGCTGATGTTGTTATTATTACTGTAGTTAGATGCCGCATAATACCATCCGTATATTGTACCACTGCCGTTACCTGTAAAGTTCAGGGTATTACCCGTGAATACACAGTTATCGCTGTAATAAGCAGCATTATACATACCATAGTTAATACCGCTGCTGGTAGTAGTGTAGTTGAATGTATTGTTTGTAAACGTAGTGTTGTGGCAGTAGCTATTGGCCGGATAGGTCCAGATAGCACCTGCGTTGGTAACGGTAAATGTGTTTGCAGTTATTGTATTGTAGGTGCTGCTGCTTGTGTTGTATATCGGGTAAATGCTGCTGCTTGTAGATGTAGCAGTACCGCTAACGGTATTGCCCGATACAGTATAGTAAGAGCTGGTGCTGCCCAGGTATAAATGATACTGAGAACCCGAAGAGGTACTCATCGTTACAGTATTATTATTTACCGTACCTCTCAGCGCGCTGTTGGTAGAGCTACCTGTAGAGCTTACGATATATATACCATAGTGCGTAGAAGATGTACCTGTAAGGCTGATCGTGTTATTGTTAACACGAAGTGCATCATTACACAAATAGAAATAGGCCGCATTATACGTTGTAGTATTGCTTGCTTTTGTAATTGTGTTATTCGTTACGTTAAGGTCTTTCAGATAATAGAAGTACGTACCAAAGTAATATTGATTGGTAATGGTATTAGCTGATACTACAGTACCCACGGGATATGTAGTGGAAGAACCAAAAAGGTGAACACCATAAGCACCGTTCGTGATAACGTTGTTGTAGATAACGTTATTATTACCTGTAAAGCCATTACCATATACTAGCGCCGATGTATTGCTGGTAGTAGTGGTAGCCGGCGCATTCAGGTTACAGTTGTACACACTGTCTTTATTGGCGCTGCCGGCGATCTCTATCAAACGCGAGTTTGTAGCATCAGTACTGGCCAGCGTCATGTTGCGTACAGTAATGTTCTGTGCACCGTTAAACTTAAAAATAAAGTTTACGGTCGAGCTGTTAGCATTAGAGATGGTTACATCTGCCTTATTACCGCTTTCAGACTGGAAGGTCACGCGGTTGTTTGGGTCAGAGGCACCAACATAGGTACCATTAATGTCTGCCACCCAGTTTGTAGTGCTGCTGTAGGTACCGGTCCTGATATTGAACCATACCTTACCGCTCACACCTTTCGTGTTCAGGTCGGCAACGGCAGCGGCAAGGGTTGCATAACTAGGGCTGGTACCACCAATGGTGTACACCCCGTTAAGCGGCTGTGCCAGGGCTGTCGCGCCTGCTGCTAATACCAACAGGGGTATTAATAACAACTGCTTTAGAAGGTTAAAGTGTTTCATTTACTTATTGGTTTAAATTTTGGTTACTAATTTGTTTTTATATTCCTGCGTTTTGTCGTAATAACCGTTAATAATAGTCCACTCTTAATAGCAAGCACCAGGGTAGCATCCGTTTTTTAATCCACATAACATATCTGCAAAAAGCAGGGTTCCAATTCAGAGGTAACAGCGGTCTATATAGGAGATAGGAGGTCAATTTATTGTAAATAAATAATGACTTTCGTGTTACGGAAGTCAGGAAAAAAATATTTACAACTTCTTAAAGTTAGCCATTATATCGAAAAAACAATCGTTTTGTTAATTTTTTTTGTTCACGTTTTCTTCACAAAATAATTATGTATGCACAGGCATACTCTTTGTTACCACCATCACCGCACGACAATCAACACCTTAAATATCAAACAGTTACGCAAAGCCAACCAACAATATATCCCTTTTTAACCGAACACATCAAATTAAAAACAATCAACAATTATCCAACTTTTAAAAATACGGGGCTTTCTATTATAATGGGATAAAAAATTGACGAATCGGGAAAATGATGTGACGAGTAGGTGATTAGCGTCTATAACCATCAATTAAAATCAGCTTAATGTTTATAAACGAAAAGCGAGCCATAGAGGCCCGCTTTCGCAATTAATGGAACTTAAAAGCTGTTTTTAAGCTTATCTCACTATCCTGAACGGTTTGGAGATGACCATATTATCGCTTGTATTAGCACGGATGAAATAGTGTCCATCAGCCAGCCCCCTGATATCAAAAGTTCTAGCCTTCGTATTTGTCCCAGCCTGACGATATACTATTTGTCCCACACTATTAACGATCACTGCATCATTGAACTGTGCACCACCGGAAACCCTCAGCGTTAAAGTTTCTGTTGCAGGGTTAGGATACAGGTCGAATGTGCTGTTAGCTGTGATATCCTGCACGCTCAACGGCAACTCCAGCACTGCCGTATCGCTACCGCAGCCATTAAATACCACAAGTTTCAGTGTGTAGAGCGTACCATCATATACGTGTGTTTGAGTCCTTGCGGTGTCCGTAGTGCCGTCACCAAATATCCACAGGTAGTTATCTGCATTTTTCATACCTCCTGGCTCAAATATATACGTGTTGCCATTCCTTAAAGAAGAGATACCAACGATTTCGGGCAGGGGATCTACATGCACGTTTATCGTGTCTGCAACAGTACAACCAGGTCCGGCATCTACAGTTACCCAATACTTACCCGAGGTAGAGCTCACATTAATCGTCTGAGTTGTGTCACCGGTATTCCATAGATATTTAGCCCCTTCATTTTGCGCGTCTAATGTAAGCGTAGACTTTGCGCAATAAGAAGTATCAGCACCCAGAGCTGCAAATACAGGACCTACAACAATAGAAATAGGAGTGGAGATATTAGAGCAACCAATATTCTTCACCTTCAGTTCGTAGTTACCAGCCTGGCTTGCCGTATAGGTCAAACCATTAGCGCCCGGTATATCTGTACCATTCAGCATCCACTGGTAAGTTTGATTACTACCACTTTGAGCATTAAGCGTTACCGAGCTGCCGGGGCAAAAACGGCGTGGACCGCTAAGTGTAACTGCCGAACTTGGGGTAGCAACGATCGTAACCGCAACGTCCATAGACCTGGTAGTATTATTTCCTGCGTCGGTAATGCTAACGGAATAGTCGCCCGAATTGGTAACTAAGTAAGTCGGGTTATTCGCGCCGGGTATATTAACACCGTTAAACAGCCATTGATAGGTGTAAGGTGCATTCGGATTTGTGTTTGCATTCAACGTAACCGCGCCACCTGTACAGAATACCGTTGTAGATGCCGGCTTGATGTATGCAGAAAAAAGAGCGTCGTTCTCGATACCCGTAAAATATCCGAGACTTGTAAATGTATTACCCGACAGTATATTAAGACCTGCATTTGTTGTATTCACTACATCATTGTAAGCTACCCAGCTGTTAGACGGCTTCTCTTTTTTAACGACTCTCAGATCACTTTCGGTTGATATCTTACCCATCCAAGGATCTTTGTAATATATTTTTGCATCAAGGTCGTAAGTAGCATGCAGGCAGTTAACGTCTGTATAGAAATACATATGATTGCTTACCGGGAATTGTGGAGGCACCGTACCTGTGTATTGCCTAACTGCAACTGATGGCGGTGCAGGCACTGTGGCCTTCCAGTTGATAACGCCAACAGTATCGCCGCCAAAAGTAAATACCTGCGTGATACCTGAAGCCGGCTGAGCAGGGTATGCTTTGGCTACAGGCGGTGTAGATGTAGGTGTAAATTCGAAAGCACCGATATCAGGCACACCATCTTCTATGTTTTCTATACGTGTAGCGCCTAATTTGTCGACAGTATTACCAGGCATGTGTACCGCCCTTCCGTTTACCGACCACGATGCAGGATTTGCAGGATCAGGACGAAGGTCATTTGCTGAAGTAAAGCCAGGGTCGTAAGATATAGAGTTCATATCTTTTCCTGAGCTAATACGCCAGTGACTAAGACTATCAAAACCGCCTGAATTACTGTTTACCAGTTTAGCACCTACCGTGTGCAGGTTGTTATAGTCCATCATGATTGACGCACTGGTTGCATCTGAGATAAACATAGCCGGACCACCACCCGTATTGGCAAATACGTTATTATGCACATACACGTCGTCAGCCCAATTGAGGTTAAGAGCGGCAGTGTTGCTGGCAAGTGTAGACGGAACATTTACGCTATTATTATAGATATCGATATACCCGCCGCTCATGCTGATACCATACGCCGAGCTCCATTGCTGGCTACCGTCGATGATCAATTCATTATTATATATTTTTACAGGGCTAAATGAGCTACCGTACAGGCTCCAGGATTCAATGCCGGCACCGCCATTACTGATCTTAACCCTGTTACGCGCGATCTCCACATTATCTCCGCAATAGTTTGCAGCGATACCTGTGTGGTAAGTATTGATAAAGCCACTAGCTGTAGATGTTGTGCTTATAACGTTATCCGTTAGCGTCAGGTTGTATATATCTGACAATCCCATCGATTGGCTATAGGCATCCAGTATCGTATTATTCTTAATAATTACGTTCTCCTGGTATCCCCACATAGACATGCCATAATCTCCACCGGTAAGGCTATTATTCAAAAAGACGTTATCGCCACCATATATACCGTCCCAAGTTGAGATATTCTCTGCACCCCAGTTGGCTGTTGACGATATAGAGAGCTTATTGTTGAATACTGAGTCGTTCGAAATATCACCATTCATTTCCAATACGCGACCATACCCGCCTGTAGCAGTCGACTTGATAGTCAGGTATTTCAATGTAATATTAGAAGCATCATTGAGTTGGAAAACATAGTTATTGTTTAATGCACTGGTAGTGCCGTATTGAATCGTTACATCGTTCGCATTTTCAGTTTCAGATTTAAATGTAATCCTGTTCACCGTGCTTGATCCGAATATATCGTTTAGCACTACCTTGCCTGTGTATGTACCCGAGCGCACCTTCATTGTAACAGGGCCGCAAACTCCAAAGTTATTCAGGTAGTTAGCCGCATCCACCACATTCGGGAAGTGAGGGGTGGTACCGCCAACCGTATATTCACCACTAAGCCCTGCGCCAAGGTTGTAGATGCGAACATTAGTACCGGTAGCCGCAGTATTTACTACGCCATTCGGGCTAAGGATAGTCACTTCTATAGTATGGCGGAAGTTGGGCGCTACGAACGATACATTACCGAGCGTAATGGTTGCCTCGTTGCTGCCGGGTGTAGGTGTTATTACAGGTATGGGTGTAGTATAGTTTATGGCTGTTTGCGGTACGCCATCCAGCGTCCATGCAATCTGCACATTATTGATCACATTATTACCAGTATTCGCCACCTTTACCTGCACAGGGTACGTGCCTTCGCAAAAGTTGAGTGGTGATACCAGGCTGCCGGGTACTGAGCTGTTGGCAACAGATGGCATCACGAAGAAATCGTAATCTTCCACCTCACCAAAATCCGCGTAGTCGCATGAGCCCCCCAGGAAGCCAAAACCCGACCGCACCCGTAACCGGGTTTGACCAACAACAGCGCCTGCCGGTACTGTAAAGCTACCTGTTGCAGTACCACCGGCTGCAATTCGGCTACCCGAGCTGTATACCTGTTCACCCGCATCTACAAAGTCTCCGTCCTGGTTCCAGTCTACCCATATCTTGTAAAACTCGTCGAAGTCCGGATTGTTATTGATCTCGAAATCGACAACATCGCCGTGCGTAGCCGTATGGCGCTGGCCGGAATAATAGATGTAATTGTCCCAATTGCCATTACAGCCAGTAGAGAGATTGCTGATGTTGGCAGTACCGCCTGTAGTACTGAATCCATCGATATCGTCGCCTGTACAATACGGATTCCAGTGAAAGTTAGATGTGCAGTACTGCGCTTTGGCAGCAATACCCGGCAAGACCGCCAGGGATAGGAGCATTAAACTTTTGAGAAAAGTAGAATTTTTCAGATTCATAAACGGAGACTTTGCTATTTGCAAAAAATTATAGTGGTCTAATATTCAATTATTCTTGTCGCATGATCTTGTCGCTTTTGAGGCAAGCTTCTTTGCTGATATGCGGGAACCGTGTAAACCTATTTAAAGTTTATATGTCAGTAGAACTGCCAGGTAGGACCAGAACGTGGTTTCACAATAATAGTCATAAATAAAGGTTCGTTTGGAGGCTGTTTGCACTGTATGCAGATGCCTCTATCTGCTGCATAATTACTATATATATTCCGGATAGACAATAATTTTTGCTTATAGGTTGGCTTTGAACATATATATAATTCTCGGCCATTAATATTTCGAACAATATTAATCGCGCTGGTGCATGACATTTTTCTAACAATAAATTCCATCGTCACAGGTCTATGCCTATTGACAGTATTCTTAAATAAAAGATGCGGCGTTAAGCAAAATTTTATGTTGACTACCGCTAATAGCAATTGTAATGAGCTAACCTTATCTTGAACAGATTTTAATCCCGGGTGATAAGTGAGACGCACAAAAAAAGGGCATAAGCCCGCACTAGCATACCTAATAAGTTAGCAGTCGACAACAGCTTAGCAATCAGCAGATAAAAGAGTAGTGGCAGAAATATTTGCACTATATGGCAAAAAACCTTTAATAAAGTTGATTAAATAAAACCCTGCATGTACTTTTGGCACATCATTTGGAATCAAACAACATTAAAATCTAAACTTCGACTTATGAAATCAATCCGCAACATTGCTTTTTCCGTTCTGCTTACTCTTGGCGCTTTTTCAGCTGTAACCTACACATCTTGTAGCAAAGACGAGTGTAAAGATGTAGTATGTAACAATGGTGGTACTTGTAATGAAACCGACGGTAGCTGTGCATGCCCTACTGGGTATACTGGTACGCTTTGTGAAACTGAAGTGCGTGCTAAGTTCATTAAATCATGGAGTGCTATAGACCGTAAAACAGGCAGCACTACTGACATCGTTTACGCGAGCCCAATCGTAGCTGGTACAGCTGTTACCGAAGTTAAAATCGGTAATTTCTCAGATCTATTTGAGACAGCTGTAACAGCAACAGTTAATGGAAATACTATCACCATCCCGTCTCAGGAGCCAGATAAAGATGGCTATAAAATTTCTGGAACTGGAACTTATAACGAAACAGACAAGTCTATTAGCTGGACTTACAACCTGGTTAACCCAACTAATGCGACTCAAGGCTATACTGGTACTTGGAAATAATTACTCATAATATCAATAAAAAAAGGCCCGATAATTATCGGGCCTTTTTTATTACCTATTCTTTAGTTTGTCCTCCTTACGCTTGGCGCTGTTCTCCGGATTATCGTTGAACCTATCTTCTTTCTTATCAGTGTTTGTCGCTTTATCATTAAAACGATCGTCCTTTCTGTTGCCGGTTGTACCTTCTATCTGAGCAGCTCTACCGGTTTGAGTAGTCGTGGTGTTAGTCGCTGGTTTGCTAGCGGTTGTACGTGGCTTAGGAGCCTGGCCTTTCATAGCAGCGCACATTGAGTCTGCTTTGTACAGCGCCATTTCGTTTATCAACGAGTCGTTCTGCATCATCAGTTCCATTCTCATTTCTTCTACACGTGCATTTACTGCTGAGTCGATAGATGCCTGAGACATTTCGTTATTTGTAGTAGTACTAGTCTCGCTGCTGCAAGATGCAAGGGCCATCATACCGCCTGCAATAAATAATAGTGCTTGCCTTTTCATTGTGTCGTTTTTAGTTGTTTGGGTGTAAAAATATTATTGTTGGAAAACAATAACAAAGAAAATGCCATTTTATACCGTTAATCGCACAAAAAACGAAAGCAGCCTGCATGTTAGCAGGCTGCTTCATATTTTCACGGTTTAAGAATTAATTATCTTTCAAACATATAACCTACGGTCAGCAGGTAGCTGATATTTTTACCGCTTGCATTTGTTGAAGGGATTACACTGGTAACGTTGCTGGTTTTACCACCTGAGAACACGTTACGCAGACCTGCTTCTACGGTACCTTTAATATACCAGTTGTTGTTCAGTTCTACACCCAGCAGACCTTGCACACCATAGTCCATACGGGTAATGTCATCCTGGCCGGCAGTATTACCGATAGCCAGTTTGCCTGATCCGTCAGCTTTTACTTCTACGTCGCTTTCGTTTGCCACTTTAGTGGTCATCTCTTCTTTAAATTTGGTACGTGCATCAACCAGTGCTGCAGCATAACCACCTGCACCTATGAAGAAGCCACCGTTCTCGCCACCAAATTTGTAAACCAGGTTAACTGGCAACGATACATAGTTCAGCGTTACTTTATCTTTGCGCTCATAACGCATAGTACCACCAGTTATCAGTGTTTCGTTGCTACGCTCGTTCTGTCCGCCTTTCATGATGTAGCGCAGGCCTGGTTGCAGGTACACATGCGATGTAAGCAGTACATCTGCTACGAAACCGGCGTGTACGCCCACTTTCAGTTGGTTGGATACTGTCTCGCCCTGGTAGTTGTTGAGCATGTTATTCAGGTTTCCGCCAAACTCAACGCCAAACATTGGCTCGCGTTTACCCACCTTCATGTCACTTTGCTCTTGTGCATTTGCCTGACCCATTATCATTAGAGCACATCCGAATAATACATACTTTTTCATATCAATTCACATTTAGTTTTATACTTCTCCTCTAAAAAAAGTCCATGCCAGCGTACGCTACATGCCTTTACGGGTAGGCATTTCATGGTATAGCCAAAAACTATTGCACTCGCTTGTCATCAACTATACTTCATTCAATTTCAACTACTAACAACAACATTACCGTCAGCCAATTTTATTTTTTCGCAGCTCCACAAATTGTTGCACGTCTATGTTAGCAACCTGCTTTAATCGTCTGATTCTCTTTACTATGAAGAAAAAGCTGGGTATTCCCCATTTCCATTACGTTAAATAACGCCATATTATTTTCAGCAAATGCATTAAGCAGCCGACAACGGGACAATCAGACCTCAGATTGAAGACATAGGTATATACCAAAGCCAAAACCCGGCAAATAGCCGGGCTTGCTTAAGATAATCGGGTATTAATATGCGCCTACAGAGTCGATCTTATATTATATTATTCTCCTTCGGCCACTTGTTTCATCAGTACTATGGCATTGTCCCACATCGGCTCCATACCTTCTATATGTTTTTTGCGCAGCGGCCCGGCTTCAATTTGTAGCACTACCCCGCTATCTTTCTCCGTTACCTTATAGCGCTCGATGTATATATGCAAAGGATCGTCACTGCCAACGCCATCATCTTCAAACATCACTTCCAGCAGCACCGGCTTATTCATGTTCAATATCTTTCCTTTCGCAGCTATGTTACCATCAGCCGTCCTCCATACCATACCCGAACCCTCTTTCCAGTCCGACTCTGCATACGTACCTTCATAGAAGGCATTAGCCCAGCGCTTCACTTTTGCATCATTGGTCAGCATATCCCATACTTCTTCCTTGCTCGCATCCACCACGGCCGTCTTTATGATCGTTCCTGTTTCTACATACGCGGGTAGCAATTCACCGATTAGCGCATTCCAGCCTCCGGCAAAGCTGCCGCGTGCAAAGCTCGGGTTGTCTTGAGGGAACGATTCTAAGCCATCGTGCGTTACCTTCAGCCTCGTCTTATTACCTTCTTCAAACAACTCGAACGTCAGTACTGAATAACCTTCATAACCTTCATAGCTCCAGCTGTAGCTTAGTTTTTCATTGGGTATCGCTTCCAGCACCTTGCATATATGCTTGTAGTTTTCGCCTTCTTGCCCTGTACCACTAAACTCAAACTCATATCCTACCTCGGGCTTAAAACCGGAAACATCAAAATACCACTCCTTCATCTGGGCTTTATCCGTTATAGCTTTCCATACACGCGCCACGGGCGCATTCAAAGTACGTTCGATAACAAATGGTTCTTGCTTCATTTATTCCTTGTTTTTTTAGATGATGATTTTTGTTTAGTGGCATCGGCTTGCTCATCGCGCTCCAGGAAGCGCTCCAGCGAATCCAGCTTATGGTTCCAGAAGTTGCGGTACTGCTCTACCCATTCCGATACTTCGCTAAGCTTTTTTAATTGCGCCTCACAGTAGCGCTCCCTACCCTCCTGCCTTATCACAATGAGCCCGCACTCTGTAAGTATCTTAATATGCTTCGATATGGCAGGGCGGCTTATCTCGAATTGCGCTGCAATGGCATTCAGGTTCAGCGACTGATGAGATACCATTTGGATGATATCCCTCCGGGTAGGGTCGGCAATGGCTTGAAATACGTCTCTTCTCATTATTATGTAACCGTTCGGTTACGAATATAGGAGAAAACCTTGCGTATAAAAAAATAAGTTACTGCACCCTGAAGCACAGCAACTTAAAATATAATGATTGGCAGATAAGACTACGACCCTACCGGTATGTCAACAACAGTACTGGTTTTATCGCCTTTATCCGTTTTATTATCATCATCACGCTCTACCGACAGTGTATATTCGCCTACCAATGCAGCTATTGCGCCAACAGCAGCAAACACAGGCGCCAGCAATGCCCCTACTACACCCACCGTCAGCGGAAACGACATCAGCTCCTTACCAGCTTTGTCTTTGATCGTTATCTTCCGCACATTCCCTTCTTCTACCAGTTCCTTTACTTTCTTCAGGAGGCTTTCTCCGTTTATTGAAAATGATTCGTGCTTTGCCATAGTTGCTTGTTTTACAGTACACACAAAAAAATAACGCCAGATCACCTAAACCGTTTCCGCCTTCTGCCACAGCTTGCATACGGGCTTATGCAGCACCGGGAAGTTCACCGAATTGGCAATAAAGCATTTCTTATGCGCATCATCGTGCAGCGCTATCGCCTTCTCTATCATCCATTCCTCCGTCACCTTCATTTCGGGGTGCAGCACTACTTCTGTAAAATGTCCACAGCCTCGGTCCGATGTATCTACCATTGTCCCTGTGGCCTTATCTATATATTCCATTACGATGACGCCCGCATCGGCGCACAGGTGCAGGTACCAAAGCATATGGCAGGACGATAAGGAAGCCAGCAACATATCTTCGGGATTATGCCTTGTCTTATCACCACGAAAAGGAGTGTCGGACGAACCAAGGATATCTACTTTCTGCTCAGCCGTTATGGTATGACTCCGCTCATAGTCGGCATACCCCGTAGTGCCTTCTCCTTTGTTGCCCGTCCATGTTATAGTTACTGCATACGCATGTGCTCCCATAGCTCAAGAATTGATTTATAATCATGAAGTTAGCATTTTCGTATATCACATCGGGCACGCTTTTATAGCGATAACCAGTTATGGTTTTACTATTCCAATCTGCCGATATCATCGAATGGGGTGGCATCCTGATCATCGCCATCCTCATCTTTGCCGAGACAGGACTGCTGCTTGGCCTTGTAGTACCGGGCGGTGAAACATTAGTGTTTACGGCGGGCCTGCTGGTAAGTACAGGCACGCTTAATATCAGCATCATACCCTTGCTCATTATACTGATCGCCTGTAGCCTGGCTGGCGATACATTGGGCTTCTTTATAGGCCGCAAGCTTGGGCACAAGCTGCACCATAAAAAAGACACCTGGTACTTTAAAAAGAAATACCTGCACCTTACCGAAGACTTCATTAAGAAGCACAGGAAGCGCTCTATAATAATGGGCAAATTCCTACCGATCATAAGGCCATTTATGCCATTCATTTCAGGATCAACCCGAATAAAACCTTTGGTATTTCTGTCACTCTCCTTGATCGCCTCTGTACTGTATATGAGTGCATTCATACTGGCCGGTTATTTCCTCGGCAGCCAGTTTCCGGCTATCAAAAAGTACCTGGGCTGGATCATCCCCATCAGCATCATCGTGGCGCTGATACCGGTAGTGCAGCAATTGAGAAAAGCAAAGTCAGAACCTTCTTAAATGAAAATGCCTGCTGTTTCCGGCAGGCATTTTCATTTATATTGTCCTATAGCCTATGCAACCGACAGTTCTACCTCGCGGTAATATTTACTGCGGTATTGCAAAGGCGATAGCCCTGTTATTTTCTTAAACGTAGTACGGAATGCCTTAGGATCGGTATATCCGATGTTATACATTACTTCATTCACATTCTCGCGCGACGATTCGAGGCTCATTTTAGCGGCCTCAATCTTTACCCGCTGCATATACTCCACTATCGAGTTTGAAGTTGCCTTCTTAAATCTCCGCTCCAGGTTACGCCTGCTGATGGCAAACTTTGTCACCAGTTGATCTACCGTTATGCGGTCTTGTACGTTCTGTTCTATGTGTTCCTGTACCTGCACCATCAGGTCGTCGCCATGGGCTTTCTGCCCTTGGAATATCATAAACGGAGACTGACTCTCGCGCTGTATGTCTATCTGGAATGCCTTAGACATAAATACGGCTACATTACGCCCCGCATATTTTTCTATCAGGTATAGCACCAGGTTAAGGTAAGAGAACGCACCACCACTGGAGTATACTCCCTGCTCGTCGGTAATCACCCTATCCTCCACCAGGTTCACCTTCGGAAACATCCTTCTGAAGTCATTCGCCGCCATCCAGTGTGTAGCGCATTTGCGACCGTCTACGAGGCCCGTAGCCGCCAGCATAAAGGCACCCACGCAAAGGCTGGCGACTTCCGTACCCTTGTTGTGCTGGTCTATTATCCATGGCATAAATTCCTTGTTATCTTCCAGCACAGTAGGCATGTCGCCGTCCAGCGCAGGTATAATGATGAGGTCTGTATGTTTTATTTCATCTATTACCGCATCGGCAAAGATGTTGTAACGGCCGCCACATACAGGTGTTTCTTTAGAAAGCCCCACCAATTGTATCTTAAACAATGCCGGTTTACCCAGGCTATTCACAAACTTATTGACCTCGGTAAAGACCTGGCGTGGCCCTTCTACACTACCCAGGATAGCATATTTCGGTACAAGGATGGATACATGTTTCATAGTATATAAAGATAAGTTTTGGCCCTGTCGTAATCACCCCCCTCTTTGCCGTGTTTACACCCCGCATCTTAATGCAAAGGTTTTCACCTTTGTATGGCAGGCACAGAGGATAGTGTACTGCAAAGTAAAACCAAAAAACACGAAACATGGCTACGCAAAAATAAAGAAATCGGTAAGGCTGAACAGCCCGAAAGAAAAAGTCTGGGAGGTGCTAACGGCCGATAATTATACCCGCCAGTGGTATGCCGTATTTATGGAAGGCAGCCATGCCGATACCGACTGGCAGGTGGGCAGCAAAGCCTTGTTTACAGATGCTGCCGGTGACGGCATAGCAGGCAAGATAGCTATAAGTAACCCAGGCGAACTGCTGGATATCGAATATTACGGAATTGTTACCAAAGGCAAAGAAGACTACGAGAGCGAAACGGCGCAAAAGGTAAAAGGCGGCCACGAGATATACAAACTGATAAGCGAAAACGGATACACTAACCTATCGGTAGAATTGGATATGGATGGCGAGTGGATGGACATGATGGACAAGCAGTGGGATGAGGCGATAAAGAAGATCAAAGAATTATCCGAAACACCCGCCGGCAATAACAGATTCAGCCTGATACAAGATTTGCTCAACACAAAGTACGAGTTGCTAAAAGCATTCAATGCCTTTAACGAGGAGGATGTAAACCGCGTACCTTTCAGCGGCAGCTGGACGCCCGCACAGGTAATGGAGCACATACGCAAAGCTGATGGCGGCGTAGCAGAAGTACTACAAGCACCGGCTAAGCCCATCGGCCGCCAGCCGGATGAAAAAGCCGGGATACTCAAAGGAATCTTCCTGAATATGGATGCCAAGTACCAGTCGCCCGAAGATGTGGTACCTGAGCAAAAAAATTACGACAAATATTTATTGGTTGATGCTTTAGAGTCTACATTCGACTCTTTAACTACCTCCGTCCGCGACTTGAATTTGAATGAAGCTGTAACTGCATTTGAAATACCGGGCGTAGGTGAAATGACAAGGCAGGAGTTCATTCTCTTTGTCATCTACCATACACAACGCCACGCGCACCAGCTGAAAAACATCTACAACAACATTAACAATCAGAATTAGTAACAACTCCAAAAAAACACAAAATGAATATGTTCACAAAAATTCTCATCGCAGTCCTCATCATCATTGCTGTGCCACTCATTATGGCTTTGTTCATACAGAAAGAATATGCAATTAAGCGCGAGATCGTAATCGACAAACCAAGCATTGAAGT
The DNA here is from genome assembly GCA_004144175.1 of Sphingobacteriales bacterium. Taxonomy (GTDB): domain Bacteria; phylum Bacteroidota; class Bacteroidia; order Chitinophagales; family Chitinophagaceae; genus Polluticoccus. The sequence goes on from SEFT01000003.1 coordinate 53,077, forward strand.
ATTCAATTACATAAAATACCTAAAGAACCAGGACCAATACAACAAATGGGTACAGATGGACCCGAATATGAAAAAAGACTTCAGGGGTACTGATGGCACTGTGGGGTTTGTATATGCTTGGGACGGCAACGACAAGGCGGGCAAAGGCGAACAGGAAATTAAAAAAATTACCGAAGGCAAGAGAATAGATCTCGAGCTGCGCTTTAAAAAGCCTATGGAAAGTACGGCGAGTTCGTACATGGCTACCGAGACTGTGTCGCCTACGCAGACCAGGGTAAAATGGCAGATGGCAGGAAACAGCCGCTACCCGATGAACCTGATGCACCTCTTTATGGATAAGCTGCTGGGCACCGACCTGCAAACAAGCCTGGGTATGCTAAAAGATAACCTGGAGAATAAACAACTATCTAAGAACGCAAATTAATACCTATGCCTTTTATCAACCCGTATCTCAACTTCATGGGCAATACCGAGCAGGCGTTTAACTTTTACAGGTCGGTATTTGGTGGCGAATTTCTGTCCCTGCAGCGCTTTAAAGACACACCCGAAGCTGACAAACTACCGGCTGAAGACCAGGATAAGATCATGCACATTGCCCTGCCTATTGGTAACGGCGACATCCTGATGGCTACTGATGCGCTGGAGTCGATGGGGCAAAGGCTGAATAAAGGAAACAACTTTTATATCGCGGTCAACGCTGTAAGCAAAGAAGAAGCCGACCATCTATACCGCGGCCTTTCTGAAGATGGTTCTATTGAAATGCCAATTCAACATGCCTTCTGGGGTGCATACTTCGGTATGTTCAGCGACAAATTCGGTGTTCAATGGATGATCAGCTTCGACCCGTCTTACCTAAAAGCAAACTAACTACAACGAAAAATCTCCATAAATGAAAAAGACAAAGATCACATATTGGATACTGACCGGCCTGCTGGCGGTACTTATGACATTTTCATCCATACCCGATATTGTACCCACTAAAGAAGCAGTCGACTTTGTGACCGGGCACCTCGGCTATCCTGAATACTTTCTACGGTTCATAGGCATAGCCAAAATGCTTGGCGTCATTGCTATAATTGTACCCGGATTCCCGCGCCTTAAAGAATGGGCGTATGCCGGTTTGGTATTCGACCTAATAGGCGCTATGTATTCCATGGCTGCCGTTGGCGACCCGGTGAGCCAGTGGTTTCCGCTTATCATCGGCCTCGGGCTCATTGTTGCATCCTATATATTTTACCACAAGTTGCAGAAGCAAAGACCACTACACCCGGCCATGGCCTGATACATTCTATGACTATGAAAACAGTAGAAGTATTTAAAACCAATGTGGGAGCAGCTGATGCAGCAAAGCGGGTCATAGCTTTGCTGCATCAGCATTATCCCGATAGCAGAATAACGATCGATCTGGAAGACTGCGACAAAGTACTGAGAATAGAGGGCCGTAACCTTATACGCAACCGGGTAATATCAGTAGTTTCAGGCACAGGACATCACTGCGATATGCTGGAATAAGCACGACCTCATAACTTAGCACACTACAACCATAAGCCAATGGCAACAACGAAGAAAGCTAAAGCACCCAAACCTACCGACGAAGAGCTGGTAAAAGAATACATGGATAAGCTGGATCATCCGCTCAAAGCAGAAATAGAAGCCATACGGTTGATCATAAAAGGCGCCGATAGCAAGATATCGGAACGCATCAAGTGGAATGCCCCCAGCTACTATACCAATGCAGACCTGGTAACATTCAACCACCGCGACCAGAAGCGCGTACATGTTGTATTCCACCACCCTGCCATCGTACAGATATCATCCCCATTGCTGGAGGGCGACTATAAGGATAGGCGTATGCTTTATCTGGAAAACATGACTGCTGTAAAATCGCATAAAAAAGAGCTGGAGCGTATCATGAAAGAGCTTGTGGCTCTTGCCTAGGGATAACCGGAAAATCTGATCATAAAATACACGCGCCGCTCATGTTAGAGCGGCGCTTGTATTTTATGATTTTAAGAACGTGTTATTTAGAGATCGTCACTTGCTTGCCAATGCTCACCACACCAGCCTGTATAGCCACAAAGTAAGTACCCCGCGCCATATTACTTACATTCATATCAACTGTAGATTTTCCTTTTATATCCATATTCACCACGATACGGCCTGTTACATCTGTCAATACTACTCTATCAGCAATCAAGCCCGCGAGGTCGATGTGTAAAATATCAGCTGCCGGGTTAGGATATATGCGCACATCATTTACGGAAGACACTTCTGCAACACCGGTAGCAATATCAGTAATGGTCACTTCCAGCAGGTAGGTACCCTTTGCACCGGCAGTAACCGGGATCACTTTAAAGAAGGCACTGCTGCCACCATTTACCGTCATCGGGTTCGCAAGCGTCACGTCGTTATAGCTATTCAGCGACAGTTTAGACGTATTCGCGGCAAATTTTGCATCAACACTATACGTTTTTCCATTTGCGCTGCTTTTGCTGTCGTGTACGCGTGCAGTTACTTTATACCGGCTTCCGTTTGCAGGCATATCTACTTCGTAGTAGTCTTCATCTGATGCATTGTGGAAGTTAGCATCCAGGTTTGCTACACCTTTATTGTTAGACATACCGGGTGCTGGCACCACCTTAGCAGTTGCAGATGCATTATTCGATTCATAGTTGTCGGGCACGATAGCGCCTGGTGCCTGTATACCTACAATAGCCCTTTGGTTGGAGGTATAGTTACCCGTACCGCCTCCTGTACCACCGGTACCCGGCGCCAGGTTATCTACACTGAAGTAGCCATTATACATGCCACCCCAGCCCCAGTTCATATGGAAGTTCTGCGTAGCGTCATAACCATCGCAAACCCAGGCATGTCCTGCGCCTGCACTAGGGTCGGTACCTGCATAGTATACAGGTCTGCCTTCGTCCAGTTCTTTGGTCAGTTTACTTTTCCATTGCGCGGTGCTAAAGTCGCTGCGTTTCAATCCGGCTGCACCTGTATAACCAAAATATGTTTTCAAAGCATGCTCTGCCGAGGGCGCACCACTATAGTACTCCAGCGATTGTGCAGCACTACCGCTTACACCATAGTTCATCTCTACAGCTATACCGGCATGAAGCATCAACGTACCAACAGCCTGCAATTCCGCCGCTGTGCTGGTAGCGGAAAGCTGACTCGGCATATTTGCCCATGCATAAGTAGTGGCTGCATAATTGGCCGAAAGTGTACCGAAAGAGGCGTGATTATATGATGAACTGCCAATACCCTTCGTAGGGTAGCTCCAGTAGTTCATCAACTGCGCCATGGTAGTAGCTACGCAACCGGTAACTGTAGATTGCGAACCGGACTTAGGGCATAGTGAATTATAGTACGGATTCTGATTCCATTTTGTAGTAAGCAGAGGGCCGGCTATTGTTGTTTTGTTTTGTGCACCGGTGGATTGGCCGGCCAGCAAATAGGTCCACGCGCCGGTTACTTCCCCGTCGGCTTTCAGGTTGTTCGTTATTACGTATGCTATCTGATCTGCATATTGTTGCAGCCACCATCCTGCATGCGCAGGTATATTATTGGGTTCAAATATACTTTCTGTAGAGTAGCCCAGTACAGGCTTTACCTGGTCATCTGCCGATACGATCACAAAACCGCCACTGCCGGCATTGAACACGTAAAAACAACTGGTAGCAGACGCCTGCGATCTGTTTGTATATACCAGTTGAAGGTCTTCAGCTTTTGTAACGCCTTCCGGCACTTTTGCTGCCATGAAATTGTAGCCGGCTTTTTGAGCGGTAGCTACATCGACAGATTTTGCAAATGCGTCTGAGCCTAGTGCACCAAGCGCAAGGAAAAACAAGTAGAGCTTTTTCATTATCAGGAAATGACTAAAAATTGAATTTGGGAAAAGGTAAATATAACGAAAGACAACGATACATTCAATATATCAGCCCGCTATGGCTGGCTTGGTATTTTTAAATGCTTGAGAAAATGATCTGTGTATGGAACGGGATTCTATAAAAAACATCAAACGTGTAAAAGCAATTTTTGGGGTAGTAACAGCCCTATTCAGTCTGGCAATTGCCATCCAGCAGGTATATCACCTGAAGAAGGGCGATATGTCACAGGCTTAGTCAGAAAAGGTCCTTGCTTGTCGAAAACATTGACAAACAAGGACCTTTCTCTTTAACGGCCGTTTAATATGTCATTAGCATGACAATTGCGGTGTGTAAATAACAGAACTTATCGGTGTATTAGAAAGCTACCGATGGGTCTTGCCAATTACATCCCGATTGCTACCGGCTTGTTCTGCGCGTTCTTCTTTGTTGAGATATTTCAACACTGGCAAAAGCACAGGCAATCCCTCCACCTACTGTGGTGGACGGCCGGGATATTCTTCTACGGCGCGGGTACCATCCCGGAGAGTATTCATACGTTGTCAGGATACCATCCCGCCAACTTCAAAGCCTGGTATATACTTGGAGCTATATTAGGAGGCGCACCGCTGGCGCAAGGTACCGTATATCTGTTGATGAAGCGCAAAACGGCGAACCTGCTCTCGATCATATTGATACTCGTATTTATCGCCAGTTCTATACTGGTCATTCTGTCGCCTTTAAAACCGGTTGACGATAGATTCATCAAATTGAGTGGTAAGCTTTTTGAGTGGCAGTTCATTCGCTACATCACACCATTTATCAATCTGTACGCATTCATCTTCCTGGTGGGTGGCGCTATTTATTCAGCCTTCCTATATTCAAAAAGCAGCATCGACAAAAGCAGGTTTTGGGGAAATGTGCTCATAGCCATCGGTGGCCTGCTTCCCGGGCTCGGCGGCTCGTTATCCAAGGTGGGCGGTCATATCGAGATCCTGCACATTACAGCGCTATTGGGCATATCCTGTATACATGCCGGTTATCAGACCATCCGGTCGAGCAGTTTGCCATCTATATATGCAGCACAGGCCAAGCCCGACCAATCGGAGCTTAGCTAATCATGTTAGTGCATATAACTATTCTGCTGCGCTTATACTACAATCTGCGGTGCCCAACAAGCCGAAAAAACTTTTATATACATCTTCAGAGCCTTTGCAGCGGTCTTTTGCTTCCTTCTTTTTTGCATCGTCTATATCCGTCACAAACGTTGTATCCAGTTGAGCGAGGGGAACCTTAATATTACAAGTACACTTATAGTCTTTTTTGCAGGAGGAAAATGCGGAAACCGCAAACAGGCCAAGTATAGATATTAAGGCAAAGTTTTTCATATAAGTGCTTGTAGTTATGAGGTGTAAGATAGCTATGGTTTTCCAAACCGCAAATAGCAGGCTGACAACGAGCTACTCATAAAACGAAGCAATACAGCAATAACTACGGTCTCTATTTTAAATGCTAATATGCACTTTCAATTACAGGCAATATGGAATTCGGCATCAGCACCTTTGGAGAAATAGTACCCGACAAGTCGGCAGGCAATGCTGTTAATGCACACCGGCGCATACAGGAATTGATAGAAGAAGCAAAACTGGCCGATCACATTGGCCTGGATGTATACGCACTGGGCGAACATCACCGCGAAGACTACGTAGTGTCGGCGCCTGAAGTGGTGTTGGCAGGTGCAGCCGCCGTTACCAAAAACATCAAGCTATCGAGTGCAGTTACGGTACTTAGCTCAGCAGATCCCGTACGTACCTTCCAGAACTTTGCAACCCTCGACCTGATATCAAGCGGACGTGCCGAGATAATGGCCGGCCGCGGATCGTTTATAGAGTCGTTCCCCCTGTTCGGCTACGATCTGGACGATTACAATGAACTCTTTACAGAAAAGCTGGGAATGCTCCTGGCCATTAACAAACAGGAAAAGCTATCCTGGAAGGGACAATTCAGGACCGGCTTCTCCCAAACAGGCATCTACCCCCGCCCCTACCAGCAGCAGCTACCCGTGTGGATAGCCGTTGGCGGAACACCGGCATCTGTTGCAAGGGCGGGCGCTTTAAACCTGCCATTGACGATTGCCATACTAGGCGGCAACCCGAGGCAGTTCGCGAGCCTTACGCAGCTATACCGCAAAGCAGCGGCTGAAGCAGGGCATGAGGTGAGCAAGCTACAGCTGGCCATCAACGAACATATGTACCTGGCCGAGACGGGAGAAAAAGCCGCTAATGAATTTTGGCCCATCTACGAGAAGATTATGAATAAGGTAGGCCGCGAGCGCGGCTGGTCGCCCATGAGCCGCCAGCAATTTGAGTATATGCGCTCACCCGATGGTCCGCTTCTGGTAGGTAGTCCCGAAGAGGTAATAAATAAGCTTGCAGACCAATATTCCTATTTCAACAATACCCGCTTCCTGGCCCAGACTATATCCGGAGATATACCGCACGAGAAGTTGCTCAACTCAATAGAATTATTTGGCACAGTAGTAGCACCTGCCGTACGCAAGCGTTTGGAGACAGCATAGGCAAACTATTACATAGCCATTGCTTGCCTGTCGTATCTTTACAGGCAAGTAATGATCAGGAGTATAACGATAGAAGACTTTTTTACCATACCCGACGCGCCTGTGCTGCTCGACGTCCGCACGCCGGATGAATACAAGCATGGCCATGTACCGGGCGCGCGCAACCTGCCGTTGTTCAGCAATGAAGAAAGAGTGCAGGTAGGCACCACCTACAAGCAAGTGGGCCGCGAACAGGCCATCCTCCTGGGCTTCGACCTGACAGGACCAAAATGGTCGGGCTTCATACAGCAGGCACTGGAAATAGCGCCCGATAAAAAAGTGGCAGTACACTGCTGGCGTGGCGGTATGCGCAGCGGCGCCATGGCCTGGGCGCTCGACCTGTATGGGTTTGAAGTACACCTCATTAAAGGAGGTTATAAGGCATATCGCAAATGGGTACACCAGCAATTTGAGCTACCCTACAACCTGGTAGTGCTAAGTGGCAAAACAGGATCAGGTAAAACAAGACTACTGCAGGCGATAAGAGCACAGGGCGAACAAGTAATAGACCTGGAAGACCTAGCACAGCACCAAGGCTCCTCTTATGGCAGTATGAACCAGATGGTGCAGCCAACACAAGAACAATTTGAAAACATTTTTGCTGCGCAGCTGGAGTCGCTAAATAAAGAAACCCGCACATGGGTAGAGGACGAAAGCCTGAACATCGGCAAGCGTTTTATCCCGAGGCCATTCTGGCAACAGATGCGCGAAGCCACGCTCATCGACCTGCAGGTACCCATGGAGCTACGCATCGACCTTCTGGAAGATGAATACGGCCCGCTGGATAAAAACTTTCTGGTAGCATGTACCGAACGCATACAAAAACGGCTGGGGCCAGAGCAAACAAAGTTTGCGATAGCAGCTATACTTGACGACCGTATGCGAGACTTTGTCAGGCAAGTGCTGATGTACTATGACAAGACCTACAAGACCGGCCTCGCTACTCGAAATAATCGAAACATTTTTCCGCTGGAACTGAACAACAATAACATTGCAGAAAACGCCGCCATTATACTCAGCTATATGAACCGCCTGCCTGCACAATAAAAAAGCACAACTATAATGGACACCGTAACGACAGAAGTAAAACTCACACAATACTCGCACGGCGCAGGCTGCGGCTGTAAGATAAGCCCTGCCATACTGGATAAGATACTGCACAGTAATATAGCAGCCATACCCGACGCCCGCCTGCTGGTAGGCAACGATAAGCGCGACGATGCTGCTGTGCTGGACATGGGCAATGGCACGGCGCTCATCTCCACTACCGACTTCTTTATGCCAATCGTCGACGATGCTTACGACTTCGGGCGTATAGCTTCCGCCAATGCCATTAGCGATGTGTACGCTATGGGCGGCAAGCCCGTACTAGCCATCGCTATACTCGGCTGGCCGATTGATAAGCTACCACCAGAAGTAGCGCAACGTGTGCTGGAAGGCTCGAGGGCCGTATGTGCAGAAGCAGGCATCACACTCGCAGGTGGCCATAGCATTGATTGCCCCGAGCCGGTATTTGGATTGGCGGTAAATGGCATTGTCGACATACCCAAGCTGAAACAAAACTCTACCGCTACAGCCGGGTGTAAGCTATACCTGACAAAAGCACTGGGTGTAGGCATCCTATCGACTGCGCAGAAGAAAGGCTTGCTGCGCGAAGAAGATGCTGCTATTGCATTAAAGAGCATGACCACGCTTAACAAGCTGGGCGAAGTGTTTGGGCAAATGCCGTACATAAAAGCCATGACCGATGTAACAGGTTTTGGGTTGCTCGGGCACCTGTCTGAAATGTGCGAGGGCAGCGGTGTATCGGCAGTAATTGAATTTGATAAAGTGCCGGTAATAGCTTCACTACCCTATTACCTCGAAAAGAAATGCTTCCCCGGCGGTACTACCCGCAACTGGAATAGCTACGGCCACAAAATAGGCGCTGTGACGGATGAGCAAAAATACATACTCGCCGACCCGCAAACCAGCGGCGGATTGTTGGTAGCAGTAGCGGAAGATCATGCAACGGAATTTGAAGAGACAATGCGCGGCCATGGGTATGAGATGCGATCTTTCGGTAAACTAGTACAGCTGCAAGAAAGCAGTTTGATAGAAGTGATGTAGTGCAGAATTTATAGCTGTACGTATAAGAGCAAAGACATGTTTCGTCGAATGAAGTAGGCAGAAACATGTCTTTTTTCGTCTATTCGTCCAATGAAGTAAAAAAAGCAGCATATAAGTCGGAGTATTGTATCATCAAATAAGCGCTACGTTTTTCCGTATACGCTTGTTCTGATAGAAAACCTTTCCTTTTACTACCATAAAACTTATCAATATGCTCCGTTTCTTCTCACCTGTTTAAACATACAATAAAAGCTTCTGACCATCGCATGCACTTATGCTGCAATCATTGGTTCAGCACTGGCGCATAGATACAATTTACAGCACGCCTGCAAGCGCTGCTATAGGATCGTTTTGTCTTCCATCATCATACTATCAACCATTATCCAAAAAACCAAAATCCAAAACCTTATGAAAAAAACCTTGTTAGGCTGCGCACTGGCAGCCATTTCGCTACCCGCGATCGCACAACCGTGCACGCCACCTACACTACTGGCTCACTGGGACTTTACTAACGGAAGCTACGCCGACCAGATACAGGGTTGGACCGGGGTGCCAAACGGAGGTTCAATCACCCAAGTAGCCGGTAAAGCCGGTACTGCCAATACCGCTATACATTTTGACGGAGCCAGCTGGTTGCAGGTTCCACACGATAATGCCATGAACCTGTCATCATGGACGATATCGGCTATAGTAAGGCCCACAGCAATGAATACGGAGCCTTGCCAGGGCAACTCTATCATCTGGAGGGCACCGCACACAAGTACAGCCCACTACAACATTCACTTCACTGATAATCCTCAGGACGATGTGAACGGCTCTGCCGATGTATGTGCGGACAATAGCGGGCATTACACATTCGTAAGCGGGACGGCTATGACATCGCCTATTCCGTCACCATTCCCGGTGACGTCAGCAGAATGGCTTAGCGATGTTAACGTGAATCCGGCTGTTGCCACAAACCAATGGTACTGTGTAACTGCAAGCTACAATGCAAACACCGAAATGATGGACCTGTATGTAGATGGTACACACATTGTATCTGAATACTGGCCCAACTGGCATGCTGCCGGTACCCACGATCTGTTTATCGGTGCCAGTGATGCTGCAGGTAGTGGCATGTTCGATTACTTCTTTACAGGCGATATCGACGACATCAAAATATATAGCGGCCCTATCGAATGCAGTGATGACGAGTTCCTGCAAATTTCGAAGATCATTTGTCCTAGCTGTCCGCCGCGGGTGCCAAAGGAAATTGCACATTGGGATTTCGACGGTGGCAATCTAAATGATGTGGTAAACGGATGGACGCCTTTGCCACTGCCTATGTCGAACCCACCATCAACATCTGTTGCAGGTATATTGGGTGCGCCAAACACAGCCATGCATTTCAACCAGGGCGAATTCCTGAGGTTTGCACATGATCCGATGATGGACCTTAAATCATGGACGATTGCTGCAACAGTGAGGCCAAACCCGAGGAACTATTGGACGGGACCATGCCAGGGCAACTATATCTTAAACCATAGTGCAAACGGCAGCAGCCAGCATTACCACCTGGAGTTCTACGACAATTATCAAAATACAGGACGCGACTGTGATATTAATTTGCCCGATAAACTGTTTGCAGGATTCCCGGCAGGTACTGCTACCTGGACAGAAGACAAGTGGAACAGCGCCGCAGATCCTGCGTGGGCGTCCTCGCCATTGCGCCAGGCCGACAATCCGTTCATTGATAATACACCTCCCGGTAGGTGGTACTGCGTAACGCTGAGCTACGATGCTGCTACGGGTGCACTGCAACTGTTTGTAGATGGCGACCGCGTATTTGAGCAATTTGTTGCCAACCAATACAGCTATTTCACACCTGAAGATCTGTTCATCGGCGCCAGTGGTTTTGCGGCTCCATTCCAATACTTCTTCGATGGAGACATGGACGATATCAAACTATATGATGTTGCCTTGATATGCCCGCCTGCATGCGATCGCGAAGGCCGTAAGCCATCCGGCATAGGTAATGCTAATGGTACAATGAACAAATTGCTGGTTGCACCAAACCCTGCTACTGACAACATAAATATAACAGTACCTTCAGACTGGGGTAACGGACAAATTGTACTGCTTAACGCTATGGGTCAGCAGGTGATGTCACAGTCTGTAAGCATCACGGATGTGAAAGTAGATATCAGCAGCCTGCCTGCCGGTTTCTACACGCTGAGAGCACAATTTGGCAGCCACACTGCATCACAAAAAGTGATCAAGAACTAACACACACAATTGATGATGGAAACAAAAAAACACCTCCCTTGCGGAGGTGTTTTTTTGTTTAAGAGTGGAAATAACTATTAGTGCGGGACTTCTATAAAAAAGCCTTGGTTATGGCCGTATATACTTAAAATGGCAGGTATCATCGGTAAATGTTTTCGCAGAAAGTGTGACCATATCGCCCGTAAAAGTTCCGAAGAAATATTGATCCGACAGGGTTCCATTGCAATTCACCTTCATACTTCCCATTTCATTCTCGCCGAAATAATGCTTGATCAGGATACCGTCCTTATGCAAGTCGTCGCGCGATATTTCAATTCTGTTATAAGGCATACCGCAGCTGGGATTATTATTTGAGCTATAGATCCACGTACCATATAACCCCGCACGGCAAGCATCATTATTATCTACTATCAGGTTCAGCTCATATTCTTTATCGTATCCCGCTGCATTGGTTCCCTTTATCTTTATAGGGTAAGTGCCAGGCTTCGCATTGTAAAGGGCTTTAATGGTCAATACCGTGCCGAAGTCGGGTGTGCCGCTTGCCGCTGTAAAACTGTACTCTGTTTTAGCAGGCAATCCTTCCACACTCAGGTCTACCCGCTCCTGGTTGCCTGACTCTTGCGCAATGGCCAGTGGTATCATGACAGAAGAATCACGCATCACCTTTATGTCGGAAATGCCGTTGATGATAAATTTTGACTTTTTACAGGCCGCCAGCGACACACAGGCACACAGGGCCAATAGGTATAAGTACTTCATTAGAATGTATTTGAGCGGTGAAGATAACAATCGCGGATACGAACTACAATAGCGTTATAAGCCACGATGGATTTTCGTAAAAAATAAAGTTTCAGAAAATTTTGAAAGTTCAGAAAATTATTTATAGCTTTACATCATGAAGTACGGAGAAGCAAAAGAAAAGTTCATCGAAACCTGGGGGGTGCTTGGTAGCCAGTGGGGTATCAACAAGACCATGGCCCAGATACAGGCGCTTTTGCTTATTGCTCCGAAGCCACTATCGACAGACGACATCATGGAGGAACTGGCTATTTCAAGGGGCAATGTGAACATGAGCATCAGGCAACTCGTCGACTGGGGTATTGTTTACAAAAAAAACTTGGCCGGCGACCGTAAGGAATACTTCATAGCAGAAAAGGACGTATGGAAATGGTCGCACAAGGTAGGTGCAGTGCGCAAGCAAAGAGAACTGAACCCCGCCATAGAACTACTGAAAGAAATAGCGAATAGTAAAGAGATAGGAAAAACGGAAGAAGAAAAGGAGTTTGCCAAACAGATAAAAGAGCTCAACGCATTCTCCAGCCAGATAGGCGACCTTGCCGATAAGCTCTTTCTTTCTCCGCGCGGCGAGCTGCTGTTAAAACTCATCAAAATGTTTTTATAGCCATGAACTACAATATTCTTGCATACGGCATTTTCCTCAGCACCATGATCTTTATCATCGTATATGTAGGCAGGCTGTTTTACAGGAATGGAAGGTTTTTCATACTGGCACTTTTCAGGGGCGATGCGGTGCAGACCGACCATATGAACCAACTGCTACTGGTCGCCTATTACCTCTTCAATATTGGCTATGCGTTCGTAGAGCTCCGGTTCTGGGACAAGATCGTGAACGTAGAGCAATTAGTATCGAGCCTAGCAAGCAATGTAGGTCTGCTGGTCTTTATACTGGCAGTCACCCACTACTTCAATATGGCATTGATATACTTTCTTTCAAAAAGACATTCTACTATCATTCACTCTTAAATAGTTTCAATTATGAACAACCAATTTATCATTACCGCCTATTTCATTTATTTACCCGTTGCGCTGGGTCTTACATGGTATGTTGCCCATACGCTCTTCAAAAACGGGCTGGTGTTCATGCGAGATATATTCTTCGGCCGCGAAGAGATCGCCACAGCTACAAATGCTTTATTCAAAATAGGGTTCTACCTCCTCAACCTAGGCTTTGCACTGTACATACTCAAGATCAACAATATACTTGGCGATACACAAAGCACAATCGAAGCGCTCAGCTACAAGATCGGCGGCTTCAGCATCTACCTCGGCGTCATGCTGTTCTTCAACATGTATCTATTCTTCCGTGGCAAAAGAGTAGCCAAACAAAGACACGACGAACGCGTGATGATGGAAAGATTGGCTAATAGAGGTGGTGATGTTGCGGGTGCGTAAGGGAAAGTCCTCTTTTTATAATCGACAAGAATGCCTTCTTACAAGAGGGCATTCTTTATTTTATTCTCGAGTCAAATACCACCCATTCAAAATAGATATATTAGCAATTTAAAAAATGCCGATACTTTTAAACAACCCCCCTATGGACGAAGTAGCACTTAATAACTTTATAAAGCAAATAGAAGAATTATGGATAATTCCCGAATTAGAAAGGAGAGGGACTTATAAAGAGCGAATTTGGGCTGTATTGATTGTCTTTAAAGAAAACGTCGAAGTTCTATTTAATACGGAAACCAGCTTGACGGTTACTATCCAAAAAAACGGCAATATTATTCCTGGTGAGCCGGTTAAAGTCGAGCACTTGGCTGAGTGTAAAGTTACAGATGTCCAGATACCAGAAGAAGTCTTTTTGAATTATAGCTACATTGCCGCGATTACAACAAGCCCTACTTGGTTTATAAAATTTGATTTTATTCCAAATAAAAAACAGGCATTAAAAAGAATTTCGCTAGCTATAGATTTCTTATCCGCAGCAGAAGTATCACTGAATAATAAAGTTAAAGCTTACAATTTGTTTCAAGCTCTTGAACAAGCTGTTCATGCCTCACTTCTAAATAATGCGCTTCAGCAAGAAAAGATAAAGAATGGCAAAACTCACGCTGCCACCAAGACGATTGTCAATTTGGAAACAAAAACTGGATATATGCCAGCAGCAATTGCAAGTTTATTCAATAAACTTCATGACAATCGCGGCTCTATCTATTCCGAAGAGGAGCTAAATGAAACTTTTGATAGTTCAAGTTTTCTAATTGTGAAAGAATATATCGAAGCTATTAATACTAATCTGATACAATAAAAAAATGCCTCCCAACAAGGAGGCATTTTCAATATCAAAAAAGAAACAAGATTAATAACGATAATGCTCAGGCTTGAACGGACCGTTCTTAGCTATGCCAAGATAGTTAGATTGCTCTTCAGTCAGTTCTTCCAGTACTACGCCTATCTTCGACAGGTGCAGGCGGGCTACTTTTTCATCCAGGTGCTTAGGCAGCACATATACCTTATTCTCGTAGCTGGCGTGGTTGTTCCACAGCTCTATTTGAGCAAGCGTTTGGTTTGAGAAAGAGTTGCTCATTACAAATGACGGGTGGCCTGTAGCGCAACCCAGGTTCACCAGGCGGCCTTCTGCCAGTACGAGGATGTCCTTACCATCGATGTTATACAGGTCAACCTGTGGTTTGATGGTATCTTTCGTGTTACCGTAAGTGTCGTTCAGCCATGCCATATCTATTTCGATATCAAAGTGACCGATGTTACAAACGATAGCCTTATCCTTCATAGCGCGGAAGTGCTGCTCCGTGATAAGGTCGCGGCAACCCGAAGCTGTAACGATGATATCCGCTTCTTTCACTGCATCTATCATTCTCTTTACTTCAAAGCCGTCCATTGCAGCCTGCAGTGCGCAGATAGGGTCGATCTCGGTAACGATAACACGGGCACCTGCACCACGCAGAGATTCCGCAGAACCTTTACCAACATCACCGTAACCGCCTACAACAGCAACCTTACCGGCCATCATCACATCGGTAGCACGACGGATAGAATCAACCAGTGATTCTTTACAGCCGTATTTGTTATCAAATTTAGACTTCGTTACAGAGTCATTCACGTTGATAGCAGGCATAGGCAGGGTGCCTTTCTGCATACGCTCGTACAGGCGGTGTACACCTGTAGTCGTTTCTTCGCTCAGTCCTTTTATGTGTTGTACCAGCTCGGTATAGTTGTCCAGCACGATATTTGTCAGGTCACCACCATCGTCCAGTATCATGTTCAGCGGACGGTCTTCGCTACCGAAGAACAGTGTCTGCTCGATACACCAGTCAGCTTCTGACAGCGATTGTCCTTTCCATGCAAATACACCTATGCCCGCAGCAGCGATAGCAGCCGCAGCATGGTCTTGCGTAGAGAAGATGTTGCAAGAGCTCCAGCGCACTTCAGCGCCCAGTGCTACCAGTGTTTCTATCAGCACGGCAGTCTGGATGGTCATGTGCAGGCAACCTGCAATGCGCGCACCTTTCAGCGGCTGCTGAGGGCCATACTCGGCACGGATAGCCATAAGGCCCGGCATTTCTGCTTCAGCCAGTTTAATTTCCTTGCGTCCCCATTCAGCCAGGCTGATGTCAGCTACTTTATAAGGCAGTTTCAGATCGATGTTAGAACGAGTGGTTGTACTCATGTTATGATTGTTATTTTAATTTTTTCTAAAGAATGCCAAAGTTAAGTAATTCAAGGCTATTAAGCCATGCTGCAAGGCGTACAAGAACATTAATTGTCCTATGACAACTGCACCTATAAAGACACAGCCCTCACCGCATGGGCAAGGGCTGTAATATTTCAATTCGATACACTTATTCGAGGTTCTTTACGAACTGCGCTATCTTATGGTCGGTCTCAGGCGTAGCTGCTACTACCGGCAGGCGGAAGTAGTTACCGCTGATGTTCATATGTGCCAGCACCGATTTTACTCCCGCAGGGTTACCCTCTACAAACAGCAGGCGAATTCCGTTCAGCAGCTTGTAGTGCAGGTTGCGGGCGCTTTCATAGTCGCCACCCAACGCAAAGTTTACCATGCTGGTAAAATCTTTGGTAAAGCAGTTGGCCGCTACCGATATCACCCCATCCATGCCTATAGCTATCTGTGGCAATACCAGGTCGTCGTCGCCCGACAGTACGGCAAAGTGTACAGGCTTACCAGCCACCAGGTCCATACACTGCTGCATAACGCCGCAGGCCTCTTTTACCGCAACGATATGCTCGAACTCATTGGCTAGCCTCAGCGTAGTAGCGGGCAGCATGTTGATGCCCGTACGGCCGGGTACGTTATACAGTATGATGGCTTTATCCGTAGCCTGTGCTATGGCCTTAAAGTGCTGATACAATCCTTCCTGCGACGGCTTATTATAGTAAGGCGTCACGCTCAGTATGCCATCTACACGCAGCAGGTTCATTGCTTTGATTTGCTCGACCACCTCATGGGTATTATTGCCGCCTATTCCACAAACGATCGGCACACGGCCACCCACCTTCATCACGATGAATTCCAGCACCTCATTCTTCTCGGCAGTGGTGAGTGTAGGTGTTTCGGCAGTAGTGCCAAGGGCTACCACATAGTTTACCCCACCTTCTATTACATGATTTACAAGCTTTTCCAGCGATGGATAGTCTACCTCGCCATGGCTGTAGAAGGGAGTGACAAGGGCAACACCGGTGCCGCGGAACATATGATGCATAATAGCGTTTATTATTCTTTTCAATAAATATTATACCTCTTCGTAAAAGCCCATTTTAGAGAACTTCTCGATACGCTGGTTGATGCGCGTTTCGGCATCCATATCCTTTATTTCTTTCAGTCCTTTCAGGATGTGCTCCTTTAGTGTTGCAGCCATTTCTTCGGGCTTGGCATGTGCGCCGCCCATCGGCTCGGGTATTACACCGTCCACCAGGCCAAAGGCGCTCATATCGCGAGAGGTAAGTTTCAGTTGCTCGGCTGCTTTCTCTTTAAAGTTCCAGCTGCGCCACAGGATGGTAGAGCAGTTCTCGGGGGAGATAACAGTGTACCAGCTGTTCTCCAGCATGTACACTCTATCGCCTACACCTATACCCAATGCACCACCCGATGCTCCTTCGCCTATGATCACACAGATAACAGGCACTTTCAGTTGTGCCATCTCGAACAGGTTACGGGCTATAGCCTCGCCCTGTCCACGCTCTTCAGCCTCCAGCCCCGGGAATGCACCCGGGGTATCTATCAGCGTTACTATGGGGCGGTTGAACTTTTCAGCCATCTTCATCAGGCGAAGCGCCTTGCGGTAGCCTTCGGGGTTGGCCATACCAAAGTTGCGCATCTGGCGCATCTTGGTATTCACGCCCTTTTGCTGGCCCATTACCATTACCGGCATACCATCCAGCTCGGCCATACCTGCTACCATTGCCTTATCGTCCTTTACCTGGCGGTCGCCATACAGCTCGGTAAAGTTGCTGAATATCTTCTCGATATAGTATAGTGTATACGGACGCTGCGGATGGCGGCTTAGCTGTACGCGCTGCCATGGAGTAAGGTTGGTATATATCTGCTCACGTGTTTTTTCTATCGACGCCTCCAGCTCGCGGACGGTACCCGACACATCCACCTGATTCTTCTGCGACATCTCTTTCACTTTCGCTATCTGCGTATAAAGATCTTCCAGGGGTTTTTCAAAATCCAGAAACTGCATAATGGTTGATTTGAGAGTACAAAAGTAAGTCTTTGAAAATTTTTTTAAAGAACATTTGCAAGTTTCAAAAAATTGCTGTTATCTTTGCAACCCCAACAGGGAGTTACGGATCGGTAGTTCAGTTGGTTAGAATGCCGCCCTGTCACGGCGGAGGTCGCGGGTTCGAGTCCCGTCCGGTCCGCGAAAGCCACTTAGCAATAAGTGGCTTTTTCGTTTTTAGTCGGTCCCCATGTGGTACGTATACATCATTCGCAGCGAAGTTGACGGCACTTTATACAAAGGCTATTCAAGTGACTATCTAAGACGCCTTGAAGAACATAACGAGGGCCTGTCAACCTATACCTCACGCAAAAGGCCATGGCAGTTGGTTTACGTTGAAAGCCATCCGTCTAAAACAGAGGCAATCAAAAGAGAGTTGATGCTAAAAAAGCAAAACCGGAAATACCTGGACTGGCTTATTGACCAGCCATCCAATATTCTTCGCGTTGGTTAGCATGCCGCCCTGTCACGGTCCCGGCTGAGCCGGGACGGGACTCGAACCCGTCCGGTCCGCGAAAGCCACTTAGCAATAGGTGGCTTTTTCATTTTTAGTCTGATCCTCATGTAGTACATATAAAGCATATGTGAACCTTGTCTTTTTGTTATCCGCTAACAAATCACTCATCAACCTCATATTATCGCACCACGCTAGCCAAAAGTTCGCAAAAAACGGTTTCAGTATCCTTTTGATGTTTCATTGATGTTGGTATGATGCCTGCGTACGGTGCTGTAAAGCTGTTGTGCAGCTGCTCTTGTGCTGCTTTTAGGCGGTTGTTGCGTGGCTGTCGCGTAGCTCTTACGCTGACGATAGGCGGATGCTGTGTTGCTGAAAAACACATCGGCTAACCGCATATCATCCCCGCATTGAATATAGCAGCTGCCGTTTCTTAAAAAGAACCGGAGAATAGTATTGGTCATCGCATGAAGGGTTTGCGTAAAGATGAGCAATAAGCAAGGAATAAGGGACTTTGCACACCTCCTTTTTGCATATACAGTACCAATTAAAAAAGTGTCAGGCGAGATACCTGACACCATACTATACATCCATATGAGCATAGCCTTGATATTGCGCATTCTACCCCGTTACATTCAAAGAATCAATTAAGTTATCCTTTAATCCCAGATGAAATTGCAGTACCAGCGGGCTACCGGGGAAGGTGCCGGATACCTCTGCGGTTAGTACGCCTTTCGAATTGGCTTCCTCATACTTAAGCGGCTTCATAGAAGATCTGTATCGCTCATTGGCATCTTCGATCCAATGAAGGATTTCTGTTTTGCCCTTGTGTGTTTTACCTTCGTCGTGGACGATAGCTGAATCTGTGAAACAGTCCACGTAAGATTTACTGTCATAATTGTTTTGCGTCTCTACAAAGCGCGCAACCAGTTTTGGTAATTCCATAGTTGTTATTTTTTTTAAAAGATTAGATTGTTGGTATTGTTCCGCCGTCGATAACGAATTCTGAACCGCTCAGGTAATTAGCTCGCGGCGAGGCCAGGAAACCGACAAGTTCTGCTACCTCTTCCGGCTCAGCAGGTCTTCCGGCTGGTATTCCACCTAAGGCATTCATAACGCTTTCACGAGCCTCGTCGATAGAACAGTTGGAGCTTTGCGCGATCCGTTCCAGGAAGTTTTTTACATTCTCCGTATTGATCCATCCCGGAGATACAGTTACTACCCTTACCCCCTTAGATGTTACTTCTTTGGCCAATCCTTTGCTGTAGTTGATAAGGCCCGCCTTGGCCGCCGCATACGGAAGCGTAGCGTTGTATAAGGGAAGCCGCCCCTGTATGGAAGCAATGTGAATGATGACACCACTGCCGTGTTCCAGCATTTGGGGCAGGAACACCCTGTCTAACCTTACGGGCGCAAGCAGGTTGGTGCTGATCGTGCTCTCCCAATGTTCATCATTCAGCGCCGCAAAACCACCACCCGGCGTTTCTGATGCGCCCAGGTTGTTGACAAGGATATCCAGGCGGCCATAACGCTCTATTACTTCTTTAGCTACCATATCCGCTGCACCGCGCCGGCTTAGGTCAGCAGGAACAAAATACAGTTCCACATCTGCCTGCTCAGGTTTATTTCTTGCTGTGATCACTACGGTAGCACCTGCCGTCTTTATGCGCTCTGCAATTGCTTTTCCTGCGCCTTTTGTACCACCCGTTACCAGTGCGATCTTACCCGATAATTCGTTATTGTAATTGATTTGCTCTTTCATAAAAAACTGTAATTTTTATAGTGCAAATCTCAGCAGTACATATGCATCAAACAATTACGGGGTTACGAATCAGATAGGGATAAATTTATCCGTATTGTTCACTTTTCGGCCCTATCGTACCTTTGTTTTATGTACGTAAAAAAGACAATTCCATCCCTCAACTGCGGGCTCGATCTGGTTGGTGAAGTATTGTATGGGAAATGGAAGATCCGTATCATCTGGTTCATTCACCAGGGCAACTTAAGGCCCAGTGAACTTCAGCGCAAGATACCCGATGCTACGAGGCGTGTACTGAATGTTCAGCTCAAAGAGCTGGAAGACCATGAAATAGTTACTAAAAAGATCTTCCCCGTAGTGCCCCCAAAAGTAGAATATACGCTCACCGACTTTGGCAAGACACTCATCCCTATAATCAGCTCCATAGGCCTTTGGGGTGATGAGCACCAGGAGCAGCTGCGCAGAGTCATTTTAAAACATGAAGCATCATTGAGAACGCCTGAGGAATACTATGTCGGCAGATAAAAATGCTGTTATCGTAAGCACCATACATTAAAAAGTGTCAGGTAAACACCTGACACCACTACAATGAAGAATGAATGTTCGGAACTAAAACTTTTTCATAGCAATTACACCGGCTACGATGAGCAACATACCGGCAACTCGCCCCACACTTATAGGCTGGGCTTGTGCGCCCATTAGCTGGAAATGCTCCATCAACATAGATAACAGCAACTGCCCGGCTACCACTAACCCAAAAGTGAGCCCGGGACCGATCTTAGGAAAGGCAAGCACAATGACGGTAACATAAAATGCGCCCAACACGCCACCCGCCCAGGCATAGGCCGGCGCTTCTTTCATCCCCTTCCACGACACTGCCTGCGATGTAAGCAGTATATAGGTGACCAGTGCCAGCGCACCTATTGCGAAGGAGATCATGGAGGCAAAAAAGGGGCTGCCCCCTGCTTTGGCAAGTTTGCCGTTCATGCCGGCTTGTATAGGCAAAAACGAACCTGCGAATAATGCCATTACGGCCCAGATAATTTTTTCCATAGTATTTATTGATTTTTATGTTTAAAAAGCTCTTGCGTACTGCCAGGGCACGTCCGGAGTTTCCCCCAGTTGCAATGCGGCGTGCAGCGCAAAGTATGGGTCGCGCAAATGTTCGCGTGCTATTACCACAAGGTCAGCTTCCTTATTTTCTATAATTGAATTGGCCTGCTGCCCGTCTGTGATCATCCCTACGGTACCGACCGACAGCTGCACTGCCTCCCTTATTTTTGTGGCCATATGCAACTGGTAGCCCGGCTTCACAATAGACTGGTCCACCTGCACCAGACCGCCGCCCGATGCTGTTATGAGGTCGACGCCCTTATCTTTAAGAATTGCAGCTAGCTTTAAGCTCTCTTCCATAGTCCAGGCATTTACATCATCACTGTAGTCAGTGGCTGAAAGCCTGACGAGGAGGGGCATACCGGCAGGTATCACCTTTCGCACTTCTATTACTGTTTCTATCAGTAGTCGTGTCCTGTTTTCAAAGCTGCCTCCGTATTGGTCATTTCGTTTGTTGGTGAGCGGTGTATAGAACTGATGAAGCAGATAGCCATGTGCCGCATGCAACTCTATGGTATCGAAGCCTGCTGCAACGGCGTTCCGTGCTGCCGTGGCAAACTGCTCTTTCACTTCGCTTATCTCTTCCAATGTCATTGCCTTGGGAAAGTGGGCGTTGATAGGAGTGGAAGAGGCGCTCATTGGAAGCCAGCCGCCTTCTTCCACACTTAGCGGCAGCATGCCTTCTTTAGGATGCTTGCTGCTGGCCTTACCACCTGCATGCCACAGTTGTATGCCGGCTTTTGCATGCTGTCCGTGTATGAAGTCTGTAATGATCTTCCATGCGGCTACTTGGTCCTGGTTCCATATGCCAACGTCATTGATGGTACACATAGCTGTGGGGGACACAGCCGTACATTCTGTCATGATCAATCCTGCGCCGCCCACTGCACGGCTGCCTAAATGAACCAGGTGCCAATGACCGGGAATGCCGTCTGTTGCGCTGTATTGTTGCATGGGTGATACAACGATCCTGTTCTTTAAGTTCAGGTCCCTCAACTGCAAACTGCTAAATAGTGCCTTCATTGCTATTGTTTTGTTGTATAGCAAAGGTGGGAAGGCAAGCGGAGGTGGAAGATGAACTATGCTAAGAAAAATAGTTGAACTGGTTCAACCTTTTTTACTCACCCTGTTGTTGCGGATGCGTGAAAGAAACTCTGTTGACATGCCCAGGTAAGAAGCAAGAATGTACTGCGGTATATCGTGCAGGAACTCGGGGTAGCGCTCTACAAAACTTTCATATCGCTGCTCGGCCGATTGTGTGAGGCCGGTAATGATCCTTCGTTGCTGGGCAGCCAGGCCGCGCTCTGCAACGATGCGGAAAAAGGTTTCGTATTTGGGGTTGGCCGTTTTAAGCTTCTGTTCGTCCTCATAGCTTAGCTGCAATACAGTGGCATTGGTCAGCGCCTCTACAAATAGGGTTGCAGGCTGCTGATAGATAAAGCTGTTATAGTCTGTTATCCACCAGTCTTTGACCGCTAATGCAATAGTTGTTTCCTGGCCCGAGTCGTCGGTTATGAAGGAACGCAGCACACCATCAACGACGTAATACCTATGCTTGGTCAGGAACCCGGGCTGAACGACGAGTTGTTTTCTGCGCAGTTTTTTCTCCCGGAACGCCTGTGCGAAGACATCGGCCTCCTGTTCTGAAACCTCCACCCTGTTTTTCAGGAACTGTTTTATCGCTTCTTCGGACGTCATGGTTGGCTGGTTACTTTAGGTGCTACTTATAGTCAAATTTACAGCACGGAGTGCAAGTGGTAGATGCTTTTATTTCGTTAGCTTGTCGTTGGAAAACAACGTAAGGGCGACAAAGGATTCTATTATTCGGAAGGCGTATAGACGTCTGTATGAAATTCGCCGATTTTTGGATGCCCACCTTTAATATCTTCTTCTAAGAAGATAAAGTCATATTTGGATAGTCTTCTATTCTCATACTCGACCTTATATGTCTGAATGAATTCGTGTTTTTCAACACCTTCCTTATGTGAAACGACGAAATTATTTTGTTCAAGAGTATATTTTTGTATACGACCAAGCCAATGCGCCTTTTGTTCGAGGTACGACACAAATGAATCTCCATTCACTTCTGACAGAAAAAAGTCTGTAAAAAGAAATTTAGTTGAATCAAATTTTTCATTTTGTACTAAACGGAAAAATTCATTAGCTACAGGTGTAGCAATTGTAGCCATGTCTTCTACTTTTTCGGTTGAAGTACACGAAGCAAACGTTAACGAAACACATGCCGATAATAAAAAAATTTTTATGACATTCATTTTCTATTATTTCTAAAGGATTGGAATTATTCCTTCGCAGCCGAGTCTCTGCTTGGCAGTTCTGATTAATAGGACTTGCAAAACGGAAGATACAAAGATGAGCCTATATCTTTTATATCCTTGAACCGAAAAGAAATGCAAGTAGGCTGTCAGCTTATTCACCTACAACCCAAATACCTCCTTCGCTACCTTAAACGTATTACAATGTGCATCTACAATATGTTTTACCTCAGGTGAGTAGCCGCCTCCCATGGCTACCGCTACAGGTATGTGGTGTTGCCGGCACAGGTTAAAGACTATTTCATCGCGCTGCTTACATTCATCTATGGTCAGCTTTAGCTTGCCAAATTTATCGGTAGCCAGCACATCTACGCCCGAGAGATAAAAGATAATGTCAGGCTTTACATCGCTGATGATGCCGGGCAAGGTATCGTTGAGCAATCCGAGGTAGGTATCGCCATCGGTGCCGTCCTTCAGCCCTACATCCAGGCTGCTCTGCTCTTTATGGAACGGATAGTTGTGCTGGCCGTGCATGCTAAAGGTAAACACCCGCAGGTCGTCTTTGAAGATAGCAGCGCTACCATTTCCCTGGTGTACATCCAGGTCTACGAGGAGTACTTGCGTAGCCAGCCCATGGTGCAGCAGGTAATTGGCTGCTATGGCAAAATCATTCAGCAGGCAAAAGCCCTCGCCCTTGTCCTTAAAGGCATGATGCGTGCCACCTGCTACGTTCAGCGCTACGCCGTACTGCTGTGCATACAGGGCACAGTCAATGGTCCCCTGACATATCCGTACTTCTCGCTCCACCAGCTCTGCCGATAGCGGAAAGCCGATAGCACGCATCTCGCGGTCGGTCAGTTGCAGGTTTTTCATACGGTGCCAGTAGTCGGCATCGTGTGTCCGCAGGATGGTCTCTTCGGTTGCCGGCTGTGGGCTAAAGATGTTCTCTTCGGTTATTACACCCTCATACAGCAGCTGCGCCGGTATCAACTCATATTTCGCCATCGGGAAACGATGGCCCTCGGGCAGCGGGTGGGCATAAATTGGCGCGTAAGCGATCTTGAGCATTTGGTTATGGCAACTATCACAAAAATAAGGGGTTGCATGCTTCGGATAAAAAGCGAAGCCCTACTGTAGAAAATTTAAGAAATGATACACGTGTAATAACGATAAAATGTTGTGAATATAGATGTGTATCCTATTATCTTTGCCGCAACTATGATCATGAAAAGTATTTGTGTTTTTTGCGGTTCGGGCTCCGGCAACGACAGCAGATATATGGATGCAGCCTACCAACTGGGTCAGCTACTGGCCGAGAAGAATATTAAACTTATATACGGCGGCGCCAAGCTGGGCCTCATGGGTGCAGTAGCCGATGGCGTACTGTCGGAAGGCGGAACAGCCATTGGGGTGATACCACACTTCCTCTGCACCAAAGAAGTGGCCCACGGCGGTCTTAGTGAGCTGATGCTGGTAGATACCATGCACGAGCGCAAGTTAAAGATGCACGAGCTGAGCGATGGCATCATTACTATGCCGGGCGGCTGGGGCACTATGGAAGAGATGTTTGAAATGCTCACCTGGGGGCAACTGGGCATGCATCAGAAGCCGATAGGCCTGTACAACATCAACGGCTACTACGATGGCCTGCGTACCTTCCACCAAACGATGGTAAACGAAGGCTTTCTGAAGCGCGAACTGATAGATATGCTGATGATGAATGAAGATGCAGACGGCCTGCTGGCGCAGATGGAGCGCTACACGCCACCCGTAGTGCCGCGCTGGATCACCGAAGAGACTACATAAGGCCGAGCAGGATTTTTGTACTGCTGTTATCTGATGCTGCGATAGATTGGTATCTGTCGCGGGCAAAGACTAATTTCAGGCTTTGTTATCCTTTTTAGTTTATGGCATTAAGTAGAATATGGTCTGCCTTTATTCTCATTGCCGTGCTGGTAGGTGCTTACCGCTGCTTTGTTGGCGGCGATGAGCAGATATTCAGCCGCATGGTAGTGGGCAAGTCGGACGAGGCATATGAGGAAGTCCGTTTCCTGATGACCGGCAACCCCGAAACTGCGGGCATGGCCGGCCGCGACGCATATGCGCAATACATAGCGGGCTACGGTTATGTACCCGCCGACAGCGCCAACCCACCGCAGGTACTGATAGCCGACAATATGGCTGCCGATAGCGTACGTATATTAAAAGGGCTGTACCCGGAGGCGCAGGTATATACCTACCGCAGTATACAGGGTAAGCTTGTAAAGAAAGCCGACGGCATTATAGAAACTTGTAAGACAGCTGTAACAATCGCTATAGGGCTGGTAGGCATCATGGCGCTGTTCATGGGGCTGATGACCATTGCAGAGCGTGCAGGCGGCATACGGCTGCTCTCTCGCATTATCGATCCCTTCTTCTCGCGCCTGTTCCCGGATATACCCAAGGGCCACCCCGCTACGGGCTATATGATGATGAACTTTTCCGCCAACCTGCTGGGCCTCGACAACGCCGCTACGCCCTTTGGACTGAAGGCTATGGAAAGCCTGCAGGAGCTGAACCCCGATAAAGAGACGGCTACCAACTCGCAGCTTATGTTCCTGTGCCTGCATGCGTCGGGGCTTACGCTGATACCGGTGAGCATCATAGCCGCAAGGGCTGCACTCAAGGCTGCCAACCCTACCGATATTTTCATCCCCTGCATGATAGCCACCTTTGCGGCTACGATGGCTGCTATGTTCATCGTGGCCATCCGGCAAAAGATCAATGTGTTCCAGCCGGTGATACTGGCCTGGGTGGGGGGCATATCTGTAGTCATTGCACTACTGTTGGTATATCTCAATTCGCTCAACACCGAGGGCGTACAATCATTCTCCTCGCTGCTGAGCAATGGGCTGATACTGGCCATATTCCTCATCATAGTAGCGGGGGCATTGTACAAGAAGATCAATGTATTCGATGCCTTTGTAGATGGGGCTAAGGGTGGCTTTGAGACAGCTATTAAGATCATCCCATACCTGGTGGGTATGCTCGTAGCCATCAGTATGCTGCGTACCAGCGGCTCTTTCGATGTAGTGATCAACGGCATGAAAGGCTTGTTCGCCTCTATGGGTACCGATACCCGCTTTGTAGATGGCCTGCCTACTGCGCTGATAAAGCCCCTTAGCGGTAGTGGTGCGCGCGGCATGATGCTGGATACCATGAAGACCTATGGGCCCGATTCCTTTGCGGGCAGGCTGTCATGCATCCTGCAAGGCTCTTCCGATACTACCTTTTATGTAGTGGCTGTGTACTTTGGCGCTGTGGCTATACGCAATACCCGCTACGCTATCGGCACTATGCTGCTGGCCGACCTGGTAGGTGTTATTACTTCTATTATCCTCTGCTATGTTTTCTTCGGATAAGCAGCAGGTAACCATAAAAAGAAAGGGTCAGCTTGTGTGCTGACCCTTTCTCTTTATAAATTATTTGTAAGATGCTATTGTGCTCCGGTAGCTGTGGTTGCCGAGGTGGCAGTATCCGCATTCATTGCACCGCCGTTACCCGATGTATCTTCTGTCATCGGCTCTTCGGTCATTGGGTCGCCGCCAGCTTCGCCGCCGGTACCAGGGTCTTGCTTGTTGAACTGTACCAGCCATTTGCCTTCCTGCTTTATCAGGTCCAGCTTCGATTCGCTTGTATTTTCGGAAGTAGTGTAAACAACGGTTGCTTTATCGCCTTCTTCTTTTACGTCTTTAATGTTGATCTTTACTTTCTTGGCATTCTCCCTGGCTGAATCCGGCATCATAGTAGCAAACTGCTCTATCATCTCCAGCATCTTCTTGGTTTCTTCGGTAGATACGGTTTTGGCTTCCTTATAGTCCATGTGGTAGAAGCTATTCAGGAACTTATCGGCAGTAGCTTTGGGCGTGTTCGTGTTACAGCTCACAAGGCCTATTGCCAATAGCACCACCGCAGCCAGCGAGAAGAAAAGTTTTTTCATATTATATGAGTGTTTTTCAATTTGTGGCAAAGGTATCACTTAAATCTTATTTGGCAAATCGCACGTGCGTGGGGGCTCAGGAAGATATTGTCGATACCCACAAAGGAATGGCCGAAATAGGTAACAGGAGTGATATAAGTATTATTTGCCGTAGCATGGTTTACAGCCTTGTATACAAATTCGGCGCAATAGAGCCGGTCGTCCGTAGCCAGGTCAAAGTCCATATCAAATTTTCTGCGCTCTCTGTATATCTGCCTGACGATACCGCCTAATGACGATATGGTGGAATCAGTCATATCGAACCGTGCAATGCCGAAGCCCAGGTTATCGGCAGGTGAGAACCAGCAAGAAGCCGAGTCGCGACGGATGCGTGCATCTGGATTGGCCTCGCCGCCTATGCTGTGGTACACAAAGGGATAACCATGCTCCATCATGACCACTCCGCAGTGCGAGTAGGTCTTGTCTTTCTGATTCAACTGGCACAGCATATAGCTGGTTATGTCGTTGCCGGTGCGTACTACTACATCGCCATTCTTTAGCAAGGCTAATGACGAATCAACAGCTCGTAGATTCGCAGGGTCATTTCGGCGCTGCTCTATACCATCAAGCAATGCCTGATTTACAGGCGCTTCCTCTTTGAGCTGCGAACAGCCGGTAACAATATGGGAGGATATAAATATTATAAAAAGGTAAAAAACACGTAATACCCTACTGCTTGCCAATTCCATCGGGTTGCAAAAATAGGGGTTTGGCGGCTGTTCCAGAAAGGCCCGGGATTTTTGTCGCGCACTCTTTCTGTTAAGCTCTGATTGTGTTATAGCCTACTAGCGCTCATTCTTACAGCCTGCCTAAAAAGCCATCTGAAAACATTTCTGTATGTTAGGCCCACCATTTCCGGCATTAAGGGTAAGCTACATGAGCAAAGCAGAAAAAAAGGACGATCTACCAATTGAATCATTTGCCACAGCAAGTGATTGGAGAAAGTGGCTGGCGTCGCACCACACTCAGCCCGATGGTATCTGGCTGCGCATCTTTAACAAAGAATCGGGCGAAAAAACGGTAACCTATGCCGAAGCGCTGGATGAAGCCCTTTGCTATGGCTGGATCGATGGACAAAAGAAGAAATTGGACAAAGTGTCGTGGCTGCAGAAATTTACACCCCGCCGGTCCAAAAGCATATGGTCGAAACGAAACATAGAACATATTGAGCGCCTGACAAACGAAAAACGGATGAAGCCCGCAGGATTGAAGGAATTTGAAGCAGCGAAACAAGATGGCAGGCTGGCGGCTGCTTACGATTCACCCGCTAACTCAGCACCACCTGAAGACTTCCTGAAACTGCTGGAGAAAAACAAAAAGGCAAAGGTCTTCTTTGATACGCTGAACAAGACCAACAAATACGCCATAACATGGAGGCTTCAAACCGCTAAAAAACCAGAGACTCGCGAAAAGCGAATGAACCTGATACTGGAGATGCTGACTAAGGGAGAGAAGTTTCATTGATACCTCATTCAACATTAAAAGACGAAATTGTGCAGGCGAATCAAGCTTCAAAGATTATTTATGAGTGATGTACCAGCTAGCGCAATGAATCAAACCAAAATAGTAACGAGTTTTCAGGCGCTTGTATCTACACCTTTTGAAGGGGCTATAAATGCCATTGGCTGGACGCGCTCACTTGATGGCGACTATGCCGAAATTGTCGCGAAGCTCAAAGCACATGATAATATCATGCTGGTGGAAGAGCCGGACCTGTTACAACTGGAGCTAAGCGACGCCGGGCATCTTGCAAGGCAGACCATATTGAGCGACCTGCATTTGCTAAAAGCCCATGGCGCAGCACCCAGCCTTAATCTCATAAAGCAATATGAAGCAGACGACAGCTTTCCTTTTTTCCCAACCGACGTCTATTCCTTTCATGTAGATCGCGCTCCTATACCTACAGATACTATACTATGTACCTACTATGGCGCAACCAGCGAAATACTGCCTAAGGCGCAAGCCGAACAAAAAATACTAGTGCCTGAAATAAGAGCCGAGCTTAAAAAGCTATACGATGGACCAGAAGATGGATTCGACGCTTTCTTAAGCGAACATTTTTTTGATCTGCATTATCGCCCCAAGCCCGGAGCAGAGCCTATCCGTTTAGAGGCAGGCCATATGTGGCGCCTGGCGGTCGATCATCCGGAAAGTAAAGTCATTCCCTGCGTACACCGTGCACCGAAGGAAAAGCCGGGGGAATATAGACTGCTGATGATTTGCTAAGACGATACAAAATGATTTTCCTATAATTGTACAGCGCCTTCTACCACCCGCTTTAATACCTCCAGCGTTACATTCCAGTAAAATGCCAGGTGTCTGTAAATAGCATCTGTAGGGAAATTGCGAATGTTGAATGTAAGCATAGTTTCACCTTCTTCTTCCGCCAGTGCAAACGATAATATGCTATAGCTTTCTGCAACGTCCGCAAGGTTCGATACAGAGCTTAAATGTGTGTAGGACAATAGCACGTTAGGCTGACACTGCAACACCATACCGTAGTTCTCGAACGGCATATCATAGTGGCTGCCCCGCATAAATATTGGCCTGTCAATTGTCCAATCGGTAATGATCTCCAGCGGATTGTCGGGCGACATCCACTGCTTCATCAGATGAGGCTCCGTAAGTGCAGCCCATACCAATTTTGCCGGGGCGTTTATCGCAATGGTTTTACTAAAAACAGCGGTGGTATATGCCTGCGCATCCATGGGCTAAAGTTAGCTATCCTGCATTATCATCAGATAGTTTAAAAACCGCTTATCACCCGTTCTTTACCTTCCAGCCTCCAGGTAAGCGATACACCCGGCCCTGCAGGTGTCACTACGCTCACGTCCAGGTTCTTCAGATTCTTGCGCTTGCTCAGCTTGTGCGCCTCGGGTATGATGATGCCCGCCGTTGCTCCCACCAGGAAACCGGTAACACAATCGGAAGGGAAATGAAAAAGCGCCCTTGCGCGCAGGTAACTCATCGTAAGCGGCGGTACAGAGGCCAGCGCATAGAGAAAGTATTTCTTCCGTCCCAGCTCGGGGTGGTAGTCGCCGTACACCTTTACGAGGAAAAATGCCGAAGCGGCAGCATTAGCCACATGCCCGCTATAGAACGAGTTGCGCATATTGCCATCTTTCCGTACCGATAAGGGCAATTCTTCATAATAGGCAGCAGGCCGTATCTTATTTTGAAACGATGGCCCAAAAGGCGAGAAGTTGTAGATGGTGAACGTAGCCGCCTGCACCTCCACATACATCACCGCCACCCGGAACCAATCTTTACGGATCTTCTTATCGAGAAAAACACCTGCCCCACCAATAACCGTTGCAGTAAGTATCTTGTCAGATATACGGTCGATGTTTTCGCGGTTGCCGGGATCCTGATCCAGCACCCAACGATCCCACTTGTGGATGGCATCGCGATTCAATGATGTCAGCTCCATGTCGGTGAGCGGCTTTTTAGCTTTTATCAGGTTGGGGATGGCATATATATTAGCCGCAGTAGCTGCCGCGCTAAAAGCTGCAGAACGCCAGTAATTCATACTATACACATGTATGCTATCGCGGTCAGGCTTATCCAACACTTTATCCAATATCTTTTCGCCAAGACTGGAGTCTGATGCGGCTTGTGCGTAAGAAGTGGATTGCCAGCACATTATGCACAACATCATAATAAAGCCAAAGATGGATCGCCCGTTAAACAGATCGGAAGTCATGCCTAGAAAGCGAAAAAATCGTTCCGCCAGTTAACAAATTGTTATGCAGCGACTTTTTTCCGACTTCCGGCAATCTGTGCGAAGGAAATGACCGGGATTGTCGTTTACTTGTATAGTGGGTTCTGGTACCGAGCAGCTAAGCTGATGTTTCAACTGTTTTCTATGAAAAGAATAATATTGGTTTTGCTGCCGCTGGCACTTCTCGTAACTACTGCCGCCACCCTCGACCTGGCAAGCCTCCATAACTACGCCAACCAGGCGCGACCCGCATACATCCGCAAAGACAACACTCCACAAGGCAATGCCATAGATGACAAAGGCGCTACGCTCGGCCGGGTGCTTTTCTACGACAAAAAGCTGTCGCTTAACAACACCGTATCCTGCGGCAGTTGCCACCATCAGCAGTTTGCCTTTGGCGATACGGCCAGTGCCAGTAAGGGTGCGCAGGGCAATACCAGCCGCCATACCATGCGGCTGGTCAACATCCGCTTCGGGACCGAGACCCGCTTCTTTTGGGACGAGCGGGCGCTATCGCTGGAAGAACAAACCACCCTGCCTATACAGAACCACGAAGAGATGGGTTACAGTGGTCAAAACGGCGACCCGACAATCAACGATCTAATTGCCAAAATGAACAGTACCTGGTACTACCCCCGCCTGTTTAGCTGGGCCTATGGCGATGCGCAGATAACCGAACAAAGAATGCAGCAGGCACTATCAAAATTTATCAGGAGCATTCAGTCTCTTGATTCCAAATTCGATGTGGGCCGTGCTGCAGTCAACAACGATAATGCACCCTTCCCCAACTATACCCAGCAGGAAAACCAGGGCAAACAGCTCTTTCTCGCCCCTCCCCAGTTCAATGCAAATGGAATACGCATAGCGGGCGGTGCAGGTTGTGCTGGCTGCCATAGAGCGCCCGAGTTTGATATAGACCCTAACTCGCGCAATAATGGCGTCACCGGCAGTTTCAGCGGAGTTGCCGACCGTATCAACACTCGCTCGCCCTCGCTGAGAGACATTGTCGACATAAACGGAATCGCATACGGAGGATTTATGCACAATGCTGGTGCCAATGGACTCAACACACTGTTGGATGTGATCAACCACTACGACTCCATCCCTGCCGCTAACCCGAACCTTGACCCAAGACTAAGGCCCGGCGGAAACCTGCAACGCCTGCGTATGACCATGCAGGAGAAGGAAGCTATGGTCGCATTCCTGAGCACACTCACGGGCAGTGATATATATACGAATCCTAAATGGTCGGACCCATTTACCAATGACAGCCTCGATGCAACCAACCTACCGGGATTGTCGGTTAGCTCTACCAACACCGGCAATAAACTAAAAGTATATCCCACAATTGTAACCGATGGCATTATAAGTATCGATGGCGCGTCAACCAACATGCAGATAACAAACACCGAAGGGCGAACTATGTATCGCGGAGCAGTTAACGCACGCATGGACATAGCTGCTTACCCTACGGGTATATATATGATACGGTTCGATAATGGCCAGACTGAAAGAATCATAAAGCAGTAGCTACGATATCGACTTAGCCTTTCTTCGTAGCCTGGTGTTATATAGCACCCAGATGATGGCGGACATAAACAACAATGGCCAGATCCTTACAAGCAGGACTACAATGCCCTTCAGTATATCCAGCCCGCCGCCCAATGCATAGAGCACTTGCGTAGAGAATGGCTCTTTAGAAGCATAGGTAACATCAGGCACTATGGCAGTATGCACCTGGCCATCCTGCGACAGCTGTATATTTATTGTTGTATAATTAACATCATCCAATAACTGCAGATTTTCTATACGGCGGTCCACTACTTGCTCTGCCTTTGATGAATCTGCGTTAATAACGCCTTGCTTTCGATGCGTTATCGGCGTATGCTTTTCATCAGTTTCCATCTTAGCAACATACAGTTCATTCTTCAGCGAATTGCGCAGATAAGCCAGCGTACGGTCGTCCTGTTTTATGTTGCGGTAAGATACAAAGTCCATCAATGCAGGCAGGCTTACCAGCATGGTATCCAGTAGATAGGACGGCACCTTTACCTGCAGGTTAGCCGTAGTATTATACACCGTTACTTCTTTCAGCGAATCGACCTTGTAATGTAGGGTCTTATGCTCCATACGCCCCGTTTGCATTTCGCTTAATGCGACCAGCCCATCCAGCGATCTTGTCATTTCTTCTATGGCCGATACTGCATTGAGCACGTCCTTTACCTTACTTTTGATCTCTACCTGCTTCACGATCTTACGCGAGGGCGAGTTCAGCAATGTTACATCATTGGCAAAGCCGGTAGAATCGGCAGAGGAAAAATATTCCTCCGTATTGCTTGCGCAGGAAGAAAATAATATAACCGGGATAACTGCAATAAGGATGTATCTGAGCATAAGTCGTGTTTCCCATTTATGCTGCGAATACTGAAAAGGTGACTGGGCTATTCTGTTAAAAAAAGCATAAACAAGTTTTATGTCACAGTTGTATTTGATTTTGCTGCCCGCCTGTTTTATACGAACTTTAAACGCTATATTAGTCGACTGCAATTGCCTCACATGACCACTGCCTCTAAATATCTCTCTGTTATACTCATCACACTACTATTCGCATCCTGCAATGCAAGCGGCGATGGCGACAGCATACATGCTGACACCACAT
The DNA here is from genome assembly GCA_004144175.1 of Sphingobacteriales bacterium. Lineage (GTDB taxonomy): Bacteria > Bacteroidota > Bacteroidia > Chitinophagales > Chitinophagaceae > Polluticoccus. The sequence goes on from SEFT01000003.1 coordinate 86,437, forward strand.
CGACAGGATATGTGGATACGATGAACCTTTATAACCAACAAATAGAGGATGGGGCTACGCAAAACCAGCAGCACCACGCAGAGGGGATACTGGCAGGCAGAATAGAACCGGGTGATGATGATATGACCTTCAAGTGCATGGACAGCACTATGTCGCCTAATCCCAATACCAGGAAATTCTACTTTAAAGTTTTGGGCGTCATTATCTCAAAGGCCGATGGTGCGTTGAGCGAGGCAGTCAGCAATTATCTGTTGACCATATTCAGAACATACCCCGCCGATTTCCTTAGCTTCTATCGCGACTCCCACACACCGAAAGACGTAATAGAAAGCTTCCTGGCCGATGAGTTTGAGAGCATGGAGCCAGCAGCTGTCGATACCTACTTCGCATCCGTATTATCGATATGCACCACTTGTAACGCCGATGACAAGAAACTGGTTGAGGCGATAAAAATGAAAGTAGCCCAAGAGGCCCGCCACAATGCAGCTACCGACAGGCCCCAGGAGTAACTAGGCTTTGCCATCGCCCATGATGGTAGCCTCTTCTTTACCTGCAGTTTCGCCCTTGTCTTCTGCTTTATCCTGCTCGATGGCCGGTATTGCTTCGCGCCATATCAGCCCGGTCTTTGCAGCATGCTCCGCGGCTTCGGCGGTGTTGTCTACTATTACCATTTCCAGCTTGTGTTCCGTCAGCTCTTTGGATATATCGATGGCTATTTTTTCACGCTGTGTCAGCTGCACATCTCGTATATAGATGGCGAGTATGCGGCCCGGGAAGCGCAAAGCTACCTCGCGGTATATCTTGGGGTCTTCCTGCCCGCTGTCCCCTACCAGTACAAAGTTCAGGTTGGGGTACATCAGCAGTATCTGTTCTATCTGCGTAAACTTATGCCCCATATGCCCGCCACCGCTCTTGAATATAGAATTATTGGCAAGTCCGAAATCTCTTAATAGTAACGGCCCCGCAGGTATTTGGTTCAGATCGAGGAAGTCGCGCAGCAGGTCGTACATATTCCATGGACTACTACTTACATAGAAGAAGGGATTGTTACGCTTGCCGTTCCTGCCCAGTTGCAGCGATTTGTAAAATTCAGATACACCCGCAAACGGCAGCCTTGTTTTAGCATTATGCAGGAACACGGTACGCGCCATCGCAAACATATCGGTAGCGGAGGTACGCACTATGGTATCGTCTATATCGCTGATGATGCCATACTCCGCTTCGGGCGGCGGTATCATTACCTCTGCCTTCGCGCGGACATCTCCGGTATACGGGTGTGGTACCTCTGTCAAGTGTAAGTCTACTTTATGCCACAATTCTTCAGCAATGATGGGCTGCGAAGGAAACAGGTCGAAATGGAAATAACCTTCTTTGTCGGTTACGGCATCCTGGTATTCATTGCCATAGGTGGCGCGCAGTTTTGCATCCGGCACTTCATCACTCTCAAAGCGCTTGTACATATTCAGCAGGTTGCTCAGGATGGTATCTTTATCCTGTGCGCCCACTATCTTCTCATCTTCCAGCACCCGGCCTTTGAGGTACAGGCGATTGATCGTGCCATAGGTACGGTACGGCAATATCTGTATGGGGTCGATGTACCCCATACGGAATTTCAGGTCGTTTGTAAGCTTGTCAAAATTTGATTCTATATGGCCGGCATATTTGCCAAAAAGTTCTTTCCAGTTCATACGATGCTATAGTACAGTTTACAAGCACATAAACATCAGACCACCACCATCCTCTAAGACAAAGCCTGAGGTGGCGGCGGCGGCCCACCTGCCGGTCGCGACTTGTCTTCGGGCAGCGGTACGAATTCCTCATTATCATTAGGCGGCAACTCTATACGCCCTTCTTTCCAGTCGGCTTTAGCCTGCTCTATCCGCTCCTTACGCGACGATACGAAATTCCACCAGATGTAGCGCTCACCCAATGGCTCGCCCCCCAGCAACATCAGCGTGGTATTTTCTTTCGCTATGATCATCGGGTCGCTGCCCTTGGTAAACACGAGCATCTGGCCTTCGGCATAGGTGCGGCTGGTTATTTCTATGCTTCCTTTAGCTATGTAGAATCCTCGTTCGCTATGCTCTTTCGGCAAGCCGAACCTTGCACCCTTCTGCAATACTACGTGGAGATAAAAAAGCGGCGAATGTGTTTTTACATCGTTCCTAAGTCCGAACGCATTACCGGCTATCAATCGCATCCACACACCGTTCTCGGTAAATATGGGCAGCTCATCGGCAGTATAGTTATCAAACGCAGGCGCAGCTTCTTCATCTTTCTCAGGCAGTGCCACCCAGGTCTGTATCATCTCGAGCGAACCGCCAGCCAGTGCCGCCGGGTCTTCAAACCGTTCCGAGTGTGCTATGCCCCGCCCCGCAGTCATCCAGTTGACCTCACCCGGGCGTATGATCTGCTGCACACCCAGGCTGTCGCGGTGTGTCACCTGTCCGCCAAAGAGATAGCTAACCGTAGATAGCCCAATGTGCGGGTGCGGGAGTACATCCATATTATGCGTAGCAGCGGGTACAATATCTACCGGCCCTGCATGGTCCATAAAGATAAACGGACCAATCATCCTCCGCAGGCGGAATGGCAATATTCTCTTTACATCCATACCATGCCCTATGGAGGCTTTGCGTGCTTCGATGACGATATCTATCATAGCGCTAAAGTTAAGGTTGTTTTCAAATAGTCGTTGTTTGGGGTATCTTACAATAAGCTACGCTTATCATACTATCAACTATGCGGTTTGTAATCTTGTTGTCCATTTGTTTGTGTTACTCATTAACCGTCCGGTCGCAGGATAAGGATCCGCTGTTATTCAAAGACCGGGCAACGACGGAACAATGGCTCAATAAAATGAGAATACCCGCATTGGGCATTGGCTATATCAAAAATGGCAAGATCGTATCTGCTACCGTATATGGCGTACTGATGAAAGGCAGTGGCAAACCTGCACCATCCGATGCCATTTTCAATGTGGCCTCGCTTACCAAACCTATTACAGCCTTGGTAGCACTCAAGCTAATAGACGAGGGAAAATTGGAGCTGGACGAACCATTGTACAAATACTGGCTCGACCCGGACATTGCCAATGATACCAATGCAAAGAAGCTAACCACAAGATACATCCTGAGCCACCGCACGGGCTTTGCCAACTGGAGGTGGAAGAACCAGGACAAAAAACTAAAGTTCGACTTTGAGCCGGGGACGAGATTCCAGTATTCGGGCGAGGGTTTTGAATACCTGAGAAAAGCCATAGAGGCAAAGCTGGGCAAGCCATTGGAGCAACTAGCCGAAGAACTGGTTTTTAAACCAGTGGGCATGACACGGACAAGATATTATTGGGATAATGGGATGAAAGAAGAACGCTTTGCACGATGGCATGACAGCAAGGGCAATGTATATGAGCTCTTCAAGAACACAAAAGCCAATGCGGCTGACGACCTGCTGACTACCGTAGAAGATTACGCGAAGTTCCTGGTGTATGTAATGAATGGTGCAGGGCTATCAGAAAAACTGTATAAAGAAATGACCGCTGAGCAGATCAGGTTAAAGAATAACAAATACTGGGGCCTTGGCTGGTGGATAGATGAACTAACTACGGGCGACAAAATAGCCATGCTACATGGTGGCGATGACATAGGCGTACATACAATGGCCATTATGCTGCCAAGATCAAAACAAGGGCTCGTGATATTTACCAACAGTGATAACGGCACAGATGCATACATACCCGTAGTGCTGCATCATTTGGGCGCATCCGGCCAGTCGGTCATCGATGTCGAAACAAAATAGATTGCCGCGCGCCTAAACACTACGAAAGGCTTGTTCGTAGTCCACAACCGCTTTTGCCAGCAATTCAGGCGTTGCAATCAGCTTAGGCTTGTCGAACTTAATGACAGACATAGGCATTCCATCAAAATCTGTCGAGTCGGGATCCTGCGCAAATACACAGCCGCCCGCCTCCTCTATTTTTTCTACGCCCTTTAGCCCATCGCTACCCACGCCCGACAGCACTATGGCTATTGCACGTTGCTTGAATTCCTTTGCCAGCGAATCAAAGAAAATATCTACCGCTTTATTGTTTATAGCTTTTTCGCGCAAACGGGGTTTCAATATGTCACTCTCTATTGTCATGTAAACGTTTTCGGGCATTACATAAACAATGCCCGGTTCAATGGCCATATCTTCATCCACACGTTTCACAGGCAGCGATGCCTGCTTTTGCAGCAATTCATCCAGCCTGCTTTCGTAGCTCCGCAGCAGATGCATCACGACAATATATGCCGACCTAGAGTCGGCTGGTATATTGCTGAAAAAACTGCGAAGTGCGTCTAAACCTCCGGCGGAAGTGCCTATACCTACTACCAGAAAATCTTTATCCTCCATGTATATCCCTTTCTAAGTGTACATGCACAATACTCGTACCAGCCACAACAGCAAAAATCATTAATAATTGAAGATCAATGCTATAAGAAAATACCAGGTTTAGGCACAATAATAAATTTTGCGCAACCCAAAAGTTGCATTTATATTTGCAACTGATTAGTTGCGCAACTTGATATGAAGAAAGACATTTTCCAGGCCATAGCCGACCCTACACGCAGGGCAATACTAAGCCTGCTGGCCTTACATGCTATGACGCCCAATGCCATTGCAGAGCATTTTACCAGCACCAGGCAGGCGGTATCGAAGCATATACAGGTATTGGCCGATGCCGAACTGGTGAGGCAGGAGCAGCAAGGCAGAGAGATCTATTATCACTTAAATGCTAAAAAAATGAAAGAAGTAGACAAATGGCTGGAGCAGTTCCGCGTACTGTGGGATAAGAAGTTCAGCCAGCTCGATGACGTTCTTAAAAACCTCAAAAAATAAAAACTATGATCGCAACAAATGAAACGGCCATCACTAAAGATGCGGCCAACAAGAAAATGATCGTCACCCGCAAATTTGACGCGCCGGTAGAAAATGTATGGCGCGCCTGGACCGAAGCCAGCCTGCTGGACCAGTGGTGGGCGCCACGCCCCTGGAAGGCCGAAACAAAATCAATGAACTTTAGCGTAGGCGGACAGTGGCTGTACTGCATGGCAGGCCCCGCGGGCGAAAAACACTGGGCATGTATCGACTACGAGCAGATCGTAGAAAATGACCACTTTATCGGCATCGATGCATTTTGCGATGAGCAGGGCAATAAAAGCAGCGATATGCCGCCGATGCATTGGCGCGTAAGCTTTTCACCTGATAGCAATAGCACTCAGGTACGTGTGGACATCACCTTTGAAACGGAAGCCGATATGGACAAGATCATAGAGATGGGCTTCAAAGAGGGCTTTACCATGGCACATGGCAACCTCGACGAATTGCTGGCCAAACAGTAATCATCATTATAATTATAGCAATAGTGCCGGGTATGTACCCGGCACTTATTTTTTCTTTGCTGCTTTTTTCAGCATTTCTTTTTCTTTATTGTCCTTTACCCGCCATTTTACAATCTTAGCTACCAGCTTTAGCGGCAATGGCTTATCGAGCGGGAACTGCACGGCACCTTTGGTACACTTATAGGGAGATAACTCCTTTTGAAAAGCTTCGATGCCCGACGGTATCGGGTAGAAGCCAATGTGATTTTTGTACGCCGCGTAGTACGCCAGCGGGCCATGCAGCTTATAGCCGGGCATATTATAGAATATACCTTCCTCTGCCTCCGGCGCTGCCTGCGTTATTGTATCGCGCATCTGCTGTAGCATGGCCTGAATATCCTCCGGCCACATGCCATGATACTCTTCGACGGTTGTGAACTTTTTGCCTGATTCCATAGCTGTTTTTTATAGTATCGATACTGATACAAAATACTAAAGTTGACCGACATAGCGCACCGACTGTAAAATAGGTTATGCGTGCGCAGCCACCCTGTTACCATTTGGTTTCCGTTTCAGGATAAGGGCGCTGATGAGAGAAACGATGATACCTACCGGCAGTATTTCGGCATAGGTATAGCCTATAAACTTAATGGGATTTTTATACGATTCTTTTGCCTCAGCCATTTCCTTGCTAAGCTCCGCTATTTTGGCCGCACTTGCACCACCTTCCTGCGCTTGCTTTATCTGCGAGGCTGCGTAGAAATCCATAAAATCGGGGATGAAGTAATGATATTCAATATACCAGGTGATCACGTACATGGTAGATGCGATCAACGAAATGAGGAACCCTATCTGGAATGCCTTACCAAAACTGATGACCCCATCATTATACTTATCCCTGAAATTCTTAATACCTACAAACACCAGCGAGAATGCCAGGAACATGGCCGCGAAGCCTACGAGCATACTACTCAGCCCGTGTGCATCAGGGTTATTGTAACATAGCACCATGGAATAACCCATAAATGCTGAGATAAGAACTCCTGCAATGAGGCCGCAAACGATAACTACTTTTTTCATATACAATTGGTTTTTTGAAGTGATAGGGCAAAAATGGGTTAGGAATACATCTTCGGGGTCATACTTTCGGGTGATTTTGCCAGAGCGGTGGGAAAATTACACCAAAGCATGAGGCATCAGGGTATGATGGACAGGCGCTTCGCCATCTCAACAGCCTGGGTGCGCCGCTTCACGTCCATTTTCTCAAATAGCTTCGATGAATGTGTCTTTATGGTGTTGAGCGACACAAAAAGCTTATCAGCTATCTCTTGATTACTCAACCCTGCCGACATCAGTTGTAGCACTTCCAGCTCCCTTTTGCTCAGGCCCAGCTTTTCCAGCTCCTTTTCATTCGGTACAAATTCAGCCGTTTCAGTTAGGCCACTATTTATATATACCTCTTTTTCTACGATCACAGTTTCCACTCTTGTTTCTACCCGCGTCTCTATTCTGGTTTCTACTCTGGGTTTTGTTAGCTTGAGCGCGAGCCATATACCCAGCCCTGTAAATAGTATGGCAATGGCCCCGGCATATAGCTCAAAAGAATGGGTAAAGACAATAAACTTCCACTCCAGCCACTTTAGCAGAAATAACAATATAGCCAGCGAAACGCCATAAAGTATAGCTAGCCTGTGGCGCGATATGAAACCGAAAATCATCAAAAAACACTGGAAATACTGTAGCTCAAAATTAGCTCATTTGGCCGAGAGAATACGATCGCATAGCCCGGTACATATGTAACGCATGCTTAACCGTTCAAACATTTAGCATCCACATATTGACCAAAACCCGGCATATCTAAAAATGTGTATGCAAAACTAATTGCAGGAAATTCATCATCTATCATCGGTACAAACTCCATGGCCATTGCAGGATTGCCGGCCGGCTTCACTTCATAATCTGCACCATCCGGCATCGCCTTCATAACATAGCTTGTATAGCCCAGGTTTACCAGTCGATCTAAAATGCTCTTTTCAACTTTAATGAAACTCATATATGTGGTTTATGGTTTGATCCCTTATGCTACTCTTTAGCTGCCGTCTTCTTCGGCTTTTTAGCCGATGCTTTTGCATGTTTATTGAAAGCCAGGCAAAGATCTATCCAATACCGAAAGTCTTTGTTTGTTTTTATCACATCGGGGCTTACGTATACATAACCCTTCATTATCTTGCCCTTCATCTCCATTTCGCGCACGCCGGGCTTTTCTATTAGTTCGTCGTACAGGGCGGGGTCTATGCGGCACATCAGCTCTTCACCGCTTACGCATACGCACATCTTGCCATCTACCATAAAGCAGATGCCTTTGAACATAATTTTTTCCTCTACCTGTGGCATATCTGCCAGCGCTTCGCGTACGCGGTTTGCGAGTTGTTCGTCGTAGGCCATTTTTTTAGTTTATATCGGGTATCAGATAACTTCTCGATCTTAAAAATTCTCTTTTGCTGCCATCTTCGAAGCTATACCGCCCATGCAGGCAGGTGCGGTTATTGACGATCAGGCATTCATCAGGTTTCAGTTTTACAGTAATAAAATTCGCAGGATCGGCCAGCACGTCAATCAGCATCTTCAGCTCTTCCTGCATCTGCTCTTTCTCATCGGGCCGGCAAAAGGCAAGCATGTCTCCCAGTTGCAAACGGATGTGATATGTCCCCTCTACTTTCTCCAACAGAACGAAAGGCCTCATATTGATATCATACCTTCTATTCAGGAGGAAATCGACATAGTCTTCCGGCAATAATGGAATGATATCGTTCACATTTGCCAATAGACTTTCGCCACCCTCCGATGCATTAGTAACGCAATAAAGCACCACCACATCTGCAGGCTTCTCAAGGCAACAGCTATCCGTGTGTAGCGGGAACACGTAATTAGTAGTAGACACGATAACGGAAGGGTCGGACGGAACAACAGCCATACCCCTATCGCGCACCAGGTCGTAACAAACCAGCCTGCCTTCCTGTTTCGATGAAGTAAACGATGCAGCCACGCGTTCGCTAACCATAACCATGAATGCGTCGGCGGTCAAAAGCCTATTACAAACAACGCAATAGCCTTGCTGAGGATCAGTAATAATGCCTCGCACAGCAGCACAAAGCGGTATGATATCTCCTGTGGTGTTTAGGTCGAAATAATGCACAGCTTAAAGATAGTATTATGTACGTGACAGATCGCGTATACATTGCTCGCGGATGCTCCAAAGCTCATCCAGCGTATATGGCACATCAGGATTCTCTCGCAGCCACTTATCCAGGAATTGTTTATGGTAGGCTACTTTCACATCGGCGATCTGGCTCGGAGTTAGCTCTATTTCATCCAGCAACTCCGGTTCAATATCAAATGCCTTACCACGCGGAAAAGTATAGTCGAACACATGCCCATGAAAACGGAAATAACTATGTGCCTCAGGCATATAAACCAAGCCGTATTTTTCAAGCGTACCGGCAATGACCGGCGTATTTCCCGGGTGCATCCTGAAAATGCCAATTACCTGTCGGATCTCGTTATAATTATTTTCTTCTGCCAGCGTTTTCAGCAAGGCGTGTTTGGTGCTGCAGGTGCCGCATTGTTCATCCAGCACTGCCAACAGGTCATTCTTTCGTTCATTGCGTGCATACCTGAGGCTCTTCACAAATGCCGCTGCCTTGCGAAAGCTGGTAATACCCAGTTGCCTGAACGCAATTGACACAGGAGCTTCGGCAATTATTTCAAATTCGGGCGCTTCTGTCATAATTGCTTTGGGAAATAAAACTAGTGGTTACAGGTTTGTCATAGAACTTACTGATAGCTTCAGCAGCTCTTTCAGCCTTACTCACAATAGCCGTGGACAGCTTCTTAAAGCTATCGACCATTATATCTATACCATCACGGCCGGCCGTCATCTTCCACAATCCTTCTACTTGCCCGTCTACTAAAAATATTGGACGAAAGATGCCGTTGATAGAAACGATCTTCCTGTTGTGTACATGTTGTAACGATGCTGTGCGATCTTTATAGCTGATCAGAAATTCATCGTAAGCAGGCATCAGATGTACCAATGACGACTGGCGAGGAGCAACATTAACATCCGGTGAAAAATAATAGGTTTCCTCGCCGATCGTTTCCGATTCCAGCGCAAACAAGATAGACTCCAGCCCATCCCTTGCCTCACCTACCGTCAACCCCGACCACCAGATGAAATCCTTCAGCGTAGCCGGGCCATGGCTGGTAAAATATCGTTCAGCCAGCATAGCCAGTGCTTCATCCTTTGGTATGGCTTTCTTCGCGGGCACACGGTCGGGCAGCAAGGCGTAGGTACGTTGACCGTCCTTCTTAGCGCCGCTGCATATCAGGCTATTTATCTCGGCCTCAGCCAGTATGTGCGACAAGCGGTTATCAGATGTACTGATGTTTGCATTCTGCAATAGTACCGCCAGTTCATCACGGGTCAGGTTATTACCGCCTTCCAACGCTTTCGAAAATATCTGCTTGCTCTTGGTATAGATGTCGGCACTTAGCCCTAATATCTTATCCATCGACAAGAAGGCTGTACGTATACGCGGCCCTGTTAGCGCCATCATCCAATAGATATCATCCGCATGTACGTAGTGCCAGGTGGGGCGTAATACATGCGTGCGTAGAATAAGCCCTTTATCCAGCGCAGCCTCTATACTCACATCCGTAGCGCCCGGCACTCTCAGCCCTACTGCCAGTTTCGACATATTATAGTCCTGCGCCTGCACCGCGCCCATATAAGCCACCAAATGCTCCGGCTTATTAAACTCCGGCGATATGATCTGCTGCCGTTGTAGCCGGATGCCTGCTATGTCGGTTAACTTCATAATATTATAGTCTGTAGCAAGTTATACACTAGCCCCGAAACAAGCACAACGATCAAACACTATTTTTATAGTATGGACGCTCACATCATACTCCATAAGACAAGCGGGGCTTCACGATGTAGCTGCATTACGAGTTATTATTGCAACGCTGAAGGCCAACTAAAAAAAATTACAAATACCGTTTTTTAACGGTTTTCTACCACAAACAGCCAGGGTATCTTTGTACTATACTTATAAGCAACACACCAGACTCATACCTCACTCACTCACACACACTCAAAAAAGAATAAAGCTCCGATGTACGGAGCTTTATTCTTTTTGCTACATAACCCTATACGCATCTATCTAGCGTCCGCCTATCAGTACTTTCTTATTTATAAAGCCGTGTTGGCTTGCTATGCGCACGATGTAAACCCCGGCAGGCATATGCGAAAGCGGAATAACATTATGCGCCGCATGCAATGTGTTTCTGTAAACTATTCTCCCGTCTGTGGAGGATATTGAAATCTGCTGATCTCTATTACCTGACTGTGATACCACATGCACATCCCAACCTGTAGCATATACGTCAAAGCTTTTTAGAGGGGGTATTTTCAGGATATGAGTAGCGTCAGGACAGCGCTTAAAGTATTGGAATGGTATACTAAAACCATTGCCATCGTAGAATGTATGAAAGTATTGGCCGTTGCGCGTATTGAGGCTGAAAAACGGTTGTTCGCCGGGCGTGAGGAAACCTTTGATTTTAAAGTTGTATGAGCCAGGCGTAAGGCAGATAGAATCAAGATCACTTGGCACACCAACAGACAGGGCAAGTTGTCCGGATGCCACTACGTCTCTATCATTTCTTTCGAGCGTCCAGTCGAGCGTACCGGTAACGGACGTGGGTCCATAGTAACCTATGGTCGGGTATACCATCTGGCAGGTATCAGGACATAGCGAAAATTCTCTTTCAAATACGCAGGTGCCGGCATTGCTGCGGTCGAGCAAGAGGTAACCATGAAAATTGTTTTGTATGGCGTTTACCTGCTTAATATTCAGCATATGCGATGACTCCCCCATCATTCCGTATCTCATTAGGCGCTCTTGAGCAACAGTAGCGCCGGGCGTCATTATCGTGAATATCGGATAGCTGACAAATGTATTGCTGTAGTTGTTGGCCTGCACAATTATTACTGAGTCCTCGAATGGATCGTACATCACCTTGTTAATGGCGATGGAATCGCATACATCCTGCGCCACGGCGGGTAGTCCGCCAAGTACAAACAACAACAGGTAAAACAGTTTTTTCATAGCCGATCGCTCTTAACAGATAAGACATCTTATCCACCACGTGAAGTTAGGTTGTACTAACTCCCGGGAGTTATGAAAAACGTATCCAGAATTATGAATTTGCCAATAGCGCTACCTTTTCTCTATAAAATCCCTGGCTGCCGACTTGCCATTCTCATATAGCAGCTTCTTATCAGCGGCTGCTATCCTCCTCACCCGTGGACTGATATTGCCCGTGCTGATGTAAATGGTTCGCGCGCGTTCACCAGCTGTCAAGGGGTTCAGTTGCTCAATAGCAATATTGTACAACGCTGCTATGTATGCCTTTGTATTGTTTATATGGTATGGAGCCAACCCTTTTGCAGTATGCGCATATGCTATTTGCTCGGGCCTTTCCAGCTTAAAACCCAATGTTTGCGCATTGATCGATCCTGAGTCGAACAACGTAAGCGGATAGTTGGCAACCAACCCACCATCCACCATCACCATGTACGATCCTGCTTTGTCCTGCTGCTTGTATGTGTTACCTGCACTGTCAACAAACACAGCGCCAAAGTAGAGTGGGATAGAAATACTGATGCGTATTGCTGTTTTTACAGGCATGTCCGGATAAGACAAATAGCTTAGCACTTCGCGCCGTTGCAGCGACAGGTTTGCGGCAAGTGTGTACAGGTCTCTATATTTCGTATTCGTTTCTGCTAACTGGTGCAGCTGTTTTAAAGTAAGATTGACATTGCCTGTCTTAGCCTCAATAAGCTTGCCCATCCAGCGCTCCAGCTTTTCACCCTTATACCAGCCGTAGTTTTTGGTCATCCGCTTTACTCCGCCAATAAAGAACCACTGCCCATCGTTGAATTGCTGAATCTCCAGTTCTTCCATAATAAGCGCCATCTCGTCGGCAGTATAGCCTACAGCCAGCAAGCCGGCGGTGATAGCCCCCACGGAAGTGCCACAGGCCACCTTTACATCGCCAAGGACATGTTGCTCTTCAAGCGCCTTAACAGCACCTGCGTAGGCAATACCTCTTATACCACCGCCTTCGAAAACAAGATTGTGGTACTGGCCGCTGGCAGACAGAGAAACAAAAAGCGATAGGACACAAATCAATCTCATCAACATCCGTTATCTCTTTCCCCTTGACAACACCATGCGCTCTATGTAACGAACGGGCACGCTGCCATGGCTCAGGAATTGCTCATGAAACTTTTTAAGATCGAAGCTTTCGCCTTTCTCCTTTTTTACCTTCTCCCGCAGGTCATATATCTCCATAAAGCCGTTAAAGTAAGACGTAAGCTGCACCTGTGTAAGGGTTGCCCTTCGCCATTTACCTTCGGCTTCAGCCTGCTGCTGAAAACACTCCCGTGTCAGGAATTTGAGCGCATCTTCTTTGCTCATATTATTCAGGTGTACGCTATAGTCCAGTATGGTATTACCGGTGCTGCGCAGGTTCCATTTATAATACATCAGCCACATTTCCGGGTTGTTGTTGCCGTAACCATTTTCCAGCATCATCAGCTCGGTGTACACCGCCCAGCCTTCTACCATAGCACCGTTACCAAATATCGACTTTATCAGGCTAGGCGACTGATTGCTATATACCAGCTGCGTATAATGCCCCGGTATAGCTTCATGTATGTTCAGTATCTGTAGTGTGTAGTTATTATACTCGCGCAAATAGCTCTCTGCACGATCTGCTTCCCAGCCCGACAGGCTGCCGACGTTGTAATATGTATTACCACCTTTGTCGTAAGGGCCGGGCGCACTGATAGATGCACCTGCAACACCTGCCATATAATCGGGTTCGCGACGCACTACCAAAGGCTTGGATGGGTCAAGATAGATGAGGTTCTTTTTCTTAACAAACGCTATAAGTTCGGGTATCTGCTTTTCAATAGCTGCCTGGAACGAGTCTGGCGTCGTATGGTTCAGCGATATTTTATCGATCACCTGGCGTATCATTTCCAGACTGTCATTGGGCTTGGGTGCATTGCCCATGTACTTCGGCCATAGCTGGCGGCTCAGGTCAGTCATCAAGCCGTGCAACTCCTGCTTGCGTCCAACTGCCTTTTGGTATAGCTGATCGATGTTGTAGCCGGACTGTATATCGAATTCAAATTTTTGCTCGTACAGCTCGCGCTCCAGCCTGAAGCTTTTGGGTTCCGGGTTCTTCAGCTCCTGCAGCCATTTGGCATAGCTTTTAATAGCAGTTACCGCGCGTTCCGAGAGCGCTGTCATTTGCTTCTTGTCATCGGAGCTCAGTCCCGATTTATTCACCGCTTCTACCAGGTCTTTTTCAAATATCGACACACTACCAAGATTCTGATCTATGGCCAGTTGTGTATGCTCGGTAGTAGGGTTACGGATGCTGATCTTCGCCGCTTCATAATAGGCGGGTATCTTGGTAAGCTGACTCTTGATACTCATCAGCCTTTTGTCAAGCGGCGCATAATTACCGTTTAATATCTCTGCTATGCGTTCGCCTACATTATATTGCGCCGGGTTCCATTCATGGCTTTTATATTTTTCATGATTCCACTCTATTTGTCTTAGCTGATTGCTGATAAGTATGCCGTCTATGGCATTGTCAAAGCCAAGTCTTGTACGCACGAACGACTGTACCGAGTCGAGGTACCTCTTCGCAAAAACTATCTCCGTATTTCGCTGCGCCGGTGTTGGAAGAATCAGCAGATCATCATACTTATGATAGCCTGCGCTACCTGCCCATCCGGGATATAGCTTCCAGAGCTGCTCCACAAAACGCCCTTTAAATGCTTCGAAGGCTTTATCGCCGGCACCGGGAGCAGGAGCAGGCGCTGGAGCCTGCGCGCGGGTATTTGACTGCGCTAAAAGTAAGAAAGTACAAACAGCAGTAACCGAAACAAAAAATCGCATACGTGGTTGAAAATATCTCGCTAATATAGGCTTTAGCCGTTTAAATATGGTGAAACCCCAATAGGACTTATCTTTATCAGCAGCAGGAAAGCAGTGCGTTATAATGAGTTTACTAACAGTATCAGACAGCAGTGTTGTTCAGCAGGGATTTGAGTTGAGAAATATCAGCTTTACCCAGCAGCCCAGGCAGAAAATCGCCATCACAGGCGAGACAGGCTCGGGCAAAAGTACGTTGATGAAAACCATTGCAGGTCTGATACAACCTACGTCGGGAAGTATCCTTTTTAACGGCAAAGCAGTGACAGGCCCCGATTACAACCTGATACCCGGCCACCCCGGCATTGCTTACCTGTCACAGCGGTTCGAGCTACGCAACCACTATCGCATGGAAGAATTGATGGAGTATGCCAATAAACTAACGGAGGAAGATGCCAGGGAGATATTTGCACTGTGCCGCATAGAACACCTGTTGAAACGAAAAACAGATGGGCTATCGGGCGGTGAGCAACAGCGGTTGGCATTGGCAAGGCTGTTACTAGGCGCACCTAAGCTGCTATTGCTCGACGAGCCATTCTCCAACCTCGACCCGATACATAAAAGCATCCTGAAAAGTGTTGTAGAGGACATTGGCGCCAGGCTGGGCATCAGCTGCATAATGACATCGCACGATCCGATGGACACCCTACCCTGGGCCGATGAGATATTGGTAATGCGAAATGGCAGGCTGGTGCAGCAAGGAATGCCGCAGCAAGTTTACTATAACCCAAAAGATGAATACGTGGCAGGATTGTTCGGACCCTACAACCACATCGACCACGATATTATGGCAAAGCTTGCTATTGATAGTGCGATTGCCAAGAGCCATTCTATACAGTACATCCGGCCCGAGCAATTTATACTTACGAAGAAAGACAATGGCGATGGCCTTATAACCAACCTGTCATTTCATGGCGCGTACACAGATGTGGTGGTGACGGTTGATGACCGACAGCTGATAGCCCGCACTATGGATAATACGTTTACAAAAGGAGACCGGGTTAATATATCATTACGGCAGAAGCAATTATATTAAAAATTATGCTGGTCTGATAATTGCAGTGATACTATTACAAAATGGATTTGTGATATGGCAGAGAGAGATCAAAACAACCGGACAGACAGGCAAACGCAGGGCAATGACGACCAGGCAAACTACAACCCCACCGCCCGCAATTTCGACCATTTAGATGTATCGGGCTCGCCCGACGAAAACCCGGCCAACAGTAAGGCTTCAGATACACAGTCGGACGAGCGTGGTGAAAACACAAAGCAAAATACCAGTGCTTCGTTGGATGAGCGCAGGCAATACGCAAAGAACCGGTAAGCAAGATGCAAAATGCATTATGTAAAAGGTTGGCACTGATGCCAACCTTTTCTATTTCGTACAGTTATGTCAAGCAGATAATCTGACCATATTAGGCACGGCCAAAGAGTCCACCCCATTTCTTTTTCTGTGGCGGGCGGTTGGCAAATTTCTTTACCAGGAACAGCCCGAAGATAAACCCGCCTATATGCGCTGCATAGGCCACACCGCCGGCCTCTTCGCCGCCCAGCGTACCCAATCCGTTCATTACCTGGAACAGGAACCAAAGACCAACAACGATAAACGCCGGAAGCGTAAAAATAAACAGCAGCATCCATACCCGTACACCCCTGCGCGGGTGCAGCAGGATGTATCCCCCCAGCACTGCCGATATAGCACCCGAAGCGCCCAGTGAAGGAATTAACAGGCTTTGCCCGAATAACAGAGTAGTGAACACATGACTAAGGCTGGCCAGTATACCGCAGAGTATATAGAACATCAGGTACTTGACATGCCCCATAGAGTCTTCCAGGTTGTCGCCGAATATCCAGAGGTACAGCATATTGCCCGCAAGGTGCGCAATACCCCCGTGCATGAACATGGAAGTAATAAGCGTGATAAATACGGAATAAGGCGTGGGCTGCAGGCCGGGCAACTCAAATGATTTACCCGTTACCGGGTCTTCCATCATCTGCGGTGGCGTCACAATGTCTTTGCCGGTAAGTATCTCGCCCGGTACGGTAGCATAGGCAAAGGTGAAGGACAGGTCATTGCCAAACCGTTGCCAATAGATGAATACAAAAATGTTGATGGCAATGAGCAGGTAGTTTACAATGGGGGTGATGCGTCGGTCGCGGTTATCGTCTCCTATGGGAAGCAGCATTTCTTTTTTAAGGTTTTATACAAATCTTATTCCCGCTGTTCCCTGCTATAAATTCTTGGCATCGTCCTGTGCCGCCTCTGCCTGGGCAATTGCCTCGCATTTTTCCTCCTCGGCCTTCTGTTCTTTTTGTTCCGTCACTACAAACCACGACGCCACATAGGCGGTAAACGTGCCAAACAGCCCTACACCTGCGGTCATCAGCACAGCTGCTATCAGCCGCCCTTCGGTGGTCACGGGGTATTTGTCTCCATAGCCTACTGTGGTAATGGTAACATAGGCCCACCAGAGCGCATCTTCGGCAGTCTTAATATTACCATCGTGCGTGCGCTCTACCTGTAATATAGCTATCGACGAGAAGATGATGAGCATGATGGCAAAGATGGCCGCCGAGGTAAACGCACCTTTAGCCTTATTCTCGAACAGGTGCATCACCAGGTAATGTGTGATGCGGAAGGCGCGCAGTATACGTAGTACCCTTAGTATCCGATACAACCGCCCGAACCTCAGGAAATCTACCGCCGGTATGCTCGATAGCAGATCTATCCAGCCCCAGCGCATGAACTTTAGCTTATCGGGTGCACGGAAGAAGCGCACCAAAAAATCGATCAGGAAAACAACGCAGATGGCAGTATCTATATAATGCAGCAGCACATGGGTTTCGTGCGGCAGCTTAAACAGGGTATCGGCCAGCATGGCGCCTAGCAGGTACACAGACAATACCAGTATCACGAGGTCGAGCAGGGGCAGATGTTCATCATCGTTTTCCCAATGCCTCAAGTTTGCGCCCTTCATAGTATGGTTGTCTTACGGCGGGCAAATTACGAAACATACCGAAAACTGTTATGGAGCGTGGCAAATAATACGCTTTCATTAAACTTTTAACTGGCTGGCTGCTAGGCTATGAACTATTAAGGTTTACGCTTATATTTATCACGTTTCAAAAAAATCCTTCAACTATGGACGCACAATTGCAAAGACGCATTGGCCTGCTGGCCCTTACCTTCTACGGTGTGGGCGATATATTGGGTGCCGGTGTATATGGCCTCATCGGCAAGGCCGCGGGCGAATTAGGTAATGGTGTATGGCTGGGCTTTGTGATAGGTGCTATCGCTGCTGCGCTTACCGGTATATCTTATGCCTCGCTCGGATCGAGGTACCCAAAGGCCGGCGGCTGCTCCTATATATTATTCCGCGCATTCAAAAGCCCGATGCTGTCTTATGTGATGGGCTTTGCCGTGTTGTTCTCGGGCGTTACTTCGATGGCTACTTCCAGCAGGGCCTTTGCGGGTTACCTGGTGCCCATCGCTCCATTCTTAAATACAGGCGTGGCCATTGCCGTCTTTGCGATACTCATTGGCGGGATAGTACTGGTAGGTATCAAGGAAAGCATGACGCTCAATATTGTCTGTACACTCATCGAAGTATCAGGGTTGCTCATTATCATTTTTGCAGGCTTCCGCTTTATAGGCGGTGCCGACTTGACGGATATGCACACTGCTGCCAGCCCGGTAAGGGGTATGCACTGGGAGCGGGCGCTATCAGGGGCTATACTTACGTTCTATTCCTTTATAGGTTTTGAAGACATGCTGAATGTGAGCGAAGAGGTAAAGAAGCCCGAGGTAACCATACCTAAGGCGTTGCTGATGTCAGTATTTATTTCTTCTGCTATATACCTGCTGCTGAGCGTAGTTGCCGTATCGGTAATACCGCCATCAGTACTGGCGGATAGTACGCAGCCATTGGTAGAGGTAGTAAAGGTTGCCTTCCCGGCCTTCCCGGCGAAGTTGTTCAGCTTTATATCGCTATGTGCTTTATTTAATACTGCCCTGCTGGCGTTCATCACAGGCTCGCGGCTTATATACGGTATGTCGAGGCAAGAATTGCTGCCCGCATTCCTGTCGAAAATCACGAAGAACGGTAGCCCCTACAATGCCATCTTCGCGATGCTGGCCTTGTTTACCTGCCTGGTAGTAGCAGGCGATATATCGCAACTGGCTAAGTCTACCAGTGCACTGCTGCTGATAAGCTATACCATGATGAACATAGCCCTGGTAAAACTGAAGCGCAGCGACAAAGCAGGTGCCGGGCGGTTTGAAGTGCCAGTCATTATACCGATACTGGGTGCCATAGTATGCGTAGGCATGCTGGTGAATGTAACGTTGACTGAAGTATTGATCGTGGGTACCTTATTCCTGTTGGTCTCACTACTCTACCTCATTATGCGCCCTCGTAAGAATGCCATAATAGAAATGGCTATTGAGGAGCCGGAGGTTGCTGTGGTGAGGAATGGGTAGAGATCAATATTGTGCGACGAAATTTTCTTTAACGAAATTCAAATCATTAGAAGCTATCAATGCTGAACGAAACATCCATGAAACGGATAAAACTAAAGGGCATTAAAAACCCATCTAAATTTGAAGATGCTGTTGATTCAAGCTTAATTGATATTGCGTATGTCGAGACTACGATTGGCGGCATCATTACCCTATCAATAGACAGCGAGGTAGAAATAAAGAATACTAAAGACAAGGAATGGATACTGGAATTAGTCAATATGGTATTGACGGAATGCGAAGAGACGTCAGCCGAAGTATCGTTCGAATAGTCATTTAAACGTAGTCCGTAATCAGTAATCGTACTTTTGGCCTTAATGTCAGATAATTGAGTTACAATATAAATGCCTCGCAATTGCGAGGCATTTATATTTATCAAGAATACTAATGTATAGTAAGATCACTTATGCCGGCACTTTCCTTGGCTTTTCTCTGTCCCAGAAACGATGCTGGGCTATTGCACCGATGAACTGCGTAGCCAGCTTCGCAGGGTCGCTATTTATTACAACGCCCTCGGCCAAAACGCTTTCATCGCTATAGTCTGCAGGTAGCTTTTTGTAGAATGCGGTTGCCTCTATCATTTGCATGGCTTGCTCATCAGCAGCTATTGCTTTACAATGCTTAAATGCTTCGTTCAGGAAGTGAACGGCATCCGGCTCTGCCTCCAGCGATGCTACGCTGTTTGTTCCGCCGGGTACATATACGGCATCATAAAATACAGATGCTACGGTAAGGAAGCTTTTGTCAACAGGTATCTGCTCATCATTTTCAGATATTACGTAGCCCTGCCTCGGTGCTATTACTTCTACTGCTGCACCTGCGTCCAATAAAGCCTGCTTCACTGTGTTCAGCGATGCTCCATTCACACCGTCAGCAGCCAGTATGGCAATCTGCCGGGTGCGGATATTATCCTTTACGGTATTGACCATACTCAGTGCAGCAGAAGCGGCAAGCGAGCTTTCTTTTATTACCGGCTGGTAGCTTTGCGGGTCAGCATCAGCGGGGAAGCCATGGTTAAGTAGTTCGGTGCTATCCTTTGGTATATGCAGGCGAAGCGCGAATGCCACCTGCGCAGCAAGCCCTTTATCTACTATGGCTAGTATGCGCAGCATCCTTTCGCGGATGGCTACAGTCTGCACTTTGCCCAGCTCGAAGCTTAAGGCATCAGCTATATGGTTCTTCTCCGGTTCCGACTGGCTGTTGTAAAACAGCTTTGCCTGGCTGAAATGATCGAAGAAGCTGGCGCTGCGCTCCCTTATCATATGCGCGTCAATCCTTTCTGCGTGAGATGTAAACCCGCCATTCATTTTACCGGCCTGGTAAGGACATCCGCCGCCTAAGGTATTCGGGCTATAGCTAGCCTTTCCTTTGTTGATGGTTTGCCTCATAAAGCCGTCGCGCTGGTTATTGTGCACGGGCACTACAGGGCGGTTAATAGGTATCTCATGGAAGTTAGGACCACCCAGGCGTATCAACTGCGTATCAGTATAAGAGAACAAGCGGCCTTGTAGTAGCGGGTCGTTGGTAAAGTCTATCCCCGGCACTATATGGCCTATGTGGAATGCTACCTGCTCTGTCTCTGCAAAGAAGTTATCCGGATTACGATTAAGCGTCATTTTGCCGATACGCTGCACCGGCACCAACTCTTCGGGAATTATCTTGGTAGGGTCCAGCAGGTCAAATTCAAACTTATGCTCATCTGCCTCCGGCACTATCTGCACGCCAAGTTCCCACTCCGGGAAGTTGCCGCTTTCAATAGCATTCCAAAGGTCGCGGCGATGAAAATCAGGATCTTTACCCGATATGTTTTGCGCCTCGTCCCAGGCCACCGCATGTACGCCCAGTAACGGTTTCCAGTGGAACTTAACAAAATTTGATTCACCTGCCTCATTTATGAAACGGAACGTATGCACACCGAAACCTTCCATCATACGGTAGCTGCGCGGTATAGCGCGGTCGCTCATCAGCCACATGATCATATGCGTGCTCTCGGGCATCAGCGAAATGAAGTCCCAAAATGTATCGTGCGCCGATGCTGCCTGCGGAATTTCATTGTCCGGCTCCGGCTTTACAGCATGTACCAGGTCAGGAAACTTCATGGCATCCTGTATAAAGAAGACCGGCATATTATTGCCCACCAGGTCGAAATTACCTTCCTGTGTATAAAACTTTACGGCAAAGCCGCGTACGTCCCTGGCCAGGTCGGTAGAACCGCGCGACCCTGCAACGGTAGAGAAGCGTACAAACACCGGGGTTTCAACAGAAGGATCCTGTAAAAAACCGGCTTTAGTAATCGCAGATTGCGATTCGTATACTTTAAACACGCCATGAGCTGCAGAGCCCCTTGCGTGTACAATGCGTTCGGGAATACGCTCATGGTCGAAATGGGTCATTTTTTCCCTGAAAATGAAATCTTCCAGTAACGACGGGCCACGTTCACCGGCTTTTAGTGTATTCTGATCGTCATTGATCTTTACGCCGTGGTTCGTGGTCATGTCATGACCTGTTGCATCAGCTGTATGCGGCGCCAGCTTATCCACTTTGTCATTGCTTGGGTTCGATGCAACCAGATCATCAGGTTGAGGATAGACGCTATCGCGTGCCGGTTTTTTTGTCTTCATGTTTTGAGATTGCTTATATGCTATAAAAAAATGCAGCATAGCATGCTGCACTGTATATGTTTATGATTATTTGGCTTCTTCCTGCGATGCCTGGTAGTTTATATCGTTCTCGGCAATCGAGGTCAGTTTTTCATCTGCCTGCTTCTCCTCGTTCAAGGTTTGTGTAAGGAGTTCGGCAACATCTGTTAATCCCAATGTATTAGCCAGTTGTGCCAGGCCGCCATAGGTGGCTATCTCATAGTGCTCTACCTTTTGCGATGCCAGTATGATGCCCACATCGCGCGTGGCAGTACCTTCCTCGGTATCTTCCAGTATGCCTTCGCCCTCTTTAGTAAGGCCTTCCATTGCATCACATTTCTTAGCCTGTGGCTTTTCATCCAAAAGCTCAAATACTTGCTCCAGGCGCGCTACATGCGTTTGTGTTATGGCTATGTGTTCTTCTATTGCAGCAGCCAATTGTGTTGATGTTGCTGCCTTTTGCATTTTCGGCAATGCCTTCAACAGATGATTTTCTGCCCAGTAAATATCTTTTATTTCATCAATGAACAATTCGAGCAGTGCAGGTTCAGACTGCATTTTTGTTTTATCAGGTGATGCGGATTTAGAAGCATTGGATGCTCCTTTCGATGCTTTTGCCATAGATTAATTTGAGACCGGAAAACAAATGGTTTGAAGCTAAAAGGACTGCAAAATCATGCCATTGTATTGCAAAATGCCTGACCATCGTGCGCAGCAAATTGACTATGTAGTTGTTTGAAATGCAACAACTTTAACTAAAAAAATATTCAACCAGCACAAACTTTACTTAATGTTGTCATTCAACACACATACTGTACTTTTTTATAAACTATGGAGATCCTGTTATTTTTTGTATTCATCCTGCTCATTGTCTTACTCATTGTAGTGCTGAGCAATAACTCGAGCCAGCGCAGTAATGCAAGAGAATTGTCAGAGCGGATGATGCACCTCACTACCGAGATACGACACCTGAAGCAACAGATACAAAATGCACCGCCTGCGCAAGCGCCACCAGTTGCACCTACACAACCGGAACCTATTCAGGAGCCAGAAGTACCACCTGTTGTAGTAGCACCAACGCCAATACCAAAGCAGGAACCAACACCGGAAACCGAAGATGAATTAATAGCAGCGGCATTACGCTCAGCGCAACCTGAGTTCGAAACTAAAGAGACAGCGCAGCCTGAAACCAGGCCGATAGAAGAACCGCTGGTCATCGTACAGCCTACCGCTAAAGCGCCAACCTACTATAAGCCAACAGAAAGCTTCTTTGCTACGTTCCTGAAGAAGAATCCGGATATAGAGAAGTTCATCGGTGAGAACCTTATTAATAAAATAGGTATTGCCATACTGGTGATGGGTATTGCCTTCTTTGTAAAATATGCTATTGATAAAGACTGGATCAACGAAGTAGGCAGGGTGGCCATTGGCTTTGGCTGTGGCGCCTTGCTGGTAGGCATTGCGCATTACCTGCGCAAAAAATACTGGGCATTCAGCTCGGTGCTGGTAGGGGGCGGCATATCGGTATTCTACTTCACGGTAGCCTTTGCTTTCCATCAGTATCATATTATATCGCAAACGGCAGCGTTTGTGCTGATGATCGTTATTACCGGGTTTGCAGTAGCGCTGTCGCTATTATATGAGCGGATGGAGCTGGCCATCATTGCAACAATAGGAGGTTTCATCACGCCATTCCTGCTAAGTACAGGCTCGGGCAACTATAAAACACTATTCATCTACCTCATCATCCTCAATACAGGCTTACTATTACTAGCTTACTTCAAACGTTGGCGGCCTATCAATATCATCGCCCTTTTCTTTACCGTGCTCATATACGGTGCTTGGCTGGGCAAGACATTGAATGCAGTGCCATTATTGAATTTTGAACCCGGCATTGCCCTTGCTTTTGGGTCGGCATTCTACGTCCTGTTCCTGGCTATGAATATGATCAACCAAATTCGAAACACAGAGCCGTTCAAGGCATTCGACTTTTCGATACTCTTGTTCATCAATGCCGCCTACTTCTCGGCAAGCATGTGTATACTACACCAGGTGCAAGGTGGCGATTACCAGGGATTGTTCACAATCGTTATGGGTGTCATCAACATGGGCCTTGCCTGGTATTTCTACAAGCGCGGCGGCACGGAGCGCAACCTGCTGTTCCTGCTTATTGGGCTTACGCTTACCTTCTTATCCCTTGCTATCCCAGTACAGTTGCATGGCCATACCATTACGCTTTTCTGGAGTGCCGAGTTTGTGCTGTTATACTGGCTGTTTCAAAAATCGGGCATTAAGTTGTTCCGATACAGTTCTATATTGGTCTTCGCCCTGTCGTTTATCAGCCTGTTCATCGACTGGTCGCAAGCTGCTACCAGCTCTAACTCCTCCCTTACGCTGATATACAAGAACCTTACAGGCTTCGTTACAAATATTGTCTCTATTGCAGCGCTGGTTGGCTACGCACAGCTACTAAAGAATAGCGATGCTGATGGTGAATTCATCGCCGGGCTGAAAAACACAGAGGCAAAACGGGTGATGTATGTAGCAACAGGCCTGCTTACCTATATTACCTGCATATTCGGCGTTAACTATCTGTGTCGCACCCACGCAAACTACGATATTGCTAACGTGTACCACAGGCTCATCACCATCGGCTTTGCTGTTGCAGCAGTAATGTTGCTTAAGGGTAAGGCTTCCGTACGGTCGCTGGGACTACAGGTAGCCGCCGTAATCACCACATTGTTCTTCTACCTGCTAAGCAATATCAACATCACTAAACTGCGGAACGGCGCATTGAACAATACCTATAGCGACATCCACCTGGTGATTCATTTCATCAATGGACTGCTGTTGCTCTTCCTGTTCTATCGCCTCATACAGTTTATCAGGAATAATCCTGAAACTGTACGCCCTGCCTTGAAGCCACTTACCTGGGGCATCAGCCTGATGTTGCTGTTGTTCCTGAGTATCGAGGCAAAACAATTGTACATCACAATGGGTTACGCGCCCGGAAAAATAGAGCTGCTGGCGAAGCAGTATGGCAAGGCGGGTATTACCGTAGTATGGGCCGTATGCTCATTCATTATGATGATGCTGGGTATGAAACACAAATTCAAGCTGCTCCGCGTCGTATCGCTCAGTATATTTTCGCTTACATTACTTAAGCTCTTCACCTACGATATACGGAATGTATCCGAGGCAGGTAAGATTATTGCCTTTATATTACTTGGCGTGCTACTTTTGGTGATCTCTTTTATGTACCAGAAGCTGAAGAAAATCATATTCGATGAAAAGGAATAAGGCTGTTATTGCGCTATGCTTGCTGATGGCACTGATAATTACAGCAAGCGCACAGACATTTAGGTATGAAATGGCATTGAAGCCCGTACCTGCCGATGGCTTTTACAAGATCGTGCTAAATTCGGATGTATTGGCTGCTGTCAGCCCCGACCTTCGCGACCTGCGTATTACTGATAATAAGAGCCGCTTTATACCGTACATACGCGAGGCAAAACAGATCATCGATGCAAATGAGTTCACCCCGCTATCTATTATGGCTAATATCACTGACACAGCAGGGAACACTGTACTGGACATTGAGAACACCACAGGTAATGGGATTGCCAATGTTAGTTTTTTCATCAAGAACACTTATGCAGAGCGCCAGCTATCTGTAAGCGGCAGCAACGACCGGGGCAAATGGTTCATAATACGCGAAGACATATTGCTGACACCTGCGGTAGGCTACGATCGCGATGAATTTATGCAATCCATAGCATTTCCATTGAGCACCTACCGCTACCTGCGGTTCGTAATAAGGAATAACAAATCTGACGCGTTGAACATCGTCAGTGCCGGATTGATAAATAATAGTTCTGCAAGAGAAATGCCTCCAACATATATAACACATACAGCCCCTACTACCACACAAAAGGACAGCAGTAATGGCAACAGCTATATTTATATCGACCAGAATAACGCTAACTTCATAGAACAGCTAAGCATTGATATCGCGGCGCCTCCCCTATACGAAAGGCCAGTTACACTGTATCGGCTTGATGAATTCGCACAGGCCTACCTTCAGGTTCGCAGCTTCACGCTATCATCAAAAGGCGATCGCAGCTTTATTATCCCGGCTACTACAGCACAAAGTTTGATGTTGGTAATAGAGAATGGTGACAACCTGCCATTATCTGTCAGCGGTGTTTCACTTGGCTATCTTCCCAAGACCATCATTACCTACCTCGAGAAAGGAAAAGACTATTCGCTGCTGCTAAACGCAGCTGACGCAACACCGCCCAACTACGACCTCGAACAGTTCCGCGACAGTATACCGCAGGATGCCCCACTACTCACCTACGAACCTATTGAAATAATAGAGGGAAAAACAGAAACAGAGCAAAAAGACAGTAAGGCGATAATTTGGATAGCTATTATTGCCGGCATTGGCCTGCTTGGCTTCTTTACGTTCAAACTGGCGAAGGATATGAATGAGCAGAAAGGGGTAGGATAAATAATTTTCATTAGTCATTGCGAGAAACGAAGCAATCTCACGAAAATGAGTACCACTCAATATGTATAGGTGTTATTGTGAGATTGCTTCGTTTCTCGCAATGACAATTCGTGGTTCTTATCGTACTTGCTGCTGTTATTCAGCAAGCTCGTGCTGGACAGAAACTACAAATTACTCCTAATTCCCACCAACAAAACCACTCACATCCGGGCAATAGGTTTTGCTTACTCTGTAGGTAGCTGTATTGCCGTAGTTGGCGCGTAGTATCTGCAGGTATTTCGAGTAATACACTTCTTCGGCGTATGGCTCCCTGTTCACCAGGTGGTCGCAGTAGGTGAGCATCAGCAGCGCCTTAGTTGCCAGTTCACGGTTGGTGCCAGCGTAGTTGTAGGCGCGGTAGTACATATTCATCGCATCCGACAGGCGGTAGTAGCTGTTGCCATACTTCACACTATTGGGGTAGAGGCTAAAGAAGGCCCAGTTGTGCCAGCGTGTATCGTCTGCATTACTATACACCTCACTGGCCGAGTTTCCATAGCTAAACAGCATCCAGGCCTTGCCGTAGAAGGATATGTTATAATAAGCATTACCCAGCAGAAAGTAGGTGTTAGCCTTCTTTTTCGGGTCTGGCGTAGCAGCCAGTATCTCCTGTTGCCTTATAATATCTTCGAGTACCAGCTTCTTGCTGGGGTATGCGTAGGTGGTAGTTGGCCCACTCTCGCCGGGCAGCAGCGTGCCCGCATTTAGTACCGATTTCTTAGGCAGGTATTCTTTAAACTCATAGTTCTTTTGCCAGAAGTCATCGGGCATGGTATTGAACACTGCCAGCGCCTCACTATACTTGTTCTCGCGTATCAGTATAGTAGCCTTCAGGTCTTTGTAGAAGTCATCCGCCGCCCAGTTCTGCGGCGTTATATAGTGTTCAAATTCTGTCTTCGTCAGTCTCTTTTTAAAGTCGATCAATGAATCCATAGTAGCCGGTGAAGCATAGCGGTCGAAATAAGCAATTTGTTTATAACCGAACCCTGAACCGCCGTCCGTACCGTCATATTCATTGATGAGAATGTCCGCTTTCTGGTGCAGCAGACCTGCGGTAAGTAAATCACCTTTCTTTTTGTACTCTCGGCTTATTAGCAGCAATACCTCCGATATATCATCGCTCATCTCTGCTGCCTCCACCTCAATGCCACCCTCTTCCGGGCGTTGTGCGCTTATTGGCAGTTGCCCTTGTTGCTCCAGCCTTTTGAGGCCTGCATAGATCTGCTCTTGGGTTTCGGGTTCCTTAATGTCATTCAGATGCACCAGCGATACAAGCCGCTCAATTTCCAGTTGTACCTGCCAGGCTTTTTCGTTTACCACATTTATATCTACCAGGTAAGACTTAGCCTCGCTATAGTTGCCTTCTAAATGGTACAGGTGTACAATCGCCAGCCGCAGAAAGTTCTTATTTGCATAATTATCCTCCAGCATTGTTTGCAGGAACCGCCTCACATCTCTCAGGTATGCCTTATCCTTTGCCCAGTTCTTTTGTGCATACTCCGTGTAGGTAGCATTATTTTCGCTCCCATTACGCGCTGCCTGCTGGTAATACTCATTCTCCTTTAGCCTGCTCGAGAAGCCCAGCACTTCAGGCGTCAGCAGCCAGTCTTCCAGCTTGTTTACCTCACGGCTTATCAGTAATGGCAGGTACACGCTATTAGGCGCATAGCGGTACACATCCTGTATCTCTGCCAGTGCTTTACCCGAATTCCCGATCGCCTTCATAGCATACACTACCGGCACGAGGCTCGTATCTGTATTCTCCTTTTCAAAATCAGCAAGCTCTTGTACTGTAATATTTTTATAAGCATATACCTTCTTCTCCTCAGACTTGTCGAACGCTTGCAGCAAATAGCGCACACGTTCGGTAGCGCTTTCCTGCGCCCCGGCATAATACACCAATGCCCAATGTGCCGTTATTATGCTTTTACCCTTCAGATGCTTGTCGTAAGTAGTTATCAGGTTTTTGTCAAAAGCTGAGTCGTTGGTATAGTACCAAAGCTTTACCGCCTGGAAGGCATAGCGCTGTTTCAGGAATTCCGGAAGTTTTGTATCTGCCTGCTGTGCAGCAAATGTCGCCAGCGAGTCGAAACGATAGGGCTTGGGCTGCGGATTGTCCCAGGCGTCTGCATTAAAGTTTTGCCCCTGCTCTACCCGCTTAGCCAGCGCCATATATTGCAGCGCTTCTCTGTTGCTTTTCTTCAGCATCCATTGCACAAAGCTGTTGTTCTTATAAGCATCCCACTTTTTGCTATTATATGCAGCTACAAAGCTATCGGGCGAGGTATTGTACTGTATAGTATAGATATCATTTAGCGCCGCCTTGCCTTCGGTAAATGTCCGCCACTCTTCACAGTTGCGCAGGTAGTCGATGCCGGCGGGGTCGGGGGTGTTGGAGTTCAGAAAACGTTCGGTATAGTAGAATGGCTCCAGGCTGCTGCCCACCGCTACATCGGGGCGAAAGATAGAAAACCGTCCCTGATCTTCTGTAAGCATAGGTCCGCAACTCCACGAAACAATATACCCTCCCGCAATAGCTATCAATGTGCAAATACACAATACCAGTATTTTCGAACGGAATCCCATATAATCTCTTTCAGCTAATCCTGTTTAATAATATTGTTCCTCTTGATCAGAAGAAACGCGGCACACCGCTACATTACAAAATACCATAAAAAAGAAAATGTAGTAATCTATCGGCATGATAAAATTACTACATTCTTATATAGTGCTTCAGTTATGCTATTGTAATCCCAGCCATTGCAGGGCGTTGCTCGCCAGCATCTGGTCGCGTAGCTTGTGGTCTTTTACATGCTCGGCTATCAGCTTGCCGGGGTGGTGTTCACCCAGCGGAAAGGGATAGTCGCTGCCCATACATATCTTATCGCCGCCTATTACGTCTATCACATAGTCTAGCGCTTTAGGGTCGTGCACCAGTGCATCTATCCAGAACTTGCCAAGGTACTCCCTCGGGTTGACGCCATTGTCGATCGCACATAGGTCAGGGCGCACATTAAAGCCATGCTCTATACGGCCAATGGTAAATGGAAAACTACCACCACCATGCGCAAATGCCACGCGTAGCTTCGGGTGCTTCTCGAACACTCCGCCAAATATCATTGAGCTGATGGCACGCGCGGTCTCCGCAGGCATACCTACCAGCCAGGGCAGCCAATACTTCATCATATCGTTCTCACCCATCATTTCCCAGGGGTGTACAAACAGGCTGCAACCCAGTTCTTCAGCCGCCTGCCAGAAGGGATGGAAATAAGGATCGCTTAGATTCTTGCCGTTGATGTTGGAGCCTATCTCCAGGCCCGGCATCTTCAGCTCTTTCACACAGCGCTCCATTTCTCTTATCGCCATATCAATATCCTGCAATGGCACCGTGCCAAGGCCGATGAAACGTTTAGGCTCGTGTACTACGCACTGCGCTATATGGTCGTTAAAGAAGCGTGCTGTCTCCAGCCCATGCCCGGGTTTGGCCCAGTAGTTGAACAATACCGGAATGGTCGACAATACCTGTGTGGTCACCTCGGTGGTGTCCATTTCCTTCAGGCGTACATGCGGGTCCCAGCAGTTTTGCTCTACCTCGCGGAAAACCTTATCGCCCTTTATCATTTTGGCGCAGCAAGGCTTATGGTGCTCCAGGTGAATGAACTCGCCATAACCAAACTTTTGAAACCAGTTTGGTATATGCTCGGGCATAATGTGCGTATGAATATCGATCTTATGCATTATGGAAGAAGTCAAAAGTTAAAAGTCAAAACCAAAAACCAAGTGATTAAGTCTAAAGCAAAAACCCATAGATACATTAAGCAACTCGCTGCACTTTGGGGTTTTCACCCTGCCTGCCGGCAGGCAGGTTTGACTTTTAACTTAATTAATCATTTCATAGATGATCGCCGATCCCTGGCCTACGCCTATACACATAGTAGCCAGGCCATACTTGCCACCGCGGCGTTTTAGTTCGTATAGCAGCGTGGTAGAGATGCGCGCACCGCTACAGCCCAGCGGGTGGCCTATAGCTATGGCGCCGCCATTCACATTTACTTTCTCGGGGTCGAGGCCCAGTTCATTCATGCTGGGTATGCCTTGCGCTGCGAATGCCTCGTTCAGCTCTGTCAGATCAAGGTCGCTCACTTGCAGGCCGGCGCGTTTCAATGCCTTTTGCGTAGCAGGTATCGGGCCAAGGCCCATCACGGCTGGCTCTACGCCTGCTATGGCCATGCTCTTTATTTTAGCTATTGGCTTCAGGTTATATTTCTTCACGGCATCTTCAGAGGCCAGCAATAGTGCAGCCGCACCATCGTTGATGCCGCTGGAGTTACCAGCTGTTACGGTACCGTTCTTTTTAAAGGCAGGCTTCAGGGCAGCCATCTTTTCCAGCGTTGTTTCGCGCGGGTGCTCGTCGGTATCAAATACCATGGTCTTTCCTTTACCCAGCTCTACGGTCACCGGTACTATCTCCTCTTTGAATTTTCCTGCCTTATGTGCAGCCGCATAGCGTTGCTGGCTCAGCAGGCCAAATTCATCCTGCGCTTCGCGCGTCACATTATAACGCTCTGCTACATTCTCGGCAGTTTCACCCATCGTGTATGGATGATGCAAGGCACTCAGCTTGCTATTTATAAAGCGCCAGCCCATAGTTGTATCATACATCTCCGGTACACGTGCAAAGGCACCTTCTGCTTTCGCCATTACGAATGGCGCACGCGTCATGCTCTCTACTCCACCGGCTATGAACAGTTCACCATCGCCGCACATAATGGCGCGCGATGCATCCATGATCGCCTGCAGGCCCGATGCACAAAGACGGTTCACGGTATTGCCGCCCACACTGGCAGGTAGTCCCGCCAGCAGCGCTGCCATACGGGCTACGTTGCGGTTATCTTCACCGGCCTGGTTCGCAGCACCGGCTATCACATCTTCTATCTCGTTTACATCGATGGACGGATTGCGCTCTACCAATGCTTTTATCACATGCGCCAGCAGGTCGTCAGGACGAACGGTTGCCAGGCTGCCGCCATACTTACCTATAGGTGTACGAACGGCGTCAATTACATATACTGTCTTCATTTGTATTTATTATCGAAACGTGTGATTGTTCTATAATTCTTGTTTAGCTCAATGCCTGTTCTATATCGGCTATGATGTCTTCTACATTCTCTATTCCTACGCTCATTCTTATCAGCCCGTCGGTAATGCCATATTCTACGCGTTTATCGCGCGGTACGCCTACGTGTGTGGTGGATGCTGCATGTACTACCAGCGTATCGCAGGTACCCAGCGATACGGCGCTGGTGCAAAGCTTCAGACTATTGATAAATTTCACACCCGCATCGAAGCCGCCCTTCAGCTCGAAGCTGAGCATAGCGCCGGGGTGTTTCATTTGTTTTTTGCCTATGGCATAGTCGGGGTGCGACTCCAGCCCAAGGTAGTTCACCCAGGATACTGCCGCATGTTCATTCAGGTAAGTGGCAACTTTCTCGGCATTGCCACAATGGCGCTCCATACGGAGGCTAAACGTACGCAGTCCATTAGTAAGCAAGTAGGCTTCAAAGGCATTGCTATTGCCACCCAGCAGGCGGTGCGTCTTGGTTACGATGCCGTTCATCTTCTCCAGGTCGCGGCCTATGACGATGCCGCCCACAGCAGTACCATGCCCGTTTAGGAACTTGGTGGTAGAGTGCATTACAAAGTCTACATCGTATTTAAACGGCTGTTGCAGGTAAGGCGTGGCAAATGTATTATCCGCACAAACCGTAAGGCCGTGCTGTTTAGCCAGTGCAGTCAGCGCTTCGAGGTCCACGCATTGCAGCGTAGGGTTGGCGGGTGTCTCCACGTACATCATACTGATGCTCTTATCGGCCTTTATGGCCTCTTCTGTCTTAGCCAGGTCGTGGAAGTCGACAATGATGGTTTCGATGCCAAGGCCCGGCAGTACTTTGTCTATCAGCTCCTGCGTACCGCCGTATAATGACTGATGGGTAATGATTTTCTCGCCGGCTTTTACATTGGCCAATACCATAGTGGTAATAGCCCCCATGCCCGATGCATGCAGTATCGCCTTTAGCTGTAGCTGGTTGCCCTGGCTGTCTTTCAGCCCGTAGGCTTCCATCATGGCTATTTTGTCTTCGGCCTCGTTGATGGTAGGGTTCCCAAAGCGCCCGTATATATATCCTTTCTCGTCACCCTTAAAGATGTTCACCGCCTGCTCTACCGAGTCGTAGGTATAGGTGCTGGTGGCGTAGATGGGGGTAAGGTGTGCCCGGTGGCCATCTTCCTGGTGACCGCCATGTACGCATACCGTATCGAAACCCAAATTATCCTGTTCCGTCATTATGTTGAGACTTATTAAATTCGCTGCAAAGTTACGCGTTACAGATGAAGGATTTATTCATACAGATGGCAAAGTATCATATTTGGGCTAATGGCCTCATTATACAGGCTTTGCAGCGGCTGACGGATGAACAACTGGACACGCATATAGCCAGCAGCTTCCCCTCCATCCGCAAGACGGTGTACCATATGTGGAGCGCCGAGCAGGTATGGCTCGATCGCCTGTTGCTGGCGGAATACCCCGTGTGGGCCGAAAGCGGCTTTACCAGAACCTTCGCCGAAGCCTGCCAAAACTGGCAAAAAGCCTCGGCCGGGCTATTGGATTTTGTAAATAAGCAGTTCGACGACCGGGGCTTTGAGCATGTAACGGAATACCGCAGCCGCAAGGGCGACCTGCACAAAACGCCGGTGAAGTTCATCCTGCAACACACCTTCAACCACGGCACCTACCACCGCGGTCAGCTCATCACCATGCTGCGGCAGCTGGGTGTTGAGAAGATACCCAATACCGACCTGATAGCCATGCTGTGGGCGAAAGGGTAAAGCGGGTGTTATTTATCTAAGCAATATCCGTTAACACATTGCTAATCAGCCAAACAATACTACATTTGCAAGCCCCGTGGCCATGTGGGTGTAATAAATAAAATTGTTTGTCCCGCATGGAACGTCTGACGCAGGAGCTGCATCGAGAGCTGCTATCCGAAGGTTATAAGTTTTTGTTGATACTAGACGTAGTGCCTGTTGATGGTACTGATACTTACCATCATATAGTACACCCGCTTAAGAAAATCCCTGCAGTACAATATTTCTCATGCACCACTATCGACGATGGTATGGTGACAGCTATTATAAACGACCCGAATGCTAAGATCAATATCTTCGTAGATAGGTCGGAGCTCAAACTGAACGTTTTTTGATCATTTAGCTTGCACAAAAGCTAGAGGGGGACGCATGGACGCGCTTCCTTCATTTCTGCTACCTTGGTTATACGGAAGAGCACGGCATCCCGGTCGCCCTCTTGCTCTGCCAGCATAATGATGCGGTTGTTATCGATCTTAAACGTGTCTACTAGGAATTGCCGGATGGCATGCAGGCGCATGATTGAGTATACCTCCTGCCCATCCTTCCCGCTCCGTGTGCCCAGCAAAAACACCTTTTCATTAGGGTAAATTATCAACGTATTCCTGATGCCGGTAAGTGATCTCTTTATTTCAGGTGTTATCGCTACCGAATGAGGCCGGAAAAATATTAACCCTGTCCGGGCATATCCCTGTTGTGCAGGGACCCTAAAGGCCTGCAGCATAAGCAATATCAAGAGTATCGTTCGAAGCATGTATGAAGATAACACATAGTTTCTAGTCTGCTCACATAGCGCCGCTCTTCAAACTCACCATTATTAGTACACGACGTTGGCGTGAGAAACCGGAACATACAACAGGAACTGAGTACCCACTCAAGCTATTACGATGTCATATACACCTATCAGGCAATCATATTATGACATTGTAGTGCGCTCCCTTACTTTGCCGTAAAGAAAGCATCCCGATGAAAGCAGTCGTACTAAAGGACTTTGGCGGTACCGATCAGTTTATGCTGGAGGATATTGCCGTACCTGGTAATCCTCCCGGCAATGTGCTGATACGTATCAAAGCAACAGCCTTCAACCCCATAGACTACCAAATGCGTCTGGGCCTGGGCGAAAGCAAGCTGCTGAAGTCACCAGTGCTGGGTCGTGAGTTGGCAGGGATTGTTGCCGATGCAGGCAACAGCACTTTCTCTAATGGCGATAATGTATATGCTTATGTAGGCAGCCTGGGCTCCAATGGCACGTACACAGAATATGTAAGTATACCACAGCAAATGGTGGCACGAATGCCGAAGGGCATAAGCTACACCGAAGCAGCTGCTATACCCATGGTGAGCCTGACCGCACTGCAATGTGCAGAGCGTATGCAGATAGGCAGCAAAGACTCCGTACTTATTGCCGGTGGTGCAGGCGGCGTAGGGTTGGTACTGATACAGCTATTGCGTATAAGTGGCTTGAACAACATTGTTTCTTTTGCCGGTAATGAACAAAGCAAGCAGGCTTTACGCAAGCTCGGTTTGGCTGACGAACAAATACTTGACTACCGGCAGCCGCAACCGGCAAGCCTGGCTATCTCAGCAAATGAAGGTAAATACTATGACTACTGCATAGATATAGTAGGCGGCACTATGTCCGATATATGCAGCGAGGTACTAAAGGTAAATGGTAACTATGCCGATGTAGCCTTCCTGGGCAGCCCGCAATCAAAAGGCGTGCTATTCGATATAGCGGCCAACATCTACAACATCGCCAACTATGCCTATGCCGCAGAGCCACACATGCTACACCACTACGGCGACAAACTGACTTATCTCACTCAACTCATCGATGACGGTTCATTACGACCTCCGCAAGTGTTATGTGTCGGCGGTCTTAGTGTTGCGGCAGTATCAGAAGCTCACCGAATGTTGGAAGAAAATAAGGCTATGGGGCGCAAGCTGGTTATGGAGGTAGAGCCATAGCATCAAGCGGACGGCTGTACAAGGTGCTCCTTTACCTGCGCCAGATGATGTAGCGGATGATAAGACATCAGGTATAACATCTCCCGGATAGAAAGTAGCCCCATGAATGGATGCGGCAATACCAGCGTATCCAGCTCTGCTTCGCTGTAAGTGCTTATTTGGTCTCGCAGCGCGATCAAAATTTCATCTAATTGGTTACGTAGCGTATCCCTTTGGGCCACATCTATAACAGGTGGCAGAAACCGCTCCGGCGCCTTACCACCGTTTTGCAAGCCAGCTTTATAGTTTGCAATCACATCATCGTAGCTCATAGCCGCGCGGCTCTGCACACCAAATTTTTCACGTATATAATCGCGGGCAGCTAATGCCTGGTTTATGGGCATAAGACAAAGGATGAGATGCGACAACTGCTGCGCCGCCGACCATTTTCCACTGTGGCTGTGTACAAATTGCGCATCCGTCAAGGAGCATATGAAATTTGCGGTTGTGCTATGATTGTCGATAAGCGATCGCACCAATTGATCTGTTGTCATAATGCAGTTTGTTAGGTTTATGAAATCCCCTTAGCGCAAAGCTGTAACATTTGCCCGGAATACAACAGGTACAATTTTTCAATTTTCAGGCATAACAGTTCATCTCACTGTTAATGAAACCAAACTGTAGCGATTTTGACTAAATGCCACACCAAACCAATCTGGCTTCCGTTGAAATTCATATGTATCGTCTGGCTTTAATTTTTTTGGCATATAACTTGTTTAAAGAACTTTTAACGTTCACATATCTAAACCTCAATCTTATGAAAAGGATAGTTCTACTTATCCTATGCCTATGGGCATGGGCACCCGACACTTTTGCTCAGGTCTTTACCCAGCATATTGCTTCCCAGTATCAATGCCAGAAGATGCTTTATCAATACAACATCAGCAAACGCGATACTGGCCTGTCTGTCAAAACTTTCTTGGGTGATGGTAATGATACGACCCTTTACCTCACCGATACACAGGATCATGCATATTTCACTTACGACTACGCTGCCGCAGGCGTCTATACCATTACATCGGTACTATACAGAAGCGGTATTCCTGCTGATACAGTAACTGATAACCTGGATGCGTATTGTGAATTCGTTGTGCTCACCTCATACATAGACCAAAACAGCAACTGTACACCCGACTACTCTGAAGGGTTGACGAGGGACACCACGCAGGTGGAGGTAGATTCAGCAGGAACCATTATCGATACAGTATCTTTCAAAGGGGCAGTCGAGTACAAAACTACGCCTGGCACGACATATAAATTCAGGCACATAAGTGCCCCGCTGGGTACCATCTTTGCCTGCCCCTCATCAGGCATCATCACTATTACAACGCCTGTTAGCGGCTTTGCAGGATTTGTACCATTTGGATATACCTGTAACAACACAACGCTATATGATCTTGGAGTAGAAATGACCAACAGGTTCCGTCCGGTAAATACGTCGCAAATATTTATACTGGCCACCAACAATGGCTGTGGCGTAAAGAATGCTGATGTAACACTTACACTTAGCAGCAAGTATAAATACAAGTCGGCAAGCCCTGCCCCTACAAGCGTCAGCGGACAGGTAATTACATGGAATGTCAATGTATCTAACTCGCATAGCGAACCACTGGTACTATGGTTAGATACGGCAGCCGTCGTTAATCTTGGCGATACGGTTTGTAATTCCGTCACCATAACGCCTGTCATCGGGGATGCCAACCCTTCTGATAACACGCTAAGCCAATGCGACCCCGTAGTAGCCGCATGGGACCCCAACGACAAGATAGTAACCCCGGCAGGCGACATTGCGTCTGGTACAAGACTCACCTATACGATCAACTTTGAGAACCTCGGTGGCGATACGGCTTTTAATATACACATACTCGACACCTTGTCGCAACATGTAGACCCGGCGTCGCTGGAAGTGATCAGCTCATCGCATACGATGATGAAGCGGCTTGTAAAAAATAACATTGGTAAGACCATCGTGAAATTCGACTTCCCGGACATACACCTTCCCGATTCAAACTCGAAACGCTACAATAAAGGTTTTGTAAGTTATAGCATCCGCACGAAGACCGGCTTGCCCTACTACACACCCATAACAAACAGGGCCGGTATCTACTTCGACATCAACCCTGTGGTGCTCACGAACTATGCGTACAACAGAATAGCAGCACCGGCGGGCATACAAGATGCGACAGGTAGCGACAGGCTGATTGTATATCCAAATCCTGCAGCCGACCTGTTAACCATAGTAGATGAGCATGGAAATTACCGGGCTTTGAAACTAGTCAACAATCTGGGGCAGACGGTCATTGAGCGGGAAACGGATGGTGACCGCATGGTACGAATAGATATGAAACAATTGCAACCAGGAATCTATTACATACAGGCCATTGGCAAAAATGGAACTGTTCACAAAAAAATAGAAAAGTTATAGACAATCTGACTACAGACATAGGGGCCGCTCAGTGCGGCCCCTATACTTTTCATCTGGTGGCATGCAGATGCCTGAAAGTTGCAACTGGATTTGATCAATGCGGCAGCTTGGAACAAGCATACACTTAATCCGTTTTAGAAAATATGGCTTGGCCATGTGTATGTCGACAAATGCTAACAAAGAAATAAGGTACTCCTTGAAAGGAAATGCGTACCTTTATATCATATCTAACGGCGTTTAGCCGGGCGGTTCGGACAGATTGGGCCATTAAGCTGTTCTTCACTATTGCCATTGCCTGATCAAATATTAAACCGAGCCGTTTCTTAATGGAAATAATCAAAGTACTTACGTTTATTCAAAGCCTGGCCAGTCCCGGAGACAGCGCTTTACCTATCGACAAATTAAAGCGGGTTCCGCATTCGGGGTTAGACGAAAACAAAATCGACGACGTAATTGACGGCCTTGCGTTAAAAGGCTATCTCACAAAGCATGGAGATACCATAATACTTACGCACAAAGGAAAGTCCGCCATTACCAGCCTTTAATGTGTTACCTTTACCGCTACACCGTGTAAATGACAGACCTAGTCAAGATCCTCGCCAGCATTAAAAGCCTCACTAAAAAGGGGTTTACTATAATAAATGCGAGAACAATATCGATTGACAGCGGCATCGCTGCGCGGGAACTCGAATTGTTAATGCTGGGCCTAGATGCCAAAGGCTATATTTCTGTTACATCTGCAGGTATGGTATCACTTACGAGAAAGGGGATGGAAGCGATTTAGCAAAACCTCCATACAAGCACTACATATTACCGCCTACTTCGCAAGCCACTCTAGTATACTAGTCAGCAATCTTATGTTGTTAGGTGCATACGGCGCATTCAGGCCTATCCTTACATCGCCGACCCGCTGTGCTGTAAACATGGCTGCCTCTCCTGCCGCTACTACTTTGCCCTTGCCATACGTAGTATAGGCAAGTTGGCTCATACCGCCGGCAGGTAGCATTTTCATTTCATTGCTAAACTCCCAGGCTACCTCGGGCATCAGCACCATATAGGCAGGGTCAAAGGTGAGTACCGAAGTGGCGCCAGCCGGTATGCCAAAAGCCTGCCCAGTAAAAGTGACGATACTATCTATAGGCTGGTGCATATTAGTTAGCTCACTATGCAACAGTGTGCTATCGGCATAGGTAAACAGATCAAATTTTCTCCTTGGCCGGCACATGGCAAAGCCGTCATTAAAAGTAAAACCAAACGAGGCAGCCAAGCCAGCAGCCGCCCCTGCAAATGGCATATGGTCGGCTATTAGAAACAGGCTTCCGCCATCATGCACCCAGTTATTTATTGCTTTTACTTCTTCGGATGTGAAGGCAGGTTGCACAGGCTGTTTCCAGCTATCTACATTTTGTGCATTCAGTGCATTAGCTATTACCAATATCTTAATGCTCTTCAGGTCCTGTGCTTCTATCTTACCCGCCCGGCTGTGTACACGGAAGCCGTGCATATGCGCCACCTTACCAAAAGGGGCAAACTTATCATCCAGCGTATGGAAGTTATGATGCCCTCCATCTACCACCACGGTAGGGCCCTTTTCTTTATCATAGATTGGCTGGCTGATGACAGGAGTATATTCACTATCCACTACCTGTTGCGGCTGTGCCTGTGCGGCAAATGGCATGCAAAGAAATATCGCAGATACAATTAATTGCTTAAGCTGTTTCATTTTCGTTTGTTTGAATGAAATAACACATAAGACTTTTATGCATCGTAAACGTATGCATTATTATTTCCCGAAACAATTCTTGTTTTACCATGTTGTCATCTGGCTTGATAGAACAGCCAATCTGTACGATCGTTAATGTACACGCTACATCACCTGCGTAAGCAGTCATAACGCTCTAAAGAACTGCATAGCACGATTTTTACGCCCTGCATATCACACAACCGGATCCGTATGCCGGACTTGCACTATACGATGATATTATGCACAGAACCATTGAACTAGCCATTGAACATGATAAATCAGCTATAATACAGCAAGCGCTGATACGAAACCCGTATGTAATTGGAGTTACTATAGTAAAAGATGGTTCGTTGAAACCACGGGGCGACTATATGCACATCCACGTCCTGAACCGTGGTATTGATGATGTGCTACGGCTGGTTTCAGAACAGGCTTCGGGCACCAGCTACTACGTGGTAACATCTGAAGTAGCCAGCATAAACCATAAAGAGAAACAGGCAGAGATAGACAGCGACTACGATGAGGCCATATGGGAAGAGATGGAAACGGGCCTGCGGCATAACGGCCAGCTTACTGTTAACTACCTCTTGCTGATGGCTATCGGTGGTGCCATCACCGCGGTCGGTTTTCTATCAGAGATACATACGCAGCTCATTGCATTTATTGCGGCCTCGGTCATTGCGCCGGGCCTTGAGCCACTGGCCAAGCTCCCCCTCGGCCTGGTGCTTAGGAACAACGCCGTTATCTGGGAAGGGCTCAAATCTTCGCTGGCAGGCTACTCCGCGCTGATACTAACGGGCGGCATTACCTTCTATCTGATGACGCTATACTCCCTAGACATGAAGCACAAGTTTCTCTCCTCCGAGTTTCTGCATGGCCTGCAACAGATACGCCTGCAGGATGCTATATTATCCGTAGGTGCGGCAATGGCCAGCATCATCATGTACCTGTCGTACCGCCGCAATGTAATAGCAGGTCCGCTCATAGCGCTGGTACTTATACCGGCGGCTACGGCAATAGGTATGTGCATGTTTATAGGTGAGTGGACGGCTTGCGGTCACCTGTTCAAGAGGTTTGGGTTTGATACGCTGCTGATCATAGTCATTGGTATCATACTCATATACCTCAAGCAACTTATAGTACACAAAAGAAAGCCTATGCGCTAAGCTGCATGAAGTTTAACCTCGCTGGCTTAGGCCTTCCAAGGGGAGACTTAAACCAGCGGGGTTGCCTTATACCATACTTTCCCCTATCTGTAACTGGGTGCTCAGCACAACCCTATTCCATACGTTGATGGTTACAACTGCCGTTATAATATCTGCAATCTGGGCCTCGCTAAAGAACTTTAGAGCGTTTGCGTACGTGTCAGCCGATAATCCGCCCTGATGGATCAATGTTATTTCTTCCGTAATAGCCAGCACAACTCTTTCTTCTTCTGTAAAAATAGCTCCGGCTTCCCTCCAGGCTGTCAATAAAAAAATACGCTGATTTGTTTCACCATTTTTGATAGCGTCCTGTGTATGCATATTGATACAAAACGCACAGCCATTGATCTGTGAAGCACGGATTTTAATAAGCTCCTTGATTGTTCTGGATATAGACGACTGAGAAAGATAGACTTCTAAACCAGCCATTGCTTTCAGCGCACCAGGAGCTACTGTTTTAATGTTGAATCGTGTCTGCATTGCATGAATCGTTTTAAATGTTCTATGCAAAAGTGAAAAATGCTGAGACGATAAAACTTAAACTGGTTTAAGAAATGCGCTTCTTACGGATCTCGCTTAAATATTCGGGGGTGAATCCTAAAAAGGATGCGAGTAAGTATTGGGGGATACGTTGGGCAAATTCAGGATACCTGCTGATCGATTGAACATAAAACTCTTCTTTAGAAAGTGAGAAAAGATATTTGACACGCATCTGAGCCGCTGCATAAGCCCGTTGGTAAACAAATCGGAAATAGCGTTCCAATCCCGGGAACATCGTTAGTAATTTTTCCTGATTGTCCTGTGTAATATAAAGCACCTTAGATTTTTCAACCGCCTGAATATAGAACTCTGAAGGGATCTTTCTTTCGTAAGCAATATTGTCAGTCATCCACCAGGTTTCTATGGCAAACTCGGTTGTCTGCTCAACGCCTTTTTCGTTGATGTAAAACTTTCGTAGTAAGCCTTCCAATACAAAATAATGATGTCTGCATACCTGCCCTTCTTCTAACAAGTTTTCTTTCTTAGCCACGTTTTTTACGTCAAAGAATTTCTGAATCTCCTCAAATTCATCGTCAGAAATCTGCACGAATTTATCTATGTGTTTTTTGAACGTATGCAACATTGGGTCTTGCGGTGTCGGTTGTAAGATCGCTGTTAATACTTAAATATACGCACGACTAATGAAAGGCTAATACCAATTATAAAACGGCGTTGTCCAAGCTATTCCGAAAGGTCTGCGGAACGACTCCAGCTATTGAACTGCCTTAGTAAGGCTCCGGTCAGATACTTTGCATTATTTATTAAATTTATTCCCCCACGGGAACGCTTAAACCGATTAGGGACACTCTTGTAAACTTGCGGAACAACTCGATAAACATTAGTCCGAACTGAGCAAGTGTAAGCATACCCTATTGAAGAGATGTGTGAATTGGTAAATGTCTGTTATTATTATCTCAAGCCAGACCTCAAGGCACTATTTTACAGCTTATTATATATCAACAAGCATTTTTATAAAAGAAATCACTTGTAATGAGCGTATACAACATTGCTACGAGGCTATTGCCTGTCATCTTTCTGGTGCTACTTGCAGCCTGCGATACCAGCAAAAGAGCCGATAAAAGAGATGACCGCGACATAAGAGCCAGTCAGAAAGAAAGAGGAGTGCCTGAGACAGGCGCATCGACGTTAACGCCAACAACCACCGACCAGGTCTTTGTAACAAAGGTAATTGACGATATAGACTGGTTAATTGTATGGCTAAACGCCGGGCTTATGAAAAGCACTGATACCAGACTTCGCACCCATGCCGAAGCTATGCTTGCTGACCATCACAGATTGCTAGCCCAATTGGCTACTTATGCATACGGTGAAGGCTATAATATACCTAAAGTAGATACCGGCAACATCATAAGCATAACCAGGAAGATGGGAAATGGATGGGATAAAGAATGGGCAGCAGCTATGGCCGAAAAACAGCAAGACCTTATAAAGAAGCTTGAACAGCAAAATAAGATTGCAAACACAACGGAGCTGAAGAATATGATCGAACAAACACTGCCTATACTCTACAAACATGCTGACATGACCACGAAGATCAGGATGGGCAAGTAACACAACGGAAAAGTATTTGTCTCCGGCACCCTTTAAATTTCGTATCTTTACTTTAGCCACGCGTATTAGTCTTACACCTGGAGGCCACTTGCCTGCGATATCTACGCACTTTAGTAGCTAACAATATTCCTCTTTAAGCAGGCATTTTCATCATTATCCTTAAATACAAAATGAGGTTGGTGCACAGAAGGCCGCCAGGAGACAGGATATTCGTTTCACCCCTATTCGCCAGGTGAAAAACAAAAAATAAACAGCACCATGATAAAGGGAGAAAAGATGATCAAATTAAAAGTTAAGGAAACAGAGATTGCAACAGCGTGGATGTATGCCGCCCAACGGTCTGGCTGTTTTAGTAAATATGCCGGTATATGGAATGATGCCGAAAAGCAAAAAGACATTATCTTCAACATTACCCTTCATCAGTTCGACACACTGATGTACGCCTATGGCCATAAAATGCTGATGTGCCTGTTAGATTATTTTACAATGGTAGAAGATTACCTGAAATGCGCCGCCATAGTAAGGCAAGTACGATTGCACAATAGCTTCTTCGGAGATAAGCTACCGACCGCAAACCGTAAAAACTAAACCAACATGGTTGTAAAAAATACAAAAGCAAAGACGAACCAGCCGATACAATACGAAGAGATCGATGGGATTAAGTACCTCCTGCTGTCAAAGGACTATTCTAAAGTGCAAAAGGGTATTGTGCCCTTAACTGATAAATGTGCCTTCTGCGGTAAGGAGCATCTGCATAGCGGCGCTATAGAGGGCCTCAGGCGTGCACAATGCCGCAAACATGCAACCTGCACAGCAGATGATGGCAGCATACTATACTCCAGCGACGGTTACATAATTGTCAACCGCAATAAGGACTAAGCAGTTTGCAGTGTATATGTTACGGCATATAAATAGCCGCACTGCTTACAGAAACTGGCTTGGCGCGATACACTCCTGCCAGTACTCTACTATCTTTCTGATCGTATTCTCCATATGGGCCATTCCACTTGGCTTCATAAAAAAGCCCTGAACCGACAGCGCATAAGCTTGTGTTACACTTCTTTTATCGGCCGCGGTTGTAAAGAACAGGTAGGGTATGCACTTGGTTTGCAGCTGCTCGTTGGTGAACACCTTGTTCCTGAGTTCAAACCCGTTTATCTTGGGCATATTTATATCCGACAGTATAAGAAATGGCTGGGTGTCCGTTTTGTTCAGAAAATCCAGGGCCTTGTTGCCATCGGTAAAATATATTATCTCATTCTTGTAGTTGAGCTTCTGAAATATCTCTTCCAGCATTACCTGGTCATCCATGTCATCCTCTATAACTATTATAGGCCCTGCTTTATTCATCGTAAGATATAATGCATACAAGATAACCTAATTGAAGCAGCGGGCAACAAAATTTTTTTATATCTGCTGTGCTCCATACCTGCCCGGGCTAGTACTAAGTATTGTATCTGCTATACATCCCCATACCAATAGATTGTTCATTGGCATAGTAGTACTGTGTACTATAGTGTATTTCAAAAACATGATTTATGGGAACCAGAATATTGCCACAAAACAAGACAATAGCACTTGTTGCACACGATAGCCGGAAAGACGAGCTGGTAGACTGGGCCGTAGAAAACGCTGCACATCTGCAGGACTTCAAATTAATTGCAACCGGCACCACAGGCCAGCATTTAGAGAAGGCGCTCAACAGAAAGGTGGAGCGATTGCTCAGCGGCCCATATGGTGGCGATCAGCAACTCGGCAGCGCTATATCAAACGGCGATATTCATATGGTCGTATTCTTTTGGGATGCGTTAGAGCAACAGGCGCACGACAATGACGTAAAAGCCTTGCAGCGCCTGGCCGTCCTTTGGAATATCCCTTTAGCCTGTAATAGAGCAAGCGCTGATTTTATGATTGAATCAAAATATACACACGCCTCTTACGAAACAAAAGTTCCTGATGTAGAGTAGCTTTAATGGCTAAAAACACACTGATTGGCGAACAAACGGTGTACGTAAGGTTATAAAAAAGGTGTCAGGTGTTTCACCTGACACCGAAAAGAAATTGCCTGATATTATTTATGCTTATGGTAGGTCTTTACTCTTTTATTATTTTCTCTGTTCGCACACCGCCTTCCGT
Source organism: Sphingobacteriales bacterium (assembly GCA_004144175.1). Taxonomy (GTDB): domain Bacteria; phylum Bacteroidota; class Bacteroidia; order Chitinophagales; family Chitinophagaceae; genus Polluticoccus. The sequence continues at coordinate 131,134 of SEFT01000003.1, forward strand.
TTCCATCTTCAGTAGATACAATCCCTTGGGGAGCATATCCAACCCGATAGAATTACCGGGACTGCTTTCATAAAGCACAACCTTACCGTACACATCTTGTATGGTTATCGAGCGCAAGCTTCTTTTAGTATCAATGAACAAAGTATTGGAAACAGGATTGGGGTAAACCTGAATATCAAGCTCCTTTATCGCTATGTTTTTTATACCTACTGAGCGATGGATATATTTATATGGTGGTCTTACCACAGTATCGGTATCGCTCTCGAGAATGTAAGAAACAGCGCTGATAACACTAAATGGCATAGACCAATTTCCCAGGTAAAGTGTATCAACACTAGTACAAAAAAAACCACCACTTACATATCTCGGATCGTAGTAGACCTTTAAAAATAAAGTGTCATTATTAAGCTGGAACGTATGTCTATACATATCGGGGCAATTAGTCATTCCAAATCCAGTCTTTACCTCCAACTTTACAGAGTCCTGCTGGGCGGGAACAAATGATAACTGGCTGATCATTTGCGCGGAAATTTGCTTTGGAACTAAGAATATCAATATTAGAATCAGTGTTTTTTTCATGATGAATATTAATTCATTAGAAGGCCTTGCTATCCACACTATTACCGTTACATATTAAAGTTACAATATAATTACCAACCATTTAGCTAGATGTATTGATACTGATACTACTCAATGAAGTATTAAGCGGACAACTAAAACTAGGCCCCGCATTTATCGGCGTAAAAAGTAGTGATGCTGTAGTTGCATTGGTTACATCATACTGCACTGTCACAGCTGTACTGGAAGGATTAGGAGAGAGGCAGGTGATAAAGTATTGTTTTACGTTCACATTCAGACTACAAAACGAAAGTTCCAGATGTAGAGTAGCTGCAACGGCTATAAAAATCACACTGATTGGCGAACAGACAGTGTACGTTGGGTTACAAAAAAGGTGTCAGGTGAAACACCTGACACCGAAAAGAAATTGCCTGATATTATTTACGCTTATGGTAGGTCTTTACTCTTTTATTATTTTCTCTGTTCGCACACCGTCTTCCGTTTCCATCTTCAGTAGATACAATCCCTTGGGGAGCATATCCAACCCGATAGAATTACCGGGACTGCTTTCATAAAGCACAACCTTACCGTACACATCTTGTATGGTTATCGATCTCAAGCTTCTTTTAGCATCAATGAACAAAGTATTGGAAACAGGATTGGGGTAAACCCATAATTGTTCACCTTCTGCAGGTGCAGATACATTAAGAGATCGCTGAATAAACCCGCCAGGTCTGAAGGACATGGTATCTGGAGGAGACAAAAAACTATTTATATCGTGCGGTACAATATTAATAACTGTGATGTTCATTACATTAGCCCATTTGCCGATAGTAAATGTGTCTGTTGAATAACACCCAAAGCCTTGAGCTATCCCACCTTGATCATAATACACATCTAACTGCAGCGTATCATTGCGGAAAGATATTGCCTTGCCCAATGGTGGCCTACACGCATCTACAGCAGGGGAAAAATATAGCCCTATTTCCAAATGAATAGAATCATTTGTAGAAGGTATAAACTTTGTACTAACAATATGATGCACTTCTGCCTTGGACACTACTGACAAAAGAAACAAAAACCCAAGGAATATTTTTTCTTTCATGTGGTAGGTTTAATTTATTAGCAATCCTTTACTATCTACATTATTGCCATTGCATATTAAAGTTACAATATAATTGCCAACCATATAGCTGGATGTATTAATACTGATACTACTTAACGAAGTGTTGAGCGGATAACTAAAGCTTGGTCCAGCATTTATAGGTGTAAAAAGCAGCGATGCCGTAGTAGCATTTGTCACGTCGTACTGTACGGTTACAGTAGTGCTGGCAGGATTTGGCGATATACACGTAATAAAGTATTGTTTTACGTTCACCTTTACCTCGTCAAAATCCTTAAAATCGTCCGATGTAGCTATTACTTCAACCCTATAGGTAGTAGTTGTATCGGGAACCACCTCTATCTCCCTCACGGAGTCCACTAAAATCCCATGATCATCGTACCATAGATAGGTTGCAGTTTCGCCAATATCTGTAGCAGATAGCATGACGGTCTGTCCTTTATTTATCTGCCGGTCAGTACCTGCATCTGCACTAAATGTATTGCGTGGATGTGCCACCACCTGAACATTGCAGGTACCCTGCACGGTATCGGGTAGGGTGTCAAGGGCTTGCGTAATCCGATAATCGTACCATACAGTATCTGTCACTGCGCTATCAGCCCAATGATGAAAGCCCAGATATACTTCTACGAAAGAATCTGCAGGGAAGCTTATATTACTAAGCGTCACAGAAGGCTTCGTCAATGCGATTACGCCATCGCTTATTATCTTAACGCCTTCCACTTCAGTAAATGCATGAGCATTATTAAATAGTTCCCAGCCGTCCTGGTCAAAAAATAATTTTACTTCCGCATAGTCTGTAAGGTTGGGCATGGTATACTGCGGAGTCTCGAATGTAAAGTTATATGATGTAGTTATTTCATTAGGATTACCTAATCTAAACGTCCCTCCTTTAGGCCGGTATACCATTTGCCCATGGTTGGGTGACAAATTAGAAAAGCCTGTCCCTGAACTCAGGTTGGTGACCCCAGTATTTAAAAGTGTCACATTATTGTTCACACCTACATACATCGGAAAATTACCTGGATAGCTTGTAGTAGCATCACCGTTGGTTAATGAAATTTGAGCCAGGATACATATATTCCACATGCGATCTAACATATTTAATGGGCCTGGCATTATCCATGGTATTTCTAATATCACCTCGCCACCTGCCGGTATAGCAGGTATAGGTTTATTCCCAACAATCACGTTTCCGATACTAGGTTTTGATCCATTCCAATTGCTGGGATAAGATGCCATCGTTGAAGCCTTAGACCAATAGACATCCAGTTTTCCGTAGTTGCCTGATGGATTGTAGTTTTGACAGCTTTTATTCCTGATGCGTACATAAACGTAAACCGGAGTATTAGGTAAATAATTAGGTCTTTGGTAATACCTGTTTACTAATCCGTCGTTTTGGTTTCTTATCCAAATATCAGGGCTAAAGGCAGTATTATAGGTACGGACAATGCCCAGGTCTGTAACGTCATCTTTCATATAAAGGTCTACGCTTGTCTTCTTTACATCGCGTGCCGCTTTAACAGCTTTTTCTGCATTTAGCCTACCATAGCCAAATTCTTGGGACCGCCCTTGAAAATATCCTCTTGAATTGTATATAGAGTACTTATATCCCCCTACTTTATCAGCAGTAGCTTCCAAAATATCCTCAATCTGTCCAGGGCTCAGACAGCTATTTTCCGTAAGCATTAGTGCAGCAACACCGGCTGTCTGCGGACCGGCCGCCGAGGTTCCGCTAAACCTACCTGTATAATCTAAATGTATGAGGTTGGTAGGGTCACTTGGATGCGTGCTAGGTAATATTTCACCCAATGTTGGAAAATAATTTTGTGCAACATCTTCATTGAAAGGATTTAATCCTCTTCCGGTATCGCCCGGAATGTCAAGCGTATAAACATCACCGCCCTCCGTCGCGCCTTCCCCTCCTCCAACATGTGCTGAAGGAGCGACTAATTCGACCCACTGATCAGTAGGACTATAATCGGCTTGCTTATCATATCGGTTTGACGCTCCTGTAACAACCATACCTGGTATATCGCGATTAGATGGCCAACCCACGAAGCCACGATTCCCATTAGCTTGATTAGCTGTATTTCCAGTAATGAATGCAAAAAAACAACCCTTTGCAATTGCATTTTCAATTGACTTGACAACTAATGGCCAAAAATTAAAAGGCACTTGACGTTCTGCTGTCCAAGCACAATTGATAATCTTAGCACCATTATTAGCTGCCATATTTATGGCCTTTACGAAATCAGATTCCCCGACATTAGTACTTCCTATGTCGAGCCTTATCGGCATAATCTTACATAGTGGAGCTATTCCTGCTATACCGACATTATCATGACTGGCCGCAATAATTCCGGCACAGCCATCACCATGATACCATCTGTGCCACGATAGGCGTTCAGGAGACGGATTATCCACATTATTATTTCCATACTTGTAAGGAGATAAGTTGCTCCCTGTCAACCTAACTTGCCGACTAGCTGGTAAATCAGGATGTATACTTACGCCCTTGTCTATTACCGCAATTGTGATATTGCTATTTCCCTTATTCAGTGCCCAAGCCCCCTCTATCTTTATATCCGCTCCAAAAGCTCCTGACTTGCCGTCGTTAATAGGCTGTCCTGTATTTTTAAGATAATATTGTTTACTAAAATACGGGTCAGTAGTGCCTAGCTGTATCTCTGTAATAAAGTCAGGATAACTATAGTTAACCATCCCCGTACCATGTATCGAGTTAGCGATCGTCAATGTATTTCCAATAGTGTCAAGAATTTTATATCGCTCAAATATTTCACAAGAGTCTACCAATTCTAGATGGAAATTATTAATCAGAACCTGTTTTTCACTATACGTAATTTCTTGTTTAAATTGAAGTAAAAGATTGCTGGTTAGATAATAGGGGATATCTTCTCCCAAACGATATACCGGATGCAACTTATACGCTATAACCAAAGTATCCAATCCACTGGTATCAGCTATTTCATATAAATTTTCACGAAGAAAGACTCCGTTGAATGTGTCAGGTATTGAATCTATAAATTCAATAGCAAATTTATTATCAATTAAAGCTAATGGAATCGTTTCCTCCTCTGTCGTATGATAGTAATACCCCTCTTGAGCATAGGAAAATGAAATACCAAAGAAAATAAGAATGGGTATTAGGAATGCTGCTTTCATAAAATGCAATGAGTGATTTATAACTCTGCATTAAATATAAGGAGCATAATAATAGCTCGCAATGGGTAAAAACACCCTATTGTTAAGAATATATTTTGAACCTACCTATGCTTTGAGTAATCGCTAACTACTTCCATTCCACTGCTAATCTACAAATCATCCAAACCCGCGAACAAAGGGGGTGTGCAAATCATGTCCCCTCCATTAAGTGTATCATCTTTGCATACAAACCCTACCACTATGCCCAGAGCAAAGATCCTTCGCCACTCAACCGATGCACGCCAAAATGAAAAGATAGCAGCCCTTGTGGGCGACTATGGGCCTGCGGGCTATGGTGCCTACTGGATGATACTGGAAATAATGCATCGCGAAGAAGGTATGCGCATAGAGCACGACAAGGCACGTATGCGCAGACTGGCAGGCCAGGTAGGCATGGCAGCCGATGCATTTGCCCAACTGCTGGAGAATATGATAGAGATATATGAGTTGCTGGCGATAGAAGACAATCATTTAGTATCGACCCTCAGCTACACCCGGCGCAGCAAACAGCAAAAGCCTGAAGCCATAGAAGTATCAACTACGGGTGAAGTGCCCATGGAATACCTATCGGACGAAGAAGAAACAAAAGTCTGCTTAAACGCGGGTTACAGTACCAAAGAAATAGAGATGCACCGCCGGCTAAGGCAGGTGGTCTTACAAAAGGCACCTGACGTAAGCAAGCATCTGTCCCCGCTCAACATCAACCAAAGCATGGCCCTCTATGCCGACTATAAAGAGAAATCCATATTCCACGCGATCGGCCAGCTGCAAGCCAACCCTGACCTCTGTATAAAGGCTAAAACCACCTTCGATGCCATAAGGGATGTAATGAGTATGCAGCTGCTGAGAAAAGGGCATTGTGTTTAAGCATCGTCACGGCGAGCCTGCCTGACAGCAGTCATGCTACAAAGCCATGAAGGGAGAAATATGACTACTCAACAAGACTAAGGGTATAACCCTGTCAACATATAACCGTATTACCACAAACCGGCTGCCCACCTGTACGCGTACAGAGGCGGCCTGCAACCGTATATCGCTATGCCATACACACAACAGGAAAACAACAACTACGTAGCAGCGCAACGCCAGCATAGCACCACCACAACAGCAGCACAATGTCAGCGTAGCAACAGCGTGACGACAGCACAGCAGCAGCACAACGACAGCTTTACAGCAGCATTACAGCAGCGTACGCGCCTATCATCCATGCAGCAAGCGGGCACTATACCTATGCTGAAAGCAATTTTTTATCTCGGTGGTAACTTCTACGGCCGGCAACAGGCAGTAAGCACTATGAATGATGCTGAAGTGCGGGATACGCGTAAAATAAAAAAGCCCGCAAAGTATGATACTTTGCGAGCTTTTGGGAGGTTGTTACACCTCATGTTCGTCGGGGAGACAGGATTCGAACCTGCGACCCCCTGGTCCCAAACCAGATGCGCTACCGGCCTGCGCTACTCCCCGAACGTAATTAGCAATCGTAAAACCGCTAATGCCTTGTGGACAGCGGTGAGGGCGGGATTCGAACCCGCGGTACAGAATAACCCGTACGACAGTTTAGCAAACTGTTGGTTTCGGCCACTCACCCACCTCACCTTTATTTTATCTGCATATACTATGCAGTGGGTATGTTTAAGAACTAGTCCCTTTCGCGAAGGGATTGCAAAGATATACGTAATGATCAAAAAACAAAAAGAAAATCAGGCTTTTTTTTAGATGGTAGCCAATTGTACTTTTTGCTGCAGCTCCAGCAGGTGCTCCTTGTACTCTATATCGGTATCCATCAGGTTCTCAACCGTTTGGCAGGAGTGTATCACCGTAGTATGGTCAAAGCCACCGAAGTGCTCACCTATGTTTTTGAGGGAGCTCTTGGTATACTTCTTGGCCAGGTACATGGTTATCTGGCGGGCCTGTACCACCTCGCGCTTGCGGGTCTTGGCCAGCAGCCTGTCATACGGCAGGTGGAAGTGCTCGCACACCATCTTCTGTATATTCTCTATGGTCAGCTCGCGTGCAGCCGTCTTCACAAAGTTCTTCATCACACGCTTGGCCAGGTCTATGTCTATCTCTTTTTTGTTGAGCGTAGCCTGTGCAAAGAGGGCTATCAGCGCGCCTTCCAGCTCGCGTACATTGCTCTGCACATTGTATGCTACATACTTCACTACCTCGTCGGGTATCACCAGGCCTTCCTGCTTCATCTTTACCTGCAGTATGCTCTGGCGCGTCTCGAAGTCGGGCGCCTGTATATCGGCATTCAGCCCCCAGCGGAAACGGCTGAGCAAACGCTCCTGCATACCTTCCAGGTCCTTGGGCGGCGTATCGCTCGTCAGGATAATCTGCTTGCCGCTCTGGTGCAGGTGGTTGAAGATAGCAAAGAAAACGTCCTGCGTTTTCGTAGCCGGTATAAAGAGGTGTATATCGTCCAGTATCAATACATCTATCAACTGATAAAAATGGATGAAATCATTGATCTCATTATTCTTCGAGTGGTCGATAAACTGGTTGATGAATTTTTCGGCGCTCACATACAGCACGGCCTTGTTGGGGTGCAGCCTGCGCACCTCGTTGCCTATGGCTTGTACCAGGTGTGTCTTACCCCAGCCTACCCCGCCAAATACTACCAGCGGGTTGAAGGAGGTAGCACCCGGCTTTTGCGCCACATGTATACCTGCCGATCTTGCCACGCGGTTGCAGTCGCCTTCTACATAGTTCTCAAACGTGTAGTTGGCATTCAGCTGCGGGTCTATCTGCATACGCTTCAGGCCCGGTATTGCGTATGGTGTTTTTATATTATGCGGATCATCCCACTTCAGCGGCATGTCTACATAGTTGTTCTCTTTGGGCGGGCGCGTATGTGTGCTGCCCGGCATGTTGATAGAAGCAGGGTTGCGCTGTGCCGATCCGCTGTCCATCAGGATGCGGTATTCGAGCCTGCCTTCTTTACCCAAAACACGTTTTATGGTCTTGCCCAGTAACTCTACATAATGCTCCTCCAGCCACTCGTAAAAGAACTGGCTGGGCACTTGCAGGGTCAGTACATTATTTTCTAATGCCACTGCCCTAATGGGCTCAAACCAGGTTTGAAAAGTGCGCCAGTTCACGTTGTCTTTGATGATGCCCAGACACTTGTCCCAGGCAGCCTCTGACTCGCTAAAATGGCCGTTAGAAATATTGTACTGATTATTATCCATGTGTTGGTTAATCGTTCTTCAAGTTAATATCAAAATTCCAGATTCCTTGTAGTAGGGAGACGGTTATCTGACCCTTTAAAAAAACTGTTTTATTAAAGAGCACAGCACTTTGTCCATACCAAAAAAATAATTATGTCCGACGCCTCAAAACCCTTTGCAGCACTAATTTTGACAATCCCTTACTTCCTAAATCGGGGAAACGAAATTGCTAACATTTTGTTGAAAAAAAAAATCATCATCCTATTGTTTGTTTAGCTGCGATTACAGATTGGGCGTTGAAAAATTTGCTACTCTTTTTGTGCGAAAATTCAAAATCTATACGCCCCAGTTTTACTCCGCCCCACCCTACTTGATTGATGATAATTTTTTCTCCTTTTTTATTAGCTACTACTTCGGGCCGGTCCAGGAAGGTATGTGTATGTCCCCCTATGATCAGGTCTACATATTCAGTTTCTTTGGCTATAATTTTATCGCTCACCTTGTTAGTAGTATAATCGTACCCTAGGTGCGAAAGACAGATGACCAGATCACAATTTTCTTTCTTCTTCAATCGCTCTGATATATCCCTCGCAACAGGCAATGGATCAAGATATTTTGTATTACCATAAGCGATCTCCGACACAAGCCCATCCAGCTCTACGCCTAGTCCGAAGATGCCTATCCGCAAGCCGCCTTTCTTTACTATTTTATATCGGTGCGTCTTGCCTTCAAGCGGTGTGTCATTAAAATCATAATTAGAAATGACTACTGAAAAATCCCTATGCACGCCCTGCCTTGCAAAGCCTTCTATACCCGCATCAAAATCGTGATTGCCCATAGTGCAGGCATCGTACCCCATTGCCGACATGGCCTTCGTCTCCGGCTCCCCTTTATACAGGTTGAAGTAGGGTGTGCCCTGCCACATATCGCCCGCGTCCAGCAGCAGCACATGCTCTTCCTCGCTTCTTATCTTTTTGATCAGCGATGCCCTTGCTGCTACGCCGCCCAAGCCTGCCAGTTTGCCTCCATCATCAGGAAAGGCCTCCAGCCGGCTATGCACATCATTAGTGTGCAAGATGGTCAGTTTGCGCAGTCGCTCACCCGCAAAGCTTTCGTAGGGGAAGCCTCCGGCCGCTGCCAGCGCAGCGCCTATACCTGCCTTCTTTATAAAGTCTCTCCTACTGTGCATAGTATATCCTTTTTGCCAGGCTCGCCCTTAACGTTTGCTGTTGCCGTACATATGCTATCAATGCATCCCTTACAAATACGTTTACAGGCTTTGGCTTCAGTGTTTTCAGGAAGCTGCATTTATCGCCACCGCCTGCCATGTAGTCGTTCACGGCTATCTTGTATGTCTTGCCCGTATCCAGTGGTGCATTACCTATCTCTATATCTATTGCCTGCTTGTCTTTTATGGCAAACCTTATACCGCTTACGGGCCATCCGCCAAGGTTAGCTATATGGTTACAAAACTCCAGCATCACATTACCCGGCACATCCAGTATCACAATCGTATTATCGAAGGGCATGAGCTCATACATCTTACCTATAGTAATTGGTCCGGCAGTAATATATGGCAAGCGTATACCTCCGTAATTAGCCACCGACGCGATTACGCCCGCATCGGCCTTCTTTGCCGCGTCCAGTTGTGCATCGGCAAGAAAATTTCCGAGCGAGCTTTCGGGCTGGCCTTTGGTGAGCATGGTATCGTTTGTGCCAATCACTTGCTCCATTGCCTGCTGCATGTTTTGCTTATATGGGGTTATCATATCAGCCATACTGCTATCTGCATTGACGGCTTTATCTATTGCATAAATATTACTTGATTGCTTTTGCATGTAATAGCCACGGTGGCAAGCCGACAAAGAGCAAAGTAGTAGCAATAAAATATATGTCAGTCGCAGCTTCATGAGGGATATACCAAAGTTACATGCATTATAACATCGCAATATTAATCTTATTGTAAAATGGACACGGAATACCCTACAAAGCACTATATTTTCATTTGCCTATTTTTGGCCTATGACGAATAAGAAAGGTGCCCGGCTCATATTGAAAAGAGTACTCTCTCCTATACGCGAGTTTATAGGGGATAGTCGCGCGGTGGGTATTACGCTTATCTGCTGCACCTTCGTGTCACTCATCATCAGCAACAGTAGTTGGGGGACGGCCTATATTCATTTCTGGGAAAAGGAATTGCATTTTGTGCCTTCGGCCCTACACCTGCCGCATAGCATATTGCATATCATCAATGATGCACTGATGACGCTCTTCTTCTTCCTGGTAGGGCTGGAGATCAAGCGGGAACTGCTGGTAGGTGAGTTATCGAGTATCAAAAAATCGATGCTGCCGGTAATGGGCGCTATTGGCGGCATGGTAGTACCGGCACTTTTATATATGTTATGGTGCGGAGGTACGCCATTTTCCCGCGGCTGGGCCATACCTATGGCTACCGATATTGCTTTTTCGCTTGGTGTATTGTCGTTGCTAGGTAAGCGCGCACCTTTGTCGTTACGAATATTCCTTACCGCGCTGGCTATCATCGATGACCTGGGTGGCATTGTCACTATTGCGCTGTTCTATACAGAGGACATCAACTGGACTTACCTTTTTATGGCGTTCGGGCTTGTATTTGTATTGTCGATGATGAATGTAGCTAAGGTGAGGTATTACTTTTTTTACTTCCTACTGGGCATTCCGCTTTGGTACTTTGTTTTTAATTCGGGCATACATGCTACCATAGCGGGTGTGCTGCTGGCGCTCACTATACCAATGCCTAAGATAGAAAAGCTGGAACATGCTTTGCACGACCCGGTCAACTTCATCATTCTACCGCTATTCGCTTTAGCCAACACAGCTATTATACTGCCACACGATTTCAGCTTCATCTTTACCTCGCCTATACATTACGGTGTGCTTATGGGATTAGTGCTGGGTAAGCCGATCGGTATCTTCCTGTTTGGGTTGGCATCTGTAAAGCTGCGGCTCGCCGATCTGCAGCAAGGCATGGGCCTGATGCAACTATGGGGTGTGGGCATGATCGGCGGCATCGGCTTTACCATGTCTATATTCATAGCCATGCTGGCTTTCGATGCACCGGATATGCAGCTCATTGCCAAAGTAGCCATTATAGAGGCGTCGCTGCTTGCAGGTGTGCTTGGCTATCTATTCCTGAAAAGGATGAATCCGCACAGATGATCATACTGATTTAGGGAAAGTCGTGAGCCGAATAACCTGGCTAATCGGCTCATATTACCCCAATTTTTTGAGCCGATTAGATGCAGTAATCGGTTCACCGAAAAAAAGAAAGCGGCCTGTAAAAAATTACAGGCCGCTTTTATGATAAACTTTGAATGACTAGATCGAACGCTTAGGGTCGAATGCTTCCAGCTCGTTAGCAACTGCTGTAAGGAAGCTGGCACCCAGTGAACCATCTACAATACGGTGATCGTAGCTGAGCGACAGGTACATCATGTGGCGTATCGCTATTACATCGCCATGCTCTGTTTCCATCACCATCGGACGCTTCTTGATGCTGCCTACCGCCAGTATAGCTACCTGCGGCTGGTTGATGATCGGTGTGCCCATCAGGCTACCGAATGTACCCACATTAGTAAGGGTAAAGGTACCGCCTTGTGTATCATCCGCTTTCAGCTTGCCGTTGCGGGCAGCGTTAGCCAGTGCGTTTACATCTTTGGTAAGGCCCAGCAGGTTTTTAGTTTCTGCGCTCTTAATTACCGGTACTATCAGGTTGCCGCTAGGCAGCGCTGTTGCCATACCCAAGTTGATGTCTTTCTTCACAATGATCCTGTCGCCGTCGATGCTGCTGTTGATCATCGGGTATTTGCGGATACAGTTGGCCACTGCTTCCATAAATATCGGCGTGAAGGTGATCTTCTCTCCGTATTTCTTTTCAAATTCCTTCTTCGCTTTTTCGCGCCACATCACCAGGTTGGTTACGTCCGCTTCAGTGAAGCTGGTAACGTGTGGAGAAGTAGCCTTGCTGCGCACCATATGGTCGGCTATCAGCTTGCGCATACGGTCCATTTCGATGATCTCTACATTGCCACTATAGCTGGCCGATGAAGAAGATGACGAAGACACAAGCGCCGGCTGAGGTGCAGGTGCCGCTTGTTGCTGCTGTGGCTGCGCCTGTGCAGGGGCAGCAGGAGCATTGCCACGGTTAGCTACATAAGCCAATATATCTTTCTTGGTTACGCGGCCTTCGTTGCCCGTGCCCGGTATGTTTTCCAGTTCGGCCATTCCGATGCCCTCTTTGCTGGCAATATTAAGTACCAGCGGCGAGTAGAAACGAGCCCCACCTGCCGATGGTGCGGCCTGTGGCGCAGGGGCAGCATTTGCCATAGCCGGTTGCGGTGCAGGAGCAGCCTGTTGTTGTGGTGCAGGCGATGGTGCCGATGCGGCAGCCCCATTACCCACCGTATCTATCTTAGCGATAACCGTACCTACCGGTACTACATCGTTCTCTTTAAACAGTATCTCTGTGATAGTACCTTCAGCCGTAGAAGGCACTTCGCTATCTACCTTATCTGTTGCAATCTCCAGCACGGTCTCGTCCATGCGCACCTTGTCTCCGGGTTTCTTGTGCCACTTCAACACGGTTGCCTCCATGATACTCTCACCCATCTTGGGCATTACTAAATCGACAATAGCCATAAATAGCGTTTTGTAATAATTTATTTAGAAAAATGTGGTGCAAAAATAATCAAATGGGCGGTAAGGGCAACTAAATTAATTACAGGAATAAGAAATATAACGGAATAGCCTTATAAACCCTACTAGAACACGTTACTGTCGCGGAAGTCGCGCCGCCGCACCAGCTTTAGGTCCTGCAATACCTGGGCCTTTACGTTGAGGGTAAAGAAGTAGAACTTACGGTTACCAAATGGTACTGCCTGTAAGCGCATCTCCCAGCAGTGCAGGTCGCGTATCAATGTGATCTGCGTCAGGTTCAGATCTTTACTGGTAAAGTTGTAACCCGTAGTCAACAAGAACTTCCACCTCGAGGTCAGGTTCACATCGCCGGTAATAGAGATGTTACTATCATATTCTGTGGTGTCCCTTCTGCTATTCGTGTTAAATCTTCTGTTTACATTCATCAAGTACCTGAGACTCACATTCCAGGGCACATCAAAATCAGCGTAGTCGTCGTAGCGACCCAGCTGCATCAGCCGGTTGAATTCATCTGCATTGGGCGCACGTTCTCTTTTCTTTTTGGCCTCTTCAGTAATAGAGCGAAAGCTTGCATCTACACCGATATTACCGTTGGTAAAGCGGGCCAGCCCTTTGCCTGCGTCTAGCATGGTTCTGTCTATCCGGCTGCCCCTGCTGGTATCGAATACATAGGGGCTAAAATTAGCGGAAGCGCTTACAGAGATAATGTCCATTATGTTGGTACGGAAGTTGACACTCACATCCGACCACTTAAATGAATCAGCAGCGAGGTTATATGCACCATTTACGCTTAGTCCGTCAATAAGGGTTACATTTTTAGTACCTACCGAATCGTTGGTGCGCACTTTTATCTGCACATTGTTATTGAGCCCGTAAGTAAGATTACTGCTGTAGTCACCAAAATTGTTATAACCCGGTGCACCCATTACCGAAGTCTCGTATGGCGATATATATACCGGTGCGCCTGCGGGGTTCAGTATGGTACGATACCCATAACGGAAAGGCGCACGCGCAAAGTCGGGCGTATAAACAAAACCGACATTAGGGGTTATTACATGACGGATACCCGCAACCTTACCCTTGCGGAACATCTTGAGACCGTATATGCGTGTGCTAAGGCCTGTGCCAAAGTTAAAATCGCGTGCAGTAAAGAATCCCGTGTTACTGATGGTATCTTCACGCTCTTCGTTCTGATTATAGAATCGGTAAGACTGCTGCGCAAGCCAATACTCGCGATAAGTAGTATTGAAATTTAGCTGGAAGAAACGAAGCACATTATAAGCAGCACTTATGGGCACGGTATGGATGGCCCCATGCTGGAAGCCATTGTTACGTACCAGCGAATCGAGATTGAACAGGCTATCTGTAAAGCTAACTTTGTTAACCGCTGAGAATGTGTATTGTGCAGTGATCTTATCGTACCACTTATTGCCCGTAGCATTTTTGCCTTGAAAAGGGTTGAACTGCGATACAAAGAAGGCAACCTCAGGTAACGTTACATCCACCTGCCCAGTGCCGACATTCTGACTGTGACGACTCGCCAGCGAAAGGCTGAACGGCCTGTTCTGCCATGCTTTGGAATAGGCTATACTTGAGGAAAGCTGGTTCCTGGTTATCTGGTTTACATCGTAGGTATTGTTCTGATAAAATGAGCCGGTACCAACATCTACAGACGCATTGAAGCTAACGCCGGGGCGCGATTTCTGGTCGGACTGGTGCCTCCAGTTGATGATGAAGTCGCGGCTGCGTCTGGCATCAGATTCAAACTCCTCTCCTATTTTTTCGTATGCGTACGAAAAGTTGAGAGCTCCCTGGTAGCGGTAACGATTGCTATACGTACTTACACCACTCAGCAGCCACGACCCTTTGGAGTAGATATTGCCTTGCAGCAGGAGGTCTACATGGTCGTTCAGATAAAAGTAGTAGCCGGTATTCAGCAGACCGATGCCGCGTCCCGCTTCAATGGTATAAGTGGGTAAGCGGAAGCCCGACTTATGCCCCTGGGTAATCGGGAAAAGACCAAAAGGAAGAAACAGCGGCGTGGGTACTTGTTCTATTACAATGTTGGCAGGACCGGATGCTATTACCCTATTCGGTATCACCTTTATCTTTTTGGCGTTGATGCCGAAGTGCGGCGTATCAAGTGCGCAGGTGGTGTAGATGTTGTGCAGGCCATAGAGCGACTGGTCTGGGTTACGCTTTACCTGTTCGCTGAATACATAGCCCTCGCCATACTGTGACCGGGCATTGCGTACGATGGCGCGCTTACTTTTAAAATTGTACTGAAGCGTATCGTAGGTGAATTTTTCCTGTCCCTGCTTAAACTCAGGACGCCCGACGAGTAAGCCGGCGGTATCAAATTCAGGCACGGCAGTCACCATGTTATCGTTCTGGAAGTAGGTGATCTTGCCGGCATTCAGCTGCATGTCCTCATAGTTCACCTGGGCTTTGCCATACAGGTAAAAAGTATTCTTAGCCATGTGCAATACGGCCGAATCGGCAGCAGTAGCAGTTACGGCAGCGGGCAATGCATCTTTGGATATCCGTATGCCCAGCCGTTGCTCGAGGCTTTGTATGGCGGCAGTGTCTTTAGCGGTTGAATCATCGTAAACAGAAGAATCTTCCAGGCTGAAACTATCTACGGCAACAACAGAATCAGTTACAATAGAATCCCTAACTACCTGAGCCTGAGTGCTTTTTGTTAATAGGAGCATAAAAATGACTGTTGTGACCAGGGTCAAACAGTGCATCCTTAAAAATTTTGAGATAATTTTACCGCAAGGGCTCATGAGCGGACACAAAAGTAGTTATTTGCTTTCTTACGTACATGATTCTCTATATCTAAAATCACAGTAAGCTTATTATTCGACATGCGGTTAACACACATATTATCTCTATTCTTATTATTCGCTATACCATCTGTTGCGTCAGCTAACGGAAAAAAGATCTCAAAAATTGTGTTGGATGCCGGCCATGGTGGCCGCGACATCGGCGCAAGAGGACAATACTCTACAGAGGCCAGCCTTACGCTGGCTGTGTCATTGAGACTGGGCAAAATGATCAACGACAGTATGAAAGGCGTACAGGTGTTGTATACAAGGACTACCGACGTTTACCCTACCCTGCCAGAACGACACGAAATAGCCAACCGGGCCAATGCCGACCTGTTTGTGTCGGTACACGTAAATGCGACTGCCGGTACCACTACCCGCGTGCAAACGGGCACCCGTACCGTAAAGAAGGGTAAAAAGAAAGTAAAGCAGCCGGTATACCGAACGATACACAACCGCCAAACACAGACCAATGGTACCGAAACCTACGTACTGGGGCTACACCGCAACTCGCAAAAAGAAGACGCCATAGGCGAATACGGCGATAACCTGGCCGAAGAACCGGGCTTGCTGAACCCCAACGACCCGCAAACGGCCATCATAGTAGCGCAGTACTCGCAGGCCTTTTTGAGCCGTAGTGTAACGCTGGCCAGCAAAGTACAGGAGCAATTCTCGAACCAGGGACGTAAGGACCATGGCGTAAAGCAAAAAGGACTGGAAGTACTGGCAGGAAGCGCGATGCCGGGTGTGCTGATAGAAATTGGCTTTATAAACAACCCTACGGAAGAAGCCTACCTCAACTCGGAGCAGGGGCAATTTGAAGTGGCGCAGGCTATATTCCGCGGTATAAAAGCATACAAGGCAGAGGTGGAACGCTAGTATGGATCTATTACATCCGTAATATTTTTAAGCCAGTTGCATTTTAAAATTGTTTCTTTTATCTTTAAGCTTCGATAAAACATTAAGTGCTAATGAAAGCCGGTCTAAAAACAATACTTCTTTCTGTTCTGGGTACATTTGCTGCGTTCTCTGCTGTTACCTTCAACTCTTGCAATAACGATAAATGTAAAGCTATTGTTTGCTCTTATGGCGGTGTATGTAAGGAAGGCACCTGTATCTGCCAATCAGGCTACGAAGGTCCGCAATGCGAAACTGTGATCAGAGACAGATACCTGGGCACATGGGCAGTTCGTGAAACCGGTTCTTTTACTAATTCTGCTATCTATACGCTTTCGATAGAAGGTGGTGATAACATGACGGAAGTAATCATTCACAATATATACAACAAACTGAAGGTGAAAGGCAATATCAATCGTGATACATTGCTTATTCCACAACAAAACATCAATAACTACATTATACAAGGCCGCGGTGTACTGCAAAAAACAGGTACTTATGGTCAGAATGGTGTTATAACAATGAGGTACTCTGTATATGATCCGGTTGCCGGTTTGACCGATGAATTTGGCATGACCGAAAATCATGGCAGCAGCCCGTCAGAGTGGAGCCGTTAATCTGATTTCTACCAAATCATTATACTAAACGTCCGGCTTGCAGCCGGACGTTTTTATTTCGACCATAGGAATATATGCCAGATAACCCAGTGCAGATAAAATCAGCCATCTGTTATTTACTCTTTTGGTGAAACACATTCTCACCGCCTAAAGTCTCTATGCAGTAGATCATCGATAAATAGGAAACAAAATAGCCCTGACGATTATTGCCAGGGCTATCTAATTATACGCTGATACAATTAAAGGTCTAAGATATGCGCTCTTTTCTCTTTCTTGGTAAGGCGGTTCCACATGCTTACGAAGAAGCCAGCTACCATTACGATGATACCCAGCCATAGTACATTTATGAACGGGAATACCAGCGCCTTCAGCACGATGTAGTCGTCTTTAGGGTCGGCTTGCTTTACCATGATCACCGCTGCATTCTCATCTGGAATGATCTTAGCAAGGCGGGTATATACCTGGTTTGTTTGCAATGAATCTTCTATAAAGTTTTCGAAGCCGTCGCGTATATAATACACGGGGTTTAGCTCTTTGGTTTTGCCCTGTAGGTCGTACACCCCAAGGCGGGCCGTTACGGCGATATCGCCATTAGCAGGCTTGTAGTTCGGGTTCTGCACTTCGGTATTGAAGCCGTGGAATACGATATAGCTGGACGACAGGTACACAGTATCGCCATTCTTTACCTTATGCTCTTTATAGCTGGTGGTATCGGTCTTCTTAGTCGGGTCCATTACCGATGTTACGTAGGTAAAGATGTCCTTATGCAGGTAGTGTTTTGATGCCGGGTTGGCGATCAGGCCTGTTTGCCCTTTGGGGTTTACGAATGCATCGGGATAAAGGGTAAATGTCTCTTTTACCTCTTTATTCTTTTCATCGTACCGCTCATAAAACACTTTATAGAACGTACGCGGGTCTTCGGTAGAGGTAGAGTCGCCCTTATAAGTAACCATATAGTCGCCCATGGCTACCGGTGTATTGCGGAACAGCAGTATGTTTTCGCGGCTTTCTTTGGCATTTTCGGCATCGGTTTTTTTACCGAAGTTCATTACCACGCCCAGCGTGTTGAAGGATATAACTTCCTTATTGAACGACGAAAGCAAGATACCCAGTAGTGACAGCCCGAAACCTAAGTGCGACAGCGCGGGGCCGCCTTTCTTCAGATTGGCCTTCTGCACGCTGATGATATAGTAGATAGATGCGACTACTGAAAATACCGATGCAAAAAGGAACAGGGCATATTGTGGTACATCGATCTGCTGTACATATGCAACGGCCACTGTCACCGCCAATGCAATAGCACCGGTAATGAGTAGACGTTTCCATACCGTCTTGGTATCGCTGGTCTTGAAGCGGAGGTATAAAACCCCGGCCGACAGCAGCGCCAGGATGATGGCCACCCATACCTGTATATTATTATAGTGCAATACAGGGTCAACAGGTGGTGCAATATCTTTCCCGGTGATCCACTTAGCCAGCGGCGACCATACCGGTATAGAAGTACTGATAATGATCTGCACGGCAGACAGCAGTAGGATAAACGAACCTATGAACATCCAGAACTCTCGCGAGTCAACGTTCTCTTCGGTCTTCACCCTCGGCAGCGATCGCCATTTGCGTACGATCATGATGATGCTACCTAATAGCAATACGCCCAGCACTACCAGCAGGTGCCAGTAGAGCGACTTGCCCTCACCCGTAAAGGCATGCACCGAGGTATCGCCCAGCACACCCGTACGTGTAAGGAAAGTAGAATACCACACGAGCAGGTAAGTAAGCGCCAGCAGAATGGTAGTGATAATAAAGGAACGCCCCGTAGACTTGTAAACAACCAATGTATGCAGCCCCGCTATCAGCGTAAGCCAGGGTACCAGCGATGCATTCTCTACAGGGTCCCAGGCCCAATAGCCGCCAAACGTAAGCGACTCATAAGCCCATGCACCACCCATCATAATACCCGTACCCAGTACAGCACCTGCGAATAAAGACCAGTTGATGGCAGGCTTCACCCAATCCTGGTATTCGCCCTTCCAAAGAGCGGCTATAGTGTAGGCAAATGGTATAAGAGTAGACGCAAAGCCGAGGAACAGTATCGGAGGGTGTATCACCATCCAGTAGTTTTGCAGGAGCGGGTTCAAGCCGTTACCGTCTTGTACAAAATCCAGGTAGTTGCCTTGTGCAAATATGGGAGCACCGGCCATTTGATGGCGCAACAGCATAAACGGCGTGCTACCTACTTTCATCTCGGGGCCAAAATAAAAACCCAGCAGCATGGTAGAAAGCGCCAGCTGCACTACTGCGATCACCGCCATCACACGGCTTTCGAGGATACCGGACGTGCGCATCACGACCAGCCCAAGCATACAATGCCAGAAAGACCAGAGCATAAAGCTACCCTCCTGCCCTTCCCAAAAACAGGAAAGCAGGTATTGCATCGGCAACGTCTTCGACGAGTGCTGCCAGGCGTAGTTGTACTCAAAAAGATGATTGGCTATAATATAATAAAGCGAGAAGAAGATGCCGAGCACCGCAGCCGAGTGGATGGCAAAGCCATTGCGGCCCATGAGCAGCCACGAGCGGCTGTTATTCAGGTCGGTCTTTTCGGTATAGGCCGACCGTGTATAACTCACCAAACTGAATAATGCGGCAACAAAAGAGGTGATCGCAAAAAAATGACCCAGTTGCCCGGGTCTCAAATTTTCTCCAATGAACTGTGTATCCAACGAATGTGTGATTAAAGATTAATAACTATTAGCTCGCATTGCCAATCGCCACCTGGTCGTTCTTATATTTAGAAGGACACTTCATTTGTATCTTAGAGCAGCGGAATTCGTTTCCTTCCATCCTGCCGGTCATTACTACCTGTTCCGATTTTTCGATGTCTGTAGGTTTGGCACCGTTAAAGACAACCTTGTTTACCGTTCCTGCTTTGTCCTGCACGTAGAAGATAAAATGGTTCGGATCTTTTACCGGGTCGTATTCCATCGTCTTGCCCTGCGCCAGCACACCTATTACGTGGTATTGCTTACCTGGGTCTTTCGATGCCGAAGCAAAAGTTTCGTAGGTGCTGAAATCGCCAAACATGCTGACAATAATACAAACAGCAGCAGCTACTAACACTAAAAGAACAATATGGGTCTTTTTCATAACCTGTAAGCGGCGCCTAACTTACCGATTGTCAGCCAGATGCCATTTTTATTACAGCGCAAAGTTAAGACTAAATGAAGTACAGAACGGTGATAATCTTCAAATTCCGCGATTTAGATTTTTGATAACATATTAACTGAATGACGATACAGCATTAACAGCTGCATCACAATAGGACGAAGTTTTATATTGATAGAAATTCTACATTTGCCGCCTATTTGTAAAACTGCCATGACTGATCTGTCAAAGTTTGACCCCAATTCGGTGGGATTAAAATCGAATAACATATTTGGCCTACCTTTTTCGGAAGAGGAGGCGGAGCTGGTGCTGTTGCCCGTACCCTGGGAGGTGACCATATCTTACCGTGACGGTACATCGCGCGGACCGGAAAAAATATTTGACGCAGCCATGCAGGTAGACCTCTATGACCCCGATGTAGTGGACGGCTGGAAAAAGGGCTTCCACATGCTGCCGATCGATAAGAACATCCGTAAGAAGAGCGACTTCCTGCGCCAGTGCGCCCAGCTTATTATCTCTCACCTGGTAGAGGGCGGTGTGGTTTCGGATAACGAACACCTCAACGAAAAGCTGAAAGAGGTGAACGAAGGCGGGGCAATGCTGCACAGCTGGGTATACGAAATGACATCGAACCTGCTGCGCGAGGGCAAGAAGGTAGGCCTTGTAGGTGGCGACCATAGCACGCCGTTTGGCTTTATCAAGGCGCTTTCGGATGTACATCCCGAGTTTGGCGTACTGCAGATAGATGCCCATGCCGACCTGCGCGAAGCTTACGAAGGCTTTGTGCATTCTCATGCCTCTATCATGTACAACGTAATAAAAGAGATACCGCAGGTAAAGAAACTGGTACAGGTAGGTATACGCGACTATTGCGATGAGGAAATACTGATGATACGCGAGAACCCCGACCGTATTGCTACATTCTTTGACAAAGACATAAAAGAACAGCAATTTGAAGGATCGACCTGGAAGCAGGTATGCGAGCAGATCGTAAGCGAACTGCCGCAAAAGGTCTATATCAGTTTTGACATCGACGGACTGGACCCTAAGCTTTGCCCTAATACAGGTACGCCTGTACCGGGTGGCTTTGAGCTGGAGCAGGTATTCTACCTCTTCAAAACACTACACAAAAGTGGTCGTGAGTTGATTGGCTTCGACCTGAACGAAGTATCGGCAGGTGAGCATGGCCTCGACAGCATCGACGGCATTGTAGGCGCCAGGGTGCTGTATAAGATGTGTAACTATATGGTGGCGAAGTAAGTCTTCTATGAATATTTTGGTAAGCCGGTGGTACAACCATCGGCTTTTCTATTTTATTAAGTTTCACACTGCCACGTATAACGTTTTAAAAAACAATTATTTTAGCTCCATGGAAACAGTACTGAACGGGCAGGGGCAAACGGCACCAACAAAGACGTTCTCTAAAAAAGTGCAGAATGCCTGGGCCATGTACGACTGGGCCAATTCGGCATATAACCTGGTCATCACCTCTACTATATTCCCGGCTTACTACGCCGCTATTACCGTAACCAATGGCAGCGACCAGGTACAGTTTATGGGGCGTACTTTTAAGAACAGCGCCATGTTCGATTATGCGATTGCTACTGCTTACCTCATCATTGCTTTTCTCTCCCCTATTCTATCCTCCATTGCTGACTATAAGGGCAATAAGAAGCGGTTCATGCAGTTGTTCTGCTACATAGGCGCGGTATCGTGCTGTATGCTCTACTCCTTCAAGGCCGATACGCTGGAACTGGGCATCATCTGCTCTACACTGGCAGCACTTGGCTACTGCGGCAGCCTGGTATTTTATAATGCTTACCTGCCCGAGATAGCGCCTGAAGAGCAAAGGGATAAGCTAAGCGCGAAGGGATTTGCATATGGTTATATCGGTAGTGTACTGCTACAGATCGTATGTTTCGTATTTGTACTAGCACCTGGTCTGTTTGGCATTACCGATAGCTCCTTTCCTCCGCGCCTGTCCTTCCTGCTGGTAGGTATTTGGTGGCTGCTGTTTGCGCAGATACCTTTCCGCAGGCTGCCCAATGGCACACCACTGGCGCAACACCCAGAGCATGGCTTACTTACCAATGGATTCCATGAGCTAAAGAAGGTATGGCAGCAGATAAAACAAATGGCGGTGTTGCGCCTATACCTGCTGGCGTTCTTCTTCTACAGCATGGGCGTGCAAACGGTGATGCTGGCAGCTACCTTGTTTGGCAGTAAGGAGATAAAAAAAGGCGATGGTAGCCCGCTGGGTATGCAGGAGCTTATTACCGCTATTCTCATTATACAGTTGGTAGCCATATTGGGTGCTAATGTCATCGCAAGGCTGGCGGTAAAGTATGGCAACCTGAAAGTATTACTGGGTGTTGTTATCGTATGGATCGGCATTTGCGTAGCGGCTTATTACACCACGCTCGATACGGAGTTTTATATACTGGCAACGGTGGTGGGCCTGGTAATGGGCGGCATACAATCGCTCAGCCGCTCTACATACGCCAAGCTGATGCCCGAGACAAAGGATACCACCTCGTTCTTCAGCTTTTACGATGTAACAGAAAAACTCGCCATCGTACTGGGCATGTTCACATTCGGTTATATCGATGAGATAATGGACATGCGTACCGCCATCTTTTCGCTGCTTACATTCTTTGTGATAGGGGCAGGCATTTTGTATCTTGCCTATGCAAAAGCGAAAAAAGAACGCACTAATTCAACTGTTATTTAGCTATGAGATTATATACCATCAATGCAGGCCATTTCAAACTGGATGGCGGTGCTATGCACGGCGTTGTACCCAAGAGCATGTGGAACAAAGCCAACCCTGCTGACGAAAACAACATGTGCAGCTGGGCTATGCGCTGCCTGCTGGTAGAGCATGGCAACTATAAGATACTTATAGACAATGGCATGGGCACTAAGCAGGATGATAAGTTCTTTGGCTACTACCACCCGCATGGTGATGATACGGTAGAGAAGTCGCTTGCTGCTCATGGTTTTACTACCGATGATATAACAGATGTATTCCTCACGCACCTGCATTTCGACCATTGCGGCGGCTCCATCAAGCGCGAAGGCGATAAGCTGGTACCGGCATTTGCCAAGGCACAGTACTGGACCACCGAGAAGCACTGGCAATCGGCCATGAACCCGAATGAGCGCGAGAAGGCATCGTTCCTGAAAGAGAACATAGAGCCTATGCAGGAGAGCGGCCAGCTGCGCTTTATAGATGTAGCGGATGGCGAAAAATGGCTGCCTGATTTCAGGGTGCGTTATGTAAATGGCCATACCGACTCGATGATGCTGCCGCAGATAACATTCAACGGTACAACGATACTTTTTTGTGCCGACCTGGTGCCGAGTGTGGCACATATATCTATGCCCTGGGTAATGGCCTACGATATGCGCCCGCTCGATACGCTGAAAGAAAAAGCACAGATACTAACCCAAGCGGCGGAAGAGAACTGGGTACTGTTCTTTGAGCACGACCCAAAGGTGGAATGTTGCACGCTGCAAAAAACCGACAGGGGCATTCGAATGAAGGAAACCTTCCCGTTGAGCGAATTGGAAGCGCGGTACCCTGTAAAAGAATAACCTGACTACTACCGAATATTTTCCAAAGCCCTGATTTGTCAGGGCTTTGTCATTACATGACAATCCCATGACATTGCGAGCCTTTTAATACAACCACAGCGCGTAGCTTTGCAACCAATTTTGCAAGAACGATGAGATTTTATCCTATAGTTTTTTCTTTAACTGCTTTAGTATCAGGCTTTACGGCAAATGCCCAACACGCACCTGCTAAAGAAAGTACAGGCCAGCTGCAATACGCAGATGAGCATCATTTTAAGAATATCAAACAACTCACTTTTGGTGGCGATAACGCGGAAGCGTATTTCAGCTTCGATGGAAAGGCGATCGTGTTCCAGCGCACCAATGCAAGTGAAGGGCTGAAATGCGACCAGATATTTTATGGTAAGCTACCGAAAGCAGCCAGCGATAAATTCGAGTACAAACTGGTAAGTACCGGCAAGGGACGCACTACCTGCGCCTATATGATGCCGGGCGATAAACAACTGGTATATGCATCGACACACCTGGGTGCCGATACATGCCCCCCTGTACCCGACCGCAAGAAGCTAAAGAAATATGTATGGCCTATCTACGATAGCTACGACATATTTGTGAGCGACCTGAAAGGCAAGGTAAAGAAACAGCTGACTACTGAAGCAGGTTATGATGCAGAAGCTACGATATCGCCCAAAGGCGACAAGATTGTCTTTACCTCTACCCGCAATGGCGACCTTGACCTGTATGTAATGGATATGGACGGCAAGAACGTAAAGCAGATCACTACTGACCTGGGCTATGATGGCGGTGCATGGTTCTCGCCTGATGGCAGTAAGATCGTGTGGCGTGCTTCACGCCCCAAAACAGCAGAAGAGATAAAAGAGTATAAAGACCTGCTGCGCGAAGGAATGGTAATGCCTACCAATATGGAAGTATTTGTAGCCAACGCCGATGGCAGCGACGTGAAACAAATAACAAGCCTGGGCAAGGCCAACTGGGCGCCCAACTTTATGCCCGATGGCAAGCGCATCATCTTTGCATCCAACCACGAGTATGAAAAAGGCTTTCCATTCAATATGTACATCATAAACATGGACGGTACAGGACTAAAGAAGATATCGCACGACGGCGGCTTTGATGCCTTCCCGATGTTCTCGCCCGATGGCAAGAAACTCATCTTCAGCTCTAACCGCAACAACGGTGGTACACACGATACCAACCTGTTTATTTGCGACTGGGTGGAGTAACTGTATCGATTATACAAATAATAATGGCCTTGAGATCTCAAGGCCATTATTATTTGTAAAGGTTTTCTCTTATCGTTATCAGCAAGTCATTAGCAAGCTTTTCATCGGGTGCATCAGGCAGGTTGGAAACAGCATACAGTTCGCTGATCCTTTCAATTTTCTCATTCGCCATCGCTAGTAAGTCATCATAATCAAACTCCCCGTTCTTTATCTTGAAGAGAAACTCCCTATCCCTGCGTCGCACATTTATTTTCTGCTCCACTGCTATTTCTTCAGCCATGTTCAATAGTCGGAAGGTGTGCATCATGTTTTTAGCATCGTAGTTCTTGCCATGCGTCATCGTATTCTGATACCGGCTATCATTGCGTTTTTCTACCCATTCCCAGTATTCTTTATAGTCTTTGCAATAAGCAGAGTAACCATCCTTATTGAAACTCATAATACAAAGCGGCTCCAATTTCTCAGGCACACTACTCAGCCTTACGTCGTTTGCTTCAGCGCCACTACAGATGCCGGAAAGATAACCGTCACGAAGCTGGGTATTATGAAACAGGGCATACATATCTTTGGCGTGCGATAGTTTTATCAGTCCACAGTCCTCCTGCGTATACCCTTCCTTCACCAGCCAAATATTTAATGGAATCGTTTTACTGCCCTCTACTGCATAGCAAAAGTCCAATACTGTTTTCCGCTCCACTTCTATGGGATTGAATATCTTTTTATTCAGGCCTTTTGCTTTCTTTATCTGCGACTGTGCATACCCCGCAAATGTCTGTTCGCAAAGCCTGGATAAAAATAGTTCGGGCTTGAAATGCCCCATCAGTTCGTGCCGGTATAAGATGCAGTCATCCGGTACGCTCAAAAGCTCGAGGATATTCGGATTGTTTTTGGCAAGCAGTTCTACAAACCGGCCAACCTCATAGTACACAATATCATTTGTACCATTTGCCAGCTGGTCCCTATAATTCAATCCATAAAAGTCTGGCTTTGGCATGAAGAAAACGCCTTTAATATCCGTGTCGGAAGCAGGCGTATTAAGGCCATATGCCCTGCTGCCGCTGATAGATTTCAGCAACAGGTTGTCGGTTTGATTATCCCATTGCGCAATGTTCATATTATGGCTCTAAAGATTTTATCCAGTTCTGCTGTATCCACCTTTGCAGGCGTCAACTCACGACTTACTTCATTGCAGTAAGCCAGTTTGTCTGCAATAAAAGCATTCAGGTCGGGCAAAGCTACTATGGTATATCGCTCATCATTTTTCGCCTTTTCTATCAGAAGTTCGTCAATCGTCTTTTGTATGGAGGAATCGCTTATCACATCTCTCAATGTTGAGAATTCCATCGGTGGAAGTTCTCGCTTGTCGGCTATCCAAATAGCAGCGCACAAGGTCCTCAAAACATAAAAGTATTTTTTCAGGCGTACAATATCTGCTGCCAGGTCATTCGTCAAGCCATTGTTCACCATGCTGGTATAGTGGTGCATACCAGCACGTAGCGAGAAAAATGATCTTAAGTTGTCCTTTATTGGCTTACAGGCTATTTCATCTTCGCGATATACTATAGGAGATTGCAGCCATTCATACAACGGAGGATTCGAGCCGCGCAATAGTCGGAGGCTTTTTCTCAGCTCCCATCCGTTCACATCCAGCAGGTCGTTAATAGGCAGGTCGATCGTATCTTTTTTATCATCGATGCCCAAATACCAATCCCGTTTGTGAGCATAGATGAACCTTACATCGTAATCACTATCGGGCGATGGAAAGCCCCATGCCCTGCTACCTGATTCGCATGCGTATATAATCCTTATCTCATGCTCCTGCTCTATCTGGGTTAGTTGTTTTTGTATTTCTGCCGTCATCAGGGTTTTCTTATTTCCAAGTCGCAAATGTAACTTTAAACCATGTTACGCGCTTTTTTATTGGTGGGTATGGGCGGGTTTGCGGGCAGTGCTGCACGCTATGCTGTTGGCCTAATGATAAACAGGACTGAACCAACAGGATTTCCATTGGCTACGTTCATCATCAACCTCGCAGGCTGTTTCCTGATAGGTATTCTATCAGGGCTTGCGGTGCGCAATAACTGGATGCAGCAGGACGGCTGGCTGGTGCTGGCTACAGGCTTTTGTGGCGGGTTTACTACCTTTTCTACCTTCGCGCTGGAGCAGAACAACCTGCTATCGCGCGGTGCGTATCTCACTACGGTTTTGTATGCGGGCCTTAGCCTGATGCTGGGCTTATTATTGTGCAAGGCCGGTATGTGGCTTGCCGGTCCCAAACCTTAGTAGGTCATCGACAATACACTTTTGTCGTGCAGCATTTTTGCCACTGCCCGGTCGTGGTGCTTCTTTGAAGTACGGACGGTCCATTTCAATATCATTTGCTCACCATCCTTCCAGGTCTTAATGCCCACTATGCGGATCTTAGCCTTTTCAAAAAAATCAGGTAACAGTGGCTGGTCTCCATCCCCGCAGTTTACACGTATCTCATAGTCACGGGTATCAACATAAGCTTCAAAGGCACTTTCAGCATAGTATAAAGGCACCAGAGTAACCCATACCGCAATTGCAGCGGCAATAGCTACCATATAATTGCCAATACCTATGGCCATACCTATTGCAGCAGTCGCCCAAACCGTAGCTGCCGTAGTGAGTCCGTGTACATTCTTGCCGCCTCTGAAAATGAGCCCAGCACCTATGAAGCCGATACCCGTGGCAATATTAGAAGCAATGCGTGTGACATCATTGAGGTTTCCACCCAGCTTTGCCATATTGAACGACACGATGGTGAACAGCGTAGAGCCGATACACACCAGCATCATAGTGCGGAAGCCAGCCGACTTACCGCTCCATTCGCGCTCCAGCCCTATAACTGCGCCAAATATGGCAGAAACTAGCACTTTGAACGCATCTTCGTTCCAGAAATTACCCTCCATTACAAGCCAAATATCAATAAAATTGAGGGAGTACACGCCACAGAAGGGCATTTTTGATTTATCCGCAAGCGTTTGCTAATTTGCAGTCCGCAAAAGGACCTTTTTTACATGATAGAAATTAAAGTGCCAACCGTAGGTGAATCTATAAGTGAGGTAACCCTGGTAAAATGGCTGAAGAAAGACGGTGAATGGGTAGAGCGCGATGAATTGCTTTGCGAATTGGAATCTGAAAAAGCTACGTTTGAGCTAAACGCCGAGCAAGCCGGAATTCTGCAAACAGTAGCCCAAGAAGGCGCCACGCTGAATATCGGAGACCTTGCCTGCAAGATCGATGAAACGGCGCAACGCCCCGAAGGCGCTGCACCTGCTGCAAAACAGGAAGAAAAAGCTGCACCAGCAAAGGCCGCAGAGAAAGCTCCTGAAAAAGCGAAAGAAGCTGCACCGGCATCTGCTAGCAGCGATGTAAAAGCCACACCGGTAGCACAGGCTATCATGAGTGATAAAAAGGTAGCGGCTACCGAAGTAAAAGGCAGCGGCTCGATGGGCAGGATAATGAAACAGGATGTGCTGGACGCTCTGGCTAACCCGGGCAAGAAAGGTGGCGCTGCTGCCTTTAGCCGCGAGGAAAAGCGCGAGAAAATGAGCAACCTGCGCAAAACGGTATCGCGCCGCCTGGTAGAAGCTAAGAACACTACGGCCATGCTCACTACGTTCAACGAAGTGGACATGACCCGTATCATGGAAATACGCAAGCAGTATAAGGATAGCTTTAAAGAAATGCATGGTGTGAACCTGGGCTTTATGTCCTTCTTTGCCAAAGCGTGTTGCTATGCGCTGCAAGAATGGCCTGCGGTGAATGCCTATATAGCGGGCGAAGAGATCGTTTACCACCAATACTGCGATATATCGATAGCTGTATCGGCACCTAAAGGGCTGGTAGTACCGGTAATACGCAATGCGGAGAGCCTGGGCATGGCAGAGATAGAGGCTAAAGTAGGCGAACTGGCCAAGAAGGCACGCGAGAATAAACTGAGCATAGAAGAGATGACCGGCGGTACATTTACCATCACCAATGGTGGAGTATTTGGCTCGCTGATGTCTACGCCTATCATTAATATTCCGCAGTCGGCTATACTGGGTATGCACAAGATACAGGAGCGCCCCATGGCCATCAACGGCAAGGTAGAGATACGCCCGATGATGTACCTGGCGCTTAGCTATGACCACCGTATAATCGATGGCCGCGAGTCAGTAAGCTTCCTGGTGCGTGTGAAGGAACTGCTGGAAAATCCGGAGCTGCTGCTGATCGGCAAAGACCCGGTAAAAGCACTATTAGAAGGATAGAAAAAAAAATGAAACATACGATAAAGCCGCTCCCCGTGAGCGGCTTTAGTTTTGTATAGCGTTGATCAATACTTTTGCAAAACCCATGCGCTACATCTGGCAACATATAGATACCATCATTTCGAGCTACAACGGTGGCGTGCCGCTGACGCACTACCTGAAGAACTACTATAAGCTGCAACCCAAGCTGGGCAGCCGGGATAGGAAGATACTCAGTGAGATGGCCTATAGCTGGTACCGCTGTGAAAAAGGTATTGTATCGGATATATCGTTTGAAGAAAAGATGCGCATTTGCCTATTCATCTGTAATAACAGGCAAAAGTATATCCTGTCTTTCCTACCGCTCGATTGGGAGGATACAGATACTAGCAGTACGGAAAAGAATCTGCAATACTTGGCTGCCAAGGACATAGACTTCGACATTGAGAGGCTTTTTCCTTTCAGTGAATCCTTATCAAATGGCATCAGCAAAAATGACTGGCTGCATAGTATGCTCGTACAGCCCGATCTGTTCATCAGGGTAAGGAAGAATACGCAGAAGATCACAGCACTTCTTGAGGAGCAGAACATACCCTACAAGTTCTTAAATGAGCATTGCCTTGCACTGCCTAATGGCGCGGCGATTGATAAACTATTGCCGGAGGATAGCTATGTGATACAGGATGCGTCTTCGCAGGCCACAAGCGGCTATTTTGACCCTAAACCTAAACAGGAATGGTATGACTGCTGCTCGGGGGCCGGTGGCAAATCTTTGCTGCTTAAAGATATAGAGCCTGCGGTGAACCTGACCGTGTCGGACAAGCGGGAGAGTATACTACACAACCTGAAAGAGCGCTTTAAACAATACAGGCATCAACTGCCAAAATCTATCGTATTGGACGCCGCAGACAAACAGCAATTGGCTGTAAACTTACTGGGCAAAAAATTCGACAACATCATTTGCGATGTGCCTTGCAGTGGCTCCGGTACATGGGCGCGTACGCCCGAGCAATTGTACTTCTTTGAAGAAAAGATCGTGGATACTATTTCGGCATTGCAAAAACAGATAGCAACGAACGTAGCAAGTTGCCTGAAAGAAGGTGGCAAGCTATTCTATATAACCTGCTCAGTATTTGAACGGGAAAATGACGAAGTGGTACACCATATACTAAAAAACACGAACCTGCAACTGGAACAAAAACAATTAATAAATGGCATTGATAAAAAAGCGGACAGTATGTTTATTGCCGTGTTCTCTAAGTAATCAGTTCTTTACAAACTTCAGCACAGCCTTGCGGTTATCGGAGCTAATGGCAAAGAAGTAAAGCCCCGGAGAAAGATGACTACCCGGTAGCAGCAGGGTATGATTGCCTACCACTATCCTACGCTCTTCGCGCGACACGACCCTACCGCTGATATCCGTTACCACCATAGCCACGTTGCCGGTATGCGTTTGGTTCAGATGAATGCGCAGATCATCTTTAATTGGGTTGGTATGGATGCTGATCCAATTGGATGGTAAGGCAGGCGTATCCTTTACATCCAGCAATTCTACAGCGCGGCCAAAGTCGGGCACGCCATAGCCATAATGCACATCGGGCCTGCTGTAGAGCGATGCACTTTGTGTAATGGCATTACGTATACGATTAGGATTGGCTTTGCTGGTAGCCTGCCAAAGGCATGCTGCCCAACCGGCCAATTGAGGTGTGGCAAATGAGGTGCCGGCTGCAACTGTGGGCACTTCACTCGAGTTGAGGATAGCCGCAGGCTGCCCTACCAGGCAAACATCTGGTTTTGTTCTACCTGACGAATTAGGGCCGTAACCACTATTAGCCGCAATATTCTTATTAATGTCGACGGAGCCTACCGTCATCGCGCTATCGGCATCGCCGGGCGTCAGCACATACTTCCAGGGTGTAAGGCCATCGTTACCTGCTGATGCTACAAACAGTATACCTTTTGATGTAGCTATATTAGCTCCCCTTGCTACGAGCGTAGAATGGCCGTTTATATCCTGGTACTCCAGTTGATAAGGAGACGGCCTGTCGAAGGCATTGTACCCTATGGAACCGGTTATAATGTCGGCGCCAATACTATCGGCACGCTCCATAGCCGCCACATAGTTGTCGAGCTCCATAGGTTGCTCACCGTCGCGGTATTCGGTAGTATAAAGCGCATATTGGGCTAATGGAGCTGCCCCCACATATGAACCTGGCAAGTAGGCAGCCATGGTAGAAAGTGAGGATGTGCCATGCGTGCCTTCCTGGTACACATTAGCGGTAGCTTTTACAAAGTTGTAGGTATCTACCAGCCTGCCCGAACGCCTAAGGCTGTCGAAGCCGGGGTTGGCATCTACAAACGAAAAGCCTTCGTCACAAACAGCTATCAGTTTACCCTGCCCCATATAACCGCGATCGTGCAGATAGTCGCCATTTACCACTCGGGTTTGCCCCCAGGTAGCTCCATAGAACGATTCTGTTCCGGTACCTTTATTCTGGTCATTGGCAATAACGACAGATTCTGACTTGAATTTTTCATTAACCGCCTCAGCTGACATCTTGTGCAGGCCTGCGGAATGATAGGCTACATATTCGATACTGGCAACAAATGCCTGACCGTCTAATGCGTGTATTTTGGAGGAATCATTAAGTAGAATAACACAGTAATTGAACCAACGCGAGGTAAGGTGCAGCTTGCCGCCTGTAAGCGCCAGGACGCTGTCCTTATATAGAGAGGATACCGGCAGGTCGAGGCTATCAAGCGCTATGCCCTGTGCAGTGCGCCTGTCGAGTGCACGTTGAGAAAGAAGATCAGTTGGCTGATCGAAATTTTTAGTGCCTCGTTTATCGGCAAATGTGATGCGGTAGCCATGCTGTGGCTGTGCCTTTACCACATTGTATGATATGAATAAAGTACTGGCACATAACAAAACACACAGCCGCATGAAGAAGGTTTTTATCAGTAGTTGTAGTCTACCGCCTTCATCAGCACACCAGCGCCTCTACGGCATTTGGTGGCGGTTGTAGGATCATATACCCAGTGATAGTATTCACGGTACACCATCCCGATATCGCGCGCGTAGATCTCTTTACTAAAGGTACGGGTTGCAAACGAACCTGGCTGCGTTTCGGGGTTGTTTTCTGCGACATCTATCTGTTCTACGGTCACAGTATTGTTATAAATTACGTCACCGCTATTGTATGGCTGATCCACGTTCACATACCTGTAGTTCCATCCTCCAAAATAAGACAAAGTTGAATCGCCGGATTTGATCAGACCGTTACCCAGCCATGTACGGTTAGCAGTTACCGGATATACCAGTTTTATGTATCTAAGTTCGGCTTCAACAAATTCTGTCTGGCTTTTTGTATTGGTAGCATATAGCACACGATGGCGTGCCCATGAGGTATCAGGCCAGCGGCGGGTAAAGGTCTCGATCCTGTAAGAAGGCCTGCCCATTACGTCAGTAAAAGTATCTGCCACCCGGTACATCATCTGACGGCTCCTTTTCAGCACCACACAATAGTTGTCGTCCCATGTAGTTGAGTCTACATTATAGATGATGTAATTGCCCAGTTCAAGCGGAAAATAATTGTTCTGAGGATCTGCAACTTCCTTTATTTCATCCGGCTTCCTGCACGAAAAAACAGCCACTGTAACCAGTAATGCCAGGAATAAGAAAGAGATAGACTTATTATTCATAAAACTTGGGTATGCGCTTGTTTCCCGTAAATATAACTAAAGAAACGAAAAATTAATAGTTTCTAAGAATTATCTGAAAATAGCGTATCTCCCTGTTAAATACCCCTTTGTATGATGCCGCCGCCTATTACGTCATCACCCTCATAAAACACAGCAGACTGCCCCGGAGCAATGCTATTGACAGCATGTGCAAAGTTTACGATCACCTGGTTGCCATCGGCGGTCAGACGGCTTTCCATGCCGGGGTCCTTATAGCGTATCTTGGTAACGGCGCTCATGCCGTCGGTTACTGCATCGTATTTTATCATATTGACACCGCCTACCAGCATGGCGCTTTCCTGTAGTTCGTGTATCTCACCCAATACAACAGTGTTTGTTTCAGGGACAATCTTCGTAACGAACATAGGCTTGCCGAAAGCTATGTCCAGCCCC
The DNA here is from genome assembly GCA_004144175.1 of Sphingobacteriales bacterium. Taxonomy (GTDB): domain Bacteria; phylum Bacteroidota; class Bacteroidia; order Chitinophagales; family Chitinophagaceae; genus Polluticoccus. The sequence goes on from SEFT01000003.1 coordinate 164,625, forward strand.
TTGCGCTGCCCTATGGTATAGAAGGGGTAGCCCTTGTGCTTGCCTACCACCTTACCATCGGCCAATACGAAATCTCCACCATCCACTTCTTGCTCCAGTGTTGGTATCTGCCTCTTTAAGAAGCCACGGTAGTCGTTATCCGGAACAAAGCATATCTCATAGCTTTCTGCTTTTTTAGAAAGCTCTTTATAGCCCATATCCCAAGCCAGCTGGCGTATCTCCGTTTTCAGGTAGTCGCCCAGCGGGTATATGCTGCGGCTCAGGCAATCCTGCCCCAGCCCCCATAGTACATAGCTCTGGTCTTTGGTCAGGTCCTTTGCCTTTGAGAGCACAAAGCGGCTGTTTTCCTCACGCACTTTTACATAGTGCCCGGTAGCTATATAGTCGCAATTGAGGGCATCAGCACGCTTTAGCAGTGCCGCCCATTTTATATGGGTATTACACAGCACACAAGGATTGGGCGTGCGCCCCGCCATGTATTCATCAACAAAATTGTTTACCACATGGCCGCCAAACTCTTCGCGTATATCCAGCACATAGTGCGGAAAGCCATGCTCTACAGCAGCCTGTCGGGCATCGTTAAATGAGTCGAGGTTGCAGCAGCCGGTCTCTTTCTTACCGCCGCCCGCACTGGCATAGTCCCATGTTTTCATGGTGATGCCTACTACTTCATAACCCTGATTGTGCAGCATCAGCGCTGATACGGTACTATCAATACCGCCACTCATAGCCACTAATACTTTGCCATTTCTGCTCATATAAACGATTTCCGGAAACGGCAAAGTTACAAAATAGCCCTTTGTCAAGGCGTTAAAACTGACAATGTGGTTATAGACGTATTCATTATGCTTAGTACCTGATTTTCACGCTTGGCTTATTCCGAGTATTTTTGATGCCACATGCGGGAAACAGTCACATTTACTTCCGGTTCGGTCGATCATTACTATGATGGTTTTGGTATGCTGGACTCGATTGTGCCAAAGGCTACCTGCATTATTATCACCGATAGCAATATCGCTGACCTGTACAAAGAGCAGCTTGCAGGATACAAAACCATCGTGCTGCCCCCGGGGGAAGAACAAAAGAATATCCAGACCATTACATCCATCGCCGAAAAACTGGTGGCTTATGAAGCACACCGTGGCACCTGGCTGGTAGGTGTAGGCGGCGGCGTCATTACAGATATTACCGGATTTGTAGCTGCCACATATATGCGCGGGGTGCCATTCGGCTTTGTACCTACAACGCTGCTGGCAATGGTAGATGCTGCTATCGGCGGCAAGAACGGCGTGGACTTCGGGTTGCAAAAGAACCTACTGGGGACTATACGCCAGCCGAAGTTCATCTTGCAAGACGCGTCATTTTTAGACACATTGCCCGCGCTAGAATGGAGCAATGGCTTTGCTGAGGTCATAAAATACGGCTGCATTTTCGACAATGCATTATTTGACATTCTGGAGAAAAACGACCTGGAATATTACCGTAATCATCGAGAAGCATTAACTACCATCATATCCCGCTGCGCAGCATGGAAGAACAAAACGGTAGCTGCCGACGAGACGGAAACAGGTGTACGTAAGCTGCTGAACTTCGGACACACGGCAGGCCATGCGATCGAGACTGTGCATTCCTTACCGCATGGGCAAGCAGTAGCATTGGGTATGCTCATTGCCTGTATTATTTCTGAAAAAGTCAGTGGCATTGACAAAGAGGTTAGGCAAAGATTAGGGCATGTATTACGGAACTATGGGCTGCCCGTAACTTGCCGGGTAAATATTGATGAGGCAATGCAGGTGCTGAAAATGGATAAAAAACGGAATGCCGGTGATGTAGATTTTATAGTGCTTGAACAGATAGGCACGGCCCGCATACAGAGGATAGGATTTGACGTAATACATGGGGCACTTATAATTTTTAACGATGAATGTAACAGTTGAGCCGGGGTTTATTAGCGGCGCATTACAGGTACCTGCATCAAAAAGTATGATGCAACGGGCCTGCGCGGCGGCGTTGTTACATCATGGCAAAACCATTATACATAATGCCGGCCATTCAAACGACGATCAGGCAGCATTAGGTATCATCCGCCAAATGGGTGCCAGGGCTGAACTAAAACCCGGCAATACAATTGAGATACACAGCAACGGCATCTACCCGATAGCAAATGCGATAGACTGCGGGGAGAGCGGGTTATCGGCCCGTATGTTCACGCCCATAATGGCATTGAGTAATAAGCGAATGGCGGCTACAGGCCACGGCACACTAACAAAACGCCCCATGCAGGTGCTGGACGACTTGCTGCCACAATTAGGCGTAACCACACAAAGCAGTAATGGTTGCCTGCCTTTTTATATCGAAGGGCCGCTAAAGCCGCGCAACATTACCATTGATGGAAGCAGCAGTTCACAATTTTTGACAGGCTTTTTGTTTGCGTTCTCTTACCAACCAAAAGAAGCGGTAACGATTGAGGTAACTAACCTCAAAAGCAAGCCTTATATTGATATGACGCTAGAAGTACTGGATCTGTTTGGAAAGCTTGTAGCCAACCATAACTATGAACGTTTCGTGATAGATCCATCTCTATTTAAACAGAAAGCAGCAGTTGACATATCTATTGAGGCCGACTGGAGCAGTGCTGCATTCTGGCTGGTGGCGGGGGTTATTGCAGGTGACATCACCTTATCTGGGTTAAATAATAAGTCGGTCCAGGCAGATAAAGCCATATTGGATATATTGAACGAAACCGGAGCATCTCTCCATATCGCAGATGACAACGTCACGATAAGAATGACGGAAACACTCAAAAGCTTTTCTTACGATGCTACTGATGCACCTGACCTCTTCCCTATGCTGGCCGTACTTGCCGCTTATTGCGAGGGGCAAAGCCGAATTAGGGGAACACACAGGCTAAAACATAAGGAGAGCGATCGCCTGCTCAGCATCACCGAAATGCTGGATAGATTTGGCGTACACTATATTGCCACTGATGACGAGTTGACGATTGAAGGTGGAGGCGCTTTACGAGGCTGTGAGATCGACGCATATAATGACCACAGAATAGCAATGGCGGCGGCGATAGCAGCACTGGGTGCCACAGGGCCGGTTACTATACAAGGTGCGGAAGCGGTGGATAAATCTTATCCCGACTTTTTTGCTCACCTATCTTTACTGGGTGGCAAGCACACAACTAATACGAACGACTGATGAATACATTTGGCAGAATTTTCAGGATCAGCATATTTGGCGAATCGCATGGTGCGGCGGTAGGTATTACCATCGATGGATGCCCTGCGGGCATTAACCTTACAGAGCAGGATTTCCTGCCCGACCTGGAAAGGCGCAAAGCCGGTGCCGCAGGCACTACACCGCGTAAGGAAGACGATCTGCCCAAATTCATCAGTGGTGTGTTTAATGGAAAGAGTACCGGCTCACCCATTACTATACTCTTCAAAAACAACAATACCCGCTCATCCGACTATGAAGCCATACGCCAGACACCGAGGCCCGGCCATGCCGACTTTGTGCTGCATAAAAAGTATAATGGCTACAACGACTATCGCGGCGGCGGACATTCTTCGGGCAGACTTACAACTGCCTTGGTTGCGGCAGGTGTAGTAGCCAAAAGGATCATAGCGCCTATCGAAGTGAACGCTACCCTTACCGAAGCAGGCGGACAAACAGATATAGAAGCAGCTATACAAGCTGCCGTAGAAAACCAGGATAGCATAGGTGGCATTATCAGTTGCTCCGCAACGGGATTGCCGATTGGCTTGGGCGAACCTTTCTTCGATAGTGCGGAATCTCTTATCAGCCATCTTATCTTCTCCATACCTGCAATTAAAGGCATTGAGTTTGGTAGTGGCTTTGCTGCTAGTAAAATGAAAGGCAGCGAACATAATGATGCTATTATAGATGCGGAAGGCACCACAGCTACAAACCATGCAGGCGGCATTAATGGCGGCATTACCAATGGCAATACACTTACCTTCCGTGTGGCGGTGAAGCCAACCAGCAGTACGCCCAGGGAACAACAGACCTGGAATACTCAGACACAGTCAGTACAACCCTTCCAGGTGAAAGGGCGACATGATCTTTGCATTGCATTGAGGGCGCCTGTAGTAGTGGAAGCTGCGGCAGCGATAGCATTAGCGGATATGTTGCTGATAAGTAAAGCAGTAAAAACTTCTTAGTCTTCTTCGTCATTGCTATCTGACTCCTGTCCGCCGATGATGCGCATGAGTTCCTGTATCTCTTCGGCTTTCTGCTCTTCGCGGCGGTAGCGGTAGCAAAGGCTTAGCTCTTCGAGCATTTTGTAGATAACACGCTTGGCCAGCAATGGTACAAAATATTGCTCGCGGTCGTTTGCGTTGATCTTGCGCAGGTACGCATTCACATCCTTCTGCGTATAGACCATACCATTCGTCGGGTCTATGTAGAACTGTATCTGCTGCACACCCTCGTCATCGGGGCTGAAGAAGTTATGAAGTGTGTCGATATAGGCAAATACAAACTGCCTGGGCAGGTCTACCGCAAAGATGGGTATATCAAGCAGTTCGCAAAGCGCCAGGTACAGCACCCCTATCGAATAGGAGTTACCCTGCTTACTTTCAAGTACCTGGTTGATGAAGAAATACTTCGGCTCACGCTCTGTAAGCTCGTGGCCTTGTAACTTATAATAGTTGTAGAGGATGCTGTTAAATACATTTACCTGTTCCAGCGGGGTCAGGTAGTTATTCAGCTCCAGCCATATGTTGCGCCTAATCTTATCGAACTGTGATAGGAGCGACGGGATATTCAGATCGGGGAATTGATACTTAGCTACAAGTATAGCACCACGCAAAAGTTCCGGCGTCTTGGAATGGCTCCATTCATAGAGCTCCTGTTGCAGATCCTGGAAATGCACACGATGTATCAGGTGCTCGATACGCTCCTGCACCGACTGGTCTATGGTTACTTCCCATAGCTGCTCCAGGTTTGGTATGATCTCCCTGCCATAGTGAAGCAATTTGTCGGCAACCGTATCAAATACTTCATGGTCGGGATCATCAATAAGCCTTAAGAGCGCTGATATCTCTTTGTTGTGCTTCATTCCTGATCTTAAAACCGTTCTATCACTCTTAAGTTACGAAGAATTTCGTTCTTATTTCTTCTTACCTCTTGCTGTTTTTTTAGGCGGATTATCTTTTGCTTCCTGTATTATAGCCTTAACCTCCTCAATAGTCAGCTCGGCTGCCTGCTCAACCCTTTCCTTCGGTATCTTAAAGTTGCGCAAGCCTTGCTTTATGTAAGGGCCGTACGGGCCTTTCAGTATCTTGATCTTTTCTTTCTCAAATATCTTGATGGTGCTCTCGGCAGCCGCTTTGCGCTTCTCTTCTATCAGCGGAGCTACTTCTTCCAGTTCCACTGTATAGGGGTCCATTTCCTTCTTCAGCGAGTAGAACTTAGCTGCGTGTTGCGCATAAGGCCCGAAGCGGCCTATATTGACCGTTACATCTTCCCCCTCGAACAAACCAAGCTTCCTTGGCAGGCGGAATAATTCCATTGCCTCTGCCAGCGTTATCGTTTCAATGCTCTGTGTCGGGCGCAGTTTTGCAAAGCGTGGTTTTTCTTCGTCTTCCGTTGCGCCTATCTGCACCATCGGACCGAAACGCCCTAACCTGGCTACCACCGGCTTACCGCTATCCGGATCTGTACCGAGCACGTGCTCACCTTTTACCCTTCCTGCAGTTTCCATCGTGTGCTCTACCGTCTCGTGGAAAGGATGATAGAAGCTATCCAACATTTTGTTCCACTGCTTCTTACCCTGTGCTATCTCGTCAAACTCTTCCTCGATCTTAGCCGTAAAGCTATAATCCATCACTTTATTGAAATGCTCACTTAGGAAGTCCGTCACCACCATACCAAGGTCGGTGGGAAATAGCTTTGACTTCTCTGCACCAGTATTTTCATGCTCGGTGCGCTGTGTTATTTTATGGTCCTTCAGGCTGATGATCTCAAAATCACGCTTTACACCTTCTTTATCCCTGCGCTCTACATAGCCCCTTTGCTGTATGGTGCTGATAGTAGGTGCATAGGTAGAGGGACGGCCAATGCCTAGTTCTTCCAGCTTCTTTACCAGCGATGCCTCGGTGTACCTTGGCTGCGGACGTGTGTAGCGTTGCGTAGCCTTCATTTCCTGCAAGTCCAGTTGCTGGCCTACGGTCAGTTGCGGCAACATGCCTTCTGCTACATCGTCGCCATCGCCATCTTCTTCATCGCGGCTTTCGCTGTATACTTTCAGAAAGCCATCAAAGCGAAGCACTTCACCTGTTGCTGTAAGCGGATCGGGATGAGCCGGTGTGCCGATTTTGGCAATGGTACGCTCCAGTTGTGCATCAGCCATCTGGCTGGCCATGGTGCGTTTCCATATCAGGTCGTACAGGCGCTGCGTATCCGCATCACCTACCGATGTGGTATTCATATCCGTTGGGCGTATCGCTTCGTGCGCCTCCTGTGCGGATTCGTTCTTATTCTGAAACTTGCGGAACTGGTAGTATTTATCTCCGTATTGGCTGCTAACTGTAGACCTTATATTATCTATTGCAGTTTCAGAAAGGTTTACCGAGTCGGTACGCATATAGCTAATGTGTCCGTTCTCATAAAGCTTCTGCGCCAGCAGCATCGTCTTCGACACCGAGTAACCGAGTTTACGGCTGGCCTCTTGCTGAAGTGTAGATGTAGTAAACGGTGCGGACGGCGATTTCTTAGCCGGCTTTACCTGTATATCTGTTACGGTAAATGTGGTATTGATGCACTTTTCAAGGTAGCTGCGGGCAGCACCTGCCTCGGCCATCTTATCGGGCCCGTCGGCTTTAAAGGTTACTTTCTTTTTATTGATATCGGCAGCCTGGAAAAATGCTTCGACTTTGAAGCTGCTCTGAGCCGTAAACTTGGTGATGGCGCGTTCTCTTTCCACTATAAGCCTTACTGCTACTGATTGCACCCTGCCAGCCGACAAGTTGTTGCGCATACTCATCTTGCGCCACAGTATAGGCGATATCTCGAAGCCTACGATACGGTCGAGTACACGGCGCGCCTGCTGGGCATTCACCAGGTCCATATTAACGGTACGCGGCTTTTGCACTGCGCGCTGTATGGCCGGCTTTGTGATCTCGTGGAACACAATACGTTTGGTAGTAGCCGGGTCAAGGTCCAGTACTTCGCACAGATGCCATGATATAGCCTCACCCTCACGGTCCTCATCCGTTGCCAGCCAAACCTCTTCCGATTTCTTTGCGAGTGACTTCAGTTCTTTTACAACCTTTTGCTTGTCTTCGGATACTATATATTTTGGCTTAAATCCGTTCTTGATGTCTATACCCATGTCTTCTTTTTCAAGATCACGGATATGGCCGTAACAAGACTTCACCTCGAAATCACTACCCAATATTTTCTCTATGGTTTTGGCTTTTGCAGGCGACTCAACGATCAGCAGGTTTTTTGCCATTCTTTGTTTTTCTTTCTTTTATATCAACAATATCCGGACCAATCCGGATTGGGGGATGTGTGCAATAATAAAGTATTGTTCTGTAAAAAAAGAAAAAGGCGGCAAAACTGCCGCCTTTTACATAACAATTATTATTACTTATTATTTGCTAACTGAGATACGACCGCTTTCACGCTGTCCGTTTGCGATAACAGTGTAGATATACACACCGGTAGCAAGATCAGCAGTGTTGAAAGAAGCAACTGCGTTGTTAACATTTTTGAAGTTCTGAGACTTAACAACCTGGCCCATTGCATTAGTCAGGGTAACAGTAACATCAGAGTTTACGTTCAGAATGAAAGGAACGCGAACTTCAACGTTTGCAGGGTTAGGATAAGCAGCAACCTTTTTGAAGGTATTGTTCACATCCTTGATACCCAGAGTTTGACAAGTAGCGCAAGTAATTTTCGCACCAGCTACAATCATTTCATTTTGTACGTCAGCACCGTTGTAAAGCTCCAGCTCAACAGGAGACAACCAGCGACCTGCCTGTGTATGCAACAAGCGGCTGATCAACCAGTAAGACATATTCCTGTCTGAGTAAGAATAGCGATAGTATGGAGACAGATCAGCAGCACCTCTACCAACGGATCTAACCATCATGTAGTTATAATCTGAAACGCTATCAGCGTTAGGAGCTTGCTGAGCCTGACCAGGCTTGTAAGAAACTGAGAAACCGAAGCCTCTTCCTTTAGCCACATTCAAACCAGCGCCGTTATTAACAGCGAAAGAGAACGTACGTGTAGGGAAACCTGTAGCTGTTTTAGCTTTGCGGAGCGTATCTTCCAGCGCTACTTTCCAGGTTACGGCACCAGATGCAGACAGGCTTCTATCAGCTTTATTAAGGCCGGGGAATTTCTGGATCAACAGTACTGAATCATTTTCCTGAACATCTTCGTAATCCAGAAGGTTCACATCATAGTCCGGATTTGGCCTGAAAGCATCATCAGCATAAGCTATAGGCGCAGCTGATATGATCAGGGTATCAATACCGTTAGGATAAACGTTACCAATGATATAAGCACCGGCAAAGTATATTGAGTCAACAGTATAATCGTTACCTAAAGTAACGTTGATATCGTCTGCTGTAAAAAAGTTAGGATCAATGAAGTTGAAGCCTTCAGAATAGATCGGATCGAAAAACTGTCCAAAAGAAGCATAGTTTACCGGGCCAGGACCATTACCATAGGTTTGCAGGTAAGTAGAATCATATCCGATATAGTACACGAACGTGCTTGGGAATGCAGTGTTACCATTGTACGCTTGATTCAGCGCCCAAGGCTCCAGCCATCTTGAGCCACCAACAGTACCTTTATTGGCGCTGTAAGAAGTACCCAACTTAGGAGTATTACCAATCATTTCCGAAACACCTCTACCCGATTGCACATCTTTAAGAACTACCGGAGTCTTCGCACTTTGCGCAAACGAGCTAGTCGCTACGAAGCCAGCAGCCATTAACAAGAGTAATTTTTTCATCATTTAACGCTTTTTAAGTATAACATTGTTTCGGTAAAGATAACGTTTCCGTAACCAAACAGACAAATTTTTTTGTCATGCTATTGCTTGTTTCAATAGCATTTTGTATAATCATACACTAGCGTGACAAAGAGAGAAGAAATTTCCTGACATCAATTACTACAACTATTTTTGCCTGCTTTATACAACAATATGCTCCCGCAGTTCGACAATACAGAAGTAGCTTTTAAATACCGTAGCAATAAAGAACTGAAACGCGCAAGGTTTCTATTCGCTTCTATGGGTTCTCCTGCACTTACCAAGATAGGCATGGCGCTGACGAAGGTCGCTATAGACTGGCATCTGCCGGTTAAAGGAATAATACGCAGCACTATATTCGAACAGTTTTGCGGCGGCGAAACCATGGAAGAAGCCGCAGGTACTGCTGCATTGATTGGTCAATACGGCGTAGGCGTGATACTAGATTATGGCGTAGAAGGCAAAGAAGGCGAGGCTGAATTTGACAAAGCAGTGCCAGAGTTTATCAAAGCCATCAACTACGCCGCTTCTCAAAAAAATATACCTTTTATTAGCGTTAAAGTGACGGGGTTTGCAAGGTTTGCATTGCTCGAGAAGATACATTCTAAAGCCGCGCTATCACCCGACGAGCATGCAGAATGGCAACGTGTGTATAACCGTATAAACGAGATATGTGCAGCAGCAAAGCATGCCGGCACTATGGTGCTGATAGATGCCGAAGAAAGCTGGATACAGCAACCAGTGGACGACCTGACTGATGCCATGATGGAGCTATACAACACGGATAAAGTGTTTATATTTAATACCTTCCAGATGTATCGTCACGACAGGTTGGCTTATCTTAAGAAGTCGCTGGACCTGGCTATCTCTAAAGGCTATCTACTAGGCGCTAAGCTGGTGCGCGGTGCTTATATGGAAAAGGAAAGGAACCGTGCAGCAGAGAAAGGTTATGAGTCGCCTATACAGCCGGACAAAGCAAGCTCCGACCGCGACTACGACGCTGCTGTACGCTATTGTCTGGAGCGGCTGGATAACCTGGCATTGTTCATAGGTACGCACAATGAAAAAAGCTGCCTGGAAGCTGCACGGTACATGCAGGAGCACAACATACTGGCCGATCATCCGCGTGTATACTTCTCGCAGCTATTCGGCATGAGCGATAATATCTCCTTCAACCTGGCGCACCATAAGTACCATGTGGCTAAGTACCTGCCTTATGGCCCGGTGCAGGACGTACTGCCCTACCTGATGCGCCGTGCGCAGGAAAACACTTCAGTAGCGGGCCAAACAGGCCGTGAACTTTCCCTGATAAACCAGGAAATGCAAAGAAGAAGACTGTAATAAGTATACGATACAGCATAAATAAAAAACCACTGCAAATGCAGTGGTTTTTTATTACTTAGCTTCTATGATATAGAGATCTTCGTTGTCTCGTTTCATCTTGTATTGCTCTCTGGCGTATTGCTCAAGCTTTTGTGGTTCTGAGGTCATTTGATAATGCTCTTTCTCCATGCGGGCTATTTCCCTATTGAGGTAAGAGATATTGTTATCAATCTCCTCGAGGTCTCTGCTCTTCTTACTAATAGATTGCCAATCATTCTGATCAAAATAGGCCATCCATAGCAGGAAACCCAGCCCGGTGAGCACAAACTTATTAGTAAGAATACGCAGGAACTTTTTCATACGCAAAGATGATTAGATACCAAATTTAAGCGCATTCTGCGGATAATAAGCACTTGCCCCCAGCTCCTCTTCTATACGCAGCAGTTGGTTGTATTTAGCCATACGGTCAGAACGTGAAGCTGAACCGGTCTTGATCTGTCCGCAATTAAGCGCAACGGCCAGGTCAGCGATCGTAGCATCTTCTGTCTCACCCGAGCGGTGGCTCATGATAGTATTGTAACGCGCGTGCTGTGCCATTGTAACGGCATCAATTGTTTCGCTGAGCGAACCGATCTGGTTTACTTTTACCAGCAGGCCGTTGGCTACTTTATCATCGATACCTTGTTTCAGGCGGGTAACGTTTGTTACGAAAAGGTCGTCGCCTACCAGCTGCACTTTGTTGCCGATCGCATCGGTCAGCATTTTCCAACCCTTCCAGTCGTCTTCGGCCATACCATCTTCAATGCTGATGATCGGGTATTTGTTGCACCAGTTAACCCAATACTCCACCAGTTCTTCGCTGCTCATCACCTTCCCACCCGACTTGTGGAAATGGTATTTGCCGTCTTTATCATTAAACAGTTCGCTGTTGGCGGCATCCATAGCTATGAATACCTGCTCACCCGGCTTGTATCCTGCTTTTTCAATAGCTTTCAGTACAGTCTCAATGGCTTCTTCATTGCTCTGTATGTCCGGAGCAAAACCACCTTCGTCGCCTACGTTAGTAGAGTATCCTTTCTCTTTCAGTACCGACTTCAGGCTATGGAATATCTCTACACCCCAGCGCAAACCTTCGCTGAAGGTAGGAGCGCCAGTAGGCATTACCATGAATTCCTGGAAGTCGATCTTGTTATCAGCATGAGCACCGCCATTCAGGATGTTCATCATTGGTACAGGCAGCGTCTTGGCGTTTGCACCACCTACATAGCGGTACAGCGGAAGTCCACTTGCCTGTGCAGCAGCTTTAGCAGCCGCCATGCTTACCGCCAGTATAGCATTAGCGCCCAGCTTTCCTTTATTGGGCGTACCGTCTATTTCTATCATCGTACGATCTATGCCGCGCTGGTCGGTTATTTCCAGTCCGTATAGCTCTTCAGCCAGTGTTTCATTTATGTTCTCTACAGCTTTCAGCACACCTTTGCCCACATAGGTTTTCTTATCGCCATCGCGCAGCTCTACTGCTTCGTGCTTACCTGTGGATGCTCCTGAAGGTACAGCGGCACGGCCCATAAAGCCATCGCTGGTATGTACGTCTGCTTCTACTGTAGGGTTGCCACGAGAATCCAGTACCTGGCGGGCAACTATGTTTGAAATGAAACTCATATTGGTGGATTTTCAGATTTGGCAGCAAAAGTAACACCGCAAATCCGAAAAAACACTTTTCGGGTTCTGTTTTCAGTTTCCGCGTCAAACGACGAATGCAGCCTTTAGCACAAATTGTAATAGGTACTTGTAAGTACGAAGCCTAAATTTGCAACCATGATTTACCATTTTGTAGTAGGAGATATGGCTGCGGCTCCTTTGCAGGAGGCCGTACTGACAGAGCCGTCGATGGCAGGTGAAGTGATCATACTGAAAGACATACTGCATGTAGGCCCATTGCAAAAGGAAGAGGGCAGCACGTTCAGCGCCCTGCGCAGCAGTTTTTGGCAGCAGGTGGTCATTAACGAGAAGCAGCCTATCGAGGTAAATGATATGGAGCGCCTGCTGGAGGTATCGAATGCTATGTACAAGGACGAGAGCATCGTTGCCTGGTTCTGGATGGCACCCGGCCCTGCCGATGTATGCGCTTACCACTGGATGCTGCCCTACCTGAGCAAACATACAGGCAGGTTTTATTTGATCAATATTGCAGGCCTGCCTTTCCTCGACGAAAATGGCAAGCTGTTCTTCCCGAAAAGCCTGAGCGGTATTATGCCGAAAGAGCTGGTAAAAGCCCGGAAACTGGCCCGCCAGGTAACGCTTGCCGAAGTAGAAGTAGATACTGAAGAGTGGAGAAAACTGGTGCAGGAGAACGCACCTATACGCACGCACGAAGGCGGAAAGAAATTGACTTCAAGGGCAGAAGACCATTACGATGCACAGCTCATCAGCTTTTGCTCGCAACAGTATCAAAAGGCGTCGCGAGTAGTAACCCAGGCACTAAGCAAATTCCAGATACCAACGGGGGACTTATACCTGGGCTGGAGGTTGCGCCGGATGGCCGAAACCGAAAAACTGCAACTACAGGGCGATGTGACCAAAACCCTGAAAGACTTTGACGTAAAGCTGCCCGGTGGAAATACTGAGAACACTGAACAAGCCAATACAGAAACACAAACTGCTACATCATGATCATACAGGAACTAAAAAAGGTAGGTGACGACGAACGGGGATATACAATTGAGTATACACCTAAAAGGACCGGTACGCATATGATCGCCTTCCGAGTGGCGGGTTCTGTCAGCGGCAGGCATTACCATAAGGGCCTGTCTGCTACCAAAGACCCGGAGATACTGGTACTGATGCAGGGCCGGTGTATATTCAACTGGTTCGATGTAACAAAGGAAGACCAAACGCCATCGACACTGGTGCTGAATGGACCGATACAGCTGGAGATACCCAAGAATACCTGGCACGAGGTGATAGCTGAAACAGATTGCACTTTTCTTGAATTCAACTCGGTAGCAGAACATGCCGCCGACACCTTTTATATAAGCTAAGGCCGTAAAAGCTGCAATAAACTTAACTTTGCCGCTATGGCTTTTGAACTGCTCCTAACGGGAGAGAAAGTAAAACCGCACCAGATAATAGCATTACACCTGATGTCGGCACTTGTATTTACCGGTGCAGGCGCTGTATTATATAAGATGTATCCGCCCACGGCTTTGTGGGGCATGGCGCTTATGATATTCGGGGCGCTGCTGCTGATTACCTCTGTTTTTCGCAGCAAGTGGCTGAAGGAAGACAAGGTGAATATGGCGGTGCGTATAGTTGAGCTATTGATATCGGTTGCGATCGTACTATTTACTTTTTCTAAAATGTGGGTGGCACCGATGATCATTTTCTCGGTACTGGGCGCTACGCTGTTGTTTGCCCTGTTCTGGGAGAAAGGCCAGGAAAATAAGCTTGCTGTAAAAGTGGATGATGAAGGCATCGTACTACCGCCTACGGCTCGTAAACGATTCATACCCTGGTACGAGGCAGAACAGGTCTTACTCAGATATGGTACACTGACCATTGAAGGAGTTGGCAATAAACACTACCAATGGACGGTAGCGCATATCGACTTTGACAATGTAGATTTTGAAGCTTTTTGCCAAAGACAGATAGAAGCAGGAAAGAACAAGCGGCCAAAGAACGATTGGTAAATAAATAGTGAACAGGAACCGTGAAGGAAATAAAATATTGAACATGTTATCAAGCTCCCCATACTTACTTTACTCCGACGGTAAAGGGAATATTTTTGAAGACACCTCTCTATATGTGGTAGGCCGTACGGGCTGGGATGCCTTGCCCGTACCCGATGAGGACTGGATAGAGCTACCCGATGGAGGTTCTCTTTATGAGCTGCCCGACCGCAGAGGTATAGGCATAGATGTAAAGACCGGCGAAATGCGCCTTTGCGAAAAAGGCTGGGCGGTAGCTGCGTTTATACCACCCGCACATACAGGCCTTTATTTGGCAGCTTACGAAGCGATACCCGATGCACAAACGTTGCCGTTGTTTTGTTATACTGCGGCGGGCTGGCACGACAATAAGTTCTACGTACCGGCAGTGCGCATAGAGCGGGATATACGCCAGGAATGTAAAGGCTATAATGACGAGAAGATACAAGGCGGCGTAGCACATATGCTAGAGACCTACCCCCATAACAGGCTGGTAAAGCATCTGGCCGAAACCTGCGCGCTGACTTATCACTGCCCTGCTGCACGCAACTACTTTATGGGCCGCTGGGAGTGTCCCATTCCATCTTCGCCAGCATGTAATGCGAACTGTATTGGCTGCATTTCCTTCCAGCCGATGGAGGAGACCATTACTTCATCGCAGGACAGGCTGACCTTTAAGCCTACTGCGCAAGAAATAACAGAATATACCGTACCGCACCTGGAAACTGCACCTTATCCGATCGTAAGCTTCGGGCAGGGGTGCGAGGGTGAGCCGCTGCTGATGTGGGAAACCATTCGCGAATCGATCATAGAGATACGCAAGCACACAAGCAAAGGCAGCATCAACATAAACACGAATGGCAGCAAGCCCGATGCAGTGGAAAAACTGATGCAGGCAGGGCTCGACAGCATCCGTGTAAGCCTTAATTCGGTAAGAAAAGAGATATACACGAAATACTACCAACCAAATAACTATAAGTTCGAGGACATTATCGAGAGCCTTCGCATAGTACGCAACCATGGCGGCTGGGCTTCTATCAATTACTTCACCTTCCCGGGCATGACGGATAGCATTGATGAATATGAAGCGCTCCGCGAAGTGATAAAGTACACAGACCTGAGTATGATACAGTGGCGCAACTTCAACATTGACCCCGACTGGTACTTGGGTAAGATAGGTATGACCGACACAGGAGAATTCATGGGCATCAGGCAAATGATGGAGCTGATACACGAAGAATTCCCGCAGGTGAAGTTTGGATACTACAACCCGCCTATAGAAAGGATGAAGAATTACGACACCGATTTTGCACATTAACTTATTTCTTGCATCTGATTTAGTTATTTTAGCAATATCTGATGAGCATGAACGCAACCCGACAGCAGCCGGTAAACTTTAAGGCACTTGCTTGGACCATCGTTGTCCATGTACTGCTGTTCCTGCTTTTTGTGCTGGTTCGGTATGCGGTACCCACTGTTTACCCGCCGCCACTACCCGAGCTGGGTATGGAAGTGAACCTGGGTGCCAGCCCCGATGGAAGCGGCACAGACCAGCCTATGAGTATGGAAGACCCAGCGGCAGATGTTTCTGCGACTAATAGTGTAGCAGCTTCAGGAGCCATTCAGCAAAATGAAGTATTGCAAAGCAATGATCCGGATGCTCCCGTTATTACCCCTGCGAATACTACGATTACAAGCAGTAAGGCTACAAACAATACTACCGCAAGAGCTAATAATACAAGTACGAATACCACTACCAACAATACCACCCAACAGCAACGCCCGAAGTATGTATATAACGGCGGAACGGGTAAAGGCGGCAATAGTGCTGCTCAAGACGCCCCCGGCACAAGCGAGGGTAATACTACAGGCAATGGTGACCGCGGTGTACCTGGTGGTACGCCTGGTGCTCCCAACTACGAGGGTAGCCCTGGCAATGGCACAGGTGGCGTTAGCCATACGCTTGGCAAGCGGACGATAAGCCCGGCTAAGTTTGAAGCAGAGTTTAACGAAAGCGGAAAAGTAGTCATCAGGGTGACGGTCGACAAAGACGGCAATATCGTTGACAAAAGAATAAAGAGCTCTCCCAGCCACCGACTTAGCCAGTTGGCGCTTCAAAAGCTTGGTCAGGCCAGGTTCAGTAAAAGTGACGATGCTGCTCCGCAGCAATTTGGAGAGATAACCATTGTATTTAAAACACGCTCCTAACCTTTATATGGAGACTTCTTCCGCCTACCAGCGTACACTCAACTATCTATACGAACAGCTGCCGATGTTCTCGAAACAGGGCAGCTCGGCGATAAAAAAAGACATTACCAATACCGTAAAGCTTTGCGAAGCACTGGGCATGCCTCATGAAAAGTTTCAGAGCATACATATTGCAGGCACTAATGGCAAGGGTAGTACCAGCCACATGATGGCTGCTATACTACAAAAGGCAGGGTATAAAGTAGGGCTCTATACATCGCCCCATCTTGTAGATTTTCGGGAGCGCATTAGGATCAACGGAGCGCCAATTGGCCAGGAATGGGTGGTGAACTTCGTAGCTACACACCAGGACCTGGTTGACGATGTACAGCCGTCTTTCTTCGAGATAACAGTAGCGATGGCCTTTTGTGCCTTTGCTGAACAAGAGGTAGATATTGCTGTAATAGAAACAGGGCTCGGCGGCAGACTGGATAGCACCAATATCATTACACCAATTCTTTCTATCATCACCAACATAAGCTACGACCATAAAGATATACTAGGCGAAACCCTGCCCGAGATAGCTGCGGAAAAAGCGGGCATCATCAAGCAGCAGGTACCGGTGGTAATAGGCCAGCAGCAGGCCGAGACGGAGCGTGTATTCTTTGAACATGCAGTGCGCAAGCAGAGCCCTGTGTATTATGCCGATGCTTTGTGGGATCTTGTGCGGACAAAACAAGACTTGTCCGGGCAGTACTTTAAAGCTGTACACCGCGCCAAACGCGAGATGTATGACCTTAAGACAGACCTGACAGGCAGCTACCAAAAACACAACATAAAAACTGTACTCGCCGCTGTCGATGTATTGATATCAAGCAAAGGACTGAATATACCGTTCGACCTTACCATACAGGCACTATCAGAAGTAAAACAACTGACCGGGTTACACGGAAGATGGGATGTATTACAACAGCAACCACTCATAGTAGCCGATGTGGCACACAATCCTGCAGGTATAGAAGAGGTGATGCAGCAATGGGGCTTGGTAAAAGCTGAACAGAAACATATAGTGGTAGGCTTTGTAAAGGATAAGGACGTAGATGAAGCGCTCTCGATATTTCCTAAAGATGCTACCTACTACTTCTGCAACGCAGGTATACCAAGGGCATTGCCAGCCAGCAGCCTTCATAAAATTGCTACGGAAGCAGGACTAGCTGGCAACATATACGGCACGGTTGCAGATGCGGTAAGGGCAGCCAGGAATGGCCTGAAGCTGAATGATGCTTTACTGATAACGGGGAGCTTCTTTATAGTAGGTGAGGCTATAGAATACCTGAATGCAAATAACGGGTTATTATTTGCCACGCCCCTGAAATAACACCATCAGCGTATATAGCATAATCTTCAGATCGAGCGCAAGCGAACAGTTCTCGATGTAGAGCAGATCGTATTTCATGCGCTCCAGCATCTCGCTCACGTTTTCGGCATAGCCGTATTGCACCATACCCCACGACGTGAGGCCGGGCTTCACCTTGTGCAAGTATTTGTAGTGCGGATGGGTATTGCTGATGATATCGATAAAGTGTTGCCTTTCCGGCCTTGGGCCTACCAGCGACATATCGCCTATCAGGATGTTCACAAACTGGGGGAGTTCATCTATACGCCATTTGCGCATGAACCTGCCCCACGGGGTAATGCGCGGATCTTCTTTGCTCGACAACGCCGGCCCGGCATGCTCCGCATCTATATACATCGACCGGAACTTGTAGATATTAAATGGCCTGCCATGGATACCGATGCGCGACTGCTTATAGATGATAGGCCCTGCCGACGAAAGCTTTACCCTTATGGCTGCAAACAGGTAAAATGGCGACAGCAGTATCAACGACACCAGCGATACCAGTATATCAATGGTACGCTTGCACACGCGCTGCCAGTCAGGCATCAGGTCGGGGTGTATATGTATTAACACCGCATCGTACACGTTGCTCGTCTTTACTGAACCCGATATGATATCATACATATCAGGCAATACCTTGATGACCACCGGGCGGTAGCTAAGCCTCGTGAGTATATTTTCGAGCAGGTGATGCTCTGAAGAGTCTACCGCTACTACCACCTCTTCTATTTCATTCCTGTCTATTATTTCTTCCAGCTCCGATAAGTGGCCCAGCTGCGGCAGATGCTTACTCATGCCATTTGCCGACTCCAGGTTAGAATAGATGAACCCTTTAAAAACATTACCCAACACCTTCGGGCTTTCCGTTACTTGCTTGTATATTTTTATCGCCTTGTCATTACCCCCGATCATCAGGGTATTGAAGCCCACCTTGCCACTCACAATATCGTCCTTTACCCGATTGAGTATAATGAGACGAACGATCAGTGTGAAAGCCGTGTGTATCAGCAGGTACCTGCCTGTCATCCTTATGAAATATGAATAGTCGGTAGCATCATTGGCAAAGACAACGAATGACAAGAACATGCTACCTAGTATACATGAGATAAGCGTCCTGTTTATTTCATTGAGCCTCGACTTGCGGTATGGATCAAAATAGGTACCGGATAAAAGGTACAGTAGCAGCCAACCTCCTGGAATCACAAATATGCCAATGAAATAATCCCTTGGCGCTAACAGGTTCCAGGAATCGATGAAACTGGCATTTTCGAGCAGTTGTTGCCTATAGGCCCAGAATACCATCCAGGCCACTACTGCCGTGATGTAGTCAAACATCACCAGCTGACGCAGCGCCCTGTTCCTATATGAAACTGCAGCCATTTTTATTAGGGGAAAGAAACGATCTTAATATTATCCAACATTATCTGCGCTTCCGTCTTGCCATCAACAAGCTGGGTCTTTATCATCAGGTTATATGCCGATGATTTATACTCGCCTGTAAATTCGCTAAGCCCGATGTAAACCTTTTTCCACGTATCGGTAGCATATACGCCATACAAATAACGGGCAACTATGGTGCCGTTAGCGGTTGTCTGCAGCCCGAAGTGTACAGGTACATCACACTTATAATTTACCTCCAGGTAAGAATTACCCTGACCTATTGGAAAACTTTGATTGGTGATCACCTCGCAGGATGGATGGCTGGTAGTAAGACTAATAAACCCTGCACCCTGCCCCTCAAATACATATGCCGGATTTTTCTCCTGTTTCAGCACTGTGTCAGCGCTATTGCCTGCATTTACTTTGATGAAAGGATTGCCATTTTCGAAATCCTCTACCTTTATCATTGCATTCGTCCGGTAGCGGGTAATGCCCGTATGCTTCACCACCGTACCAGGGTTGTAGGCGATCTGAAAAGTATCAGGATGGTAATATGGATACTCCCTCACATAATTAAGACCGCTGAAAGAGACCGCAGGCACCAGCTGCACCTGCCCCGGCCCATCGGCCAGTATTGGTATCCTTGCAGGAATATTGTAATACCCTACCGATTGGTTATTGAAATAAACGAGTACACTCTTAATGTCGTGAGACAGACTACCAACATCTTTACCGGGGGTGGGCACCACCGAAAACGAATCAACGCTGACATACAACGGAGTCTTCTCCTCGGGATTTACCATATCACA
The DNA here is from genome assembly GCA_004144175.1 of Sphingobacteriales bacterium. Taxonomy (GTDB): domain Bacteria; phylum Bacteroidota; class Bacteroidia; order Chitinophagales; family Chitinophagaceae; genus Polluticoccus. The sequence continues at coordinate 184,449 of SEFT01000003.1, forward strand.
TCCCGCAACTGCCAGTCCCGCTATTATTAGGAAATAAAAAAAATTAACTTTCATTGATACAATAAAAAATTCACGAAACCGTTCTTTATAACGCAAGAACTGTGCTAAACATTGTGTAGCTCGTTGTGAATACTCATTTTTTTTAGGATCTGGTGGGCAACATCCATCGCCTGATAACCATCGTACACGCTTACGCGTACGGGTTTATCTTGTTTTATCGCTTCAGCAAACTCTGAAAGCTCCATCCGGATGGCATTTGAGGCTGGCACATCGGGCATCTGGATAGATATTACTTTTTTATCTCCATTCGCCATTTCTAGCGGTATGTCCATCAAACCTTTTGCAGCGCCGGGTTCTTTCAGGCGGATTATTTCCGTTTTCTTTTCCAGAAAGTCGATACCGATATAGGCATCGCGTTGGAAAACCCTTGTCTTCCGCATCTTTTTCAGCGATATACGGCTGGAAGTAAGATTGGCTACGCAGCCGTTATCGAATTCGATACGTGCATTGGCAATATCTGCTGTTTCGCTCATCACTGCTACTCCACTTGCAGATATCCTGCGTACGGGTGACTTTACTAAATGTAGGACAATATCGATATCATGGATCATCAGGTCCAGTATCACTGCTACATCTGTGCCCCGTGGATTGAATTGTGCCAGGCGGTGCGATTCGATGAACATGGGTTGCAGCGCGTAATCTTCCAGCGCCAGGAATGCAGGGTTGTAACGCTCTACATGGCCTATCTGGCATTTTACATTAGCTTCCTTTACCAGCTTCACCAACTCTTGCCCTTCTTCCAGCGTATGTGCCAGTGGTTTCTCAATAAACACATGCTTACCCGCCAGCAGGCATTGCTTGGCTATCTGGTAGTGCGTAGTAGTAATGGAGACAATATCCAGTGCATCAGCCGCGTTAATAAGCGCGTCAATGCTGTCAAACCTTGGTATCTGGTGTTGCGCAGTGGCCAGGGCTGCTTTCTCATCACTCGGGTCGTAAAAACCCACCAACTCGATGCCCGGTACTTCTTTCCACTGCTGGATGTGGATATTACCCAAATGGCCTGCGCCGAAAACTCCTATTTTAAGCATGATTTACTAGACAGTAAACAAAAAATATTTTTGTAATATAAAATAGCTGTGGGTTGCAATATAGGAATAAATGGGCACTATAACATTCCTTCATCGGCCATGCTGAGGTAGCCTGTGCCTGCAACTATCAGGTGGTCCAGCAGCTTTATATCCATCCACTCGGCCGCTTCGCGCAGTTTTTGCGTAAGTGTCTTATCGGCACCGCTCGGTTGCAGGTTGCCTGATGGGTGATTATGCGCAATGATGATCTTGTTGGCATTTTGCAGTAGTGCATTTTTCAATATCATACGTATATCGGCAACGGTACCCGTTAGACCGCCACTGCTTATAACCTCATGACGCAGTACCTTGCTCGATTGATTGAGGTAAATAACACAGAATACTTCGTGGTTCAGGTCTTGCAGCAAGGGCACTACTATCTCCGCCACATCGCTGCTTTGCGTTACGGTGGCTCGTTGTAGTCCCCCGGTTATTTGTCTGCGCCTACCGAGCTCCATAGCCGCTGCTATTGTGATGGCGCGTGCTTCGCCTATGCCTTTTGTTTTCTGCAGTTCTTTTAGACCCAGCCTTCCCAATTCATATAGGTTATTCTGTGCAAGGGTCAATACTTCGCGCGCAAGGTCGAGGGCAGATTTTTCTTTGGTGCCGCTGGCAATCAGTATGGCCAGCAGTTCTGCATCCGAAAGGGACGATGGGCCCTTTAATATCATTCGCTCGCGCGGGCGTTCATCTTCGGCCCAGTTCTTTATGCTGTTCGATGGAGTATTCATGCACCTTTCTTTCCGGCTTCAAAATACGCTTTATTGAGATTACTTATTATTGTATAGTACCTGAGTGCCTGAGGACTTATAACTTCGTGGCCAAATATAACGTTCGTGTCTCTGAGCTTTACATATCTGCCGTATGCCGACACAGGGTATTTCTCGCAACTGGTGGTGGATTACCTGAATGGAACCAATGACCTCAAAGAATTTTATACTTACACACCCGATAAGGATGGCTTAGAGCAGGCTATAGCAGACAGAAAGAACTTTCCCATAGACAGAAAAGTACTGACGGACACGCTTCGCAAACAATACGAAGCATTACCCAAATACGAGGCTGTAGACAAGAACATTGAACTGCTGGCGAAAGACACAACGTACACAGTATGCACCGCACATCAGCCCAACCTGATGACAGGGTACCTGTATTTTATCTACAAGATCGTCCATGCTATAAAGCTCGCGGAGGAATTAAAAGCTGCTCATCCCGAAAATGACTTTGTTCCCGTTTACTATATGGGTAGCGAAGACAATGACCTGGACGAACTGGGCACATTCCGGTACGAGGATAAGAAATTTGTGTGGGATGCGAATGGACAAACCGGCGCAGTTGGCCGCATGGATACGAAGAGCCTGAAACCCTTACTGGCGGAGTTATTCAAGTTGCTTGGCCCTCCCGGCAATAACCTGGAAGAAGTTAAGCAGTTGCTGGAAGAAGCCTACCTGAAGCACAATAATATATCGGATGCGACACAGCATCTCGTTCACCAGCTGTTCGGCAGGTTTGGCCTTGTAGTGCTTAACCCTGATGAAACATCTTTTAAAAAGAGCATCATACCGATTATAAAAGACGACCTGCTGCAACAGACAGCGGTAGGTATAGTCACTAATACCATCGACAAGCTCGATGTGCATTATAAAGTGCAGGCGCATCCAAGACCCATCAATCTCTTTTACCTGCACAATCAGCTGCGTGAGCGGATAGAAAAGACAGGTGATAGCTGGCATGTGGTCAATACAGATATAACGTGGAGTGAGCAAGAACTGATGGCCGAAGTGGATACGCATCCCGAGCGCTTTAGCCCCAACGTTATTCTTCGCGGATTGTTCCAGGAAACGATACTGCCCAATGTGGCATTTATAGGCGGTGGCGCGGAGGTGGCGTACTGGCTGCAATTGAAAGCCCTGTTCACGCAGTTCCATGTCTTCTACCCTGCTATATTACTACGCCAATCAGCCCTATGGATAAACAGCCATGCTGCAAAGACACGTAAACAATCAGGATTGTCGATCGCTGATATCTTTCAAAAAGAATTGGCACTGGTCAAGAACTATGTGCTCAACAACAGCGAAGACGACTGGCAAACGAGCGAAGAAACAAAGACGATAGAGCAGACCATCGACCAACTGAAACAAAAGGCGGTATCTCTCGACCCTACTCTGCGCTCTTCTGCTGATGCTGTGCTGGCCAAAATAAAACACCAGCTACAGGTAATGGAGAAGAAAATGTACCGCGCCGAAAAGCGCAAGATGCAAACGCAGCTGGCGCGCATTGCCAAGCTCAAGAAAATACTCTTCCCAAATGATGGCCTGCAAGAGCGTGCCGATAACTTCCTGCCTTACTATTTGCAACAGGGTAGCAATTATTTCACTATTTTGAAGGAAGCGACAAGGCCATTGGACAACACATTCCTTATAATAGAAGAAAGTATGGACTAGGGCATACTTTTTATGCCTTTATAAATGATTCTTTCATCAAACCATCCGCATATGAAATACACACGACTACTCCTTGCATTTCTATTATTACCGCTGCTGTCTAATGCACAGATCGGACTTTCTTCTGCATCGCCGATAGATGTGGACCTGGGCCTGAAGGTAGGTGCCAACTTTGCGAAGCTCGATGGCAACACATGGGACAATGGCTACAAAGCGGGCTTCCTGGGCGGTATCTATGGTAGCATACATACTAAAAAGGTAGGTATACAAGTGGAAGGCTTATTCAGCCAATCGAACTACCAGACAGGCGGAACCGAGTTTTATAAAGTATATAAGGGCGTACCGGGCTTCTTTAGGAATATTGCCGATTCGGCAAAGCAGGGCGATATCACGGTGAGCCATTTTAGCATACCTGTATTATTGACCTTTAAGCTATTCTCTAACGCATGGGTGCAGCTTGGCCCCCAGTATAGCGGCATCATATCGGTAAATGATAAGGATGATATGCTGAATGACGCAAGGGGATTGTTCGGAAACGGCGACTTTTCAGGCGTTATGGGCGTATGGCTGAACCTACCGGTAGGTCTTAATGCAGGCGCACGTTATATAATCGGCTTTAGCGACCAGCGCAATAGCGCGGCATTGTCTGAGGCCTGGAAGAACCGCATGATACAACTGCACATCGGCTACAACATATTCTAGGCTAAAACACTAATAGCTGAAGCTTTCTTCATCGTTCGCAGATATGCCTACGGCACACTACTAAGAACGACGAGTAAAACTTCAGCTATTTTTTTGTGTTGTAATGATCCCTAATGAAGATTAACGTCCAAACAGAGAACTAGCCTCCAGTTTGTTAGGGCATCCATACTTTCTACTTGATGTACACGAAGCTGCAAAAACCATTGCCACAATTAATACGATTGGGGCCACACGACGAAGTATTAAAGACGATTGCATAAATGGATCAAACTTATTTAATGTAATAAACCTCTGTTACTTTTGTACGAAGATACATAAAAAATTTCATGAAGCATATACACCTTATAGCTATTGGCGGGGCAGTGATGCACCAGCTGGCACTGGCCCTCCACCGCCAGGGAAATGTTGTTACCGGCAGTGACGATGAGATAAATGATCCGGCCAAAGCAAACCTTGCAGCAGCGGGCATTTTACCTAATGAGCCCGGTTGGCATTCGGAGCGAATTACTGCGAAATTAGATGCAGTAGTACTGGGTATGCATGCTAAAGGAGACAACCCGGAATTAACAAAGGCTAAAGAACTTGGCGTTCCTATCTACTCCTTCCCACAATATGTATATGAAGTAAGCAAGAATAAAAAACGCGTAGTAGTTGCCGGCAGCCATGGCAAGACCACAATCACGTCTATGATCATGCACATACTGCGTCATCAGAAGCTGGATTTCGATTACCTGGTAGGTGCTAAGGTGGCAGGCTTCGATCAATCAGTACAGCTTACAGACGCGCCTATTATAGTGCTGGAGGGTGACGAGTACCCTGCATCGGTAATAGAAAAACGTCCTAAGATTTTCTTCTACCATCCGCACATATCGGTACTGAGCGGTATCGCCTGGGATCACATCAACGTGTTCCCTACCTACGACAACTATTGCAGCCAGTTCGAGCACTATCTGAAAGGTATTGAAGCTGGTGCTCCTTTGTTCTACAATAGCGAGGACAGCGAAGTAGTACGCATAGTAGAAAAATCGGCCAAACAACTGAATGCAGTCCCTTATGGTATGCCTGCCTTCCATTATGAAGATGGCACAGCCATACTTGACACGGAGGAAGGGGCAATACCCGTTTCGGTATTTGGCAGGCACAATCTGCTCAACATGAATGCTGCTATTGCCGTATGCATGGAGCTGGGCATCAGCAAGGCTGATTGCTATAAAGCTATTGCCGGCTTTACAGGTGCTGCCCGTAGGTTGGAGAAACTGCTCGAAGCTGATGGATTGGTTGCCTATCGCGACTTTGCCCATGCGCCGTCGAAACTGAAAGCCACGCTGGATGCAGTGCGTGAAGCCTACCCTACACATACGCTCATTGCCTGCTTTGAGCTGCATACCTATAGTAGCCTTAATGAGCAGTTCCTGAAAGAATATGCGCACAGTATGGATGCGGGAGATAAGGCTATAGTATACTTCAGCCATCACGCGCTTTCGCTGAAAGGGTTGCCGGCATTGAGCACCGATACGGTAAAGAAATATTTTGAGCGTGAAGACCTGGAGGTGATAGATAAAAAAATAACATTAGAAGAAACGATAGCTAAAGCCATACAAAAAGCGCCCAACCCCATCTGCCTGCTGCTGATGAGTTCAGGTACTTTTGATGGAATTGACTGGAAAGCCGTAAGTTCGCAATAATAATAATCTTCAATTCAACATTCCATGTCCAGGCTATCGCTCAAGCGCCCTATCATATTTTTCGACCTTGAAAGTACAGGTACCGATGCAGCAAGAGACCGCATCGTAGAAATGGCGCTTGTAAAGATCTACCCTGATGGCAAAAGAGACACTTATATAAAACGTGTAAACCCCGGCATACCTATACCCGCTGCTACCACTGCTATACACGGCATTACTGATGCAGATGTAAAAGATTGCCTGCCGTTCAAGCAAATAGCACACAACCTGTACGACTGGATGAAAGGCTGCGACCTGGGCGGCTATGCTTCCAGTAAGTTCGATATACCTTTACTGGCCGAAGAGTTTCTGCGTGCAGGTATCAACGTTGACTTTTCGGACAGGCATATGATAGACGTACAGCAGATATTCTTTAAGATGGAAAGCCGTACGCTGACTGCTGCCTACAATTTTTATTGCAGCAAAAAGCTGGAGAATGCCCATAGCGCCGAAGCTGATACACTGGCTACAATAGAGGTGCTGGAAGCGCAGCTTGAACGCTATGCTGACCTGAGTGCGGAGATAAAAGACCTGCATGCATTTACCGAAGGCGACCAGTTTGTTGACTATGCACGCCGTATCGTGATGAAGGACGGTCACCCTGTATTCAACTTTGGTAAGCACAAAGGCCGTAAGGTGGAAGATATCTTTAACCAGGAACCGCAGTATTACGACTGGATGATGCAATCAGATTTTGCCCTGCACACCAAGCAAAAGATTTCTGAAATACTCAATAAAATGAAGCTTTCTAAGGCAGGAATGAAAGTTTAAAGTTTTATTAGGGCTTGGTTATCCATAATTTATTATTTTCGACGCGCTAATTTCTACATCCCTTTTGGATAAGGTCGTTATTATACCAACATATAAAGAGAAGGAGAATATTGAAAAAGTCATCCTTAAAGTCCTGTCTTTACCGGGCGGCTTTCATGTATTGGTGGTAGACGACGGCTCGCCCGATGGCACTGCTGACATCGTAAAAAGCCTGCAAAAAAAGAATCCTGAATCCGTATTTCTTATAGAGCGTAGCGGTAAGCTAGGCCTTGGCACTGCATACATTACCGGGTTTAAGTGGTCGCTACAAAAGGGATACGATTACATCTTTGAGATGGATGCCGATTTTTCGCATAATCCGGACGACCTGCTGCGACTGCACCAGGCCTGTGTAGATGGCGCCGATGTATCGGTTGGCTCTCGCTACGTGGGTGGCGGCAAGGTCGTAAACTGGCCATGGGATCGCATCTTTATATCAAAAGGCGGTGCACTATATACACAGATCATCACGTGGATGCCAGTAAAGGACCCTACAGCGGGCTTTGTGTGCTACAAAAAAGAGGTATTACAAGCCATACCGCTCGATGAAGTACGCTTTATTGGCTATGCCTTCCAGATAGAGATGAAGTACCGATCGTGGAAGCTAGGCTTTAAGATAAAGGAAGTAGCCATTACATTTATCGACCGCACGGAAGGCAGTTCTAAAATGACCAAGGGCATCGTAAAAGAAGCCATCCGCGGCGTTTGGAAGATGCGCGGATTTTAAATTTTGTCTTTTCGTTCTCCCCAACTTAACACCAGATCTTTGTGTTTTTGCAGCCATTGCATACTGTGTGGCCCCTCAGCAAATAAAAGATCAAGCATACTGAGATTGGGCAAAAAGCCTGTACGGTCGGCAAATATCTGGTAGTAGGGCTGAAGATCTGTGATTGGTGTTTTTTCTATTCCTGGTTTAAAGCTTTTTCTGAGGTCGATATCTTCTTGGCTATAGTTTGCCTTGTAGGCATCTGCAATATCCATTTCTACCTTAACTCTCAATTGCTCGCTCAACCATCTAACAGACGCGAGATTGAACTCGCTCAACTTCGTAAAACTTGTGTCAAATATTTTCCTCAGGCTCGGCTCGTAAAACAAGAAGTAAGGCGTACGTGCATATACCGATACTAGCGTACGCCAATGCTGCACCTGCCAGTTTTCGTCATACGATATATTCACATTTTGCATAGCAGCACGCTGGTCGCGGCCATTTACGAGGGGTATGCTCAATTGTATCAGTCCATTGGAGCCGGATATATAGTAGCGGTTGCGGTAAGACATCTTTTGAAAATGCTCTGTGGGGTCGAGCAGCAAACGATCGGCACCGGCAACTTGCAACCACCAGTATAGGTTTGGGAAAGATATATATGGACTTACTACAACAGGCATAAGGCCGCAAATAAACGATTTAAAGTAATTTGCGTAAAATAATGATAATGATGCGCCGGTTGTGGATCTGTATGCTTGGCCTTTTTCTTCCTTTTTCGGTAAGTGCGGTCAATGCCTTAGTGTCGAATGCTGTGTTTTTTGTTGATAAGAATGTAAAGACGAATTCGCTGAAACCGGTCATTGAGATATACTGGCAGATAGACCCGCAGACGGTACGTTTTGAAGAAAATGCAAGCAAACTATGGGCTGCAGGCGTAGAGACCAGCATTGTCATAAAAAGCGATAGCGGCATTATAACAGAAAAACGATACATGCTCACCGCCATACCTATGGCCAGCAGGGAGCAAGCGATCAGGCAGAACATTATCGACTTCCAGCGGGCAGATGTGCACACAGGAAAGGTTCATTTTTATCTTACGCTGACAGATGCAAATAATAGATCCAACACTTTTACTTACCATGATTCTGTAACGATAGAGCCGGCCAAAGCAGAACCATTCTACAGCAGTATACAAATACTGGACACCAGCGTTGTGAGCGACAATAAGAAGGACATCTTTTATAAAAACGGCAAAGTGCAGGTGCCGCTTACTACCAACTTCCTGGACGATCGCAGAGACATCCTGCACTATTATGCCGAACTGTACCAAACAAGGTCGGTAGAGCCAAATGATACATTGGTGCAGTACGTATTTGTGTCTAAGAAACCGCTTGACCCGCCTGTGTATGGAATAGTCAAAACCGACACAATAAAACGTAATGCAGTTTCAGTAACGGCAAAGGATATCGATATTACAATGCTGCCAAACGGCAATTATTACATTAACACTATCCTGGAGAATCAGAACCGCAAGCGGCTCGCAACTGCAAGTCTGTTTTTTCAGAGAGCAAATATAGTACCTGTAGTTGCCAAAGACACGGCGCGGGACAACTCGATACAGAAAATAGAATTGTTTGACCTGAGCGAGACATTTGTGGGCAAGTATAACATGGCCCAGCTACGAGCTATACTAAAGATGCTGATACCGGTAGCAACGCCTATGGAACACGAAACCATACAAGGCTTCCTGAAGAAACCGGATGAGACTTATATGCGGTACTTTGTGTACAACTATTGGGCAGCGCGCGATAAAGAGAACCCAAAGAAAGAATGGGATAAGTATAGCAACCGGGTAAAAGAAGTAAATAAATTTTTTGGCGCATCTGCGCTACCCGGTTATGAGACAGAGCGTGGCCTAATATATCTGAGATACGGCAAGCCCGACGAGCGTATTGTAGTGAACAACGAGACGGGTGCATTCCCCTACGAGATATGGGTGTACAACGCTACCGCCCGGCAAGGTTACCCGGGTATGTTCCTATTTTATAAGCCTGGCTATATGATAAGCGATTATAAACTGCTGCACTCGACTGTGAACGGAGAAATAAGGAATACCGCATGGAGGGAATTTCTTTACGTGAACGGTGGCCAGGCAGCGGCGACAGGCACATTCAGGGCCGAGCAGTATTTAAAATAACTTAACGTACAGAATGAATATCCATTTCCATAAATATCAGGGTACCGGCAACGACTTTATACTGATAGATAACCGGCAAAGTCAATTACGTCTCGCTAAAGAACAGGTAGCGTTCCTATGCCATCGGCATTATGGCATAGGCGCAGATGGGCTTATGCTATTACAAAATGAAGAAGGCCACGATTTCAGGATGGTTTATTACAACTCGGATGGGGGTGAAAGTACCATGTGCGGGAATGGAGGAAGATGTATTACTGCATTTGCACAGAGGCTAGGTATGATCGCCAATACTGCCAACTTTGTAGCTATCGACGGGCCGCATTCGGCTACAATAGCGCAAGACGGTATCATCAGCCTGAAGATGGTGGACGTAATCGACATCAATCACCACGTGAATTATAGTATCCTAAATACAGGCTCGCCGCACTATGTGGCTTGGGTAGAGGATGCACAAGAGGCACCGGTGGTGGCGAGCGGGCGTGAGATTCGTTATGCTAACGAATTTGCTGCCGGCGGAGGTATTAATGTAAACTTTGTACAAAAGCTGAAAAATGGCTTATTGGTGCGTACCTACGAGCGCGGCGTAGAAGACGAGACGTTAAGCTGCGGTACAGGTGTAACAGCCAGCGCCATAGCTGCGTCAGGGGCGGAAACGGGTAGCTTCTCTATACCAATACAGACTCCGGGCGGGAACCTCAATGTATCATTTACTAAACCTGCTGCGGGGGTAGCCAATGATGTTGTATTGTCAGGCCCTGCTACGTTTGTTTTTGAAGGAGATATTGAATTAAAATAACAGAGCATCCGTTTGGATGCTCTGTTATTTTTGCCACAGTTATTTTTCTATTTACCCATACTTACGTAATTGTCGATGGGTAGCCGCTTGGCTATGGAACGAGCGAGCGTCATTTCATCCGCATACTCTAATTCTCCGCCAAAGGCGATGCCCCTGGCTATGGTTGTAATACGTACGGGCAAATCCTTTAATTGCCTTGCGATATAATATACCGTTGTATCACCTTCTATCGTAGGGCTCAGGGCCATTATCAGTTCCTCGACCTTATGCTCTTTGATCCGATCGTGTAGTGAGGCAATGTGTAGTTGGTCTGGGCCTATGCCATCGAGTGGCGACAGTATTCCGCCCAGCACATGGTACAATCCATTGTACTGCTGTGTACTTTCAATTGCTATTACATCTCTTATATTCTCTACTACACATACCTGCTCGCGGTTGCGCGAGGAGCTTACGCAAAGAACGCACACCTCTGCATCCGAAACATTATGGCAATGCTTACAGAATCTTACATCATGCCGCATGCGGCTGAGCGCTCCTGTAAAGCTGTCTACCTCCTGCTTCTCCATCTTTAGTAACTGCAGCACCATACGTAGCGCTGTCTTCTTCCCTATTCCTGGCAGGCGTGAGAACTCCTGCACTGCATCCTCTATCAGCTTCGATGAAAAAATCATAACCCTATCCCTTGGAAATCCGCATGAATTACACGCTAAAAATATAGTACAAATTTACTGATAATCTACGGCTTAACACCTAAAAAGCAGCACCAAACAGCGAGTAATATCTAAATGATTAGTTAAAACAAATTTTAATTTTATCCAATTATATATTACATTAGAATTATAAATCTTTCACCAAAAACCAAAAACCACATGAAACACCAGACACCGGCTGTTTGTAAAACAGCGCTCACCGCCCTTTTGACCTTTCTCCTGCTCCCTCTTCTTTCTAAGGCTGATATCACGACCTACCACTGGCAACAAGACCTAAAAGGATTTAATATTGAGGCAATCCCGGGCACTTCCCCCACTGAATATATAGCAATTGGCACTGTATACTATCGAACAAACATAGGCGGACAAATGGTAAATGAGGGTATCCACTTTATGCACCTCAACGACAATGGGAATATTTTATGCGACAGGACATTCTACATACCCGAAACTGCCGATGGCTACTATACGCTAATGGCTGTGGATGTAGCGGTGGAAAACCCAAATAGCTTTTGGGCAACACTGCAGTACCGTGGAGATCAGCTAACACCCGGTCACGACCGCGACGGCTTATATGTTGTCAATTTTGACGCAAGCTGTAACATAGTCAAAAATTGGGTACGCGATATGAATGGCCTGACGACTGATGTGATGAACGAAGGCAATATATATACGCATACGTACCCAACGCATTCCCTTTTTCACAATGGTTTCCTGTACGTTTGCGGTTACCTGGGCCCTAAATGGCATGGCTACCCCATAGCACCCAATACCTTTGCCAGTGAAAAATTAGGGTTTGTATTAAAACTGGATGTGAATGACCCTATGGGGCTACAACTGATGAATTCTTATGTATGGGACAGCCCACAAATGAGCGGCTTTCCTTACGATTATGACGTGCCTCATAAAATAAAGCTGAACAGCCGTGGCAATATAATGGTTGTGGGTGCTGCCAATTCGTCTGTCGACAATCAGTGCAATATAATGGCAATGGAACTTCAACCTAATAATCTCAATCCCATACGTACGAGGGTACTCAGGCATGCTACGCCACTTACCGATGTGGGACACGTACTAGGTATCTACGGTATAGACATAAGGGAAGACCGTAACACCGGAGATTATTATATACTATCAAATCACTATAATGGAAGCTGGCCTTATAAATGGTCAGAAACACGGGTCGACTTTAGTCTTAGTGCCAGTGCCCTGCCATCTATGATTGGTATGAACAAGAGCGAGTTCCCCGCTTATGGCGATTCTTACTTTGGCAATATGATCTTTGATGACGGCACGGTATATGGCCAGCAAATGAACACTGTTTGCGGTGCAACAGTTCCTGCGCCACATATCAATCCTTCATTAACGAATGTAGATCCGTTCCTGAGTTTCCCTGCCATCAGTTATAACAACCTGATGGGCATACAGATAGCTAGTGTGGCGCACAAGTTACAGATGTCTATCAATGGTACAACCTGGCTATATCTAGGAGGAGGTAGTGCAATGGATATATTTCCACACATGTTTACGCCCGTGATACCCGACCCTGCTGGTAGCGGCTACAAAATGATTGCCCCGGTAAAAGACAATGGAAGCGGAAAGCTCAATGCGAAATTCATTTCCACAGACCCGGCAGGCGATGAAACACAATGCAATACTACGTATGATGACTGCGAAGAAGAGTGGACAACAGAATATGTCATCAATGACAATACGATTTCACGTGTTTACCCTCCATGGGAGACGCTGGTAGGTGCAGATGTAGACATTGATGTATTGCCAGTTGCAGAAACTGACTGTACAGGCGGCGAGTACAAACCTGCAAGCGATAATACGGAAAATGAGCGCAGTAAAAAATCAAGAGCCGTTTTAGAGGTATATACCAAAGTAAAGAAAGACTTTAATCTGTATCCTAACCCTGCTGTCAATGGTACAAATATCAGTTTCTCGCTCACCGAGGCTGGTAAAGTTAATGTACAAGTGCTGGATGCATTGGGCCGCGTAGTAAGCAATGTTGCTGAAACGCAATATGAAAAAGGATATCACCGCATTACTGTAAGCACTACAGAGCTTGCGGCAGGTATCTATATCATTAAGCTACAAACCACCCAACAGACACTTACACGCCAGCTTACAGTAACTAAGTAAAACGATCAGATTTTTAAAATTAGAACCGCCTCTTCCTGAGGCGGTTCTAATTTTAATTCCACAATATTAAGACACGAACCTTGGCAATAAATTACTGCGATAATAAGGATAGTAGACCTATTGTCATAATTAAATGTACAGACCGTTGATTTATTGAACACTCAGTCGCTAGCAATCCTCTTATCATTACTTGACCGCCGATTAGGGCCAGGCTTTAAACCTGGCTAAACACTATCACACATTGACAGTTTGCATTCTTAGCACCTGCCACAAATGGCGACATCGGGTGATAATGCCTTGAGACCTTGCCGCGGCAGAATATATATTTCATCCCTGTTGGTAAATAAGCAGGCCTAATCCGACATATTGCCGGTGCCGTCATTACTATTGTATCAAGAGCACCTCTTTAAGCACTGAGATTCAACGGCAACATTCGACCCTATAAAGAAAGGGCCCGGATTATCCAGGCCCTCTACTGATATTTGTCTTGATAGCTTATTTTGCGATCATCAGCTTACCTGCTGTAGCTTGGTTACCCATCTGTACATTGTACAGATAAAGACCGTTAGCCAGGTGCTCTGTATTGAATGGGATGTTGTGTTTACCAGTCTCCAGGTTCTTTCTGTTCTCAGTCAGAATAACGCGACCAGTCATATCCATAATTCTGATAGTAACATCACCAGTATACTGCATGTTCAGACCGAAGCTAACTGCATTTTGAGCAGGGTTAGGGAATACTTCCGCAGTATTAGTGTTACCAAAAGTGATAGATGCATCATCTATACCAGTCGGGTTAGCCTTCCAGGTAAAGGTAGCGCAACCATTGTTGTTAGTCATTGTGTAATCTTTGATAGAGTCAGCCGCTGTCTTTCTAAAAGGATAAGCAACACCGCACCAAGCTCTTTGAGAGTCTGCCTGAGATGTGTAGTTTGGTTTAATTCCAGAAACCCTGATGTGCATTGTATCACCACTCATCAGTTTCCTGCCCCAGCGCCAAAACAGGTTAGCAGATCCGCCACCGCTTTGAGCAAAGGAAACTATTTTACCTTGCAAAGTCCAGTAATAAAAAATACTGTCACTAACTTTAACTGAATCCGGGCCCAGGTTTTTAACAACCATCAAGGCGTCAAATGTACCACCCGGCTGAAGGACCGTGCTTGCTGTAGGTGTTTGGAGGGTTACCTGAAGATCGGCCTTTCTTTGTTGAGCAGATACACTGCCAGCTACGCCGATACACAGAAGTAATAATAAGTAGATACGCTTCATAATGCATTTGTTTTTTTGTGAAAAATTAGACTAAAATCTAAAATATATAATTCAAATCTATTTTCAAAACAACTTGTGTCATATTCTCGTCATATGGCAACATAACTGGTGCTGATTACATAAGAATTGACTGCACTGTAGAAAATTAGCGATGTAAACTGCATGGTGCGGATAACCCCCAATCACCATACAGCTACGCATAAAGAAAGGGCCCGGATCATCCGGGCCCTGTTCCAATTTTATTATCGAAATCTACTACTTAGCAATCATTAGTTTGCCTGAAGTATTCTCATTACCCATGTTGATGCTGTAGATGTACAGACCATCAGGCAATGTAGCTGTGCTAAAAGGTATAGAGTGTTTACCTTCAGCCACGTTACGCTTGTTATCGCTGAATACTACACGGCCGGAAAGATCCATAACTTTAATAGATACGTCACCAGTATATGCCATATCGATTTCAATATTAGCATTCGTCTTAGCCGGGTTAGGATACAATTTCGCAGTATTAGTAAATCCTTCAGTGATGTTCACATCATTGATACCTGTAGGGTTAGCTTTCCATGTGAAAGAAACGCAAGATTTGTTGTTTGCTGTCGAAGGATCTTTAATAGTATCACCTACTACATCGCGGTAAGGCAGGATGTTGATACACAACTCTTTTACTGAATCTGCCTGAGATTTGTAGTTAGGCTTCAGACCTGGCAATTTAATGTGTGTAGTGTCGTTAACTTTCAAAGGACGGTTCCATGTAATCCAAAACACACCTTGCTGGCCACCGATAGGTACTTGTTGAGGTATACCATTAAGAGTAAAATAGTAGCTAATAGAATCAGCTTTTTTCAGCGAATCTTTACCCAGGTTTTGTATTACAACATCAATAGAAAATGTACCACCGGCCGGCATTTGATAACCAGCAACCGGAGATGCAAAACTTGCTTTAAGATCTACTTCTCTTTGAGCAAATGCACTCAACGTTCCGGCAGCAAGAAGGAAAAACAATAAGTAAATACGCTTCATTTTTTAGGTTTTAATTTGAATTAAGAATTTTGTGATTGAGGAGCTAAGATATAAATATTTCCTAGAAAACCGCGAAATTTGGTAACGGGAATTCTATTACTTACCAGCCTTCTTTAATTATATGTTAGAATATGCAGATTGAATTGACAGTTGCATGACAAATCATTCATAGCTTTTCATTCCCCTTATGCCTAGTTCTATCTCTAATCGTTTTCTTTTCTATGTTTTTTTGCAATGCAGCTGTTAGATCTACATTTGTTTGGTTAGCAAGGCAAAGCAACACCCATAGCACATCGGCCATTTCATCGGCTATTAATTTGCCCTTGTCACTTTCTTTGTAAGATTGTTCTCCGTATTCCCGTACCATCAGTCGCGCCAGTTCTCCTGTTTCCTCCATCAGTATACCCAGGTTGGTAAGCTCGTTGAAGTAGCGAACACCTATGGTCTTTATCCAGTCATCTACCTGCTGCTGTGCCTCTCGTATAGTTATCTCCATATAATATCTGTTATTTGTTTGTTTACACAAAATAATAGAACTTCCACGTTTATACTAAAGCCATAATAACAGATGCAATTTGCAACCGATATAGAAGCAGCAAAAGCCGTAAAAGAAAAGTTTCAGGAGATAAAAAATGCGATAGGTAAAGTAATAGTAGGCCAGGACGATGTAGTGGACAAGCTGATCATATCGATACTCTGCAATGGCCATAGCCTGCTGGTGGGTGTACCCGGCCTGGCTAAGACCCTGCTGGTAAAAACAGTGGCCGATGTGCTGGACCTGTCCTTTAAAAGAATACAGTTTACCCCCGACCTGATGCCCAGCGATATAGTGGGTGCCGAGATACTGGATGAGCAAAGACAATTCCGCTTTATTAAAGGACCCGTATTTGCCAACATCATCCTGGCCGATGAGATCAACCGTACACCACCTAAGACACAAGCTTCTCTACTGGAGGCCATGCAGGAACGTAACGTAACTGCGGGCGGTACATTATACAAATTACCCGCACCCTTCTTTGTACTAGCCACACAAAACCCCATAGAACAGGAAGGAACCTATCCTCTACCCGAAGCGCAGCTCGACAGGTTCATGTTCCAGATAATGCTCGACTACCCGAGCTTTGCAGAAGAAGTTGCCATCGTGCGTAACACCACTGGCGCTATGGATGTCAGCCTGCCTAAGGTATTGGATGCGGAAGCTATACTTTACTTCCAGGATCTGATACGCCGCGTACCGGTGCCAGATAATGTATTGGAATACGCAGTAAGTATGGTGCAAAAAACAAGACCAAATACACAGGGCGCACCTGCCGTGAGCAAACAATACATAGCTTACGGCGCAGGCCCACGCGCTTCGCAATACCTGATACTAGGCGCCAAATGTCATGCATTGCTCAGCGGCAAATATTCACCCGACATAGAGGATGTACAGGCAATGGCTATGTCGGTACTACGCCACAGGGTGGTACGCAATTACAAGGCAGAAGCGGAAGGCATATCGCAGGAATCTTTGATAAAGCAACTATTTTAGGCAAATGGAGAACATTGGACAAAAGGCATATTTCTTAAGAAACGAGTATGTAGGCAAACTACAAATGCTGCGACCGGAAACACAGCGTAGATGGGGTAAAATGAACGCGCAGCAAATGGTAGAGCATATGGCCGAATATATAGCGCTGGCCAGCGGCATGATAAAGACCGACAAAATAGTAACGCCAGAAGAAAATCTGGAAGGATACCGCAGATTCCTTTCATCTGAAAAAGAATTCAAAGAAAATACGCCCAATGTGCTGATGCCGGAGGAACCCGCACCGGTAAAACACGCAACGCTTGAAGAAGCCATAGCTGCACTGAAACAAGAAGTAGAATATCTCTTCAAGGCTTTTGAAGACAACTTTGATAAAAAGACATTGAACGCCATTTTTGGTGAGCTGGACTATGAGATGACCATACAACTGCTATACAAGCATGCATGGCATCACCTGAAGCAGTTTGGCATTATGGAGTAGTTCAGTCAGGCTTGCAGTAAATGAATACATAGCAGCCTTCGGTGGCAAAAGAATCTGTTAGCTGGATATGATTATCCAGCTTTTTTTTGCCCTCAAAGCTATCAAACACAATAGTGTAGAGAAAAGCAGGCTTGCCTTGAATATTAGTAGCAAGCGAATCATAGTCAATGCCGCCGGACAGTAGATGAGCATGCCGGATCGCATGCCACTTATCTTTATCAGGATGCATTTCTGTATAGTATAGGTATGCATGCTCGGCACCTACTACTACATAAAGATCGTTACCGGCAACACCTTTTTTATTCAGATAATCTAGCCCTCGTGTTATCTCCTCCTGCTCAAACGGCTGTGTAAAAAGGTCGAGACGCTGATAACCAAATACACAGAGTATGGCTATAGAGACTGCTAAAAACCTTAATGTTTTATTGCTTAGCAATCGTACAAACCCATATGCCATCGAGACGTACAACAAGGGCATTATAACCAGCGTTAGCCTCGGTATAAGCGAGTACTGATTCATAGCCGCAGCAGCGATCATACATACTAAGGGTAGTATAAAAAGTACGCTCTTTGCTCTGTGGTTACGGAGCAGACTTACCACGCCAACTGCCAGCAGTATAAGATTGAAGTATATAGTATACCACTTATCTCCTACAGCTACTTTCAGTATCGACAGAAGTACATCTTTATTATGCCCCCATTCAGCGAGAGAGCCGGGTAAGGCAAATAGAAAAAAGTTTTGATGATAGTTTTGAAGATAGCCCGAATGTATCTGTGGCTTAAGTATAATGAAATAATACAAGGCAAATTGAAGGATCCATAGTACGGCAATCACCACCACAATACCAGCTTTTCGCACATCTTTCGAGACCTGCACCAGGTAATACAAGCCAATGCCTGCCAAAATAAAAACGGATGGCATACTCGCCCATATGGACAGGCTACCTGCTACTAGCCAGATGAAAAAGAATCTTCCCCGCTGCGCTTTCAATACATCAACTACCAGCGCCAGGTACACCAGCAGGGTGGCGATAAACATATCGGGAATGTATTGCTTCAGTTCCGTACCATACCGCACATACATAAAGCCAGTAGCCATCAGGGACAATGGATACAACGCTACAGCTGCACTGGTCTCCCTTTTTAATATCCTCCACAAAAAGTAAAGGCTACCTACACCTGCTATAAAAGGCCATAGCCTGAGTGCTGCCTCGCAATAACCAAACAAAATTGCAGACAGCTTAACGATCCACAGATAAAGCGGAGGTGCGTACTGGTAATAGTCGAGCGGCGTTGTCAAACCGATAAAACCACGCTCGTATATATTCCGGGCTACACTTGCCTCATCTATCCACAGGCAGCGGCTATCGGCCAGTACTTTTAGACGCAACGCAATACCCAGCAGTATGATGGCTGCCGCCGCTATGCTGTATGCATATTGATATTTTTTTGCCGGATTATTCATTGCTGTTGATCAATTATGGCTTTGGGTCGTACACGTATACGCGTATGTATTCCCTATCCAGCCTTCCTACCTCTTCTATCCGGTTATCCAGCCAATTCTTTCTTTTAGCCAGCTCTTCTGCCGATGTATTGGTGTATATAAATGCAACCGGCTTCTCATTCTTCCACACATAGCGCATCTGCCATGCCAGCGAATCGTAGTTCACATACCAGGGCAATATAGCAGTTTCATCAAACTGTTTCAGATCATTGCGCCGTGGATGTATCTGTGTATAGTAGATGAATGCAGGTCCGCTTGCATGGTGTATATAAGTATATGGACCGGTTATCTGCTTTCGATTCAGATAGTCGAGACCCTCTGTTAGCTGCTCATATTTATATACCTCCGTTCTGCCATTACTAATACTAAGATAAACACAAGGCAGTACCAGCAATAAAATAGCAACATTGATTAAAATAGACCGTCGATATAACAAGAACGAGAGCCCGTACAAAATCAGTAATAAAAGCACTGGAAGGGTAAACAAGGCTACCCTTGGGAGTAATGAATACTGATTGAATGCAGCAGCGATCATCACTGCACCTATGGGTACAAATAACAAAACGCCTCTGGCAGGAGATTTCCAAAGTAGCATGATAATACCCAGCAGCATCAGCCAGGCATTTACCTGTACGAAGAACTCCGCTTTCGAGAATTGTTTTATCAGCCTGCTGAAGACAACCCAGTTGTGCATCCACTCTCCGCTGGTTTCAGGCGTGGCAAACAAGAAATCATAGTGATGGAAATTTTGGAGATAGCTGGAGGATATCTGTGGCTTAAGGATGGTGAAATAGTAGATGCTGAATTGCACTACCCAGAGAACACTGGTAACGACGATCGTAAGCAGGCGTTTATAATCCTTATGTTGTAGGCATATCACTCCATAATAACACCCTACCCCCGCCAGCACGAAAACCGATGGCATAGACGCCCATATAGCTAACGACCCTATCACCACCCAGCTGACAATAAACCTTACAGTAGTTGTCTTAACAATATCTATCCTTAGTGCAGCCCACACCAACAATAGCGTGATGCAGGCGTCAGGTACATACTGCTTCAGTTCTGACGAGTAGCGTATCAGTATAGGTGCCAGTGCAAATAAGATAAGCGGATACCATACTGCTCGTAGACCTCCGATTTCTTTACCAACCTTGTACAACAGGAACAAGGCAACTATGCCGGCGATTATCGGGTATAACCTCAATACCTGCTCACTGTAACCAAACAGAGCAGCAGACAGTTTCAAAATCCAAAGAAAGATAGGCGGGGCGTATTGCTCATAGCTCAATGGCTTCACCAGCGCACTAAAGCCGCGCTCGAATATATTACGTGCTACATTCGCCTCGTCCAGTATCAGGTTACGGTTCTGCAAGTACACCATCAACCGAAGACCCACCCCAATGATCATAATGGCAAAGGCCAGTATTTTTAAGACGGTGCCATATTTTACTGCTCCCGTTTTGTTTTCGTACATATTACTATATAACTCTATTATAACAGTATAGCTGCGGTATTTAGGTCAAAATCTTTGTAAATATTATAAATTGCAGGCTATCCTTAAAGGATTTTCTTTGGGGAAACCACTCTGAATCAAATAAAATAGCAATAATATGTCTGTAACGCAGTTAAAGAACTATGCGGAAGGAAAATGGGTAACGGCAAAAAAGGAAGGCGATGTTTTATATAATGCTATAACCGGAGATGCCATCTATACGGCCAGCAGCGAAGGGCTGGACTTTGGCAGCATGATGCACTATGCCCGCAAAGTAGGCGGACCTGCACTAAGAAAATTAACCTTCCACGAAAGGGGCAGAATGCTGAAGGCATTGGCCATGTACCTGCTCGAAAGAAAAGAATACTTCTATAAAATAAGCACCTTAAGCGGTGCTACCCGTGCCGACTCGTGGATAGATATTGAAGGTGGTATTGGCAACCTGTTTACTTATGCGAGCCTGCGTAGGCAATTTCCTAACGAACGCTTCTATGTAGATGGCGAAGTAGCAAAGCTGTCGAAGAACAATACGTTCATCGGTCACCACATTATGGTACCACGCGAGGGTGTTGCCATCCATATCAATGCCTTCAACTTCCCGGTATGGGGGATGCTGGAGAAAATAGCGGTGAACCTGCTGGCAGGTGTGCCGGCGATTGTAAAGCCCGCGACACTTACATCGTACCTTACCGAGGCTGTTTTTGAAGAAATAATTAAATCTCAGATACTACCAGAAGGGGCGCTACAGCTCATTTGTGGTTCGGCACGTGGCATACTCGATACGGTAGAGACACAGGATGTAGTAACCTTTACCGGTTCGTCTGACACAGGCCGTAGCTTGAAATCGCATCCACGTATATTGTCCGAAGCCGTATCATTCAACCTGGAAGCAGACTCACTTAACTGCTGTGTGCTTGGCCCGGATGTAACTACCGACATGCCGGAGTTTGACATTTTCATTAAAGAGGTGTCGCGCGAAATGACGGTGAAGACAGGCCAAAAATGTACGGCTATACGCCGCATCATAGTACCTGCCGACCGCGTAGAGGACGTGCAGATAGCGCTGGGCAAACGCCTGAAAGGCACCACAATTGGTGACCCTACTGTCGATGGCGTACGTATGGGTCCTTTGGCAGGTATATCTCAGCGCAATGAAGTGCGTGAGAAAGTGCAACAGCTGGCTAAGTCGCAACAGATCGTAATAGGCAGCCTGGACCAGTTTGAGGTAATCGGCGCCGACAAGGAAAAAGGAGCCTTCCTGCCTCCATTGGTATTCCTCAATACAGAGCCATTTACCAATACCGACTGCCACAATATTGAAGCCTTCGGCCCTGTATCTACCATCATGCCGTACAACGACCTCGAAGAGGCTATGGAGCTGGCTAAAATGGGTAAGGGCTCGCTGGTAGGTTCTATCATAACAGCTGACGATGACGTTGCTGCTGACTTTGTAATGGGTACAGCAACTATGCACGGCCGTATATTGGTGCTGAACGCCGAATGTGCTAAGGAAAGTACAGGCCACGGCTCACCAATGCCGCTGCTGGTGCATGGTGGCCCGGGGCGCGCCGGCGGTGGTGAAGAAATGGGCGGTAAGCGTGGTGTAATGCACTACCTGCACCGTACTGCTATACAAGGCTCGCCTACTACACTGTCACGCATTACAAGGGTGTATCAACAAGGTGGCAAGCAACATGAAACTGAAGTGCACCCGTTCCGCAAGCACTTTGAAGACCTGGAGGTAGGCGATACAGTCATTACGCACAAGCATACCGTCTCAGAGACCGACATTACTAATTTTGCCAACGTGAGCGGCGACAACTTCTATGCGCATATGGACGCTACTTCATTAGAAGGTACCATATTTGAAAGAAGGGTTGCCCACGGCTACTTCGTGCTTTCAAAAGCAGCCGGCCTGTTTGTTGACCCTAAGAAAGGTCCGGTATTGCTGAACTACGGTATCGACGAAGCACGCTTTACTAAGCCTGTATACCCCGGCATGACCATTGGTGTGAAGCTGACGGTGAAGGAAAAAGTAGACCAGGAGAAACGCTCAGAAGAAGACATAGCTAAGGGCATTGTGAAGTGGCTGGTGGATGTATATGACGAAACCGGTGAGACTGTAGCCATTGCTACCATCCTGACTATGGTAAAAAAGCGAAACCAAGACTAACCGAACTATTTTTCAGATATTTGCAAAAAATACCGCAAAATGCAGCATGCAGAAGGCTACGTTCGTAGCGAGATCGAACATGGAATTGCAACCATTGAATTTTTTCATCCATCAAGTAATTCTTTGCCCGGCCCTATCCTCAGCGACCTGGCAAAGACAATAAATGATATAGGCACTGACGACCGTGTAAGGGTGATCATCCTCCGTAGCGGTGGTGAACGTGCTTTCTGTGCAGGTGCATCTTTTGACGAGTTAGTATCTATCGAAAACGAAGCGCAGGGTAAGGTTTTCTTCAATGGATTTGCCAATGTGATCAATGCCATGCGCAAATGCCATAAGCTGATCATTGGCCGCATACATGGCAAGGCTGTGGGCGGCGGTGTAGGCTTGGCTGCATCTACCGACTATGCTATAGCAGTAGAAGCTGCATCGGTAAAATTGAGCGAACTTGCAGTAGGTATAGGCCCATTTGTGGTAGGCCCTGCAGTAGAGCGTAAAATTGGTCTTTCCTGCTTTTCGCAGCTGGCCATTGATGCTACCGAATGGCGTTCAGCGGAGTGGGCCAAGAAACATGGCTTGTATGCAGAACTGCATACTACTACCGAAGAAATGGACGATGCCATCAGGCAACTTGCTGAGCGCTTATCGCACTCCAGCGTAGATGCTATGGCACAGCTAAAAAAGGCTTTTTGGCATGGTACAGAACATTGGGATTCGCTGCTGGCGGAGCGTGCTGCGGTTAGCGGACGCCTGGTATTGAGCGAATTCACGCATAATGCCATCCAGAAATTTAAGACCAAGCCGGTACAACAATAGTCTATCGGGTGCTTTGCAACAGCACCTGCTCATATTCATCTACAATACGCGCCCAGCTATAGCGGGTGCGTATTTTTTTTGTGTTGTTCTCAAGGAATGATGCGTAGGTCTGCTTGTCGTTAGTAGCCTTTACAATAGTAGCTAGTTCTTGGTTATTTGAAAAGTATAGCGCATCGCGCTCTAACACAGTCTTATTGAAAACATTGTCGTGCGCAACGACCAGGCAGTTGCAGCCCATAGCTTCCAGCAACGATGGGTTGGTGCCGCCTACCGAATGACCATGAAAGTATAAATTAGAATAGTACCGCAGATTATTGATGATCTCGGTATCGTATATACCACCGACAAAGCGAACTCCTTTTTGCCGGCCATAAGTATCTACCAGGTAAGTACCAAACGCATTATTTGTTTTACCCACTACTATCAGCGGCCGTTCAATACCGGCAGCAATATGCCCTTTAATAATGACCTCTATGTTATTCTCCGGCTCCATACGTGCTATCAGCATATCATAAGCATACGGCTCTAATTGGTACCCTGAGATTATATTAGCGTCAGGCTGCTCAAATAGATCAGCACCATAAGCTATGAAGTGAGACTCTTTGTTGTAGGTGTCCTTCAGGTATTGCTGTATACCCAATGAATCAGCCACCAATACATCGCCATTCATGGCAGCCCAGCGCTCGGCATATTTGAGGAACTGCCGCACCTTTTTACTATACTTGCTCCGCTTCCACTCCAGCCCATCCATATTCACCACATTCTTGCAGTACTTAGGCCATAGCTTATACCATATGCTGTTGCTGGTATAGCCGAGTTGTAGCAGCACATCGTAGTTGCGCTTGCGGGCGTCCATTATGCAGTTAAGATCGTACACAAACTGCCCGGCAGTACCCAGTTTATCTTCCGGGTCTTTGCAGTGGATGATATGTACACCATTCCATTCCTTGCCTTGGTACTCATGATTGTGAGAATTATACACCCATACCTCATGGCCTTTCCTGACAAGACCCGCAGCCAGGTATTCGGCACACTGCTCAAAACCTCCGTACCTGTTCGGTATACCCCGCGTACCTAATATGCCAATTTTCAATGCGCCTGCCATTATCAATAACTACTGAGTTGCAAAAATGCTAATCTTTCAGCACTTCTTTATATGCTTTTAAAGTTTCTTCGGCAGCCCGCTGCCAGGTATAGTGTTCTAAAATGCGTTGTTTGAATGCAATATTATAAGGTGCATTATAAGCACCCTCTACCGCTTTGCGGATAGAGGCCACATCATCCGGCTTACAGTACCATGCATCGCCTTTGAAATAGTCGGGCTGGTCACCCCTATTAGTTACCACTATATTGCAGCCCATGACAGCCGCTTCCAGCGAAGACAAACCAGTTGTTTCAAAATAACTGGGCAGTGCATGTACCCGCGCACTGGCAAAGACGCTGAAAAGCTCATCTCCTTCTAGCCAATCTCTGATCTGAATATTGCCACCTGCAGCTCTTACGCATTGCTCGTAGTAGGCAATATTATTAGGTGATGGCTTACCGTGCAGATATACTTTAATGTCACTGCCCCTCATAGCCTCTATCAGCGCAAGCTGGTTTTTAAGTGGTTCGAAACGTGCCACACAGATGACGGCATCTTTATATTCAGCATTTTGTTCCACTTTTCTATCTGCTATCTCAGTATCAATACCATTGGGTACTATATGGTAGGTGCAATTTGTATTATATGCTTTCCGGAAACGCCGCATCTCGCTCTCCGAGTTTGGCAGCAGATACCCTACTCTGTTCAATAACCATTTTATAGCGCCGCCATGCCCCAGCAATAGATATTTTTTGCTCGTTATCTTTTCCCCATTCAATACCCATCTAGCGATGCTCTTTACATACTCCATACGCTCGTTGCCAAGCAATTTACTGGCGATTGAGAATAAGCCCCCCTTGCTCTTTTCGTTTATCCCATCGTATTCGACAAATATCGGGCTAATCACAAATGGAAGACCCGACCGCTCTACATGTACCATAATATCTGCCGGGCGGATGATGTTGAAAAAGTGCAGTAGGTCGTAGTCCTTGTATTCAATATGCGCTCCAGAGAGGCGAATGTCTACCGACACCCCAAGCTTGCGCAGGTATTTTGCCGTCATTTCCATCTGCCGCGTGTCACCACCTCGTACTGTAAACAGCGTAGATCTGGCTATGAATGCTATACGCATACCACTATCCTTTTAGCATTTTATAAATCCCCACACGCACCTTCGATGGCAGTAAGGCAAATGCGTATAATATGTATGATTCTATATTTTGCGGGTAGCTTTTTATCGCCTGGGCAAGGTTGTACCTTGCCTTTTTATTATCAGGGTTTGTCCACAAGTATTTTTTTGCCATCGTAGCATGATAGGCGGCGGTCTTATAAGGACCGATATTCTGGCTTGAGATGATACGTCTCAATACCTCTGCGTCACCATCCGGCACATAACCGTTCGCTATGGCTCGCTGTCTTATTTCCCTGAATTCTTTACCGCGCCATTTTTCGTCTATTGTTACCGACCCCGGATTAAAACGGTAATCGACCAACACCTGCTTCATATTATAACCTTTACCCACAGACAGCATCTTCTTCCACAGCAAGTGGTCTTCAAAAGTGAGCGCATTTTTAGGATATCCGCCCGCGTCTATTACAGCTTGTTTCACAAACATTACGCTTGGATGTATGAACGGGCATTCATGCTCTGCGGCTTTCACTATTTCTTGATGCTCAAAACCCGGCGGCAACAATCGAAACACAAAATCCCCTTCTTTATCAATGATATTAGCCTCAGACCCTAGAAGTATATAGTCTGGATGATCCTTTAAAAAGCTTATTTGCGCTTCTAACCTGTTTGCGTGGGAAATATCATCCGCATCCATCCGGGCAATGACAGGCGCTTTCGCCTCTGCGATGCCCATATTAAGGGTATCTATCAATCCTTTGTTGTCCTGGCTTATTATTCTGATCCTTTGATCGGAATAAGAACGTGCTATGGCTAAAGTATCGTCCTTAGAACCGTCATTTATTATAAGGAACTCAAAATTTGTAAAGCTTTGTCTGAGGATGCTCTCTATTGCCGGCCTAAGATAGAGGGCTGCATTATATGCCGGCATCAATACCGTTATTTCGGGTTGTGCGCTACTGTACATTTTCCGCGGTTGTCTGTTCGTTCCGTTTTATATCGGCAAATAAGAGTAACTCAAAAAACGGTATCACACAGAGTGTATCGAAAGTATAGTTAAGATGAGCGAATGGAACCAGTAACAGAATCAGCCATATCCCGTATGTGAGTTTTTTATACCTGCTCAGAAAATAGCCAATGTAAAAAAATACAAACAATCCGAACCCTATTACTCCATATTCGCCCAAGAGTTGGTTATAAAGACTGTCCGGCCAGTTGGCAGTAGACTTTAATGCATCGTCGCCAATGGTTTCGCGGGTGGTAACCAGCAGGTAATGGTTTTGCTCGTAGAGATCTGAACGGTAATTGGGTATAACAGAAAACAGCCTGCTGGAATCGAGTCCTGACACTTTGGTAGCTGCCACCGACGAAAACCTTGCTACCCCTGCGCCGAATAAAAATGCCTGCGGACTTGATTTCAGATAAGCAATTGTTTCAAATACCGATAAATTTTTACCTGCAAGGCTTTGTATGTAAGCCTTAGTTAACTCCTTTTTTGCATCGTTTGTGCTGGTAAAATCTGCAGCGATGCCTGTAGCCACATTCCCTGTCAAAACTGGCTCAGGCAATTCATTATCGGTAGCTAAATCGTAGGCTTCCGGTTTAGGAGCTTGGTTTTCTATAAGAGCAGCATAATTATTCTTGTCATCCTTTTTTATCCTGAATACCTTGTCTTTTACTTTGGTAACTACATAGTCATAGTTTGAGGGCGATACGTTGACATACAGCACTGCGATAAAACCAAATATGAAGGGTATGATCCAATAAAAATTACCGGGAACTAAATACCTTTTTATCCAGCCGGTAGACACTAGAGAAAGAAACAGCCCCGAAACGAACAACCCCGAAAGTATGGCTGCGAACACGATAGTACCGAAGTTGCCAAATACGAGAATAAGGCAACTTGTTGCCAGGAGCGTATAAAAAAGGTTTCGCTGGAAAAGAAAGAATACAGCTAACAAACTGCTTACCATAATATTATAATAAGAGTTCTCCATAAACAGCCCGAAAATATTATCGCCGGCGGACATGCCATACGGGAAAGGCAACGTATTATCATACGGATTGGCTTTTCCAGTTAGCAACATCATACGGCCCAACTGGTACATGCAGGCCAGAAAATGTAGCAGCGTAAACAGTTTTATGGTTTTGTACGTTCCCTCAAATCCATACCGTTCTACGCTTAGCTTTACCTGGTGAGATGTAAGCAGCGAGAAGAACAAAAAAGCGAGACCGACCAGGTAGGCAATAATATAATTTGGCGAAAACTCCCGGGTAATGATCAGGAATGTAAAAACGGATGAATAGATAAGATACTGATAAAACTTAGGTAGCCTACCTTCGGAAAATCCAAAATTCAAATTGAATCTCAATAAATACACCAATGCTATCCCCAGCAGCTTGACACTAAAGACAGCCTGATTGGTTACCAGGATCAGGAACAGAAGGAATACCCAGTCGACCCTTGTTTTCTTATCCGGCATACCTATCTTGTTTCAACATATTATTCGACAAAACACTTTTATAAAACGCGATATTATTATCGGCTATCCGGTCGATACTAAAATTTTTTATTACATATTTTTGTCCTTCAATTCCCATCTTTTTACTGATATCAGGATTGCTCAACAGGAAGCATATTTTTTCTGCTATTTCTTCAGGTTTATGCGGGTCAGCCAACAAGCCATTAACACCTTCAGCTACCAGCTCGGGACCTGTTGTTGTTTTTGTAAAGATAACTGCTGTTCTGCAAAGCATCGCCTCCATAGGTGCCAGGCCAAATGACTCTGCAAAAGAAGGAAAAACACCTAGCAGTGATGTTGCCAACTCGTTCAACAATACAGGCCTGGACACATGCCCCATAAAAGTAACAGTGGATAGTGCCCTTTCATTCAATTTCGCCTTTATCTTTTCTATAGGTCCTCTGCCCAGTATACATAAGCGTGCATCAGGTATGCTTTCAATTACCATATTCCATGCCTCCATCAGCTGATATATCCCTTTGTTCTTCATAAGGGTACCTGTAAAGGTTACTTTTCGTATATCCTTCTGTAACCCAGGATCAACCTCCACAATTTCCAACCCGTTGTATAACACCTCTATTTTGTCATGGTAGCCAAGATGCTCTGATGTTTTTAATGCGTTGTATTTGCTTACACCGGATACAGCATCCGCATTCTTGAGTATATCTTGCTCCATAGCACGGATGTGAGCGGGCACTTCTATATTGTTTTCGCCAAAAAGATAAGTAAGACTTCCGTGGGTTTTCACTACAACCGGTACAGATAATGCAGGAAATGGTACATACCTGTTGCAATACTGTATATAATCATTGAAGTCGGGCATTTCCACTATATCTATCGCATAATTAGCGATCAGCTCTTGCAGAAATATGCCATATTTTTTCAGGCTTTTTTTTATATCCCATTGCCATACGTCGGCCAGTCTGAACAATTTGTAGATGGCACGGACAGGCAGCGAATCCATTTTACTTAGCAGGTTCGTAGCCAGCCCTCTGCGGAATCGGTAAACCTTTACCCCCTCATCTTCGAAGTAGTCGGCCCCTCCATAGCTCCAGTCGTAAAAGCCGGCGACCACAACGCTATGGCCTTTTTTAACCATTTCACGCGCAAGCAGCCTTACTGCGCTGCCAATTCCGCCATGCCTGCCGGGGGGATATTCATCACACAAATACAGAATATTCATCGCTTGAGATAGGATTTTAAAGTGTACAAATGCGCCTTGCCTATTTGCTTAAAAGCGACCGATAATGTAATATATAAAGCTATCACAATGATCAACCGAAGCCACAGGACCGAAGTTATGGTGATACCAACGTAGTAGGCAACAGCGCCGAGTAGAAAAATGAGCAGAAATGAGCCGAAGGGTAATACAAATATCTCACGGGATACAATATAACAATAGAACGTTGCCTGTATCAGCGTTGTTACCAGAAATGCTATAGCAGCCCCTACTCCGCCTAGCCATGGTATCAATGCTGCATTTAAAATCAAATTAGAGACTGCTGAAACAAGCGTTATTATGCTGATCTTTTTATACTTCCTTGTGGTAAAGCACAATGTCCAAAGCAGATTTATAATAAAAAGTAGTGGCACACATAGAGACAGCACAAATATCACATCGCCATTCACAGTTCCATATTTCCCTTTAGTGAAATGGTCAAGCAAGGGGGACCACAGAAGATTTAACACCAACGGTATCAGCATGGCCAGAAATATCTCGATTGTAAACAGGCTTTTTATCTCGTGCTTTTTCGTTTCATCATATCCATCCGCAAGCGATGTGCGGGCAAGTTTTGCTAAAATAATAGGCCCAACCATAACGATAGGCAATGTGGCCATTTCAAATGCTTTGTATGCAAAACCATAGTCGCCGGTAATAGCTCCAGTTGCCAATATACCCAGCAATATCGCATCGGCCCGTTTTAGCAGCGCATCAAAAATTGCGGTTATATATAAGGGAAAGGACTCCTTAATAAGTTTGTAATAGGCAAGCCTGCGAAACGAAAGTGAAAAGCCTGTTTTTGACTTAACATATATCCACAATGCAATAAACTCGATAGTAGCGGCTAAGATCAAAACAATCGAAGCCGTAGAAATGGTAAGTAATCCTTTTCGGAGTAAGATATAACCCATACCCACTTTCAGCACATTCGACACTACTGCTATAACTCCATAGGGGGCAAATTGCTGTTTTGCGTTTAAATATTGCTTGAGTGGCGTTGCCATATACATAAGCGCCTGTGCCAAAAAGTACCAAGGCAAATAATAAATGCCCTGATGATGGCTGAATATATTGCTTAGGAATAATAGTATACAAAAACTAACGGCGGAACCAACCAATGCATGGAAGAAAAATGCTGCTGCAGCCCAGTCAGACCGGCTGGATGCTGCAATTCTCCTGACGATCACCTGCTCCATACCAAACGACAAGAAAGCGGTGATCATTGCCGAAACCGCATTTGCCGAAACGATGATTCCGAAAGAATCTTTGGGTAGATAAATAGATATTATAAAGAAAAACAATACACCTAATACCTGTACGGCTAAGGCTTGCAAGCCAGTTGAGAAAAAACTTTTAAGGAGACTGTTTTTCAACTACGAAGTATATAATTATAAGCAAGGTTGCAAAACTACTATTTAAAGAACTTAATATTGCATATGCTAAAAACAGGATGGCAGCAAAACATACAAATGTTTTCCCTCTATTTACTGTGTTTTGCGCTACCAATGCCATTCATTGTAGGCTCTGTTGCTACCATATTGGTGCTTGTAAGCAGCCTACTCCCCGCCAACCTCAAAACAATAGCGGGTAATTTGGGAAAACGGAAAGCTCTTTGGCTTTGGATCTTATTCTTTGTGCTGCATGTCTACAGCTATACCTACAGCGACAATAAAGCTGAGTCTTCATTCGACATACAAGTAAAACTCAGCTTTTTTATTCTACCAATTGCTATTGGATTGGGAATGAATATCGACAGGCGAAAAGCAGAAAATATTTTCTTGTCGCTGGTATCAGGCATCACTACCATAGCATTGGTATTTATTGCCAGAGCTGCCTATAATTGGTATACCACAGGGTCGTCTGACAGCTTTTTTTATCATTCTTTAGTAAAGGGAGTAGACTCAAATGCCGTGTACATTGCTTGGTACACAATATTCTCCATATCTATACTGTTGTTTCTTACCTGGAAAAATTATTTTCAGGGCAAAACCAAGGCACTTAGGTTTATTCTGGCGCTTATCAATATTGCATTTTTTATTTTGCTATCCTCTAAAACGCTAATTGCAATATTCATTATTTTTATAATGCCTTTTTTCATTATACGTATTGCTGCTAAAAAGCTTTCGTATCTCAGCGTTTCGGTCATATCGCTAGCGTTTGTCATACTTGTTACCGGGCTTATTACGATAGATAACCCTATACGAAAGCGCTATCAGGAGGTTTTTAATAAGGATGTCAAAAATGCCTTGACACGCGATTACCGTGGAGTGCACCAGCAAGAGTTCAACAACTTAACATTAAGATTATTCTTATGGCGTATAGGTTTGGAGAATATGAATGACTGTGATCTTTGGCTCAAGGGGTCAGGCAATGGAGATGTGAAAGATGTACAGTATATGAAAATGGTTGACTACCAAGTGCAATATATTACCAGTGATATATGGTATGAAAAACCGGTATTCGCCCGCGTCAACCTCCATAATATGTTTTTACAAAGCCTGGTGATGCTGGGCATACCAGGTTTATTGGTATTTGCGCTGATTGTCTTGCTGCCGTTCTTCTACTTGGGCAGGACGCCGTTCGGATACGTATTTCTACCCTTTTTTCTTAGCTCGTTTTTGTTTATGATACAAGAAGCTGCGCTTCAAACGCAAGCTGGCAGCCTTTATTATACATTATTTTCATCTATTTTCTGGTGCATATACTATACAGGTGTGAAAAAGTTTTATTAAACATTTATGCATTATTTTAAAAAAAATTTAGAAATTTGCAGTGTTTTTTTAAATCTGACACGGTTTTTGCTACAAAACAGAAGTTATCTCAAAAGTATACCTGAAGCTAAATGGAACAACCTTTCGTAATTAAACTACCGGTTACCCAACCTGTACGTCCGGCGCCCCCGCAGTCTGACATTGCAGAGATCCGCGAGATGTTCCGTGAAATGAACAACCGTTACATGGTGTATGAGCCAACCTCGTACTACGCTGCAATGAAACGTGCATTTGACATAGCGGTTGCAATGACCTTTATCCTGCTGGTAATGTCATGGGTGTATCCGATTGTTGCATTGCTTATCAAAATATCTTCTAAAGGCCCTGTATTCTTCATACAAAAACGTACTGGTTATAAAGGCATCGAGTTTGACTGTTTCAAATTCCGCACGATGCTTGTGAATGACGATGCAGATACCAAACAGGCTACTTCTGACGACAAACGTATTACCCTGATCGGAAAATTTCTCCGTTTGACGCATATTGATGAAACACCTCAGTTCTTTAATGTACTGCTGGGAGATATGAGCATCGTAGGCCCACGTCCGCATATGCTGTACCATACCCGCTACTACGCACAAACGATACCTTATTATAACTTGCGCCACGAAGCTATACCTGGTATGACCGGCATGGCACAAGTAAAAGGATATATCGGCGAAATCACGATGGAGCGCGAACTGCGCAAGCGCATACAGTGGGATATTTACTATCTGAAGAATCGGAGCGTTATGCTGGATATACGTATTCTTCTTACCACTTTTGCACAGGTAGTTGTAAAAGCGGTAAAGGGATAATACTTTACCTTTCTGTATATAAGGGATAAAATCTTTTTAAATCCCGTTTTTTAGAATCATTTTTGTTCTAAAAACGGGATTTATGCATTCTATAGTTGTTGCTACAGATTTCTCCGAAGTTGCCAATAACGCCGTACGCTTTGCCTGCGAGATGGCCGCTGACTTTCAAAAAACAGTTACCGTATTCCACTCCTATATCATACCCGTTAGTTTTGGCGACAACCCTATGCCGGTAATGCCTATAGAAGACAGCAAAGCCATAGCTACCGAGAGCATGGATAAACTGGTAGATAGCCTGAAGACATTATACTCCGGCACATCTATCGAGAGCCACATAACTTTTGGAGATATAACCGATAGCCTCGAAGACTATTGTGAGCGAAATACCCCCTGGCTGATCATCGTGGGCAATAGCGCAGAAGATCATAACACGCTATGGTTTGGCAGCAACGTAATCAGCACACTTAAAAACCTGCCTTACCGTACCATGGCAGTACCCGCGAGCGCGCAGTACAAGACGCCCCGGAAGATATGCCTTGCTGCAGACTATAAGCATGTGTACAACAAGTTCCCGAGTGGCGACTTGACAGAGATAGTAAGCAAAGCAGGCGCTGAGCTGCACGTGCTGAATGTTGACCACAACAATAAACAATTTGGTACTGAAGTGCCGCAGGATGCTGCTGCACTAGAGGCGCAGCTACAATCGGCTAATCCTCAGTACCACTATGTGGAGAGTGACAATACCGATGAGGCGATCACAAAATTCATCGCTGAGAATAATATAGACTGGCTGGTAATAGTACCGCACAAATATGGCTTTTGGGAAGGATTATTCCATAAGAGCCATACTACTGCGCTTGCACGTACCGGGCATGTGCCGCTTCTGGCTTTGCACGAGCACTAAAAAACAAAACGGAGATAAAAATTATCTCCGTTTTGTTTTAATGCTTTTATCTTCTTTTTTTGATTTTACCATACTCACCGCAGTGGTAATGCCGAAATGGATAAGCTTCCATTTCATATACCCTACAAATACCTCTTTGAACAGACCTTTAAATACGCCCTTACCTGCTTTCAGGCCCAGCATCTTTATCAGCGGCAGCCCAAGCGTCATTGCGACGTTTGTAGTGCTACTTGATGTAAGCAGATCGCCGGCAATGGCCATGAAGTCGGTAGTTTTATCTACCGCAGGCTGTTTGGCTTTTTGTATGATCTCGTCGGTTGAGAATAAGTCTTGCGACGCTGTATGCTTTTTGGCATAGAGCAACACCTGCTTCTCCCTTTTTAGCTCTTCCAGGCTATTCAGCTTCTTCGGATAAATTTTCATACGTTTTTTCCTTTATTAGCTTACTTAAGCAGGGTTATTATGATGCTCGTCTTTATCATCCTTCTCTTCATCATCTATATGCGTCAGCATGGTAATAAATACCCCGGCAAATTTATTAGTAATAGCCGTTCTGCAAAGTATCAGCACTACAAACAGCAGCACATATATACCCGTCGTCATGAGATAGCCCAAAGCTCTGGAGTCTACAAGGCTGGACAAGGCTTCGCCTATGCTGATGCCGAGAAATACGAGTATGGCTACTCCTAAAAACAGAGTGATGAAAGCAAAAATGAAATAGCTCAATACATTGGATACGCGCTCGATGATACTTAGTTTCATCAGTTGCAGGCGTACATCAATATAGTGAGCTATCTTGTGCTTCCACTTATTGACAAAGTCTAGCATCGGCTGGTTTTACGCGTTATATATCTCTTCTTCCAGGTCAGCATTCTTTTTGCTAAATCTGTCTTTAATGCCGTTGAAGCGATCTTTGAAGCGGTCCATGTTTTCTTGGCGTTTGTCTTTATCTGTTGCTAGTACATAACCAACGGCTGCGCCTACAGCAGCTCCAATAAGTAAAGTAGCAATGGTTTTACCAGTGTTTGCCATGATCGGTAGATTTAATAACTGTAAATGATTGATTGTTTCGATTTAAAACAATAAATATCATGCCAATTTCGGCTTCATGGCAAGATTTTTAATCAGTCTCGTCATAAAGTCAGTCCATTCTCAATGAATGTTTTAAACAACGATACCCTTAAGCAGTATCTGCTTATTGCGTTCATTCTCATCATCGGCTATGCCGTAGGTACGCAGCTCTATGCTTTCTTCCCAGGGCTACTCGGTGCTATTACATTATATATACTTATGCGGCAGTACTTCTTTCACCTTACTATAGTAAAGTCGTGGAAGAAATGGGCCACTGCTACACTATTTATTGTTGGGTCGATCGTTATTTTCGTTCTGCCATTCATAGCGCTGCTACAAGTATTGCTGCCGAAGTTCACCGAGTTCCTCAACGACTCCAGCCAGCTCAATACGATATTGGACACACTGTCTAAGAAGCTGCATCGTATAGCGCCTCAGCTAAGTGTTACCGAAGAGCAGATACGCGAGCTTACACAAAGAGCAACGGGTTCGCTGCCAACAGTGCTGAATGCTACCATGAACATGGCCATAAACACTATACTGGCGTTCTTCATACTGTACTTCATGTTGGTGGATGGCCGTAAGATGGAGTACACCATACAAAAATACTTGCCCTTAAAAGATGCTAATATTGACGACATATGGAGCGCCACTAAAACGATGGTTGTGTCGAACGCCATAGGCATACCCGTGCTGGCTGCTTGCCAGGCCTTAGTGGCTATCCTTGGCTATTATATATTCGGCATTGAAGCTTATGTATTGTGGGGAATTGTGACCGGCGTTTTCTCATTGGTACCCATTATAGGTACCGCCGCCGTGTGGATACCGCTGTGCATCTACCTGGTAGCTATCGACCATACATCACAAGGCATCGGCCTTGCCATATACTCCATACTCATTACAGGTAGCGTTGATAACGTGCTGCGGTTCACCATTCTGAAAAAACTGGGAGATGTACACCCCATCACTACTGCTTTGGGCATTATGGTGGGCATACCTATATTCGGTTTTATGGGCTTTATATTCGGTCCGTTGCTGGTATCTTACCTGCTACTGCTGGTTAAGATATATCGCGTTGAGTTTTCGCCGAGAAGCCAGCGGGGTGGAGACTCCTGATAGTTATTTATAATAACCGTTATCGGCTATGTAGCCTGCAACTTTCTCCGGAACAATGTATCTTATAGAGTTTCCGGCTTTTATTTGTTTCCTTATATAAGTCGACGATATTTCCAGCAGTGGAGCGTCCAATATCTGCACGCGCGCATTGTATGTTTCCCTTACTTCGAACCCCGGCCTGTTGTACACAATAATAGGGTATTTGCTTACCAGTGTTTCAAAGTTTTTCCAGCGGTGTATGTTCTGGAAGCTATCTGCACCCATTATAATTGAGAACTGCTCTAACGGGAACTTTTCAGTTAGGTAAGTAAGCGTATCAATTGTATAGGATGGCTTCGGCATATGGAATTCCACATTACTGGCGCGGAACTTAGCATTATCGCCGATTGCAAGTTCTACCAGGTGCAGGCGGTCGTATTCATTCAGCAGCG
The DNA here is from genome assembly GCA_004144175.1 of Sphingobacteriales bacterium. Lineage (GTDB taxonomy): Bacteria > Bacteroidota > Bacteroidia > Chitinophagales > Chitinophagaceae > Polluticoccus. The sequence goes on from SEFT01000003.1 coordinate 221,146, forward strand.
AGTGGGAATCCTTTAGCGGGTTATGTGGCGACACCACGAACCAAAGCTTATCTATCTCCGAATTTTCTACTATATGGTTGGCTACTATAAGATGCCCGATGTGAATAGGATTAAAGCTGCCGAAATACAACCCGATATGCATACAGGCAAAACTAGTAAAAACAGGGGAAAGCAGCAGTAGCTGCTATAAAGCTATTCTACCTCTACCAATATGCTCTGGGCATCGCGTTTGCGGATGCTGAGGTAGTAGCCCGCAATCTGTATGGCCATCGGATCGCCCATTGGGGCTATCATTTCTATCCATACAGGCTCGCCGGGTATGCAGCCCATCTCCATAAGTGTAAGCTGAAAATCACTTTGCTCGTGCTGTTTGATGACCGCACGCTTACCCGTAGGTAACTCTGACAACCTCAAATACTTATCCTGCGACAGCTTCATTATCACAAATATACGCCTGCCATACAGGTACACCCAAAAAATGTTACGACCTTAGCAAAAATTTCTGATTTCTGTGATGCCAGCAAAATTTCATGAACTGGAGGTAAATGCCCGGCTGAAAGACCGCCGAAAGTTGTCGGCCTTCCTAGACGAACTGGTGCACCACCACCTGGAGGATATTAAAAAGATAAGCCTTACCTATATTTTTTGCAGCGACGAGCACTTGCTTCAGATCAACAAAGAGTTTCTGAAACACAATACATATACAGATATTGTGACTTTTGACCTGAGCGAAACAGGGCAAGACCTGACCGGCGAAATGTACATTAGTACCGACCGCATTACCGAAAATGCGGAAAAGTTTGGGGTGCCGTATCTGCAAGAGCTACACCGCGTAATATTTCATGGGGCCTTGCACCTCTGTGGCTTTGGCGATAAAAAAGAAGCCGACAAGCAAGAGATGAGAAAACAGGAAGACAAGTGTCTGAAACAATATTTTAAAGACTAGAAGAATGCAACTGGATATATTATACGAAGACAACGACCTTATAATAGTAAACAAGCCTGCCGGAGTGCTGGTAATACCCGACAGGTTCAATAGCGATCTGCCATCGCTCAACAAGCTACTGGAAGCAAAACTGAAACAGCAGATATGGGTAGTACATCGCTTAGATCGTGATACCAGTGGTGTTATCTGCTTTGCCAAAAGCGAGGCAAGTCACAAATATCTATCTGCCCTGTTCCAGGAACATAATATTGGTAAATATTACTTCGGCATCGTTAATGGCAGGGTAATACCTGAAGAAGGACGGATAGAAAAACCAATAGCCGAGCACCCCGCCGTGAAGGGAAAAATGACCGTCGCTAAAAAGGGCAAGGCCTCCATTACCGACTACAAGGTGATAAAACAATGGCCTTTGTATTCGCTGGTGCAGTTCCAGATACATACAGGGCGCACGCACCAGATACGAGTACATATACAATCGATAGGCCATTCTATTATATGCGATGAGCTTTATGGTGACGGCAAGCCGTTCCTTTTGTCCGGCATTAAGAAGAAGTTCCGTCTGTCGGATAATGACGAATCGGAAAGACCATTGCTGAGCCGACTGGCACTACATGCCTCGAGGCTGGAGTTTAAAAAGGAAGACGGAACGGAGGTGGCGGTAGAAGCACCGCTGCCCAAGGATATGTCGGCCACTATAAAGCAGCTCGATAAATGGGCCGGCGCTTAGTTTTTTGCATAGCTGTACCAACTTAGTACTTTTGCCGTCAACACAACAACAGACATGAGCCAAAAATCAAATATCAATATCCAGATAGAACTGGACGAAGAAAAGATGCCGGAGATAATAGAGTGGAATGCACCCGATGGTGGCGTTGACGGCATGCAAAAAGCCAAAGGCATGTTGCTGGGCCTTTGGGATGGTGAAGAAAAATCGGCACTGCGCATAGACCTCTGGACCAAAAAGATGATGGTAGACGAAATGAACGATTTCTTTTACCAAACCTTCCTCGGCATGGCCGACACGTACCTGCGCGCCACCCGCAACCAGGAACTGGCTACAGAGCTGAAAGAATTCGGAAAAAGCTTTCACAAGAAAGCCAGCGCTGCGCTTGAGAAAGAGAACAACCAAGGTAATTAATCCATTAATTGAATAGATAAATACAAGCCAATTATGTCTTTGGAACAGAAAGTAATGGAAGATATGAAAACGGCCATGCGCGCAAAGGATGAAGCCGGGCTACGTACGCTACGCGCTATAAAAGCTGCAATACTCATCGAAAAAACTTCGGGCAATGGTAGTGATGCCATGAGCGAGGCTGATGAGACAAAAATGCTGCAAAAAATGGCCAAGCAGCGTCGCGACTCGCTGGAGATATTCCAGCAGCAGAACCGCGAAGACCTGGCTGTAAAAGAAAGAGAAGAGCTGGAGATCATCGAGCGCTTCCTGCCCAAGCAGCTTTCTACCGAAGAGCTTCAGACTGAGCTGAAAGCAATCATTGCGCAAGCAGGCGCTACATCGCCGGCTGATATGGGCAAGGTTATGGGTATGGCATCGAAGCAACTGGCCGGCAAGGCAGACGGCAGAGCTATTTCTGAGAACGTAAAACAACTGCTGGCACAAGGTGCCTGATTATGGTGCTGGATGTCATTGGCATATCACTTATAATTCTGTTTTTTATACGCGGCTACATAAAGGGTTTCATAGTAGCCGCTTTTTCTGTGCTGGCAATATTGCTGGGCATCGTTATATCGCTTAAGCTGTCTGAAAAGCTGGCTATGTACCTGCTGGAGCAGGATATTATTTCTTCAGGATGGGCGCCGGTGCTCAGCTATGTTGTGCTATTCATTTCTGTTATCCTACTGGTAAACCTTGTAGCTAAGTTAATAGAGAAATCGCTACAGGCAGTTATGCTGGGCTGGGCCAACAGGGCAATCGGTGGGTTATTGTACACATTCCTCGCTGCTGTATTATGGAGTTCGTTATTGTGGCTGGGCAACAGACTAAATGTAATAAAGCCTGAAACCATCGCTGCATCCAAGACATACACTTATATCGAGCCCGTCGCTCCATGGTTTTTCGATAAAGTGGGCGTATTGTGGCCCATGGCCAAGGATGTTTTCGGCGATCTTGAGGTATTCTTCTCTGATGTGAATCAAAACCTATCCGAGGATGTGGATACTGATAGATAATTACGATTCCTTTACCTATATATTGCACCACTACCTGCTGCAAACAGGCCACGAATGCACAGTTTATCGTAACGACGAGCTAACGCTGCAGGAGCTTATTGCACTACAGCCCGAGCGCCTCATTATCTCCCCCGGCCCCGAAACACCGCTACAGGCAGGTATTTGCATAGATGCAATTGCTCACTTTCACGACAAGATTCCCATTTTAGGCATCTGTCTCGGGCACCAAGCACTCGGCATGTACTTCGGCGCAAAATTGATACACGCTCCCTACCCGATGCATGGCAAAACCAGCAATGTGACGCATAATGGTCATCCGCTTTTTAAGGATATCCCTACTAAGTTTCAAGTGATGAGGTATCACTCGCTGGCCGTAGAAGACTTCGGCAATACAGGACTCATATCTCTGGCTATTGCGGATGACAATACCGTCATGGCATTGGCGCACGAGAAGCACCTTGTTATTGGTATTCAGTACCACCCCGAGTCTATTGGTAGCCATTATGGTTTGCAGATATTGCAAAACTGGGCGGGTATGTATTAAGCGTTACCACTTCCAGCTAATTGCGCCATGTGTATACCTGGTAAACATGCCATTTTCTTGTTGTACTTCTAATTGTCCATTGGATAACGCCTGTATGATGGTCGCCCCCCAAACGGAAGTACCATCTGTAAACAGTTGTTTTTCAGACCTCCGGTACAAGTTTTCGTTATAATCTTTCATGATATCGCTGACTGACGTGGCACTGTACACCTTTTCTAATATAGCAGCTCTTATTTGCCATCCCAGTTCAACTACGTCGAATAACTTGCCGGTTTGAAGATATACTGACGTGGCATTAGGCAAATCGGGCGCAAATTGCTCCTGCCTTACGTTCAACCCAAATCCTACTATGCTATATACCCACTCGCTGCCACGTAACACATTCTCTATCAACACTCCTCCTGCCTTTTTGTCATTCATTATCACGTCGTTAGGCCACTTGATACACACATCTACACTTTCACATAAGTTTTGCAATACCGCAGCTATGGCGCTCGTCACACATGCATTGTAGGCAAACTGGTCGCTCAAAGCATGTACCGGACTCACCACAATACTCATCAACAGGCTTTGTAAGGGTATATCATTCCAGTTATTTCCCCTCTGACCTTTACCACTTGTTTGCTCATCAGCTACAATGGTAAGACCTGCTTGTGCCGTATCGGCATCTATCAGGCGCATGGCATAGTTATTGGTGCTATCTATGGTATCAAGCCGTATTATAGGAGCATCCAAAATGGCTTGTAAGTTTACTGCCAAAGTTTCTTAATTTTGAAATATGGCGGTAAAGATATTACCAACTTAAACAGATATACAGCATTTGGAGAAAATAATAACAGCACTGCAAGGAAGAAAAAAAGCGAATACGCGCCTTACCCGCAATAGCAAACTTTTCAAATCTATACTGAAATCAATCAAAGACAAGAAGGGTGAAGAGATCGTTTCGCTTGATCTAAAAAAAATAGATGAAGCGGTTGCAGATTTTTTTGTGGTTTGCCAGGCAAACTCTAACATTCAGATAAAGGCAATTGCAGACTTTATTGAAGAGACTGTTTGGAATGAATGTGAAGAAAAGCCGTATCATGTAGAATATGGCAAGGATTGGACATTAATAGATTTCGTAAATATAGTTGTACACGTCTTCCAGAGTGAGCAACGTAAGTTTTATGATCTGGAAGGTTTGTGGGAAGATGCTGAGCGGATGGAGCATAAAGATTAAATCTCAGTTTAATAGACCAAAACGATTTTCAAAAGACAAATGGAAGATAACAAACAACGTTCCGGATCAGGAAATGAACGGACACCAAGAAAAGGCCCTAAATTCAATATATACTGGATATATGGCATTATGCTACTGCTGCTGATAGGCTTGCAGTTCTTTACCCCCGGCTTTAGCAGCAATGCAAAAAGCATCAGCTTCCAGGATTTTAAACGCCAGTACCTTGAAAAAGGGGTGGTGGAAAGACTGGTAGTTGTAAATAAGAGCGAAGTTGAAGTATACGCTAAGAACACACCCGCTGCTAGTAGTAAGGTGCCATTTTCTAAAAGCGAGAAATCGCCTGTGGTAACTTTCCGCATTGGCTCTGTAGAACAATTTGAACAGAACCTGCGCGACGCACAGGCAGCAGTACCCGAAGCACAGCAAGTAAGCGTTATATACGAAGACCGCGGCGATTTTCTGAATGGCTTACTACAGTCGTTCCTGTTACCTGCTATTCTGCTTGTAGCTATGTGGTTCTTCATTATGCGCAAGATGGGGGGCGGTGCATCTGGCGGTGGTGCCGGTGGTATATTCAACATTGGCAAATCAAAAGCTCAGCTTTTCGAGAAAGGTACACGCGTAAATATCACATTCAACGATGTAGCTGGCCTCGACGAAGCTAAAGTGGAAGTGATGGAGATCGTTGACTTCCTAAAGAACCCTAAGAAATATACTTCGCTTGGTGGTAAGATACCTAAAGGAGCACTGCTTGTAGGCCCTCCAGGTACAGGTAAAACCCTGCTTGCCAAGGCTGTAGCAGGCGAGGCTCAAGTTCCCTTTTTCTCTATGTCAGGTTCCGACTTTGTGGAGCTGTTCGTAGGTGTGGGTGCAAGCCGCGTACGTGACCTCTTCAAGCAAGCACGCGAGAAAGCGCCTTGTATTGTATTTATCGATGAGATAGATGCAATTGGCCGTGCCCGTGGTAAGAACGTGGTGATGAGCAACGACGAGCGCGAGAATACATTGAACCAACTACTGGTTGAAATGGATGGCTTTAGCGGCGATACAGGTATCATTGTACTGGCAGCTACCAACCGCCCCGACGTATTGGATACAGCCTTACTCCGCCCGGGCCGTTTTGACAGGCAGATATCTATTGATGTTCCGGATGTGAAAGGCCGTCAGAAGATATTTGAGGTGCATCTGAAACCAATTAAGAAATCAGCAAATCTTGACATCTTAAAGCTGGCTACGCAAACACCTGGTTTTGCCGGTGCTGATATAGCCAATATTTGCAACGAAGCTGCACTGATAGCTGCACGCCAAGGCAAAACTGAAGTGGACATGTCTGACTTCAACGACGCCATTGACCGTGTAATAGGTGGCCTTGAGAAAAAGAACAAGATCATTTCTCCGGATGAGAAGAAAGTAATTGCATACCATGAAGCGGGCCACGCAGTTTGCGGCTGGTTCCTGGAGCATGCGCATCCACTTATCAAGGTATCGATCGTACCGCGTGGTGTTGCAGCGTTGGGTTATGCGCAGTATCTGCCCAAAGAGCAGTATCTGTATACTACTCAGCAGATGAACGACCAGATGGTTGCGCTATTTGGTGGTCGTGCTGCTGAAGAGCTGATATTCGGACAGATATCTACCGGAGCCCAGAACGACCTGGAGCGTATTACCAAAATGTCTTATTCTATGGTAAGTATTTACGGTATGAATGCTAAGGTTGGTAACATTTCTTACTACGATGGCCAGCAAGAGTACGCTTCCAGCAAACCGTATTCTGAAGAAACAGCCAAGCTGATAGATGAAGAAGTTCGCGCGTTGATTGCAGAGCAATATGTTCGTACTAAAGAATTACTAAGCCAGCACATGCATCATCTGAAGGCACTGGCCGAAGAACTGCTGAAGAAAGAAGTGCTATATAAAGATGACCTGGAGCGCCTGATCGGTAAACGTCCATATGAGGACATGACTCCAAATGAAGGGATCCCACCAGTTGGCGGCAGCATTGTAAATGCGTAAACCACAGTAAAATAAATAAGAAGAAGCGATGGCTGATAACCATCGCTTTTTTAATTTTGACAACATCATTGTAGCCATATGGATTCTCGTAGCGACAAATCAAGAAACAATATTCTGGACAAGATCAGAAATAGCTTGAATGAGCACAAGGTACCCAAACCATTTCCCGAGGTAGACAGTATTCCTACACCTTCGGTATTTGCTAAGCAAGATCTTTCGGCGGAAGAAAACTTTGCTGATGCCTTCATCAAGTTAGGCGGCAAGTTTATTTTTTGCGAGAACGAGCTGGATTTCCTGGAGAATATTGCTGTTTTATACGACGACCGCAATTGGCAACAGTTACTTTGCGCTGAAGAGCATTTGCTTGAGCTTTTTCATCAAAATAAGATGAACGTAGTGCAAACGGCTGATCAGAAAGCCGAAGGAGCTGATGCCTGTATCACAGGCTGCGAATTACTCGTCGGCCGTACCGGCTCTATTATCTTTAGCAGTAAGCAGCATTTAGGGCGCACATCGCCAGTATTTTACCCGGTACATATTGTAGTGGCCTATGCCGGGCAGGTGGTTGATGATCTTGGAGATGGAATAGATGCTATAAAGGGCAAATACAACAATGGCTTGCCATCAATGATAAACCTAAATACAGGGCCCAGTCGTACAGCTGATATCGAAAAAACGCTGGTTGTAGGGGTACATGGGCCGGGCGAGGTGCTTTGCTTTTACATCAATAAACCTTATAAAAACAAGAGCTGATCTATCAAGATCAGCTCTTTATACAAATAGGATTAGGAGGTTTAATACGGGTAGATCAATTGAGGGGTAAATAAGGGCTGACCGTTTTAAACGTCTGATACAAAATAACGTTATACCTGCCTACCCCTGTTTAGCCATATCTTGAACGGCCATTCTCATTCGACGAAAGTGCGTTTTCGTCCGCCGAATGGAAATCGAACTATTCGTTATCTTTTGCTTTGAAGCCTGCGGTCTTGCTTATTTTACCGAAGCTGGCAAGAAATTCGGTCTTAACTGTCTTAGAGATAGGTATTTGCGTATTATCTTCCATCACGATGGAACCAGTGGTCTCATACCGCTTTACATATTGCATATTCACAATATAGGACCTGTGTACCTGGAAGAAAATATGCTGATCAATAATCTTCTTAAACTCGCCCAAGTTATAAGAACTCATAATACTATACTCCTTCGTTACAACCTTGGTGTATTTGTTTACGCTCTCGAAATATAGTATCTCATCGGCTCTGAGATAGTCAATGCCTTTGATATTAGGAATACCAATTTTTACAGAACCATTATGGCTTGATTGCGCAATAGCTTGTGCATTTGCTGTCGTTTGGTTTTTATTTTGGATCTTTTCTATAGCCTTATTTACAGCAAATGACAGCTCATAATCGTCTATTGGTTTCAATACATACCCTGCTGCAGAAAGCTTAATAGCCTGCAAAGCAAATTCGCTATGGGCAGTGATAAAAATGGTTTGAAATGGCGTTGACGGAAAAAGCTTTAACATATCAAGCCCTGTCTTTTCAGGCATAGATATGTCTAGAAACAGTATGTCTACAGGCGTTGTTTTAAGTGCCTCTAACCCTTTCTTCCAGTCCGTAAATGTTCCAGTTACATTAAATCCCGGGAAAAGTATACCGAGCCGTTCTTTAAGTAATTCAATTGCCTTAGGTTCATCATCGATTATAATACAGGTGAGGTTATGCAACATATCTCATGTTTCTGATAGTCAATTTTACTATGGTTCCTGTTTCCGGTGCTTGCTTGTCTATATAGTCTACCTCAATATCCATCTGCTCGTACTTCCGGAACAAATCTATTAATTCTTCTGTCAATTTACTACCATAAGACTCATACTCTGCTACACTTTCCCGCTTCAATTCCTTCGCCCGCTCTCTACCAATTCCATTATCATCAATATAACAATTTAACTCGTTACTTGACTTCCCTTGTTCAAACTTTAGTTTGAGTAGACCACCGTCTCCCCTATGAAAAAGTCCGTGATTGATTGCATTCTCTACCAATGGTTGTAGCAACAATGAGGGTATTTGTATGCTATCTACCGGGATACGCTTATCCACTTCTACTATATAATCAAATTTATTTTCGAAGCGTACGCGTTGCAATTCTACATAATTATTAAGTATTTCCAACTCTTCAGATAATACCGTATAACGGTTTCGCGACGCCTTTAAGTATGAACGTAATAACCTGGAAAATTTGCTGACATGATTGTACGCCTCATCAATTTTTTTCTTGTTTATGAAGTACAGCGCCGAACTAAGGGTATTGAAAATGAAATGCGGATTGATTTGCGCATGTATTGCTCTCAACTCCAGCTCAACCTGCATTCTCTTCTTCTCATTTGAACTTGCTATTGTTGTCCGTGTGACCAATATTACCAACAGCAATATCACAACAAGAAGCACAATGCCCGCTAACAAGAATATAGTATGCCAAACAGATGTCTGATACCAATAGGGAACTTTGTAAATGTAAAAGCTATAGTGCTTGCTCTTCCAGATATTATCCTCTACTCTGCAATAAACCTTTTCGTACACACCCGGCGCTACCGACGCTATAAATAATTCACCGGAGGATGTCTGATGCCATTCACGATCTTTATTCAACATATAGCTATACATGCGTCCCCCTTTTCCCAAATAATTAATGTAATCAAGACTAATCCTATCCGTTTCAGACGTTACCCTAATAGTGTCGTCAACATCTACACGGACAACAGACGCAGACGTTTGTACGAACATTCTTTCGCTCCATATCTGTGACTTATTACCGGAGCCACTCTTCAGTTTCTGAATGTCAGTCGAAAAAAATCCTTTGTTTGTGTGCATAAGAAGCCCGCCACGCGCGCTATGGCAAAGGCTATGTAGCCGGTTGTAATATTGGGTTTTTACATTTGGAGTATAACGAAACTCTGATACACGCAACGGGCCATAAACGTCCGCTAACGCGACACCGAAAACATCTGCAATCAAAATAACATTGTTAACTATGGCCATCTTAGCATCTGCAATACTCGCATTTATAGCAATAACCTTATACAACCCTATGGCCGCGTTATATACTATAAGCTGATGAGCAAACTGCAGAAAGATATTTCCAAATCTGTCACCTGACACACCATTGAGCGCAAATAAATTAAGTGTATTAAGAATTTCATTATCCAGCACCTTAAACTCATCGGTGGCTGGGTTCAGTACTCCAAGCCTACCTTTGTTGTAAACCCAATAACGGTCGCTTGTACTATCGTAATAAAGCCCTGTATACCTAGATGCATCTATTACCTTTATTACCATGCTATCCTGGTACGAGATTATTGAGCGGAGCCCATAGAACCCGATGCTATACATCTTGTCTTTTGAATAGCAATGGATGCTTGACATAGACTTTAGCGATTCATTTTTATTTACCCCGGTTAGTTCTCTTCGTTTGTTATAGTTTATACCACCTGTATTTATCTCATAAAATTGTTTCGAATGATCTATCCATGGTTCTAACGTCGCATTCCGGGTTATGCGCCTTATATCATCGATGAGGACAACAAGCACAGAATTATTTGGCCCGTCGGCGACAGCCATTACGTTCTCTCCAATATGTGTCCTCATTAAAATATTACCGGTACTATCCATCGCCATCAGTTGCAAATCCACCTCATCGTACCACCATGACGAACCATCTCTTAACTGGCCCACTTTGTGTGCGTTCGCGAGCGCTGCATTTAAGTCATGCTTTTGTGCAAATACATTTCGATTAGCATACACCAGATAACATCCTTTCGAAGATGTTGTATACCATTCATTGTTGCTCTTATCTGTGAAGTGATAAGTAAGTTGTGCATGGTTCGGTAGAATATTCTGATATGGTTTGGCTGATAGTAAATGAAACTCTTTGCTTAAGATGTATTGCTTTCGATTTGTAATAACATTGAATCGGTCATTTAGAGCATATATCAAATATATCTTCTCCATTTCGCCTGCGCCAAACTCCCTAATACTTTTTGTAGCAGATTGACCAGTCTTTAGATCCAGCCACAACAAAGAATCTCCTCCCCTTTTGTAATGAATCCTATTGTAACCGACAAACTGCGAGGTTGATGTATTTGCTTTAGCGATACTGGCCCAGTCCTTTACTCTATGCACGCTCTTTATCCCCGCGGGTGTCGGTTTATAAAAGACAATGTCAGGTGCCTGCTGCATCAAGACACTGTCACCAATTATGTTTGTAAGGTTCGTAATATCATGAAAAGTCTTTACAACATTGTTCGTACTATCTATAACGTATAGATCTTCGTTTATATGCACATTAGAGCTTGCAGTGATATACACATACCCTGCCTGTTCATTCAAGGTACGTATCTTAGTAGCTACACCCTTTGTTTCGATTGCCACTTTATTGTACACATCATTTTTTATAAATCCCACCTCATAGCCGTAAGTACCCAACCACTTGCGACCATAAGAATCCTCATAGCAATTCCATACATCTGACGAGGGGAGGCCTGTTGACGAGTTGAATAATTTGAACGTATAACCGTTATACTTTACAATTCCATTATCAGTAAATATCCATATATACCCATGCCGATCCTGATAGACATAATACACATGGTCTGATGGAAGATCATTTGTTATGCTCAGGTGTGTTAGGACTAGACTGTCCTGCGTATTTGCATGGACTCCACTTGCAACCAATTGCAACAACAAAATAAAGATGAGCCTTAAACTCATATTAGATGCCTTAGTATACACGTCATACCACATACTTCATATTTCGCAACACCAGTTTTACTATTGTGCCGGTATCAGGAGCACTTTTATCTATGTACTCCATCTGAATATTCATCTTCTCGTATTTACTAAATAAGTCTATCAATTCTTCAGTGAGTTTAGATCCATAAGAATGCCTGTAAACTTCACTGCCCTGTTTCATCTCTTTTGACCTTTCACGGCCTATACCATTATCTTCAATAAAGCATAATAGCTCATCACTGGAATGGCCTTGCAAAAACCTTATTTGCAAAAGCCCACCTTCCTCCCTATGAAACAAACCATGATTAATTGCGTTTTCTACCAATGGTTGAAGTAATAGCGAAGGTATTTGAATACTATCAGTAGGTATGCGTTTATCTATTTCTATAAGATACTCAAATTTATCATTAAATCTGGTCTTTTGGAGATCGATATACTTGCTTAGCATGTCGACCTCCTCTGAAAGAATAGTGTAACGATTGCGTGATGACTGAAGGTACAGGCGAAGCAGCTTTGAGAACTTACTGATATGCAGATAGGCTTGCTCAAAATCTTTCTTGTTGATAAAATACTGTGCAGAACTAAGTGTATTGAAAATGAAATGGGGATTTATCTGGGAATGGATTGCACGTAGCTCCAACTCAACTTGGAGGCTTCTCTTGGTATTTGCGCGCGCTATAATCTTTCTTGTTATTAATATTGCTATAAGTATAGCAGAGAAAAACAACAGAACCCCGCCTGCCCAGAAGGCAATTCGCCAACCAATAGTTTGGTACCAATGTGGAATCCTGTAAACGTAAAATATTTGCTCATTGCTTTTAAATAACTCGTCTTTCACACTGCAGGTAAGTGCACACAGCTTGCCAGGCTGCAACTCGGCCAATGATATTTCGCCTATCGAACTTTCACGCAAGGGCTCGTCGCCAAGCCTGTAGGTTATTGATCGATTTCCTTTACCATAGTAGTTAATATAATCTATGCTCAACTGGGTGATATTGGCATGTATCTTTATCGTATCACCGGCTGAAAGTCTTTTTTGATAAGGCCTTGTCAATACTAAGTGGCCGAATGCGGTTGCAGAGGTAAAATGACTTGCCGAACGCAACTTGAACAAACCTTTATCTGTGTTTAGTAAAAGGGAATCTCCGACACTTAAAGCATCGTATATAAGGTTATAATTTTGAGACCTGATATTGGGTATTATCCTAAACCTGGAAAAAGATAATGGACCGTCTACTGTTGTATAAGCAACACCAAATTTCCCTGCTATATAAACAGTGCTCTTACCTAAAATTATCCTGGAGTCGGTCAGGTTTGCTTTGATCTGAAGAAATTTGCAACTAAGCTTCTTCAAATTGACCACAAGTACCGATCTGCCGTCATAAACATAGATATTCCCAAATCTATCTGATGCAAGCTTCGAAATCGAATTGACACCAAGTGAACTTAGCGATGAAACACTTATGCTCGTGAACTTGTTTGTACCCGGCTGCAGGACAAGGATGCCATTTTCGTGATAAGCAAAATAATTATTGCTGACGGAATCGTATACCAGGTCTTTATACTTGCTAAAGTCAAAACCCTGCGCGCGATAAGTTTTACCATCATACCTGATTTCCATAAAGCCAAATGCCGTAAGGAAATAAAAATGACCTGGGCGATATTCATGTATTTTTTTAATACCGCCCCACAAAAACGATTCGGCACCATCTTTCATGCGTTCCCATCCGGCAGAGTCTGTGTTTACGTATGCCCGGTAAAAAGAACCGGCAATATTATGTACGATTACCGGTTTTGATGTGTCGAAGATGTAGTTCGCTATTGATAAACGTGGAGCAACCTCCACTGCATTATCAGAGAGCCCCAAAAGAAGATTGCCGCTAAGGTTTGCACCTGTACCTATAATGTTAGACATACTTATATCGGAAATAACCTTACCACGCTTGTCTAAACCCATCAGACGCAGAAGCTGCTCATTATACCACCAATAAACGCTATCACGGGACCTTCCCTTGTAGCTGTAGTCTTTCAAAGTTGGCATATCTCGTATAGGTACAAAGTCTGCTTCTGTTTTATATACGTGGAAGCATCCTGTAGCCTTGGTACTTATCCATTGGCTACCATCTTTGGAAAAATGCTGGAATGTTATTTGGCCCTGCCCTTCCAGCATTTTATTGCATGGTGTACGCCCGATAAACTTAAAGTTTTTGTCGAGCCTGATAACTGATTTGTTGGTGACTATATAAAATACATCCGCCTTTACATATACAAGATATACCAGTTCATCATTATCAGCACCCCAGGCTGCTAACGGCACTTTTTTATATTCGCAACGATTGAGATTGGCTAAAACTATTTCCTTAGCCCGTGCATCCGATGAACGAGAATAAAATACAATAGTTTTATTGGAGGTCCAACCGCAACGCGAATAGGCAAATTCCAAAACAGACCCACATAGTGGTTTTCGCTTAATACCGGCGGGAGTGTAATAGTAGCTTGTATAAACGCGGTCTTCTCCCACCAATATCTGGGGAAAAAGGTTAAGCAAAAGCACCCTGCCGTCGAAGGGGATTCTTTTAAGAAGCCGCTGTTTATCGAATACGCAAACGAAGTTTTCTTTTCCTACAAGAATGTGCACATAGGTTATCCCTTTGTTACTGAAAACTGCCCTCACCATTTTGGCTACGTTTTTGTCAGGCAGTTCTACACTATGGTACTTATCGTCTTTTATATAGCCAATCTCATGTCCATATGTATGTATCCACAATCTCCCCACCGAGTCTTCACTGAGGTACCATATGTCATTTGTAGGCAAACCTGCTGACATATTAAACATAGTGAAACTATACCCATTATACTTTACAATGCCCTTGTCTGTCAGTATCCAAATATAACCCTTCCGATCTTCTACAATACTATACACATAGTTAGATGGCAACCCATCGTCTGCTGTGAAGTGTGTATATTCTGCTTTGCCGTTATACCCTGCGTACACAGGCGTAGAAAACATCGCCACAAGGCAAAAAATGGCTGTAGTCGTTACCACTGGTACCCGATGATTGCAGTGATTGTCATAGCGTGCAAACAGGCATTTTATGTACGCGCTCAAGGTAATAACGAAGAGGGGGAAACACATGCTACAGAAAGGGATAAGGTAAATGATTCTGGTCATCTTTACAATGCACCCTAGTCTATTTATCTAACTTTACCCGACGCATTGCTAAGCAAAAATAAAAAATACAATGATAAAGAATGATATAACTACCGGAGAAGATATAGAGAACCTTGTGAATAGCTTTTATAGTAGAGCAAGAGCAGATGAAACCATAGGGCCTGTGTTCAATACGATCATCGGCGACAATTGGTCTCACCATCTCCCGGTGATGTATCAATTTTGGGAGATGATCGCTTTCGGTAAACAGGATTACAGTGGAAGCCCTATTGGAAAGCATATTGCGGTAGATAGAAAAATGCCGTTGACAGAGGCGCATTATCAACGCTGGCTGGAGCTATGGCGCCGGACGGTAGACGATCTGTTTGAAGGAGAGAAGGCGGAAGAGGTAAAAAAACGAGCAATGCTCATGATACAATTGATAGAGCTGAAGGTGAATACAGCACGTGGCGGAAAATCACTATTTTGACAAGTAATTGTAACTAACCGCTTATGAGCAGTAATACATTCACAATATCAGGCAGACTGATTGACATACTTGATAAGCGCATCTACCCTGTCGAAATCAGTGTCGTGGATGGCATCATTTCGTCAATAAAAGAGGTAGATGATGTGCCTGAGCGTTATATCATGCCTGGCTTCATCGATGCGCATGTGCATATCGAAAGCTCGATGCTGATACCTACGGAATTTGCCAGGCTTGCCGTGGTACATGGTACTGTTGCTACGGCATCCGACCCTCATGAGATAGCCAATGTATGCGGCGTACCGGGAGTGCAATACATGATAGACAACAGTAAGAAGACTCCATTCAATTTCTTCTTCGGCGCCCCATCCTGCGTGCCGGCTACATTCTTCGAAACCGCAGGCGCGCATATAGACTCAGCTGCCATTGAAGAGCTAATGGATAACCCGGATATTTGGTATTTAGCCGAAATGATGAATTATCCCGGCGTATTAAATAACGATAAAGAAATACGGAAGAAAATTGCAGCAGCAAAAAGAGTTAATAAACCTGTCGATGGACACGCGCCCGGTCTTAGAGGTCAGGATGTAGCAAAGTACGCTGCAGCCGGAATATCTACCGACCATGAGTGCTTTACCATGGAAGAAGCGCTGGACAAGATAAAGGAAGGGATGCACATCATCATAAGAGAAGGTAGTGCAGCTAAGAATTTTGAAGCGCTTGCACCACTAATACCGCAATATCCTGATAAGCTGATGTTCTGTAGTGACGACAAACACCCTGATGAACTGGTATTGCATCACATCAATGAACTTGTGAAGAGAGCACTACAAAAAGGATATGATATTTTCGATGTGCTTCGTATTGCCTGCATCAACCCTATACTGCACTACAATATTCCGGTCGGTATGCTTAGGGTTGGCGATAAGGCGGACTTTATTGTAGCCTCAAACCTGGATGATTTTACGATTGAACGAACATACCTGAATGGCCAATTGGCTGCTGAAAATAGAGTGACTTTATTGAAAAGCACAGAAGAGGTACTGATCAACAAATTTAATACACAAAAAAGAAACGCTGCAGACTTTGTGATTGTATCAAACGGCGCGAAATCCATCAGAGTGATTGAAGCACTGGAAGGGCAACTCATTACCAATGAGTTGGTACTGCCGGTTAAAGAAGAAGATGGTTTTTTGGTTAGCAATACTGAAAATGACGCATTGAAAATATGCGTGGTAAACAGGTATACGCCTGATACTCGTCCGGCAGTCGCCTTTATCAAAAATTTCGGACTGAAACAAGGAGCATTAGCGTCTACCATTGCTCACGATTGCCATAATATAATAGTGGTAGGCGTAGATGATGCGTCAATAGCTGCGGCAGTAAATGCACTCATCGAGGTAAAAGGTGGCATCGCAGTAGCCAAAAACGGAGCGGAGGTTACAACTATGGCCCTACCGGTAGGCGGACTTATGAGCAATGCGGATGGCTACAAGGTGGCGGAAGAGTATTCGGCTATCGATCGTAAGGCAAAAGAGCTTGGCACAACACTACACGCACCCTTTATGACACTGTCGTTTATGGCGCTCCTGGTGATACCGGACCTTAAGCTAAGTGACAAAGGACTATTCAGTGGCAAGACATTTTCATTCACGCCGGTGCAAGTATAATAACCCTTATAGCATAAAAGCGAAGCCCCTCTTTGAGGGGCTTCGTCATCTTAGTTTTTATATTGCTTCAAGGCTGCTTCCAGGCAGTCCATCGCGCCGTCTATATCTTCTTTATTCAGTACATATGCAAGGCGCACTTCATTCTTACCCTTGCCCGGAGTGGCGTAGAAGCCTGCCGCAGGTGCCATCATTACGGTAGCACCATTATGGGAGAAATCTTCGAGCAGCCACTGGCAAAAACATTCACTATCCTGTACCGGCAGTGACGCCATAGCATAGAACGCACCGCCCGGCGACGGGCACTTTACACCGTCCATAGCTTGCAGGCGTTTTACCAGCAGATCACGGCGTGCATTATATTCAGCATGTACTTCGTCAAAGTAATCTGAAGGCAAGTCTACGGCAGCTTCACCCAGTATCTGCGCAAACGAAGGCGGGCTAAGGCGGGCCTGTGCAAACTTCATAGCAGCATCCAGCACCTGTTGGTTCTTCGTTACAAATGCACCGATACGGCCACCACATGCACTGTATCTTTTCGAGATGGTATCCATCAGAATAGCATGGTCCTCCAGCCCTTCCAGCGAAAGAGCCGAGATATGCTTACGGCCATCGTAGCAAAATTCACGGTATGCCTCGTCGCTGAATAGAAACAGGTCGTGTTTTAGACATATCTGCCTAAGTGTCTCCAGCTCATCTTGGCTATATAAGTAACCTGTTGGGTTATTGGGGTTGCATATCATGATAGCCTTTGTACGCGTAGTAACCGCTTTCTCAAAAGCTTCTATGGACGGCAAAGAAAATCCATCATCGATACCCGATGGTATCGGTACTATCTTAACACCTGCACTGGTAGAAAAGCCATTGTAGTTAGCATAGAACGGCTCCGGTATAATGATCTCATCGCCCGGATCAAGGCAGCTCATGATGGCAAATGATATAGCCTCAGACCCGCCTGTAGTAACGATGATCTGATTATGATTCACCTCCACATTATTGCGCTGGTAGTATGTCACCAGCTTTTTTCGGTAGCTTTCAAAACCCGCACTGTGGCTGTACTCGAGCACCTTCATATCGGTATGGCGCACTGCATCCAGTATCGACTGTGGTGTTTCTATATCAGGTTGGCCTATGTTTAGGTGGTATACTTTTACTCCCTTTTTCTTTGCAGTTTCTGCGTAAGGAACAAGTTTCCGTATGGGGGACGGCGGCATCAGCGAGCCGCGGTGAGATATTACTGGCATGGCGCAAAATTAGAAAAGTATGCACTTATTTGCACATGCCTGAAATAAAAATAGCCTGCAACATGTGCAGACTATTTTAAAATATCTAAAGCGTATTGCTTAGTTCTTGTTGGTAGGTGCTCCCGGTTCGGCAGCTACTACAGTACCTTTAATGTGCAGTTCATAACGCTCTTTACCATCGGGTACAAATGCGTTTGATTGAATGTATACATCTTTCGTAAAAGGAGATACGCGGCCTTGCGTATTGTAGTTTACAGTGATCTTACCTTTTTTACCAGGCAGGATCGGCTCTTTAGGCCATTCAGGAGTGGTACAACCGCAGCTTGCAGATGCGCTTTGGATGATCAAAGGCTCTTTACCTACGTTGGTAAACTCAAATACGTGCGTAGCTACCGGTCCTTCTTTCAGGGTACCGAAGTCATACGTATCATTCTTGTCAGTAAACTTAAACTGCGGCATGTTCTTGTTTGCCTGAGCATAAGCGCCCATAAATCCGATTGCCAGCAATAGTGTAACAAATAAACGTTTCATAAAAATCTATATATTCTTTTGTTTGTTATTAATTCGTCTTAAGCATTGAAGTGTTCTGAGGAACCGAGGTTTCAGGTGCCTTCTCTACGTTACCTTTAATAGTCAGGATTTTAGTACCGCCATTCGTAAGTACGGTAATGTTCTTGGTAAACGGACCAGGACGACCTGTCGTAGCATAAGAAGCTTTGATAGCAGCTGTTTTACCGGGCAGAATCGGCTCTTTAGGCCATGTAGGAGTAGTGCATCCGCAGCTTGCGTGTACCTGGCTGATGATAATTGGTTCCTTACCTTTATTGGTGAAGGTAAACTCATACTCAGCGGCCGGGCCTTCTGCTACAGTTTTAAAATCATGCTCTTCTGTATTGAAGCTCAACATATTCACATCACCTGTAGTACCTGCAGGGTTGGGCGCTACAACCGGAGTAGCGGTAACAGCAGGAGCCTTTGCCGTAGCTTTTGCACCTTTTACCGGCTTTGCCGCCGGAGTACCATGATTATGTCCGTCATGTTCGTTATGCGCATGCTGCGCCATTGCTGCACTACCTGCAAGCAGCACTACACCAAGTGATAGAAGTACTTTTTTCATATTTTTCGAATTTTTTAGTTGTTTCGGGGAATACAAATTTAATAACTAAGACATATTCAAACCACCTGGGGTTTGTTAATCATTCCCAAAATTAGCATTTTTTTCTCCTATATATTAATAGCCAATTATCAATATTTACAGCCCATATGAACTTTGAAGAGGACATAAAAAAATGTGTGGAAACTATTTCAGCCGGGGGTACTATACTATATCCTACCGATACAGTATGGGGTTTAGGCTGCGACGCGCTGAATGAAAACGCCATTGACAAGATATTTGACATAAAGAACCGCCCAAGAGAGAAAAGCCTGATTGTACTGCTAGCAGATGCCCGCTCGGTGATACAATATGTAGCTGCCCCCCACCCCGACATTATAGATATACTCGAAAATTTCGACCGACCTACTACGGTGATATACGACGGTGCGCTCAGCTTTCCGCTAAATGCAGTACATGCGGATGGCAGTATAGCCATCCGGGTCACTAGAGACCCTTTTTGCAAGGCACTGATCAAAAGACTGCAAACCCCGGTAGTTTCTACTTCTGCCAACCTAAGCGGCGAACCGACACCTGCCACCTTCGATGCCATACAAGATGAGATAAAGCAGCGGGTAGATTATGTAGTAAAATACCGGCAAGATGACATGACTATAAAGCCGCCATCGCGCCTGGTGCGGATAAAGGATGATGGTAGCCTCGAAATTATACGTCCCTAATCTTTAGTTTTGCGCCGGTATGGACATTTCATGCAGTAACGAAGAATTAGAACTATTTGAACGTATAGCGACAGCCGCTGCCGGCCTTGGTGTGGAATGCTACCTGATAGGTGGATTTGTGCGAGACAAGATACTGGGGCGGTCAACTAAAGATGCCGATATAGTATGTACCGGCGATGGAATTGCGCTGGCTCATGCCGTGGCGAAGTCGTTGTCTGAACGCCCATCGGTAAATTTCTTCAAGACATTCGGTACGGCGCAATTCAGGCTAAATGGCTTCGATGTAGAATTTGTAGGGGCGCGTAAAGAGTCTTACCAGCAACACTCGCGTAAGCCCGAGGTATCGGAGGGCACATTAGAGGATGACCAGAAACGCAGAGACTTTACCGTAAATGCACTGGCCATCAGCCTTAACAAAAATGATTATGGCAAACTGGCAGACCCATTCGATGGCATAGGCGACATGGAGAAAAAGCTGCTCCGCACACCGCTCGATCCGGATATTACCTTCTCAGACGACCCATTGCGAATGATGAGAGGGATACGCTTTGCAGCGCAGTTGGGCTTTACCATCTATCCCGAAACATTCGAGGCAATCGCCCGCAATAAGGAAAGGATAAAAATCGTATCGCAGGAACGCATTACCGATGAACTGAATAAAATAATGCTCACAGCGCGTCCGTCGGTAGGGCTGGACCTACTATTCCGCAGCGGACTACTTAAAGAGTTCTTCCCTCAGTTTACCGATCTTTCCGGTGTTGAGTTTGTGGAGGGAAAGGGGCATAAAGATAACTTCTACCACACGCTACAGGTAATAGACAATGTAGCAGCACGCAGCCACAACCTATGGCTACGCTGGGCTGCCTTGCTGCACGACATCGGCAAGCCAGCTACCAAAAAGTTTGAAAATGGCCACGGCTGGACTTTTCATGGCCACGATGCTGTGGGCGAAAGAATGACTCCGCGTATCTTCAAACAGCTACGCCTGCCGCAGAACGAAAAGATGAAGTATGTAGCCAAGCTGGTTGCGCTGCATCTTCGCCCAATAAGCCTTAGTAAAGAGGACATTACGGACTCGGCCATGCGCAGGCTCCTGTTCGATGCAGGAGAAGACATAGATGACCTGATGATCCTCTGCGAGAGTGATATCACCTCAAAAAACAAAGTGAAAGTAAAACGCTACCTCGAAAATTTTGAGCTGGTAAAGGAGCGCCTGGTAGCAGTGGAAGAAAAAGACCGCATCCGCAATTGGCAGCCGCCTATCAGCGGCGAAGATATCATGCAGATATTCAACCTACAGCCATCGCGCAAGGTTGGCACACTTAAGACAGCAGTACGAGATGCAATACTTGATGGCATTATACCCAACGAATACGACGCAGCTTACTCCTACCTTTTGCAAAAAGCGGAAGAATTGGGGATACAGAAGCCTTCATAAGCTAAATAGTAAAACGGCCTCCAAAATGGAGGCCGTTTCCTTGCTATCTCTTTTCAGTATAATTAGAACTTTGTCCAACCTTTCCACCATGTATCGCCTGCACCTACTGCTCCTCTGTAGTTAACAGACGTTACAGAACCCTTGCCTACGGTAACAGCGCCCGAAGTAGCTATAGAGCCCGAAGCAGGAGTAGGATCGAAAGATGCACCGGCACCATAAGCCGCAGTCAGGCCGGCATCAGCAGTGCTCGATTTGATCTCATTCTTCCAGTCAGCATTAGTAAGACGCTCTGTAAGGTTAAAGCCCATGCTTGTAGTACCTGCCGTATCTACTGATTTACCCATACCTGCAATCACCAAGCCTTTCAGCTCCATTTGACCGTCAATCAGGTTTTGAGCAGCTTTAGATCCATCTACCAGGATACCTGTAGGGTAACCCATCAGGATAGAGTTAAAGATAGAAGTCCTTGTATTCCTTCTCAGGTGTGCAGCACGTTTAAAATCTTTGTGGATGGTAGTGTTAGCATCTTGCTTTGGGCCTATCAGCGTAACGTTAGCAAAAACAGGAGCAGTGATCGGAGTTGTTGTAGAACCGCTCGCATCGTTATCTTGCTCAAAACCGTTTGAACCGGAGATATCGGCTTTATTAGCGTCACGTACAGCTATCGCAAACTGTACTGTACCACGGTAACCGTTATCGCAATCGAAATCGTCATCCAGACCTTTGTAAGCAATGATGTGTTTCAGGTTTACAGTACCACCAAACATTTCGAAAGCATCATCCAGGCCATAAGAGCACTGTACATAATCGATCTGAGTACCGCTACCTACTGCGCCAAGCGTCAATGAGTTCAATTCTTTATCAGGCTGGAAAGCGTATCCGCCATATTCGATACGCACATACTTCAATACACCTGAGTTGTCGCCATCGTCTGTACCACCGTACAGGCCATCGCCTGCTGAGTTGTTCACACCACCTTCTATTTCGCCTTCGCCCGGCTTCTGGTTGAAAGAAGCATTGGTAGTCGCTTTACCAAGTATTACGATACCACCCCAGTCACCATAAGAAGGAGTGCCTTCGTTTGAAGTAAACACGATCGGATTTTCAGCTGTACCCGAAGCGACTATTTTAGCACCACGTGTTACAACCAGTGCATTTTTACCTTTCGCTACTTTGATGATAGCACCCGGCTCAATGGTAAGTGTAGCACCATTTTTTACATACACCATGTTGGTCATAGTGTAAGTTTTGCCTGAAAGTAATGTTCTGTTAGTCGTAATGTCAGACTTCAATTCATAACCCAGTTGATCTTCAGGAGTTACTACCGGATCCGGATCTTTGTCTTTTTTGCAGGATACAAATACTGTCGATGTAAGTGCCAGGAAAGAAAGGCCTAATAAAACTTTTCTCATTGTTGTTGAGCTTTTTTTGATGATGCAAAAATGCCTGACTAGTATTACCAAATAGTTAAGGGAATATGAACTAACTGTGATGTTTCAACATGCATACATGGTAGGTCCCAAAGCAAAAGCGCCCGGCAAATGCCAGGCGCTTTTTTATCTGTGTACTTCGACTTATCTAAAGTTGTACAGGAACGACAATGTGTAGTTGCTACCAGCCCTTCTCGATATACGAAGGAAGTCTGCATCTACATCATACTTACCATTTTCGTTTTTATCCTGGTAGTAGTTTGCTCTCTTATTCAACAGGTCGGATATCGTGAACTTGAACTCTGCCTTTTTGTTCAGCACTTTTTGTGAGATCGTAAAATCTATCACCGGGCGCGGAGCTTCCCATATATGCGGGTTCTGATCATTACCCACCAGGAATATCCTGCGGCCTACCATGTTAAACAAACCCGTTACACTGGTACCAATTTTCTCTGCATCGTATTGAAGTCCGCCGTTTATTACAAAAGGAGATTGTCCCTGCATCGGCCTGTCGGCTTTCACTTCGTTACCTGCTGCATCCTTGATGTTAAATCTCACGTCATTAAAGATGTAGGTACCGTTCGCAAAGGCAGTAAAGTTTTTAAATGTATTGCCCATAGCATCCAGCTTCTTACGGAACTCTACCTCACCACCGTAGCTTAGCGCATCCGGAGCATTACCATAAGTAAATGAAATAGTGTTAACGCCGGACTCATTGAAGAATTGTTCTATGGTGTTGGTAAACTTCTTGTAGAACAGACCGGCAGTGATCATTTCGCCCGCGCGTGGGTAAAACTCATAGCGCAGGTCCACGTTCATGATCTTTGTGCGCTCCAGGTCGGGGTTACCTTGTACGGCAGCCAGCAGTTCAAAGTCGTAGAATGTAAACGGAGAAAGCTCTCTAAACTCAGGACGAACTACCGTTTGTGATGCACTCAACCTCCAGTTTGTTTTCTCATTGAAACGGTACGTAAGGTTGAATGATGGCAAGATGTCGCCCACTTGTGTATTCACATTTACGGGCTGGTTGCTACGGAAACCATTCAGCTGCTGGTTGAAGTACTCATAACGTGCACCCCATACTAACCTGAAATTTTGGCCAAGCTGGTTATCCAGCATTACGAAACCGGCATGTAACATGCTGTTCGCATCGTAGTCATAGTCTTTGTCACTCAGTTCACTCAGGTTAAAGCCTGTGAGGCTAACATTTTCAGGAGCAAAGATATTTGCATTGTCAACCGACAGCAGATCAGAAGGATTACCTACCATACCAAACGGCCTTGACGTAAACACACGATCTTTAACCTGCGTCATATATCCTACCTTAATAGTATGCTGGTTGCCAAACGCCTGGAATGGACGTGACAGATCGAAGCTACCCAGACCTATATTATCGGTAAGGTTTGAATAGAAACGGCTTGCCGAACGCAGTGAGGGCTGGAAGCCTTGTATTGTCGCACGGTAGATAGAATCGTCATCAGCCTTACGGTACTCCATACGGCGCAGGTTAGGCTGGTTTTGATACAGGCGCACGTAGCTACCGTTCCAGTTCAGTTTTATTTTCGATTTTGGCAGGTAGTGTGAACCTATCAACTGCGTAGTAAGATATTGCGTTGATTTGAAGCCAAGTTGGTAAGATCTTACATCAGCACCGTAGTCATTATCGCGACCTTCGCGCATTAACACGTTGTCAGAACCGTTGATGTTATAAAGATTCTTAAGCGATATACGGTTATTCGCGTTCAACTCCATGCTCAGATTGGCAAGTGCGCCCACCAGTACATCTTCACCATAGAGATTCTCATTAAAGTCAAGTGTCTTTTGAACTACACCTGCCTGGTTGAAGAAAGAACGCGTCATTTCTGTTCTCCTGTTCTGCTTATTATAATTTACCGCGAAGATGGCGCCCAATTTTTTACCAAACAGCATGGTGTTCAATCCGCCTGACGCCTGCATAGAAGCATTGATCGGCGTAGATTTCGTGTCGTAGGCCCAGTCGTTCTTGAAGCCTTTTGCCGCCGCCAGTCTTTGCTCTTCGGTCAGCTTGCGGAACTGGTCTTTATTCGGTACGGTAGAAGGAAGTGCCCTTGTTCCGTCATCCAGGCCTAAGAAATCAAGGCTACCACCTTTGTAATAATGGAAGTCTCTACCTACAGTTTGTGAGTTAACACCACCACCCAGTTGAATGGTGAAGAAATTTTCAGACGGGATGTCTTTCGTATTTACTTGTATCAAGCCACCTGCAAACTCACCCGGAAGGTCAGGCGTAGCTGCTTTGTTCACTACTATATTATCGATCATGCCCGAAGGGAATAGGTCGAAGGAGAATGTTTTACGGTCAGGCTCCGTGCTTGAAAGCAGCGTACCATTCAGGGTAGCCTGGTTATAGCGGTCAGCAAGGCCGCGAACGATCAGGTACTTACCATCTTGTATAGAAGCAGCAGATACGCGTTTCAGTACCTCACCCGTATTGCGGTCCGGAGACTTCCTGATCGCTTCAGCAGATACTACCTGCGCTACGGTATTTGTGTTCTTTTGATAAGTGATCATAGCGCTGATGTTTTCTTTTTTCAGCGTTGAGCGCACTACAATTTCCTGAAGTTGCGTGGATTTTGCTTCGGCAATAACAATATTAACGGTCGCAGTATTATTTCCTGTCACCTTTACATCTGCTACTTCTTTTGATTGATAGCCAACATACCGTACTTCAAGCGTGTAGGTTCCCGCTGCTGTTTCCAGCAAGAAGTTGCCGTCTACATCGGTAGCGGTACCGTTAGATGTACCTTTTATTACCACCATTGCACCGATAATCGGATCACCTGTCTTTTCATCCGACACCTTACCCGTTATCTTTCCAGCTGCAAATGCTTGCAGGGAAATAAATAACATCATAAAAAACATTGTAATAACGCGCATGTATTATTCTTTAATTGCACGCAAAAGTCCAACTTCAATGTTACCGATGTCTTACCGCAATGTTACGCCTGCATGAATTGAATGTTAAGTCCATATTAACTTTGCAATGCGAGCATATTTCGTGTTGTTTTTTTATTATCTAATTGTTATCTGTCGGCCCGCCTTTGAAAGTGCGTCTAAAGCCTAACTTTGCCTCAATGAATATCCGTCAGCTCTTCCAGCAACACGTGGCCCAAACGTCGCCTGCGCCAATTGCTTTAAATATTACTTCGGCCTCGGGCAACTATTTGTTTGATGATAACGGTAAAAAATATCTCGATCTGATAGGGGGCATCAGCGTATGCAATGTGGGCCATTGCCACCCCAGGGTGGTAGCCGCCATTAAAGAGCAGGCCGAAAAGTACTTGCACGTAATGGTGTACGGTGAATTGATTCAAAGCCCGCAGGTAGCCTATGCGCAGCTGCTAGCCAAGCACCTGCCCCCATCGCTGGATTGTGTGTATTTCACCAACTCAGGGGCCGAGGCTACTGATGGTGCCATTAAACTAGCCCGTCGTGCAACCGGCAGACCGGATATCATTAGCTGCCATAACAGCTACCACGGCGCTACCCTAGGGGCACTTAGCCTGATGGGCGACGAGTACTGGCGCAATGCCTTTCGCCCGCTGATGCCCGGCATTCGGCGACATTATTATAACAGCCCCGAATTAATAGCGGCAATAGATAGTCAGACAGCCTGTGTCATTATCGAGACTGTGCAGGCCGAAGCCGGAGTGATAGAGCCGGATATAAAATGGCTGCAACAGCTAAGGGGAAAATGTACGGAGACGGGAACGCTCTTAATATTTGACGAAATACAATGCGGTTTTGGGCGTACAGGTAAGTTGTGGGGGTTTGAGCACTACGGCGTAATCCCTGACATTGTTCTTTTGGGCAAGGCTCTGGGCGGCGGGATGCCGTTAGGGGCATTTGTATCGTCGCACATGTACATGCAAACGCTGACCAATAACCCGGTGCTGGGGCATATTACCACCTTTGGCGGGCATCCGGTGAGCTGTGCCGCAGGTATGGCCGGTATGGAAGCCTTACTTGAAGAGCAATTAGGCGAACAAGTGGCAGAAAAAGAACAACTTTTCCATTCTTTGCTTGTTCATCCATCTATAAAGGCAGTACGCAGCAAAGGGCTGCTAATGGCAATTGAGCTGGAAAGCCCTGACCATGTAATGCAAACTTTGCAGCACTGTTTAGAGAAAGAGCTATTTTTTGACTGGTTTTTATTCGCCCCTAACTGTATCCGGATAGCTCCGCCGCTCACTATTACGAAAGACGAGATAAAAGAGGCTTGTAAAATAACACTTGAATGTCTTATATGACATAATCTACATGTTTAATTTGGCAGTGGCATCAATTTTGTCATTTTTTACAGAATAGGAGCGGCCATATCTAAGATCATAGCTAAACAATTGAAATTTAAGGAATAGATGCTAATCATAATATTATCCAGAAAGTATATTCTGGGATAAGCCTTGCGGTTTAAATCATCCTTAAGTTTCTTTCGTTAGCCACTTTGTGTAGCATCTTTCTATTTAAAATAACTACTTTTACAACCATATTTTATTTTATATGCAATTAGCCATAATTGGAACAGGATACGTAGGCCTTGTAACAGGTACTTGCTTTGCCGAAACCGGCAACAACGTAATGTGTATTGACATCAACGAAGACAAAGTCAATCAGCTGAAACAAGGTAAATCACCTATTTACGAGCCTGGACTTGATGTGTTACTCGACCGTAACATTAAAGAAGACCGTATACACTTCACTACATCTCTGAGAGAAGGTATTAAAGACGCCCAGGTTATCTTCCTGGCGCTGCCGACACCTCCCGGCAAGGACGGTTCTGCCGACCTGCAATATGTATTGGACGTAGCTGCTCAACTGAGCGAAATAATAACGGAATACAAGGTTATCGTAAATAAGAGCACTGTTCCCGTAGGCACTGCCGAAAAGGTGGCAGCTGTTATGGCTCAGAAGCTGGATAAAAATCTGTTTGATGTAGTGTCAAACCCCGAGTTCCTGCGCGAGGGCGTTGCTGTGGACGACTTCCTGAAACCGGACCGCGTTGTTATCGGTACATCATCTGACAGAGCTAAAAAGCTGATGGAAGAACTGTATCAGCCATTTGTACGTCAGGGTAACCCGATCTACTTTATGGACGAGCGTTCATCAGAAATGACCAAATACGCTGCAAATGCATACCTGGCTATGCGTATCTCGTTTATGAACGAGATGGCAAACCTTTGCGAAAGAGCAGGTGCGAACGTAGATAACGTACGTATGGGTATGGGTAGCGATAGCCGTATCGGTAAGCGCTTCCTTTTCCCTGGTGTTGGTTATGGCGGTAGCTGTTTCCCTAAGGACGTAAAGGCGCTGGCACAAACTGCACGCGAGTACGACTATGAATACAGCCTGGTAACTACAGTAATGAATGTAAATGACAAACAAAAACTGATACTTGGCAGAAAAGTAAAAGATTGCTTTGGCAGTGACCTGAGTGGCCGCACATTCGGTATCTGGGGTCTTGCATTCAAACCTGAGACAGATGATATCCGCGAAGCTCCGGCTCTTGAGCTGATAGACGAGCTGACTGCAGCAGGTGCTGAAGTAAAAGTATTTGATCCGGAAGCAATGGAAAACGTAAAACGCATCTTCGGCGACAAGATCGTTTATGCAAACGACCAGTACGATGCTATCGATGGCGTTGACGCGCTTATTATAGTTACAGAGTGGAGTGCATTCCGCACGCCAAACTTTGAGCGTATGAATGAGCTGATGAAAGCTCCGTTTGTGTTCGATGGTCGAAACATCTATACTGTTGAGAAAATGGAAGAGCTTGGCTACTACTACGAAAGCATCGGCAGGAAAACTGCTCATGCCAGCCAAAGGGAAAAAATAGCTGTGCCGACGGATACGATCGTAAGAGATCGCGGAAGCATCGATTAATCTGATTTCTCATTATAGCATAACACACTAACTAAGTTCAATGAGCAAAAAACGCATACTGATAACCGGCGCTGCAGGCTTCCTGGGCTCTCACCTTTGCGATCGTTTCCTGAAAGAGGGATATGAAGTAATAGGTATGGACAACCTCCTTACCGGCAACATCAAAAATATCGAACACCTGTTTCCTGAAAAGGACTTCCAGTTCTATCATCACAATATAACTAAATTCGTGCATGTACCGGGCGATATCGATTATATACTGCACTTCGCATCGCCGGCCAGTCCTATCGACTACCTGAAGATGCCGATACAAACGCTGAAGGTAGGTGCAATGGGCACGCACAATCTGCTGGGCCTTGCAAAAGCTAAAGGCGCACGTATCTTGGTGGCTTCTACATCAGAAGTATATGGAGATCCGCTGGTTCACCCGCAGCAGGAAGAATATTGGGGTAACGTAAACCCGATAGGCCCGCGTGGTGTGTACGACGAAGCTAAGCGCTTCATGGAAAGCATTACAATGGCCTACCACAACTTCCATGGTGTGGAGACGCGTATTATCCGCATCTTCAATACCTATGGTCCGCGTATGCGACTCGATGACGGCCGTGCATTGCCAACGTTCATGAGCCAAGCACTGAGGGGCGAAGATGTTACCGTATTTGGTGACGGTTCGCAAACACGCTCGTTCTGCTATGTGGATGACCTGGTAGATGGTATTTACAGATTATTGCTTTCAGACTACCACAAACCGGTTAACATAGGCAACCCGGTAGAGATCACGCTGAAACAGTTTGCAGAAGAGGTACTGGAACTGACCGGCTCAAAATCGAAGCTCGTTTACGAGCCACTGCCACAGGACGATCCGAAGCAACGTAAGCCGGATATTACGAAGGCGAAAGCTATACTGGGCTGGGAGCCGAAGATAGACCGTCACGAAGGCCTGAAGAGAACACTCGAATACTTCAAACTACATATTAACGAACTAGTTTAAAATAAAAATCCCGGTAATTGATTACCGGGATTTTTTTATTCTTCGTCGTTTGTTCTTACTAATTGCCCTTCCAGTTCCAGCACCCTTGTCTCATTTACCTTCACATTGTAGGCAGCGGTGTATAACCGCACCAGCGCTGTTACGTAGCTGGTCTCCGCCTCACGCGTTTCCAGTGTAGTGGCGACACCTACATTGAATCTTGCCCTTTGTATGTCCATGTTCTCACGGGCGTAGTTAATATTCTCCTGTTCCAGCACGTATGCAGCAACTGACATCTCGTAGTTCTTCCAGGTACTGCGGTATTGCCTGCCTATCTCTGTATTCTGCCGGCGGTATACCAATTCATCTTTAAACGCCTGCAGCGATGCCACTTTGGCCTGCCTCCTGATACTGCCGCTCTGGAATATCGGCAGGTTCAGGTTGAAGCCCCCACTTGGGCCGTAGCTCTGGTTCGATAGCGTGAGGCCCGCCTGGTTCTCCGACTTATTGTAAGCATATCCGCCATTGAAGTCTATCGTGGGCCAATAGCTTCTTTTAGCGATCCTGGCATTTATCTTCGATATTTCTGCATTCCTGCGGAATACATCCAGTGTCAGGTTTATGTCGTCTAATAAGTCCGGGTTCGTTGGCCTCAAACGCATATTCAGCTCCAGGCTATCGTCTACTATATAAGTCAGCTCGGGGTCTGTACTCATCTGCACATTCAGGTTGGCAAATGCGCTGGTAAGGAACGACTGCTGATTCAATGAATCTGCACGGCGTTCATTGTAGTCTACCCTTGCCTGCAAGTAGTCTACCTTAGCAGATGTACCGGTCTCAAACTTCAATTGCGAAAGTGTCATACGCACCTTCGCCAGTGCAAGGCCTGTATCTATGGCCACCCCTTGTTGCTGCTGAAATACTACCTGCGCGTAGGCCTGTATTACCTGCGATACGGTTGTTTGTACCTGCTCCCTTAACTGCGCCTCGGTGAGTCGCTCCGTAGCACCCAGCTGTTTTTTTACCAGGAACATCCTGCCGCCATCAAATACCCTCCAACTGGCAAATACGCCTGCATTATAGGATCGTGTACCTGCATTAGGGTTAACGGTTGGTGGGCGGTTGGGGTCTGAGAACTCGATGCGCGTATTAGCAGTACCTTTGGTTACACCGGCGCTACCATTTATACTTGGCAACAAAGCAACCCAGGTATTATTTATATCGGCTTGTTCTTCGGTTAGTTCTGCTATTCTTATATCGTAGTTTTTCTTCAGTGCCCTGGTAATAGCATCTTGCAGGGTCAGTCGTTTCTGGGCATAGGCGGCGGTGCAGCTAAGCGCCAGAAACAGTGTGAGCGATCTTTTGAGCATGATACTATAGCAATTAGTCATTCAGTTTATCAATAGCAGTTGCCGCAGCAGTCTTCCTGCGCGAAAGATAAGTATAAACCACCGGCAATATAAATAGCGACAGCACCAGGGAGAAGAACACCCCGAATACAATAACAATACCGAGTGGTATACGGCTGGTAGATGCCGCACCCAGCGACATGGCCAGCGGCAGTGCACCAAATATCATGGCAAGGCTGGTCATCAATATCGGGCGCAAGCGCATGGTAGCCGCCTCAATAGCTGCTTCAAGCTTAGTATGTCCATTATCGCGGATGTGGTTTGCATATTCTACGATCAGGATACCGTTCTTGGTCACAAGGCCTATCAGCATGATCATACCGATCTGCGAGAATATGTTCAGCGTTTGGCCGAATATCCATAAGGATAATACGGCACCGGCTATTGCCAGTGGTACGGTCAGCATAATGATGAACGGATCGATAAAGCTCTCGAACTGGGCTGCAAGTATCAGGTATATCAGCGCCAAAGCTAGTATGAATGCAAACAATGTATTGGATGCACTCTCTGCAAAGTCTTTAGACGCACCACCCAATGAGGTAGTAAACGTGTCATCTATCACTTTTTCGTTTTTCAGCTTTGTCACGATACCCTCCATAGCTTTCAATCCGTCGGCAATTGTGTTGCCTGGTGCAAGGTTGGCAGATACCGTTGCAGACTTATACCTGTTGTAGTGATATATCTGTGAAGGGCTGGTTGTCTCATCTACAGATATCAGGTTGTCGATAGATATCAGTGTGCCCTGATTATTGCGCACATACAAGGTCTTGAGGTCAAGTGGAGCCTCACGGTCGCGGCGGTATACCTGGCCCAGCACCTGGTATTGCTTACCACTCTTGGTAAAGTACCCAAGCCTGCGGTTACTGAGCGCTAGTTGTAGTGTCGACGAAACATCTTGTATTGATACGCCTAACTGTGAAGCCTTGGCGCGGTCAATCTGCACAGTGAGTTCCGGTTTATTAAATTTCAAGTCCACATCCACACCTTGGAATACAGGGTTCTGGTTAGCCTCATCCAGAAATCTCGGTAGTACCTTAGATAGCTTTTCGAAGTCGATATTCTGCAGTATGTACACAATAGGAAACGCAGAACCGCTACGCTGTACAGAGATGGTCTGCTCCTGTATGGCAAAGGCTTTACCAAAATTATACTTCGAAAAGTTGCG
This sequence comes from Sphingobacteriales bacterium, assembly GCA_004144175.1. Lineage (GTDB taxonomy): Bacteria > Bacteroidota > Bacteroidia > Chitinophagales > Chitinophagaceae > Polluticoccus. The sequence goes on from SEFT01000003.1 coordinate 253,561, forward strand.
GTTCGCCATCTGCACGATATCATTTTGGCTTCGCTCACGATCTTGCGGTTCTTTCAGCTTCACGTTTAGGAAACCCGTGTTTACTGCTCCCGACCCTGTGAAGCCCGGCGCTGTTACCGAAAGCACCACATCTCTTTCGCTTGCATCTACAGAGTCGAGCATCAGGTTTACCAAGTTGTCTACGTATTTGTCCATCGCGTCGTAAGAAGTACCCTCCGGTGCGCTCAGCTGCACCCGGAAACGGCTGCGATCTTCCATAGGTGCCAGTTCGCTTTGTAATGACCCGCCTATAAGAAATATCATGGCAAAACACGCAACAACACCGGTTACCGCTATCCACTTACGGCGCATAATCCATTCCAGCCCTCGGCGGTATTTGGTTTCCATACCTACGAAGAACGGCTCTGACTTAACGTAAAATTTTGAAGGCTTATGCACCTTGCGTGTGAGCAATACGTTGAGTACCGGGGTAAGTGTAAGCGACACGAATGCGGAGATCAATACCGCACCGGCTACCACAATACCAAACTCGCGGAACAGCCGCCCCGTAAATCCTTGTAAGAATACAATGGGCAGAAACACCACCGCAAGGGTGATGGAAGTAGCGATAACTGCAAAGTAAATCTCCTCGCTACCCTCCTTGGCTGCGCGGTGTTTGTCAAAACCCTGCTCTATTTTTTTGTATATATTTTCCGTCACCACGATACCATCATCCACCACGAGGCCCGTAGCCAGTACGATAGCCAGTAGCGTGAGGATGTTGATGGTAAAGCCCATGAGGTACATAATGAAGAAGGCTCCGATAAGGCTCACCGGTATATCTATCAGTGGACGTACGGCAATAAGCCAGTCGCGGAAGAAGAGGTAGATGATAATAATTACCAGCAGGAAGGATATAAACAGCGTCTCCTCCACCTCTGCTATCGACTTTTTGATGAATACCGTTGTATCCATCGCAATGTCTACTTTAAAATCATCAGGCAGATCTTTTTTTAATGCTTCATATCGTTTATAAAACTCATCGGCAATGGCTACGTAGTTCGATCCCGGCTGCGGTGTCAATGCTACGGCGATCATCGGGATGCCACTTTCTTTCAGTACCGTTTCTTCATTCTCCGGCCCTAGTACGGCCTCACCTACGCTGCGTAAACTGATATCTACCCCACCAACATTTTTTACAATCAGGTTGTTGAATTCTTCTTCTGTAAAGAGCCGGCCAAATGTGCGTACCGATAACTCGGTATTATCACCCGAAAGTTTACCCGCGGGTAGCTCAACGTTCTGCTTGGCAAGCGCCTGCTCTACATCCTGAAAGGTAATGCCATAGCCCGCCATCCGTATAGGGTCGAGCCATAGGCGCATTGCATATCGCTTCTGTCCCCATATATTTGTACTACTTACGCCTGGTATCGTTTGCAGTTTTTCTACCAGTACATTCTCTGCATATTCCGTGAGTTCTAGTTGGTTCTTGGTCGTACTCTGTACGGTCATCGATATGATAGGCTGAGAGTTGGCATCGGCTTTTGATACCACCGGCGGTGCATCTATATCGGCAGGCAGATTGCGTATGGCTTGCGATACTTTATCGCGCACATCATTTGCTGCTGCTTCCAGGTCTATGCTCAGGTCGAACTCTACAGCGATGGAGCTTACCCCCTGCGCACTGGTAGAGGATATGGTACGTATACCTGCTATACCGTTGATAGACTTCTCGAGCGGCTCGGTTATCTGCGACTCGATGATATCAGGGTTAGCACCTGCATAGGATGTCCTAACATTGACGATAGGTGGATCGATAGATGGATAGTCGCGGATACCCAAGAAGTTGAATCCGATAACCCCGAATACGATGATGATGATATTGAGAACGATAGCTAGAACCGGCCTACGAAGTGATAACGACGGTAAACTCATTAAAATTTATTCTATAGAGTGGAAATCTCATCAAATATACTGACTTGCCATCTTTAAATGATGTGCGTACATGTATCACAACTGTTAGGAAAGTCTTAAAGCAAAGGAGCAACAGTTTTATTAATACCGAACTAATTGATTTATAAGCACAAATATCAATCACAATTTTACTCGTTCTTATTTGTCCTATAATGGTATATCAATTTATTATGAAAGCCTATCTCTTATTTGAGCTTTTGCAGGCTGGCGGTTAACTTTGGCGCATCAATTAACCAAAACAATTAATAACTATGGCACATTCACTTCCTGCACTACCGTATGCATTCGAAGCACTGGAACCACATATAGACGCACAAACAATGCAAATACACCATGGCAAGCACCACCAAGCTTACGTGGACAACCTCAATAAAGCACTGGCAGGTACAGATGGCGAAAACAAATCGCTGGAAGAGTTGATGGCAAGCATCTCATCTTACCCACCTGCTGTACGCAACAACGGTGGCGGACATTATAACCATAGCCTTTTCTGGAGCATCCTGGGTGCTAACGGCGGACAGCCAACCGGCGAACTTGCGAATGCGATCAACGAAGCATTTGGCTCTGTAGACGGACTGAAAGAGAAGATGAATGCAGCAGGCACTACCCGCTTCGGTAGCGGCTGGGCATGGCTTCTTGTAAAAGATGGTAAGCTGGAAGTATCTTCTACGCCTAACCAGGATAACCCATTGATGGATGTTGCTGAAGTAAAAGGCACACCAATACTGGGCATCGATGTATGGGAACATGCTTACTACCTGAAGTATCAGAACCGCCGCCCCGACTACCTGGCTGCCATCTGGAATGTGATCAATTGGGACGCTGTTGCAGAAAGATATAACGCTGCTAAGTAATTAGCCGGGCTATACCATATAAAAAAGATTAAGGGTTGTCGAAAGACAACCCTTAATCTTTTTTATATCGATTCTTTACAGCCCGAAAGAAAAGCCAAGTGCTAATATCAATCCGCCGGGAGCAAGCATTTTCATAGCTCTTTCACCGTTTGCATTAAAATAGAATGCAGACTTCATGGTGTATATATCTTCAGTAAGCCTTGCCGAATACCCCCCTTGCAAATGAAATCTATTCCGACCCGACTTACCAAGGTTAAAGTAATAGTAGGTAGAAAAATAAACATTCGTTACAGGATTAAGATCCATTGTAATATCCTGTTTGCCAATATTTGTTTCGGCACCCTTTAGTACAAAATCGGAAAGGCCAGTACTATGCGATGCACCAAGGCCAAATGCCAAACCTCTATTGCAGGGATTAAGGTAATAGCGGCCTTCGAGATATGCTTTGGCCCCCCATGAGCTTAGCCCCACGCCGGACCCGATTGACACAGCATCGAAAGGTAACTCTACATTTACACCCAATAATCCCGAAGGGTTTTCAAGACCAGTGCTCACACCGAGGTAAAACCTTGGACAATCATTTTTTGTTTTTTCATTCGCCCGTTGGGCTGATACCGTTGTGGCGCACATCGCTGCCATAGACAGGGTAAGTAGAATTTTTTTCATTGCAATATTTAATCTATTTGACCGCAAAGATATATCATGCGTATCGGGATGAAACAGCGATAAACATATTTTTATCGCAGATCTGCCAGCATGGCTTTCGCCTGTTCATTCCGCGGATGTTTCTTTATCAGGTGTTGCAGTGTTTTTTTAGCCTTGTCGTCTTGCCCATTGTTATGGTACCACACCGCCATATTTATCAGCGTTTGCTCATTGTCCGGGTTTAGTCGCATAGCTTTTAGCAATAACTCATAGGCCATGGTCACATTCCCTTCCTGCATGTACAGAAATGCCAGGTTAGTGTTAGCACTTGCGTAGTCAGGGTTTTCGCTAAGTATAAATGAATAAACCTTTCGCGCTTCTTCGGTTCTGCCCATGCTCAACAGGCAGGTTGCATACTTGCTTTGGAAGTCGAGCGCATGTGGCCAAATAGCTACTGCACGCTGATACCATATAACTGCTTTATCTAACTGCTGCAATTGGAAATAAGACTCGCCGCAACGATAGGCAGCCCAGGCATCAGTTATGTTTTCAGGCTTTAATGCAGCCGCGTATTCTACTACCTTCTTGTAGTTGTTGAGCAGGAAATATGCGCGGATATAGTCGCGGTTCTGTTTCTTATTTTCCTCGTCGTCTTTCTGTTTGGATAGATAATATAACACCGAATCGATAAGGCCATTGTTAGAGTTATACCTTTCGAAGAACTCCATGAAAGCCCTTGCTGTAGTAATGTTATCTACCTTATCATTGTTAAAGCATTTCAGCCCCAGGAAAGCCGTGATCTTTTTCTGCAGGGTATCGGTTAGTGGTCGTTTACGTATATAGTGGTCCGTAACCGCTACGTGCGGTATATCGATACTGCCATTGCTGGGCATATGGCAGGTAGCGCAGTCGTCATTCTTCGTAGCCCTCACTTTCATATCCTCGGTGCAGTGCGGCTGCTGTGCGCCGCCATGGCAGCTTTGGCAGGCATTCAGATATTGTGTACGCGGTGTGAATTTCACACTCACATGCGGGTCGTGGCAGGTGATGCAGCTCATCTTGCCCGAGCTTACATAACAGGGGCTTTTCTTCATCCGCTCTACATGCGATGCCATGATCATCTTATCCTGCGCACCCTCGTACTGCGGCATAAAAACATTCATCACTTCCGACAGCTTCATACCCGGCCTGAAGTCGAAGAATGTTTTGCCGTCATTTAGCACGGCTATACCCTGTAAATGACAGCGCTGGCAAATGTTGTTTTGTAATTCTGTAGATAGCCTTCTAGGATTTACGATCGTATAGTCGGGGCCTTTAGAGGTATCTACAATATTGCCCGCCATCTTCTCCTTCACATGTAGCGCACCCGGGCCGTGGCAGCGTTCGCAGTCTATGCCTGTCTTTACATTTAGGTATTTGTTTTGGCTATTGGTTACAAACTCCGGCAGCCCGTTATGACAGCTCATACATTCCAACTCTATCAGGCGCTGGAAGCGAAGGTTGGTGCCGTTCTCAAAGCCCGGTGCCAGATCCCATTTACGCCTTTGCGTGTAGAATGTGATCGGTGCCTGGTACATATATCCATTTGCCGAGAAGATATGCGAATTGGTATGCTGCCCCGAGCCTACTATATAATTGATCTTCTGCGACCGTTTGTGTACCGTATCCTTTCCTTCGGTACGGTACTCCATAATGTATAGCGAATCGTTTTGCCAGTATGGCTTGTAGTAGAAGTCAAGGTCTGTATCGTACACTACCGCATGTGCCGAGAAATCGGCAGCCGACTTCTGCTTGGTGGCATAACCAAACGACTGCCCCATGCCCGTTTGTATATAAGTTTGATAGATGCCCTCGTGGCAGGTACGGCATTGCTGCATACCTACATATTGTATACTGGTATCGTACACATTATGCCAGGGCGAGCCTTCAGCCTCAGAGCTGCGCGCATCCTGCTCCGGCGAACTACAGAAGAACGCAGGTATTGTAAGCGCAGCAAGAAATAAGCTCAGTAATACCGTACGTAGATACCGGGGCGACATCCTCCAAATTTAACCTTAAAAACCCTAAATCCGCTAGCTGAATATAGCCAGTGTATAGTTCTTACCTTTTTGTATCAGCATATAATGGTCATTCAGCAGGTGTTCTTCGGTAATAATGAAATCGATTCCCGTAACTTTTTGCTTATTAATGCTTACACCACCATTTTGTATCATTTTACGCGCTTCGCCCTTAGAAGAAAATACGCCTCGGTCAGCCAGGAAGGTGATCAGGTCTACACCTTCATTAAGTGCATCTTTTACAGCCGTTACTTGCGGCACGCCATCCATTACTTCCAGTAGTTGCTTTTCGTTTAGAGCAAGTAATGCTTCGATCGGAGCCTTACCGTGTAGGATTTCCGTGGCTTCCTGCGCCAAGGCAAGCTCTTCCTTGTTATGCACCATTTCGGTCATCTCTTCAGCTAGTGCTTTTTGTAGCTTACGCTGATTTGGCATCTGTTGATGTTCCATTATTAATGCCCTTATCTCTTCTACCGGTTTAAACGAAAAGATGAACGCCATACGCTCCGCATCGACATCGGTAAGCTTCATCCAGAATTGATAAAAAAGATATGGAGAAGTTCTTGCTGGGTCAAGCCATACGTTACCCCCTTCCGATTTACCGAATTTGGTACCATCGCTTTTGGTTATCAGCGGGCAGGTGAATGCGAATGCTTCGCCACCATTTCCTTTTTTTCTGATAAGCTCCGTACCTGTTACCATATTACCCCACTGGTCGGCACCACCCATTTGCAATCTTACATCATGACTGTTGAACAGGTAATAGAAATCGTAGCCTTGTATCAGTTGGTAAGTAAATTCTGTAAAAGAAAGACCTGTCTCCAGCCTCTTCTGAACAGAATCTTTCGACATCATATAGTTAACCGTGATCAGCTTGCCTATTTCGCGGATGAAATCGAGGAAAGAGTACTCTTTGAACCAGTCATAGTTATTGACCATCACGGCGGCATTAGGCTCCTGCTCGCCAAATTTCAGAAACTTCTCGAGCTGGCTGCGGATGCCGTCGCAATTCTTTTGTATCGTTTCCAGGTCCAGCAGGTTACGTTCCGCTGATTTTCCGGATGGATCACCGATCATACCGGTAGCGCCGCCTACCAATGCATAAGGCTTGTGGCCTGCCTGCTGTAAACGCATGAGTAAAGTAATAGGCAATAGATGGCCTACGTGCAGGCTATCGGCCGTAGGGTCAAAACCGACATAGGCACTGGTCATTTCTTTTTCCAGTTGCTCTTCGGTGCCCGGCATTATATCTTGTATCAGGTTGCGTTCCTGTAGTTCCTGTATCAGGTTCATAAAAAATCAGCTAGTGGCGCAAAAATAAGGTTTCACTTTTAGTATTGCCTATCCGCTTTATCAGTACGGCTCCCGGCACAAATACCACAAATATTTATATTTCAGCAAGTAGCAACTTCTGTCGAAAGCTTTTGTTTTTCAAAAATTGTTTTTATCTTTCGGTAGACTATTAACAAAAAATTAAGGCCTTGAAACGTTTTATACTATCGTTAGCAATGCTATTGCCTGTTTGTCTTATGGCACAGCCACACCACGAAGTGGGCCTGGCAGCTGGTATTGCCAGCTACTATGGCGACCTGCAGGACAAATGGTTCCCCGACTACGGCACTAAACCAATGGGCGGTATTCTCTATAAATACTTTATGAATCCGCACGTAGGCTTCCGCCTGGGTGCTTCATACAGCAGGCTCACTGCTGCCGACAGCCTTTCCGAATCAGCTGTAAGGCGTGCACGCAACCTGCGCTTCGAAACGCATATAGTAGAAGTACATGGTGGCCTGGAGGTAAACTTCCTGCCGATAGAGATGGACCGCATGAAGGTATCGCCTTATGTTTTTGCAGGTGTTGGTATTTTCCATTTCAATCCGTTCACGGATGCTCCTGACTATAGCAGGGTGTATCTGCGTCCGCTGGGTACCGAGGGACAAAACATCCCTACCTACCCCGACCGTAAGGAATACAAACTGGTGAACGTATCATTCCCGATAGGTGGTGGTCTTAAGTTCTTCATTGGTAATACCATTATGCTGGCTCCTGAGATCGGGTTCCGCTATACCAATACCGACTACCTGGATGACGTGAGCAAATCTTATGTAAATATGGATACGCTTGGCGCTTACAGAGGCAACCAGGCTGTTGAATATTCATTCCGCACCGACGAAAGAAGAGGCTGGGATGGCAACTATCCTAACTACAAGTATCAGCGCGGCGATAATAAATCGAACGACTGGTATTGGTTCGGCAGCCTTACTGCTACTATCTACTTCCCTGCATTTGGTAACGTAGGCCAGTACCTGCAAACACACTGCCCGGCTTTTTTCCAGCGTCAAACGAGATAAGACATTCTTATTATAAAAAAGTAAAGCGGCTCAATCGAGCCGCTTTACTTTTTTATGTACTGATGTATATTATTTAAGCCTTTCCATACAGTCTGCCAGTGCTATCATTTCCTGTGCACCACTGGTAAAGTCTTTAAGGCTTACCATCTGCTTTTCTCGCTCTTCATCACCAGCCAGTATCACATAGGCGAAGCCGCGCTTATTCGCATACTTCATTTGCTTATCAAACTTAGCCGCATCTGGGTATATCTCTGCTGCTATACCTGCTGCTCTTAATTGCTTTAATACACTGAGTGCATAGGTCTCATTCGCACCACCAAAATTGGTTAGCATCACTTTAGAGCCACCTACCGATGCAGGGAAAAGCTCCAGCTCTTCCATTACATCATAAGTACGATCGATACCAAACGATACTCCAACACCCGATAACCCCTTCACACCAAATAACCCGGTGAGATCATCATACCTGCCGCCACCGCCTATGCTACCGATTTTTACGGCGCGACATACTACCTCTACAATAACTCCTGTATAGTAATTCAATCCACGGGCCAGGCTTATGTCTACTTCAATAGCTGCCTGCCAATTAGCATCAGCTAATTCATTATGGTAGGCCAGTGTTTGTCTTATTTCTTCAATGCCCTTCATGCCTGTTTCACTGGTTGCCATTATCTGTTCCAGCGATGCAAGTTTCCCCTCATTCGTTCCAGTTACTTCGATAACCTTTTTTATACTGCTGATACCATCATCGCTGATGCCCCGTTGTTGTAGTTCATTTGCTACGCCGTCCCATCCTATCTTATCCAGCTTATCCAGCGCAATGGTTATATCCATCATCATTTCAGGTGCGCCACATACCTCTGCCAGTCCTGCCAACAGCTTACGGCTGTTTACTTTGATGGCAACCTGCGGCAATTTTAATTGATGAAATGCACTTTGATAGATGCATAATAATTCGGCCTCATTGATAAGCGAAGTACTGCCTACCACGTCCGCATCGCACTGCCAGAATTCACGATACCTGCCCTTCTGCGGACGGTCAGCACGCCATACCGGTTGCATCTGATAGCGGCGGAAGGGTAATGCCAGTTCGTGCTGGTGCATGACCACATAACGTGCGAAAGGAATAGTAAGATCGTAGCGCAATGCGCGCTCGGTGATGGCGGGTGTAGAATAAGGCTTGCTCAATACCTTATTCCATTCGTCGTTCAGCTTTCCCTTGTCTGCATCCTTCTTTTCATGCAGGCCGTTATTGAGTACTTTAAATATTAGGCGGTCTCCCTCTTCACCGTACTTGCCTGTGAGCGTCACAAGGTTCTCCATCGAAGGGGTCTCCAATGGCTGAAAACCGTATTGCTCAAATATATTGCGCAGCGTATTGAATATATATTGCCGCTTCCTCACTTCTTCAGGCGAAAAATCGCGGGTACCCTGCGGTATAGATGGTTTAGACATAATCTCTTGTTACTTATACTTTTTAATAATAGCATCGCAGGTACGGTCTATCAGCTCATATACCGGCAGGTATCCTTCCTCTGTGCCATACCATGGGTCGGGTACCGAACCGTTACTACCCTCCTCCAGCTCATTCAGGAAGTATTCTACCTTGCTCATATCTACCTTCCTGCCCCCTATTCTTTTTATCTCATCATATACATCCCCGGCCATCGCATATATCTTATCGTACCGCTCAAAATCGGCAGCGCTAAACTGCTTTGCGCGCTGCATAGATATATCTACACCATTGGCATGACATAACTTCTGCGAAAAACGATGCGGCGCCGAACCAATATGGTAAGACTCTGTACCGGCCGATGTTACTTCCCAGTCCAGACCGTGCTGCTGTATCTTATGCCGCATCAGCCCTTCGGCTATCGGCGATCGGCAGATATTCCCCAAACATACCATCAGTATCTTCATAGCTCCTGCAAAGCGGCAAAACTATTCCATTTAAATCTTTTTTCTACATCACTGCACCGTTATTACTATTTTTAGCAGCTTGATGGAGCCAAAAAATTGTAGCATTCTTACTATTGCCCCTTACCGGATCCTGCCCCCGCGCAATGGCGGGCAGCTCAGTATTACCTACCTGCACCACTACCTGGGTATGGCTTGCTCTACCAATGTAGTGAGCACAAAAGATAATGACCCGGCGGACAACTACTCTTTTCAGTTACATCCCGTTTTTAATACATCGGCTACCCGGTATGTGCCGTTCAACCAGTTCCAGAAGCTGAGTAGTATTGCCAAAGCTTACGATGCCACCTCCATTATTTGCGAGCATCCGTATATGGCCATCACGGCAGCTGCACTTGCCCGTAAGCTCAAGATCAACTGGTACCTCCGAAGCCAGAACATTGAGTCGGAACGTTTCCGCCAGCTAGGCAAGCCCTGGTGGAAGATGCTGGCGCTGTATGAACGATACGCCATGGAACTTTCTAATGGTGTACTATTCATTACACAGGAAGATGCCGACTGGGCCATGCGCAACTACCGCATACCTGCCAGCAAAGCACACGTGGTACCCTTCGGCACTACCCTAGCTGCAAAGCCGGAAATGACAAGTGGCAGGAAAGAAAAAATAGCGCAGGAGCTAAACCTGGATGCAAACAAAAAGTGGATATATTTTCTGGGGGTGCTGGATTACAAGCCTAATGAAGACGCAGTGCGATTCATACTGGACCATGTATTGCCCGGACTAGGCGAAGATGCATCTAACTATGAAGTACTGATAGGTGGCAAAGGGCTTTCCGAAGAGTTACAGCAGCGCATTGCACGTACAGAAGGTATCAACTACCTGGGCTTTGTACCCGACCTCGACCTGTTCTTAAAAGCTTGCGATATTATGGTAAATCCAATCCTTTCAGGCGGAGGTATTAAAACCAAACTGGTAGAGGCGCTGGCTTATAATAAACTGGTAGTGAGTACAGAGAACGGAGCGGCAGGGATCATCCGGAGCGCTTGCGGCAACAATATGAAAGTAACTAACGACTGGAAAGCATTTGTCGATGCTATCAAAAGCATTAGTACACAGGTGCCGGATATAGCAGATGATTTTTATAAAACTTACTTCTGGGGTAATATCGCGCGGAAAGTTATCTCCATAGTTCACTGCTAGGCACCTGCGCCATTAAATACATACTGTATAATGTTGGCCCCCATCTGCAGCGACTGCACATGTTTCTCCTGCTCGTCATTATGCACTTCGGGGTCTTCCCAGCCATCACCAAGATCGGTTTCGGTAGTGTAGTAGCATACCAATCGGCCTTTATATATCAAGCCATAACCTTTAGGCGGCTTCTTGTCGTGGTCATGTATCTTGGGCACACCGTTCGGGAATTTAAACTTCTGTGCATAAATAGGATGCGAGAAGGGCAGCTCAACCAATGCCAACTCGGGAAATACTTTCTTTAATGCAGGGCGTACATATTCATCCAACCCGTAGTTATCGTCAATATGCAGGAAACCGCCGCCCTCCAGATACTTACGCAGGTTCTGTGCTTCCGCATCGGTAAGCACCCAGCGCCCATGACCGGTCATGTGTACAAAAGGATAGTTGAAAATATCAGGACTGGCTGCCTCTACCTGTGCTTCCTGCGGATCGAAGCGGGTACCCAACTGCTGATTGCAAAAGACAGCAAGATTCTTCAGTGCAGTAGGGTTAGCATACCAGTCGCCACCTCCGCCATATACTAATAGCCCCAACTTCAAGTTCTGAGCATAAGAGCCTGCAAAGCAAAACATCAATGCGGCCAGCGCCACTATCTTTCGTATCCTATTATGCATTGTTTATCAGGTTAAAGTACGCACAGGCAGCCATGGCTGCTGTCTCCGTGCGCAGGCGCTGTTCTCCCAGGGAAATACCCATGTAACCTTTCGCCTCACATAAAGTTACTTCCTCTTCGGTAAAATCTCCCTCAGGACCTATCAATAAAATGGTTCCCTTATCGCGATTTAACATTTTGGTGACCGGAGTGCGTTCTTTCTCATCGATGCAATGGGCTACCAGCTTCTGTGGCTCGTTGTATTGCTCCAGCACTTTTTCCAACGTTGTTGCTTCGGCAAGTACAGGCAGATGGCTCTGTTGCGATTGCAGCATGGCCGACACAAGGATGTTGTTCCACCTGTCAAAGCGCGTCTTTTCGCGTTCGGTGCGTTTGGTTATGAGTGGGATGATTGTGCGGACGCCTAGCTCCGTTGCCTTTTCCAGCAGCCATTCATTGCGGCTGGCATTTTTGGTGAAGGCTATCCCCAAATGAAAAACGTGAGCCTTTAGCGGAATAAAGCTCACATCTTCAATTATTACTTTACATTTTTTCTTTTCGGCCGTGGCTATACTTACTATTGCTGTATAGCCCCTGCCATTGGTAAGACGGATACGATCATTCACCTGCATGCGCAATACCTGTACAATATGTTTTGCCGTGTCTTCGCTTAGCCATATCTCTTTACCCGCCTCCAGGTCTGCATCATAATAAAATAATGGTAACGCCATAGGAGACAAAGTAACTAAATAGATAACTAACGCAAAACCATCTGCTTCTCTGTGATCATTTTCCTAAGGTTGATAAGGCCATAGCGCATACGGCCCAGCGCCGTATTGATGCTTACCGAAGTAAGATCAGCTATCTCTTTGAAACTGAGATCACCATACATGCGCAGCACAATCACCTCACGCTGGTCTTCCGGAAGCTGCTCTATTAACTGCCTTACGCTTTGGTCTACCTGCCGGCGCTCCATTTTATCAGATGCTGACTCCACCATATCTGAAAACAGATGGGAGATATCCGAACCATCGGGCAGTGTTACAGGCACCTGGTTTTTTACCTTGCGAAAGTGGTCCATACATAGGTTATGCCCTATACGGATGGCCCATGGCAGGAACTTACCCTGGTCGGAGTAACGCCCCTCCCGCATTGTTTTGATCAGTTTCAAAAAGGTGTCCTGGAAAATATCTTCGGCAAGATACTTGTCCTTCACCATCATGTAAATAGACGTATATATCTTATCCTTATAACGATAAATAAGGGCTTCAAGTGACTGATCATCTCCATTAAGAAAAGAATGAATCAGTTCCGAATCGGACTGTTGGTGGATTAATTGCATATACTTCTACTTTTTAAAGCGTATAGCTTCAGGCCATGCCGTAAAATATTTTAAGTAGAAATATTGCTTATAAGCGAGCGTTTTTGAGATTATTTAACGTACCAGCTAAAATATTATTGCGCAAACGTTGTAAAAAAGTTAAAACAAATACTGAGCCAAATATTAAAGTGGGAGATAAATTTACTGCTATTTGTAAAGAAAGACAATGGTCTGTTAAAAAGAGTTGGCGTTTTTCGGCCTTTAACATGATTTTGTGATTTCTGCATGACAAACCTATGCGCATCCATTCTGCCAGGCTTAGTATTAAGATGCAATTGCGATAACGATTAGACTATAAAATCAAAATCCCGGACACCTAGTGATCCGGGATTTTTATGCAGACAAAAAGGAACCTTATTTGTGACGGAACTGCCTTTCGTTGTAGCGGCCATTGTTCCAGCTACTACCGCCGCCGTTGTTGTTATATCTTCCGTAACCCTTGCCTCTGAACTGACGGTCGTGTTTTTGGGCATATATGTTGCGGCCCATATGCTTCTGTTGCTTGCGGATGAACATACGTTCTTTACGGCTCATCCTTCCATCGGCCATAGCCATTTGCTTATAGTGGCGTATGCGCGACTGATCGTTTCGCAGTTGCATGGCCTCTCGCTTAGTGAGCGATCCATTTCTTACGCCGTGCTGTATACGGTGCCTTTGGTCTTGCTGTGCGCGATTGATGTTTCTTCTGCTGTGTGGCTGCGCTTCGGCTACAGCGCTTATGAATAAGGCGCCGACCAGTGAAGCAATAAAAATGATCTGTTTCATAACTCCTCGTTTCGTTTTATATACAATAGACCGCTTATTGAAACAACAGTTTAATAGACTGGTGTTAAAGAAAACAAAAAGCTCCCGTAGATACGGGAGCTGTTACGCAATATGAATATATAACAAAAGAGAACCCTTAGTCCGGCTTCTTACCATCAAGGAATGTATTGATGGTTTGAATGCTTGCCTGGCCATTCTGCTGGTCGTTGTAACCAACTGTATAGCCGCTGTAATAAGTGTCGGTAGCTGAAGGCGGTGTATCGTTGCCTAGCTGCATGTTGCGGCGTACATAGGCCGGTACATTTTCTACGTCATCGTTTCCTTCGCTTCCTTTTATATTGAAGCTCATGCGGCGCAGGCGCTCTGCACGGTCTTCCAATGCACGTTTCTGCTCTTCAAATCTTCTTTTCTCTTCCATCTCGTCTGCCGACAGTACATGGTCGCCTATCTTCATAGAAGGCTGCTGCTGAGGTGTTTCATTTTTTATTACCAGTTGCATAGGTATTTCATCCGGCGCTTCATTTACAGCACTTGCCTGAGCGGCACTAGCTGTAGGTGTTTCATTACCAGCCAGCGTGAATTGCTCACGGCCACTATTAGCTTGCGGATTGAAATAAGACTGAGGTGCAGGATTAGCTTGTGCCTGTGGCGCTTCTACCAGTGTAGGCGCCATGGCATCTTTCCTTTCAACAGGTTGTGGCGCTGGTGCCGATGCAGCATTGTTCTCACCTAGTCTTACCACAATTTTCTCCGGCTCTGCATTCCTTACCGGGAAGTCAGCAGCTACTTCTTTATAGTTGAAGCCTGTAGCAATAACGGTTACAGCTATCTTATCGCCCAGGTTCGGGTCGTGGCCCATACCTAGGATAACATCGCAGTTGTCGCCGGCTTGTTGCTGTACGTATGCCTGTATCGCTTCTGCTTCATCCATCGTATGCTCAAACTCACCCGCTGCCGATGTAATGTTCAGCAACAGCCATTTAGCACCGCGTATGTCGCTATCGTTCAGTAGCGGAGAGTTTAGCGCCTGCTCTACTGCATGCAGTGCACGGTTTTCGCCTGATACAGCAGCCGCACCCAGTATGGCTACACCACCGTTCTTCATTACCGTACACACGTCAGCAAAGTCAACGTTGATCTGGCCTGTTGTGTTGATCACATCTGTGATACATTTAGCAGCAGTAGCCAGTATGTCATCAGCTTTAGCAAATGCCTGAGTGAAAGGCAGGTTGCCGAATTGCTGACGCAATTTGTCGTTCGAAATGATCAGGATCGTATCTACATGCTCGCGCATACGGTCGATACCTTCCTGCGCCTGCTTCATACGCTTACGGCCTTCGTAAGTAAATGGCGTAGTAACGATACCTACGGTGAGGATGCCCAGGTCGCGGCATATCTTAGCTACTACAGGTGCACCACCTGTACCGGTACCACCGCCCATACCGGCAGTGATGAACGCCATGCGCGTATTTACCTTCAATATTTTTGCAACATCATCCAGGCTCTCTTCGCAAGACAGCTTGCCGATCTCCGGATTAGCGCCTGCGCCAAGGCCTTGTGTAAGATGTGGCCCCAGTTGAATTTTGTTTGGTACCGGGCTCAGTGCAAGTGCCTGAGAATCGGTGTTACAGATCACAAAGTCTACCGCCTCTATATTAAGACTGTGCATGTAGTTTACGGCATTGCCGCCACCACCACCTACGCCTATCACTTTAATGATAGACGACTGATTTTTCGGAATTTCAAAATGTATCATACTACTTTAATTTTTTTGATTGGGGGTTAGTAAAGTGTGTGAATTGGTTTTGTCTCTTTTGCTATTGTGTTTTGTTATTTTATTTCCTCGTCCTCTACTTCTTCAAAGAAGCTCATGAACTTTCCTTTCAGCCCGTCAAACAAGCGCTTCAGGTTCTCGTTGCGCTTCTTTTGTTTGTGCTGCACTTGTTCATCTATATCATCTTCTGTTTCTTCTTCCACCTGCGGTGTTACATTGGCTACAGCTTCCGCTACTACGGGCTTCATAGCCTCTTCGTTGAAGTGAATGTAGTTGCCGCCATCGCCGATAAAGCGCATACGACCGTTCTCAAAGTCGTGGTAGCCTCTCAGGATAAGACCAATACAGGTTGAGTACATCGGGTTCATCAGCGACTCGGTATGACCGCCTGCCAGATGCTCGTTCGGGTGACCGATGCGTGCTCCAAGGCCGGTTACATACTCTGTAAGCTGTATGATGTGCTTCATCTGAGCGCCACCACCTGTCAGGATGATACCGCCGTATAGTTTCTTATCCAGGTCTATCTGTTTAAGATGATACACTACGTAGTCGAGTATCTCCTGCATACGCGCCTGTATGATGTGCGCCAGGTTCTTCACCGATATTTCCTTCGGCGGAAGACCACGCAGGCCCGGGATGGTGATGTAGGCATTGGCATTGGCCTCATCAGCCAGTGCGGTACCAAACTGCACCTTCATCTGCTCGGCCTGTGCACGCAGTACGCCGAGTCCGTTGCGTATATCATTTGTAATGTTTACACCTGCATATGGTATCACCGCAGTATGCTTCAGCATACCATCGTAGAACACCGCCATGTCGGTAGTACCACCGCCTATATCCACGATAGCCACACCTGCTTCCAGGTCTTCATCGTTCATTACAGCGGCAGCCGATGCCAGTGGCTGCAATACAAGATCTCTTGTATTGAGGTTCGACTTGTCTACACAACGTTTGATGTTGCGTATGGCATTGCGGTCACCGGTAATGATGTGGAAATTAGCGCCGATCTTCACCCCGCTCATCCCGATCGGGTCCAGCACGTTCGATGTATTGTCTACATTGAACTCCTGTGGAATAATATCGATGATCTGGTCGCCGGCAGGGATATAAGTTTTATACTGATCGCGCACCAGCAGATCAATATCTTCCTTATTGATTTCTTCCTCAACGCGTGTGCGCACACGGTCGCCACGGGTTTGCAGGCTCTTGATATGCTGGCCGGCAATGCCAACATATACTTCCTTGATCTCCAGGTTCGGATTCGATTGCAGGCATTTCTCAATTGCCTGCTCGATAGAGCGGATACATTGCTCGATGTTCATCACCACACCATGGCTGACACCGGCCGACTCCGCCCGTCCCATTCCCAGGACCTCAAGCTTGCCAAACTCGTTTTTCCGGCCCGCTATCGCAACTACTTTCGTCGTCCCGATGTCGAGGCCTACAATTACTGGTTGTTCTTTTTTACTCATACTGCGTCCCCTTTAAAAATGTATTATTAGTTGTTATTCTTTCCCGGATATACGTACTTAGGTTTTGCCGGTTCTTTCTTAGCGTCTGCTTTTTTAGCATCTGCTTTCTTATCTGCCGGTTTTGCTTTACTCGCTACATCTGCTTTTGTTATTGCTTGTCTTTTCTCTTTCTCTTGTTTCGGTTTCACAGTTGGCTTAGGCAGTTCCTTCTTTACTACAGGAGTTGCTTTTGCCTGAGGCGCAGCTTTAGCCGCTGTGGGCTGTAGTGCAGGTTTAGTTGCTGTAGGCTGTGGTATCGGCTTCATTATTGGTATGGCGGCAGTGGCACTGTCTTTCTTGCCGCCGTCAATGATTGCTTTTACCCAGTCCATATTACTCAGCCCTTTGTTCGATGGCATCTTCCAGGGCAGTGCCGGGGATGCTACTACTTGTCCTTTATAACGCAGGTCCAGCACTTCGTATTTGTCCCAACCTACACGGTTCAGTACTTTTTTATAGAAGGCAAATAAGTTGTCAAACTTAGCTTTCATGTTGCTGGTATCACCCAGTATAATGCGCTGATTGCCCAGCACAGGCACTACTTCAAATGTGCGGTCATCCGTCACCACTAGTTGCGACACCTGCGCATTCCAGAAGCTATCGCGCTCTATATGTCTTACCAGCGCTACTATTTGCCCTTTCAAAGCCATAGCCGCACTGTCATCTTTCAGCACCGGCACATTCGTAACTACCGTAGTATAGTGTATGTACTGCCCTGAGAGTGGCATCGCCTGTAACGAACGATCGAGGTAATAGCTATTCCCGCTTTGATCGAACAGGCGCGCTACGGGTATACGTTGCGTAACGTTAGCATGCAGCACCTTTTGGTTGTCGATGTACACCTGCGCATCTTCTACCCAAGGGTTGGCGTTGATCACCTTTTCCAGGCGGTTGATGTCGATATTATTCAAGTCTGCATTCTGCCCGTTGACGCTATTCCCATTTATCAGCACCTGCTTTATGTCCTGCTTATCTACAAAGTGATACTGTGGATTTTTGATATTAATGCTCAATCCATCTACACTTCTGTCATTCTGTATTTTAGTAGCGCTCGATATCGCCATGACGCATCCGGTGGTCAATATGATTGTAACCACCAGTTGCAGCACTTTACGGATCGATATTTTGCGCTTCTTCTGTTCCATCTATTTACTTGCCAGTATTTCGCCTATCGGTTTTACAAGTTGATCTATATCACCGGCACCTGCTGTTATGAACAGGTCGGGCTTTGCAGCCTTTACATATTCCAGCAGTCCCTCTTTCGAAAGAATGGTCTTGCTCGGGTTTGCCATTTTATCCGCTATCATTTGCGATGAAACCCCTTCGATCGGCAATTCGCGCGCAGGGTATATATCCAGCAGTATCACTTCATCGGCCATATCCAGGCTATGCGCAAAGCCATCTGCCAGGTCGCGGGTACGGGTAAACAAATGCGGCTGGAATGCCACTACACACTTGCGCCCATGGAACAGGCGCTTGGCACTGCTTATCAGCGCAGCCAGTTCTTCAGGATGGTGTGCATAATCATCTATATAAACCGCCTTATCATTCTTTACCACATATTCAAAACGGCGCTTAACCCCTCTGAATGCAGCTAGCGCCTCTCTTATCTTATCAGAATCGATCTTCAGCAGATGCGCTATGGTAATAGCAGCAACCGCATTCTCCACGTTGTGCATGCCGCCTATCGGCAGGTGTAGCTTTTCAATGCTCCAGTCTTCACCTACTACATCGAACACATATCCGCCTGACTTCTGTACAATATTGGCAGCATATATATCTGCCGCATCGTTTTGCAGGCTATAGGTAAGTATGCTCGATGCCGACAGATCGCTTGCTCTTTTCAGTCCGTGTTTGGCCAGCAGTGTGCCACCTGGTTTAATGTTCTTTGTATACTGAATGAATGCTTTCTCCATTTCTTCAGCAGTGCCATAGATATCCAGGTGGTCAGGGTCCATAGCTGTAAGTACAGCTACATCGGGGTGCAGCTTCAGGAAGCTCCTGTCGTATTCATCGGCTTCTATCACGGCTACATTGTTATCACTGCTCCAGTAGTTGCGCTCATAGTTAACAGACACACCACCCAGAAACGCGTTACAACCCAAACCGGTCTCACGCAGCAGGTAAGCGGTCATGGTGCTGATGGTGGTCTTGCCATGCGTACCTGCTACTGTAATAGCAAATGAGGTCTGCGTGATCCATTGCAATACATCGCTGCGTTTATAAACAGGATAGTTATTATCGCGGAACCAATTCAGTTCTTTATGATCCGCAGGTATAGCAGGAGTATACACTACCAGCTCTGCTTCTTTATCTATTAGTGATACATCATCTGCGTAATGTATCTCCATGCCCTCTTCTGCCAGTTTCATCGTCAGCTCCGTTTCGGTTTTGTCGTAACCGCTGACAGCAGCACCTCTCTGGCGGAAATAGCGTGCCAGGGCGCTCATACCGATGCCGCCTATGCCTACGAAATAGATCCTTTTTAGTTCGAGTACGTTCATTAGTTTTTCACTTTTGCTATTTCCATTACTTTCCGCGCTATCCGCTCGTCCGCATCCTTTATTGCCAGCGCCAGCAGGTTGCGCGACATGATGTCTTGCATCGGCTGGTCAGTCAATAGTTTCTTTATCTTTTTTATCAATTCTGTTTTTGCTTCATTGTCCTTTACCATCAGCGCGGCATTGTGCTGCACCAGCGCCATGGCATTGCTCGTCTGGTGGTCTTCTGCCGCAAACGGATATGGCACAAACACTACGGGCTTCGCTGCGATACACAATTCTGCTATTGCTAAAGCTCCCGCACGTGACACTACCAGGTCGGCAGCAGCATAAGCGTAGTCCATCTGGCGTATAAACTCAAACACTTTTACACTGCCTTTAAATGCCTCAGCCCTTTTTTGTGCCTGCTCGTAGTACAGCTTACCTGTCTGCCAAACGATCTGCACACCTTCTTTTATCAGTTCATCCAGGCTCTCGTCTATCGCTTCGTTTATCGACTTTGCGCCAAGACTGCCACCTACCACAAGGATAGTCGTTTTACGCTCGTCCATACCCAGCCATGCCTGCCCTTCTGCTCTTGTTATGTTCGACTGTGAGATATTTTTTCTCACAGGGTTTCCGCTGTGTATTATTCTGTCTTTCGGGAAGAACTTATCCATCTGGTCGTAAGCGACACATATGGCTTTTGCCTTCTTACCCAATATCTTATTGCTCTTACCTGCGTATGAGTTCTGTTCCTGTATTAATGTTGGTATGCCTGCACCCTGTGCCGCATTCAGCATCGGAAAGCTGGCATATCCGCCCACACCTACAACTGCATCCGGCTTAAAGTCCTTCAGTATGCTCTTGGCCTTCCACATACTCTTCAACATCTTATAGGGCAGCAACAGGTTCTTCAGCATATTGCTCCTGTTGAAGCCTACTATATCCAGCCCTATTATTTCGAAACCTTCCTGCGGCACTTTCTCCATCTCCATCTTGCCCTTCGCCCCCACGAACAATAGCTGCGTACCCGGCGCAAGGCGCTGCAGCGCCTGCCCTATGGCAACTGCGGGAAAGATGTGCCCACCTGTTCCGCCCCCGGCTATTATGACGCGCATGCTACTCATGTTATGCTATGCAGGTAATGTTTGTTTTTTTGTTGCTCTTTTCTTTTTATCAGCCGGTTCTTCTTCAATTGCCTCCGTTGCTGCTTCTACAGCCACACCTTCTACTTCCTGTCCATCACCCTCCATTTCATCTACATAGCGGCTTACGCTTAGTATCACTCCTATAGCTATACTATTAAACCATATAGACGAACCACCCATGCTCACCAGCGGCAGGGTAAGACCTGTAACTGGCACTAAGTGCACATTTACTGCCATGTTCAGCATAGCCTGGAATACCAGTGTAATGCTTAGCCCCACTGCCAGGAATGCCCCAAATGCATAAGGACATCGCCTGAATATCAAAATGCTTCGCCAGAGGAACAGCAGGTACAGTCCTACCAGTCCGGCTCCGCCTATCAGACCGTATTCTTCTATGATGATGGAATATATAAAGTCGGAATAAGGGTGCGGCAGAAAGTTGCGTTGCTGGCTGTTGCCGGGACCGAGGCCCGTAACACCACCATTCGCGATGGCGATCTTTGCCTGAAGCACCTGGTATACATCTTCTTTCTTCTTTCCGTCTTCGCTCTTGCCTACGAAGTCGTGTATACGCTGCTCCCATGTAGCGGCGCGGCCAAAGCCTGTGATCTTCGACACCGTAAACAGCAGCACTACACCAATGATACCCGCCAGGGCCAGCAAAGCAATATGCTTCACCTGCACACGACCAATAAAGAACAGGATGCAGCAGGTAAACCCAAGCATCATAGCCGTCGAAAGGTTGGCCGGTGCAATCAAGGCACAAGTAGCAAATACCGGTATCAGTACAGGCATAAAGCCTTTCTTCCAGTCTTTAATTACATTTTGCTTAATGCTCAGTATCCGCGCCAGGAACATGAACAAGGCCAGCTTAGCCAGGTCCGATGTCTGGAAGGTAATATTTACGACGGGCAGGCGTATCCAGCGCGAACCTTCGTTGAGCGTAGTACCGAAGAATAGCGTATAGAATAGTAGCGGCAGACTTATGAGGTACAGCAGCACAGCTATTTTCGCAAACTTGGTGTAGTTCAGGTTGTGTATCCAATAGATAACGCCGAGACCAACACCCAATACCATCAATTGTTTAATCAGGTAGTAGCTTCCGTTCTTATCCATGCGATAAGCAAGCGAACCCGTGGAGCTATATACAGCCAGCATGCTTACGAACGATAGTATCAATACTACCGCCCATATCACTTTATCCCCCTTTATCCTATCAAGCAACTGTTGCATGTGAGTGTATATGAGTATTTCTAAATTCTTTTTATACTACAGCGTGTGTACCGCTTCTTTGAACTGCTTGCCCCTGTCTTCGTAGTTTTTGAACAGATCGAAGCTGGCACACGCAGGCGACAGCAGTACAGCATCACCTTTATCAGCCAGTGAGTAGGCGGCAGCTACGGCGTCCATTGCACTTTGTGTATCTATGATATTTTCCACCACTCCATCGAACGCGGCGTGAATCGGTGCATTGTCGATGCCCATACATACGATGGCTTTCACTTTCTCCTTGACCAGTTCCATTATCTCGTTATAGTCGTTGCCCTTATCCTGACCGCCCAATATCAGCACCGTAGGTTGCTTCATGCTTTCCAGCGCAAACCATACCGAATTCACGTTTGTAGCCTTGCTATCGTTAATGAACTCGACACCACGCACGGTAGCTACGAACTCCAGTCTATGCTCCAGCCCCTCGAACGAAGCAAAGCTTTCCCTGATCTTTTCTTTCCTGATGCCTGCGATACGTGCAGATATACCCGCTGCCATGCTGTTATATTGATTGTGCTTACCTTTTATGGATAGATCGTGGATAGACATGCTGAGGTCTTCTCCGCCGTGTTGTATATGCATGATGTCTCTGCTGATGTATCCGCCTTCGTTCAAGTTTTGATCGCTCATCGTGAAATAAATTTTTTGTGCGTTAGTGGAATGGCCCTTCAAATAATCCGTAATTACGCTATCGTCAAGGTTTACTATGAAATACTGTTCTGTTGTCTGGTTTTCTGTTATACGGAACTTTGATGCTACGTAGTTCTCAAACTTGTAATCGTACCTGTCCAGGTGATCAGGGGTAATATTCAGCAGCACTGCCACATCTGGGCAAAACTGATGGATATCATCCAGCTGAAAACTGCTCACTTCTATCACATACCACTCAGCAGGCTTTTCGGCTATCTGCCTGGCAAAGCTGTAGCCTATATTACCTACCATTGCCACATCATAGCCTGCTTTTTCCAGCAGGTGATACGTAAGCTTGGTGGTAGTACTTTTTCCGTTGCTGCCTGTTATGGCTATTATCTTGCTATCACCTTTATATCTATATCCAAATTCTATCTCGCTGCATACTTCGATATCGGCTTTTCTGATCTCTTTCATCACAGCCACCTTCTCGCTTATGCCCGGGCTTTTTACTATGCATTGGGCATTTAGTATTTGCTCCATGCTGTGGCCACCATCTTCGTAGGCTATACCTGCTTGCTCCAGTTCTTTCTTCGTAGCTTCTTTTATCTTTCCGCCATCTGTTACAAACACATCCCAGCCCTGCTGCTTGCCCAGCAATGCAGTACCTATACCGCTTTCGCCGGCACCCAGTATCACGAGTCTTTTATCTGTGTTCGCGTCCAACTATTGCAGTTTTAATGTCACGATGCTCAATATGGCAAGCAATATGCCCACGATCCAAAACCTTGTTACTATTTTACTTTCATGATATCCTAGTTTCTGGTAGTGGTGGTGCAGCGGAGACATCAACAGTATCCTGCGGCCCTCACCATACTTTTTCTTTGTGTATTTGAAATAACTCACCTGCAATACCACCGACAGATTTTCTACGAGGAATATGCCGCAGATAATAGGCACTAAAAGCTCTTTTCTTACAATGATTGCCAGCGATGCTATAATACCGCCCAGCGCCAGGCTACCTGTATCGCCCATAAATACCTGTGCCGGATAGGCATTGTACCAAAGGAAGCCTACACATGCACCTATGAATGCACCAATAAATATCGATAGCTCACTAAGGTTTGGTATGTGCATAATACCCAGGTAGTCGGCAAAAATGTAGTTACCAGACACATAGGCAAATACCGCAAGGCAAACGCCAATGATAGCCGATGTGCCCGTTGCCAGTCCGTCTATACCATCTGTAATATTGGCACCGTTCGACACAGCTACAATTATGAAGATCACGAACAGGATATAGATAATAGGCGTAACAATACCTACATTGCTTTCACCAAACCAGCGGGCAATGCCTTCGTAGCTCATCTCGTGGCTCTTCACGAATGGTATAGTCGTCGTAACACTCTTCACAGTAGTGTATTTACGCTCGTTTCCGTTTTGGTCTTTACGAACGTATGGCTGCGAAACCACCTGCTCCGTTTTATTACGGATCGTCGGCTGCCCTTCTACAACTTCTCGTGTAGTCACCACGTGCTGATTGTAATACATGGTGGTGCCTACTATAATACCCAGCCCTATCTGACCCAGTATTTTAAACCTTCCTGCCAGTCCTTCTTTATCTTTCTTAAATACTTTGATATAGTCATCCAGAAAGCCTACCAGCCCAAGCCATATAGTAGATACCAGCATCAAAATGATGTATACATTGATAACGCGTGCAAACAATATGGTAGGTATCAGTATGGCTGATATGATGATGATACCACCCATGGTAGGAGTACCATGCTTTTGCTTTTCGCCTTGCAAACCAAGATCGCGTACCGTTTCGCCTATCTGCTTGCGCTGAAGATACTTGATCAGCCCCTTGCCCATAAAGGTGGAGATGACCAGGGAAAGTATGATGGCCATAGCTGCGCGGAAGCTGATATAGTAGAACACCCCGGCCCCGGTGAGTCCGAAATGTTCGCGCAGATATGTAAATAAGTAGTACAACATATTTCTTTCCCTATTTATTTAATGTCTTAAATGCTTCTGTCAGCACTGCCCTGTCATCAAAAGGGTGTTTCACTCCTTTTATCTCCTGGTAAGTTTCATGGCCTTTACCGGCTATCAGTATGATGTCCTGCTGGCCGGCTAATGCACATGCTGTCTTTATTGCCTCTCTTCTGTCTGTTATTCTCAACACTTTTCTCTTATGCGCGCCCGTAAGGCTCGCCTCCATATCATTCAGTATATCTTCAGGGTTTTCGCTTCTCGGGTTGTCCGATGTCAGTATCACGCGGTCGCTGTGCTCACATACCACTTCTGCCATTACCGGGCGCTTGGTTTTATCACGGTCGCCGCCGCAGCCTACTACGGTGATGATCTGCTGGCCATCTACTCTTAGCTGCTTTACGGTAGCCAGTACATTTATCAGCGCATCGGGCGTATGTGCATAGTCCACTATACCCAGCACCTTGTCGTTCGGCGACATGTATGTTTCAAACCGGCCCGGCGCTCCGTGCAGGTTGCTCAGCACCGACAATACCTTCATTTCATCCTCGCCCAGCAACGTTGCTGCGCCGTACACCGCCAGCAGGTTATAGGCATTGAATGTTCCTATCATCCTGAAATGCGCTTCATGTACGCCTACCAGCATCACAAGGCCGGTCAGGTTGTTCTCCAGTATCTTGCCTTTGATGTTGCCCGGCGCTTTCAGGCTATATGCATTCTTACTTGCATTGGTGTTTTGCAGCATCACCATACCGCGCTTATCATCGGCATTGGTCAGTGCAAATGCTTCTTTAGGCAACCCGTCAAAGAATGCTTTCTTTACGCGTATGTATTCGTCAAAGGTTTTATGATAATCTAAGTGATCGTGCGTGATGTTCGTGAAGATGCCACCGGCGAATTGTATACCGTCTATACGGTGTTGATGCACCGCATGGGAGCTTACTTCCATAAATACATACTCGCATCCCGCATCCGCCATCTTAGCCAGCAATGCCTGTATCGATACAGCATCAGGCGTGGTATGCGTAGATATTTCTACCGCGTCGTCAATATGGTTCTGTACGGTCGATATCAATCCTGTTTTGTAACCCAGTGCTTTATATAGCTGGTACAGCAGCGTGGCGGTTGTAGTTTTACCGTTGGTACCCGTAACACCCACTATCTTCATTTGCATAGATGGATCGCCATAGAATGAGCTGGCAATAAGGCCTGCTACCGCTGCACTATCTTTTACCTGTATATAGGTTACGCCGTCTTTACGATTCTCTGGCAACTGCTCGCATACGACAGCCGATGCTCCCATATCGACAGCTTTATCGATGAACTGGTGCCCATCGACAGCCGTACCGCGTAGCGCGATGAACAGCGTACCGGCCGCTACTTTGCGCGAGTCGATACAGATACTGTTTACCTCAACAGCAGTATCGCCCAATACTTGCACCGGTTGTATGCGTATCAATATGTCTTTTAGTACGGCCATTTAGCTTAGTTGCAATACAATTGTTTGACCCTTCATTACACGGTTGCCCGGTGCCACCGATTGTTGCTGCACCTTGCCTTTTCCTTTTACATGCACCTGCAGTCCTTCTTTCTCCAGCAGGTACACGGCATCCTTTAACCCCATACCGTTTACATCAGGCATCATGCCTTTGTATATAGCTTTAGGTGTTATGTCGATTTTCCTGCTCGAGTCAGAGGTTAGCTGTGCTATATAGTTGTCCTGCCCGATGTTTGCTTTCTGGCCAATGGCATTCAGCAATACCCTGTAGCTACCGGCAGTTGCCTGCTGTGCATACATTCTGCTTTTCGTAGCCTTGGCAATACTATCCAGCGGGCCATCCCAGCCTTTGCCCGATGCGAATATCTTATCGGCTATCATCCTGAAAACAGGTGCGGCAATGGTACCACCATAATAGGCACCAGAGCGCGGCTTGGTACGTATCACTACCGCAATGGTATAGCGTGGCTTTTCTGCCGGGAAATACCCTACGAAAGAACCCTGGTATACGCCATCGGTATATTTGATTCCTTTGTCGGCCACCTGCGCGGTACCGGTCTTACCGGCTATATTGTAGAAAGGCCCTTGTATGTGTTTACCGGTTCCGCTCACAGCTACCTCGCGCGTGCAGGCTTGCAGCTGCCTGATGGTGCTGCTGTCACCTATTGCTTCTTCTACCACTTCCGGCTTGAAGTTCTTGATAGACCTTCCGTATTCGCGGATGGAGCTGATCAGGTAAGGTCGCATCATCTTACCGTTGTTGGCAACTGCATTATACACCATAGCGGTATGCAACGGTGTTACCTGTATAGAGTATCCCGTAGCCATCCATGGCAGTGTAGTTGCACTCCATGTTTTGCTTTTCGGTGTTACCAGTACCGGCCTGCGCTCGCCGGCCAGGTCTATGCCCGTACGCTCATGCAGGTGCAGCTTCTTTATATTATTTATGAACCTGTCCGGCTCTTTGTAATAGTATTGATATGCCAGCTTAGCCATAGCTGCATTAGAAGAATGTGCAAAGGCATCTCTGATAGACAATACGCCAAGGCCCAGGTGTGAATCCCTCATGGTACGATTGCCAAAGCGGATAGCTCCACCTTCGCAGTTCACCATATCATTTACGTTGATGTATTTATCATTCAACAATGATATAAGCGTCACGAGCTTGAATGTAGAACCCGGCTCGGTTGGTATCATTGCATAATTGAAGTCTTCCCAATAGCTGCCATCCTTTTGGCGGCCCAGGTTCACCAGTGCTTTTATCTTGCCGGTTTGCACTTCCATTACGATCACCGTACCGTACAGGCACTCGTATTGCTGCAGTACGCTCATCAGCCCGTGCTCTGCTACTTCCTGTATGCCTACATCCAGAGTAGTTACCAAGTCGCGGCCATTTTGCGGGTCTACTTCCGAGCCCTCTACCGGCGCCCATACACCACCTGTCAGCTTCTGCTCTATACGGCTGCCGCTTTCACCATTCAATACTGTATCATAGGTAGCTTCCATACCTATGGTTTGGCTGTTCTCACGATACAGTCCGATGGTACGGTAAGCAAGCATACCATATGGGTTGATGCGCTTGATCTTAGGGTCTTCAATAAACCCACCCTTTCTTTTTCCTTTATTAAAGATGGGATAAGAGCGCAATGCCTGGTACTGATAATAAGGCAGATTCTTCTTTAACAACCAGTAGCGCGACTTTTTATTAAAACCTTGCGTTAGCCTGTTTTTATATGTTTCAGGAGAAGCATCACCAAACAGTTCAGACATACGGAAAGCCAGACTATCGACTTTCTCATGGAATGTCTCAGGTTTTATTACCGTAAAGTCAACATGCACATCAAACTGCGGAAGTGAAGAACAAAGCAGCGCCCCGTCCTCCGTATATATATTACCACGCTCGGCAGGCAGCGTTGTGCTGCGCATGTGCATTTGCTCGGCCAGCCTGCGCAGCTCGGGACCTTCGCCGCTTTGTATGCTGGCCGCTTTTATAATAACAGCGATGCCCAGCAAGCAAATGCAGACGAATGCCACATATACCCTAAACCGTATGTCCTTTTTTACGTTCAATTCACTGCCACTTTAGCGGTACTGGTATCTATTTCTATACTGTATGCGGGAAGCATCAATGGCTTCAGCCCGAATGCTGCTGCGTTACGGATCACCTGCGATTCCATACGCGTATATAGCAGTTGGGTTTTGATATCCATATATTTCCAGCGCAATTCTTTAATGATCTTGTGCTTCTGGTTCAGCTCGCGCTGCATCTCTACAGAGCGCTGATTATTGCTGATGTAGAGCACACACAAAAACGCTATAAATGCCAGGTAAGGAACGTTACTTACCACTGCCCTGTAAGACAACTTATCCATCAACGCCTTCCAGTCGTTGCGGACGCGCTCCGAAGATTTCGGCTCCTGTGCGCTGTTCGTGTCTTTCTCTCTGCTCATTATTGTTTCTATATCTTTTCTGCTATGCGCAACCGTGCACTGCGTGCGCGGGGATTATTTTTTATTTCTTCTTCCGTTGGTTCCATCGGCTTGTTATTGACCGCCCTAAGGGTGCTTTTATTTGTCGATACTCCAAATATGTCTTTCTCTGCTTCTTCCCATCCGCCCTGCTTAATGAACTGCTTCACTATGCGGTCTTCCAGCGAGTGGAAGGTGATGACACTTAGCCTGCCACCGGGCTTCAGGCTCATTGCTGCCTGTTGCAAAAATTCTTTCAGCGCCCCAAACTCATCGTTCACCTCTATACGTAGTGCCTGGAACAACTGCGCCAGGTAGCGTTGCGGTAAACCCTTTACTACCGGGGCTATCATACTTTTCAAAGACTCTATCGTCGTCAGCTTTACTTTATTCCGCTCGGTTACAATATGTTTTGCCAGCTGCCTCGCGTTGCGCACTTCTCCGTATTGCTCAAAGAGCTTGTGCAGCTGCTGCTCGCCATAAGTTTGCAACACATCTGCCGCAGTCATCTCTATCCGTTTGTCCATCCGCATATCCAGCGGGCCGTCGAACCGGATGGAAAAACCGCGCTCTGCCGTATCAAATTGAAAAGAACTTACTCCAAGATCTGCCAGTATACCATCCACTTCAGGGTGGCCATGCAGCCGCAGAAAACGTTTTATATACCGGAAGTTTTCAGTTACCGGCACCAGCCTTTCGTCGTCAGGCTTATTTCTCCAGGCATCCGCGTCGTGGTCGAAAGAAAGCAACTTCCCTTCCCGGCCCAATTGCTCCAGTATCAACCGGCTGTGCCCACCGCCACCAAAAGTGGCATCGACATAGACACCATCTTTTTTGATGTCCAGTCCGGCTACTGTTTCCTGTAAAAGAACTGTTGTGTGGTAAAAAGTGGGATTACCCATTTCATCTAGCTTTCAAATGGGTTAATGAAATCGCCACCGGCCACCTCTGCTGCCAGGCTGCTGAAGTCAGCAGCATGCTTCTGTATATACGCGTAATACGTATCTTTATCCCACAACTCTACTTTATTGCCCTGCGCAGAAATTATCATGTCTTTTTTAATGTTTGAATACTCCTGCAAAGGCTTAGATAGCAACAAGCGGCCTGCGCTGTCTGCTTCCACAATAGTTGCTCCGTTTAGGAACAACCGTTTAAATTCCCTGACTTTTGGATTGAAATCGTTGAGCTTGTTGATTTTTTCGGATAAGGCATTCCATGTATCCATCGGATACAAAGTGAGGCAGTTCTCAAACCCACGGTTAATAACGAAGCGCTCAGCAGCCCCTTCCGGAAGCTGCTTGCGAAACCCTGCAGGCAGCAAAAAGCGGCCTTTAGAGTCTATCGCTACTTCATATTCACCGAGAAAACCAGTCATGGGTATGGAACCTGTAAAATGTACTTATAACCACAAAGTAACACAAACTCCCACAAATTCACACAAACGGATTTCGACATATTTTTCCACAATAAAATATGAGGGTAGAAGCTTGTCCTGCAAAGGATTCCAGCCTTGAGCGCACATGTTGTTGATACTCAATTGTGGATAACCGTAAATTTCTGTGGATAACCGCAACAAGGACCTGGAAATCGGTTACATAGTTGATTTTAACATAGTTTTACGCGCATATTTGTCAATTAGTCTTGTGTTTATGTATTTTTGTCGCCCACTATGCATTTCCGCGTAAAGAATTTACTGTTCATATTTCTCAGTATTATACTACTGAGCGCCTGTACCGGCTACGAAAAAGTGCTGAAAAGCAATGACGTAAACTATAAGCTGGTAAAGGGTAATGAGTTTTACGATAAGAAGCTCTATCCCCAGGCCAACGCCATATACGAGAGCTTGCTGCCTGTAATGAAGAACACCCGTAACTACGAGGCTCTTTATTATAAGTATGCTTACAGCTTCTATTATATGAAGGACTATCTGTCGGCGTCATATCACTTTAAAAACTTTACCGAGTTCTTCCCTACTAGTAAAGATGCTGAGGAAGTAGAGTTTATGCACGCACTATGCCTCTACAGGATGTCCCCTAAGGCATCGATGGAGCAGACCTACACGGCAAAGGCGCTGGATGCATTACAGAATTTCATCAACACCCATCCTGACTCTAAAAGGCTGGATGAAGCCAACAAGTATGTAGACGAATGCCGTAAGAAGCTGGAGGAAAAACAGGCGCTGGCGGCAGAGCTATATTATGACATTGGCCAGTATAGGGCTGCAGGTATTGCCTACCGTGCCCTGATGCGCGACTACCCTGAATCGACCAGCAGCGATAAGTACCAGTATATGATCATAAAGTCCTGGTACAACTTTGCCAAGGTGAGCATCGCGGAGAAGCAGGAGGAGCGCTACGCTACCGCCCTCAACGCCTATCAGGAATTAGTAGATAA